>JANYGI010000080.1 GCA_025362495.1 Byssovorax sp. | reverse complement strand
CCGCTGTCCAGCCGATAGAGCGAGCGGGACCGTAGGTCGGCCAACGTGCGGCCGGTTCGCCCAGGGGGTGGAGTCGATCATGAGCCAGCCCTTATCCGGCATGCTGAAACATGGCCAAATTTCTGGCGAGCGGAACTAGTGCTTCAGTTTCGTTCTTGGACATTGTTTATCTCCATCAGGGGCCGGCCGGCGACTCATTCTCTACCCACTCACGATAGAAATCGAAGTCGAGCATCTCTCGCACGAGCGCATTAAACGCAGACTTGCCACCGAAGACATCAACAACATCCTCGAACGCTAGGAAACGGACGTTCTTGCTGAAGCTTGGCGGAGCTGCAATCCACGATGCCACAACCTTCTTTCTCGCGACAACAAACCACTGCCTGGCCAGCACGATACGCTCCTTGTCGACGAGAGCAACCAAGTCGTCGTCGACGGCCTCGGAAAACTTTCTCTCGAGGATCGCCATCATATTGCCCCTCCATCGGCGGCCGGCATGCGAAGGCTCGCAGGGAGTGAGCCATTCCTCGTCGATGCGAGTTTGGGTAAGCCGGGTCGTTCCCAGCTTCAACTCGAAGGCGGCTCCAACGCCGGGCCGAAGCCGAACGATGGTATCTACCCGGCTGGCGCCGTCGAACGACCGTTTTCCTGCTGGGGCGAGTTGAACCTCATACGATGCGATGTCTGGAGTGTTCTCAACGAAACTAGGATCAGAGAGCTCTGACAGTCCCGCAAGTGACAGAAACGCCGTTCGCTTCCTGTTCACCATCGCTGCGAAGATGGATTCCGAGAGATAGGTCAGCGAAATTGCCACGGCGAACCTCGTCGACTCACTTGGGTGCGTGGATCGAACATACGGGCGGTCGATTTCTGTTGAGCAGCCCCAGATGACTTCGCTGTGACCAATCGGGCGCAAGATCTCGCGCGAGCTTGCCCTCCGAACATCGTCCACACCATGGGGTACACGTGCCCCAGGCAAGGAACAGGTCGCCAGGAGCAACCCCTTCCTTCTTACACCATTTGTAGAGCGATTGACCACCGCTGTGATGTCCAGAGCCGCCATCCCAGAACCCGAACATGTCGGCGATCAAGTCGCCGACTCGAGTGCAAAAGCGCTGCCCACGCCCCGTGTTGCCGCCGAAGTACAGCGGACTCGCCACTGCGGTCGGGTGGCCAGTCCAGGGAAGTTTCGAGACAAGATAGACTGCTTGCGCCCCCGGCGGCCACGGGTGGGCGTCGTCAAGGCACCGAGTAAGCAAGTCCCGTATCGCGAACGGCCCGGTCCAGACAAGTTTCGATGCGCCTTGTTGAGTCATCGGGTATTCCTTGCGGCGCCGAGTGCGGCTCGCCGACCAAACTTTGTGCCAGGGTGCACAAACACGCGGACCGGATAGGTCCGCCCAACGGCTTCGCGTTCAGCGGCGAGCGCCGCTTCCACGATCTCTCACCGCAGCATGGGCAGCCAGCGCGAGGCACGAGCGCTGGCTGCCTGCGACCACGACGCTTCGGAGGTCCAGAGGCGGCGCTCGACCGCTGCAACGCGGAGTTAGACCGAGTGCGGGCCACGCCTTGACGCCCAGCCCCGAGTCGCCAATTCGCATATCGCAGAACTGAGGTCACCGGGAAGTTTCGGACGCTCTTGCTTGATCCAACGCGACCCGGATGGCCTCCACCACGGCGCCCAATCCCTGTCTCGCATGGAGATATATTTTCAGCAAGGGCGAAATGAGACTGTCGGCAATCACGGCATCGTGACATGGAATCAATCTCGCGTCCGCGGCTTGTTGATCCATGTCCAGATGAGGAAGCAGGGCTCCACTGGAGTGACCGTGTACTCGTCCCAAGATGTAGCTCAAGTCTACTCGATCATTCGAGGAGTGCACGCCCTTCTTATGATTGAACAGCCTCACAACTCGAATAAGATTCGTGTCGAGTTCCGTTGCCACCTTTCGGAGTTCGCCCGCGGCCGACAAGAAGGCGTCCTGTACTTCAAATAACCACTGGTATTTCGCCGGTGATCCCGTTCGAAGAGAATTCAACGAGTCCCCTTCGAATTCTTTCGCGATCATCTTGGCGGCACACGTAGAAGCTTGTCTGAATCCCGCGTCGATTGAGAGCACATCCGGTTCGATTGCGGCATGACGCAATCGTTGACAGAGTTCCTCCAATTCGCGCTGTTTCCCCGGGTTTGTTCGGCGGAGCGCTACCCAGTCCGGGTCATCATTCTTAAGTTCACCGTCGATGGCTTTCCGGATCAAGGTGAAGGCACGCGGAAGGAGATGCCAGATGAGCATTCGTTGCACGGGATCATGGGCGACCAGGTCGGCAATTACACCGACCCAGATTCGCCATTCGACCCCTGCATATTCGATGGCGAGGTCATACTCGCCCACTGGAAGCGCGAGCCCCGGAAGTTGTCGCCCGGAGACCATTTCATAGGCGATTTTCCCATATGCGTACACGTCCAGCGCAACTGGATTCGCGACTGCTCTGAGACCCTGGAGCGCCTCTGGTGCTATATAGTGACGCGATCCGAGTTGCTCCAAGTCCGCGGTGATGCGCTCAGTGCTGCTCTCGTCCCAGAGTGTGACGCACAGACCGAAATCGCAGAGAACCGGCTCACCAGTCGGCTTGATGAGTATATTTTCGGGTTTGAGATCGCGATGTGCAACTGTTTCCTGCACGGCCCGAAGCAGGTTGTACAGGTTCTCCAAAAAGCGAAGAGAGTGTTCGAGTTTTCCCACGAAGGTTCCGCCTTGGAGGAGTCTCCTAAGGTCTCCATCGGGGAAATACGGCAAGACGTAATAGGGCCGCTTCCCAGTCAAGTCTTCCTCAACGACCGCAGCGACGTCGAGCCCGGAAGCCGCGAGAGCTCTGGTTACGCTGATCTCCCGCTGGAAGCGATTCAACCGCTTGGGGTTCTTGAGAACCTTCTTCACAAACTGGCCAGCAAGCTGTCGTGTTTCGTCTTCTACGATGAACAACCAGCCTTGTCCAGATTCCGCCAGCGTGTTGATCGTCCTCCACCGTCCGTTGGGATCGTCAGCGTTCTTCTGCGACATCGCGTAAACCCTCCGCGTCAGTTACCTTAACCGGCAACCCCGTCATCGTGACCGATTCCGGAGTGTTCGGCGGGAGGCTACCAGATCGACGATCCACTTTCACTAGAATCTGGCAGTGCCACTCCAGCGCGAGGAACGGCCACTCTGTCGTCGGCGAGGTCCATCGCCTCAGCCTGTCGCGGGGCTCCAGGTGGATTCCGGTCTAACAAGCAGTCGGCCGACCTGCCGAGCTCGAACCCACCCAGCTCGACAGACCTGCCGAGGCACCCTCGTGTGCGCGCCCCGGCCACGCCGAGCCCGACTCCCGACATCCGCGATCCGTCCCAACACGCCGCGATGCTCCGCCGATCCCCGCAAATCGGCAAGGAGAACCTCGCCATGGCCTCCGCCCGCGCCCAGATCGTCGCGTCACTTTCGGCATGCCCGAAGGCTTCGGGCCGGTCCGTCTAGCACCGTCGGTTGCCAGGGCGCGCGGGGGTCCAGATGCTCGGGCGGACGCTCCGAGGGCAGGGGCGGACGCCCGCTCGGCAGGGGCGGAGGTCAGAAATCCGGGGGCGGATCCCTCCTCCCTGGGGGCGGATCCGCTAGATCCTGGGGCGGGCCCATCGAAACGCGGGGCGGATCCATCAAAACCCAGGGCGCCCCCGTACTGGACCCGCCCGGTCGATGAAACGCGCAGCAATTCAACCACTTGGCGCCGCGTCAGTGCGCCGCGGCACGAATTGTGTGGAAACCGTCAACCGCCCGGATAGGCTCGCGCCATGCCCAAACCCGTTGTTGAACAAGACCTCGCACCCGCGCCCGCCCACACCCTCCCTTCGCTCGCCGAGGCGCTGGGAAAACCAGACGCCGGGCTCCTCGAAGCGCTCCTCGAAGGCTCCACCGACGCGGAGCTGGTCAAGCTCGGACAGGACTTCGCCACACCACGTCTTCTCACCGACGATCGCCGACTCTACAGCACTGCCTACGACGTCTGGACAGGGGCCACGGACGAGCAGAAGGATCACCTTCGCGGCTTCTCTGCCGAGCTGCTCTCGGTCGCGGTTCATCATGCGATCGAGCTCGAAGCGATGCTGGCCGCGCACGAGGGGCGCGGCGTGCACGCCGAAATATCCACCGCGACTCGCGATGTCTCGGCACAGCTGGCCTTCAAGGCAGGGCTCACCATGCGCGATCAGGCCGAGGTCGTCCTCCGCGGAGTCGCGGGGAAGGACGGGGCGACGCTGACGGAGATCGGCAAAGCGGTGGGCACGGCGTCGCCGCCCGAGAATCTGGCCGTCGGCCTCACCCAGCTCGCCGGCATCGGAAAGCGCTTCCTCGGGCACAAGAAAGATGCCGTCGCCACTCGCGCCAAGGTGATGCGCCTCGACGAGCCCTATCTGAAGAAGATGACCGACGCCGCGGCCGCGATCCGTGCGACGAAGCTCGAAGCCTCGGGCCGCTCGGCAGGCAAGACGGTGACTCAAGGCTCCCTCGACAAGAAGGACGGTGAAGGGTACTTCCTCCTCGAAGCGATCATCGACGCCTTCGAGAAGGCCCACGACATCGATCCCACCATCCCGCGCCTCGTCCCGATCTCGATGCGCCGCCACTTCGGCAAGCACGCCCGCAAGGCCCCCGCCGCGCTGCCCGCGCCGCCCGTCGCCTGAGCGCACCGCGCGCAAATCACCGAGCGTGATCCGGGAGCAACTCCGCCCTCCGGTCAGCCCGTTCCCGCGGCGCGATCCGGGAACGGGAACGGGAACGGGTGGCCCCCGAGACATCCTGCCTGATGTCGCCCGCACCACGGTGTCGTCATCCCTGCACGCAAATTTCGGCCGCGGTCGGGGCGATGCACTTCCCGCCCGGACCGCAGCTCATCGATTTACAGGAGAAGCCCCCGTTCTTGCCCGCGTCGTAGCAAGGGTCCCCGATCTCGCCTTGCAGGCCGCATGTGCCGGTGGTCCCGGTGCCGATGCAGAGCTCGCGGTTGACGTAATTGCAGCCGGCCGCGCCGGAGTCGTTCTTCGAGGGATCACACGCGGCCCCGGTGGCGAGGAAGCCGATGCAGGTATCGAGATCGCAGCTACCGTCTTTGCAGGGGATGAACTGCTGGTCGCTGAGCATGAAAGGGTTGCAGGCCCCGCCCGGGGGGATGATCCCCTGGAACGCCGAGATGCAGTCGAGCTGGAGCACGAACCACGGAGGCCGCACGCACGTCGCGCCGCCGGCCTTCATGCTCGTCAGGCTCGACACGCACGCCGCGAGCCGCGCCTCGTCGAGCGCGGTGTTGCCCGCCTTGAGCTGGCCCACGATCCCGGGCACGCCCTGCGCGTTGCACTCCATGGCGAGCTTGGTCTTGCAGCCAGCGACCGTCTTTCCCGCGCTGTCGAGCTTCGCCGGATCGGCGCAGCACGCGAAGAGCGCCTCGCAGAAGGGCGCGATGACGTCCTGGCAGAACTTGTCTACCTGCTCTTCGGGCGTGAGGCTGCCGCCCGTCCCGGTGCTCGCCACGGCGCTGCCGCCCGTCCCCGTGCTCGCCACCGCGCCGCCCGAGGTCCCGGTGCTCGCCACCGCGCTGCCCGAGGTCGCGGTGCCGCCGCCGGCGCTCGTCGTCGTGGTCGTCGGATCCGGAGCACCGCAGGCGACGAACGCCGCGGCGACGAGCGCGGAGAGAGCGAGCATTCCTGACGTCGAAGTCGAGTGATTCAAGGGTAATCCTCCGAGAAAATGAGCGGCAAAGGCAGCTCGGGCGAGCTCGTGCCGGTGAACGCTGGGCGCGAGGCTACGCGCGCGGTCCGGGTGCTGTCCACCGGGGCTGCCCGGCGCGCGGCGATGGGACATCCGTACCATCCAACCTCACGGGCGCGCTCCATCCTCGGGAGGATGGCTTGCTCTCCGCGGCAGCGGCGAGACGAGGAAAGCGTGCACGTCCCGATCTCGATGCGTCGCCACTTCGGCGAGCACGTCCGCAAGTCCCCCTCCGCCCGGCCTGTCGCCCGAGCGCTCGAACCTACGGGTCGTCCCCCTCCAGAACACCCGGCTCCCGAGGCGCTTGCGTCGCGCGCGCCCGCGCCCTAGACCCGTGCGCCTAGTCACGACGACCGGCAGCCCCGGCCCGAAACGAGCGAGAGAGGTCAGTCCATGCTGCGGAGCGAGTGGGTTTCGAAGCGCGCGGGAAGCCCCAACCAGAGCCAGATGCACTTCGCCCGCAAGGGCATCCTCACGGAGGAGATGGCCTACGTCGCCCTCCGCGAGAAGCTCGAGCCCGAGCTGGTGCGGAGCGAGGTGGCGCGCGGGCGGATGATCATCCCCGCCAACATCAACCACCTGAACCTCGAGCCGATGGCGATCGGGATCGCCGCGCTCTGCAAGGTCAACGCGAACATCGGCAACAGCCAGACGACGAGCGACGTCGACGGCGAGCTGAACAAGCTCCAGTACTCGGTGAAGTACGGCGCCGACACCGTGATGGACCTCTCGACCGGCGGCGGCATCGACGAGATCCGCAAGGCCATCCTCGCCGTGTCCCCCGTGCCGATCGGGACGGTGCCGCTCTACCAGGCGCTCCAGATCAGCAAGGACACCGAGCACCTCACGGCCGACGATCTCATCGACATCCTCGAGCACCAGGCCAAGCAGGGCGTCGACTACTTCACCATCCACGCCGGCGTGCTGATGGAGCACCTGCCCCTCGTGAAGAACCGCATCACCGGCATCGTGTCGCGCGGCGGCTCGATCATGGCGCAGTGGATGATCGAGCACCACCAGCAGAACCCGTTCTACACGCACTGGGACAAGGTCCTGGAGGTCTGCGCGAAGTACGACGTGACGATCTCGGCCGGCGACGGACTGCGCCCCGGCTGCCTCGCCGACGCGAGCGACGCGGCGCAGTTCGCCGAGCTGGCGACGCTCGGTGAGCTGACGAAGCGCGCGTGGGAGAAAGACGTGCAGGTGATGATCGAGGGCCCGGGCCACGTGCCGTTCGATCAGATCCAGATGAACGTCGAGAAGGAGATGGAGCTCTGCCACGAGGCTCCGTTCTACGTGCTCGGGCCGCTCGTCACCGATTTCGCGCCCGGCTTCGATCACATCACCAGCGCGATCGGCGCGACGATGGCCGGCTTCCACGGCGCGGCGATGCTCTGCTACGTGACGCCGAAGGAGCACCTCGGCCTCCCCAACGCCGAGGACGTGAAGCAGGGCCTCATCGCCTACAAGATCGCGGCGCACGCGGCCGACATCGCCCGCAAGCGCAAGGGCGCGCGCGATCGCGACGACGCGCTCAGCCGCGCCCGCTACGCCTTCGACTGGAAGAAGCAGTTCGAGCTCGCCCTCGATCCCGAGACCGCGAAGTCGATGCACGACGAGACGCTGCCCGAGGAGTACTTCAAGACCACCGAGTTCTGCTCGATGTGCGGCCCGAAGTTCTGCTCGATGCACATCAACCGGACGGTCGAGGAGTACAACGCCAGGCTCGACGCCGAGCAGAAGCAGCGGACCGAAGGCAAGCGCACGCTCAACGTCGCGCTGTGAAGCTCGCGCTCGTCGCCGCGCTGAGCCTCGTCGTCGGGTGCAGCCCGAGCCGGCGGGAGACGGCGGCGTCTCCCTCGGCGAGCGCGGCCGCGCCGATCGGCAGCGCGCCCGCCGCGTCGGCGACGGCGGCGAGCGCGCGGGCCAGCGACGCGCGGTGGGTCGCCGCGCGTGACGAGGATCCGGCCGCGGCGATGCGCCTCGCGGCCGTCGAGGGAGCCTCGGGCCTGCTCGACGGACTCGCCGACGGCGGCGACACCGCGGTGACGGCGCTGCGCGCGCTGCCGTACGCCGACGACGCCGAGGCGGCGCTGGGCCCGCTCGGATCGCGGCTGGCGTCTGCAGCGGGCGAGCGGCAGGCCGCACTCTTGACGACGATCCTGGCCATCGCCGGCGAGCCGCGGCGGCAGCGCGAGGCCGTCGATCTCGAGGGCACGCGCGCGTGCTTCGAGGCCCTGATTTCCCTGGCCAAGCGCGCGGACGCGAGCCGGGAGAGCCGGGTCGTGGCCGTCTCGGCGGCCCGGGCGCTGGCCGGGAAGGGCTACGCCGATCCCGGGCGGGTCCCCGGCGATCTCGATCCGAAATAGCGATCGCCGGGAGGCCTCGTGTAGGCTCGGACGGTGAGCACGACCCCGTACGCATCCGAGGCTTTTCTCCATCAGCTGCTCGGCAAGGCGCTCGCGGCCCAGGCCTGCGACGTGCACCTCAAGGTCGGCCAGCCGCCCGGCGCGCGCGTGCGCGGCGATATGGTGTACTTCCGCGTCGACAAGATCCGGCCCGAGGACACCGAGGCCGCCGTGCGCTTGATCATCGGCGGCGTCTCCACCGCGAGCACCGGCGCCGATCCGCGGCGCGCCGGCAGGGTCGAGGGCGCGGGCGAGCGCGTGCTCGCGTACGAGGCCGGCGCCGTCGGCAGGTTCCGCGTCACGATCTACCGCCAGCGCGGCTCGCTCGCCCTCGTGCTTCGAAGCGTGCCGCGCAAGGTGCCGACGCTGGAAGAGCTCGGGTTGCCGCCCGCCGTGACGGCGCTCGCGGAGCAGGGGCGCGGCCTGGTGGTCGTCACGGGCGCGATCGGCCAGGGCCGCACCACGACGCTCGCGGCGATGGTCGGTCACGTGAACGGCGCCGCCGCGCGCCACCTGATCACCGTCGAGGATCCGATCGAGTTCCTCCACGAGGATGGCCGCGCCAGCGTGAGCCAGCGCGAGGTCGGGGCCGACGTGGCGAGCCTCGCCGTCGGCCTCCAGGCCGCGCTGCGGCAGGATCCGGATCTGGTCGCGGTGTCGTCGCTCGACGCCGACGAGACGCGGAGCGCCGCGCTCGACGTGGCCGAAGCGGGGCGCCTGGTGATCGGCGGGCTGACGGCGCTCGACGTGCGGCGCGCGGTGAGCCGCTTGCTCGGGCGCGCGGCGCCGGGCGATCGCGAGCGCCTCGCCGAAGTGCTGCAAGGTGTGGTGGCGCAGCGGCTCGTGCCGAAGCGCGACGGCAGCGGCCTGGTCCTCGCGGTCGAGCTGCTGGTGGTCACGCCGCCGGTGCGCGAGGCGCTGCGGCGCGCGGCGGTGTCGGGTGGCCCCGTCGAGGCGGGCATCGAGCAGCTCATGGACAAGGGCGCGGCGCACGGGATGCAGACCTTCGAGGCCCACCTCGGCCGCCTCGCGACGCAGGGCCTGATCGCGCGGTCACCGAGCACGCCCTGAGATGGCGGACCCGTGGAACCGCCGGGCCGCGCTCGTCGCGGCGCGCGCGTCGTTCGCGTCGATCACGGTGTGGATCGCGCTGACGACGGCGCTCCGCGCGGCGGGCGCGGGCCTCTGGTGGACGGCGTTCGATCTGCCATTTCGCGTGCTCTGTCATCGCATCCCCGAGCGGGTGATCTCCATCGCCGGCACGCCGATGCCGCTCTGCAGCCGCTGCGCAGGGATCTGGATCGGGGCGTCGCTGAGCGCGGCGATCGCCTGGCCGGTGCTGCCGCTGCGGACGCTGAGGATCGTGCTCCCGGCGGCGCTCGCGCTGATGGGGATCGAGGTGCTGACGCAGGACCTCGGCCTTCATCCGGTCTTTCATCCGACGCGGATCCTCAGCGGTCTCCTGATCTCGGTGCCGCTCGGCGGGGCCATCGGCGGGATGATCACCCGCGAGCTCGGGGGCGCCGCGCCCGGCCCCGCCGATCGAAACGTTTGAGCTCCAACGAGATCGTTCGAGCCCGAACGATCGGCCTCAGCCCGGCGTGACGGGCGCGGTCGGCGTCGCGGCGCGCTTGCGCCCGAGGCTCCACTTCAGCGCCGGCGGCGTGAGCATCGTCGTGACGATCACCATGACGACGACGGCCGAGAACTCTTCGCGGCTCACCACGGGCTGACCGCCCAGCGTGAGCGTCGCGCCGATGTTCGCGAAGATCAGGCCGACCTCGCCGCGCGGGATCATCCCGAGGCCGACCGAGAGGCGGTCGACGCCCTCGCCGAGCACGCCGAGCGAGCAGGCTTGCTTGCCGAGCACGGCGGCCACGGTGAGCGCGCCCGCGAGGCCGAGGACCCGGGGATCGGCGAAGACCGCGAGCTCGGTGCGGAGCCCCATCACGACGAAGAACACCGGCGCGAGGAACGACGCGATCGGCGCTATCAGCTCTTCGAGGCCGTGCTCGCCGCGATCGGTGAACTCCTTGTAGTGCACGTCCTCGAGGATCAGGCCCGCGGCGAAGGCGCCGACGATCGGGGCGAGGCCGATGAAGCCCGCGAGCCACGCCAGGAGGAAGCAGAACGCGAGGCCGACGGCGAGGAGGACGCCGCGCGCCTGGAGCTTCGCCGCGACCTTGAAGAGGCGCGGCGAGAAGCGCACGCCGAGCGCCAGCGACGCGACGAGGAAGACGACGGCCTTGGCGAGGATGCCGCCGATCGTGGCGTACGAGAGCGCGCCGCCCCGGCCCGCCGCGGCGATCATCCCGGTGACGACGGCGAGGATCACCAGGCCGAGCACGTCGTCGATCACCGCGGCGCCGAGGATGATCCGCGCCTCTTTCGTCTGCGATTTGCCGAGATCCTTGAGGACCCGCGCGGTGATGCCGACGCTGGTCGCCGAGAGCGTCGCGCCGAGGAACGCGTGCACGTACACGCTCGCCTGCGGGAGCAAGACGGCGCCGACGCCCCAGCCGAGCGCGAAGGGGGCGACGACGCCGAGGATGGCGACGAGGAACGACGAGAGGCCGACCTCGAGCATCTCGGCCACGGTCGACTCGAGCCCGACCTCGAACAGCAGCAAGAGCACGCCGAGGCGCGCGAGGAGATCGATCGCCGGATCGGTCTTGAACACGTCGAAGAAGTGCAGGCCGAGCAGGCTCGTGTTGCCGAGCAAGACGCCCATGGTGAGCTCGCCGAGCACGGCCGGCTGGCCCATGCGCACCGCGAGATCGCTGCCGAGCTTGGCGGCGAGGAGGATCAGCGCGAGGCGGAGGACGACGGCCGCGCTGGGATCGACGTGGGCGTCGTCGGCGGCCTGCGCGAGCGCCGGAGCGAGCACGAGGAGCAGCCCGAGGAAGATGGGGATCAGCGGTGATCGTCGCGCGGACGAGGAAGGGCGGGTCGTCCAGCGCATCGGCGCATTCATGCTCACACGCGATCGTCAGGGCAAGCCGGCGTGGTCGATTCCGATCACGATCAGCGCGGGACGGGGCCGCCGAAGAGGCCGGCGAAGCGCAGCGCCCAGACCAGGATCAGCGCGACGCCGACGCCCCCGGTGACGAAGGGGATCACGCGTTTCCATGCGGCCGCGTCGGCGACGAAGGCGAAGATCGCGGCGCCGATCGTGAGGCCGACGAGCGCGATCGCGAGCGGGTGAAAGCGCTGCGCGGCCGCGAAATCGAGGTGCGCCAGCGCGAGGCCGGCGCGCGTGAGGCCGCAGGCCGGGCAGGGGACGCCGAGCGCGAGACGGACGAGGCAGGTGGGGTAGGGAACCAGCGCGAGGACCGCGCCGATCGCGAGGACAGGGACCGCCGGACGGAGCCGGCGGAGACCCTGGATCACGCGCGGATGCACGAAGAGCGAGCCCGTCTCAGGCGACGCGCTCGGCCTCCCACTTGAAGAGGTTGCAGATGCCCCACGGCAGGTAGATGCCGCCGGTGCAGTACGAGAGCAGCATCGTCAGGATGTACGTGCCGAGGAAGCCGCCCGGGTCCTTCTTGAAGGCGAAGCCGCGGCCGTCGAGCTTGGTGTTCTCCCAGTAGAACGCGAAGATGTCGTTCGCGAGCCACGCGCCGTAGATGCCGAGCGTGCAGTACGTGAGGATCATCCCGAGCAGGTAGGTGCCGAAGAGGGTGCCGCCGTCGCCCTCGAAGGTGAGGCGTCCGCGCTGACCGCCGACCTCGACGTTCTCGTACGTCCACTTCTTCAGGTTCACGAGCGCCCACGGCGTGTAGATGCCGAAGGTGAGCTGGATGAGCCACAGGTGGAGGAACTGCGACTTGAGCAGCCCGCCGGCCGTGCCGACGTAGTTGCAGCGGTGTCCGTCGAGCGTGAGCGCCTCGAAGTAGAAGCCGAGGAACTTGTTCATGAACACGAGCGGCACGGCGACCATCGCCGCGATGAGCACCAGGCCGGCGAGGATCATGAACGGGATGGCGATCGCGCCGCCGGTGCCGGCCGCGCTGTCGATCGCCGCGCCGGTGCCGAAGAGGATGGCGACGACGATGCCCGCGCCGATGATCGGCGCCATCGCATAGAGCAGGTACGTCGCGAAGAGCTTGCCGCCGTCGCCCGAGAACACGGCGCGCGATCCGAACGCGCCCTGCGAGCCCATCATCGGCGCGCCGTAGCCGCCGCCGGGCGGAGCGCCCCAGCCCGGTCCGCCCGGAGGCGCGCCGGCCCCGGGAGGAGGCCCGTAGCCGCCGCCGCCGGGAGGCGCGCCATAGCCACCACCGCCGGGAGGCGCGCCATAGCCACCCGGGGGCTGCCCGCCCGGAGGCCCGTATCCGCCCGGGGGTTGCCCACCGGGAGGCGGCCCGTACCCGCCGCCCGGAGGCTGCGCGTAGCCACCTTGAGGCGGACCTGCCGGGGGCTGGCCGTAGCCACCCTGAGGCGGCCCCGCCGGGGGCTGGCCGTAGCCGCCCTGAGGCTGCCCACCCGGAGGCGGACCGTAGCCGCCGCCGGGAGGCGCGCCGACGGGAGGAGGACCGTAGCCGCCGCCGCCCGGAGGTTGACCGCCTCCTCCGCCGCCCCAACCGCCGCCTGGCCCGCCGCCGCCCCAGTTCCCTTGGCTCATCGCGTCTCCGTTGCTCGTGGTGTCAAGCAGGCGGCATCCTACACGTACCAGGAGTTGCCCGGGAACCCCCGTGACGCAGAGCGCGTACGTCCATGCCTCGTCGATTTTCCGACGCGCGCGTGTACGATGCTCGGGCTCGACGTTCCGAGCGGCGGAGAAGCAATGAGCCAGGGCAACTGGGGTGGGGGCGGCGGCGGCGACGGCTGGGGCGGCGGATCACCTCCGGGCGGCGGCTACGGACCTCCTGGCGGGGCTCCTCCCGGCGGGTACGGCCCTCCTCCGGGCGGGTACGGCCCTCCTCCCGGTGGCTATGGCGCGCCTCCCGGCGGCTACGGCGGCCCTCCCGGCGGCGGTGGATTTGCGCCCCCGCCCGCGGGCTACCCGCCGGGCTACAACCCCCAGAGCGCCGTCGGCCCCGTCGCCTGGGAAGACGCGAGCAAAGGCATCATCGGCGGCGGGTGGGAGACGTTCAAAGAGGCCTGCTTCAACCCGAAGGCCTTCTTCGCGGCCGTCGCGCAGAACGACAACCCCTGGCCGTCGATCACCTTCGGCATGGCGTCAGGCGGCCTCGCGGGCTTTCTCTACGGCATCTTCGTCTCGCTGATCTACCTCGCGATCGGCGGGATGATGGCCGCGGCCGTCGGCAGCGCGGGCGGGTCGCGCGGCTTCGGCAGCGCCGGCGGGCCGGGCATGGTCCTCGGGATGATGGGCGCGATGGGCCTCTTCGCATGCATCGCCTACCCGGTGATGTTCGCGATGTCGGCGCTGATCGCGCCCTGGATCTCGGGCGGCGTGTACCACCTGATGCTGATGATGATGAAGGGCGCGACGAAGCCGTACACGAACACGGTGCGCGTCTCGGGCTACGCCAACGCGTCCACGATCTGGATGGTGATCCCGGGCGTCGGCTGGCTCATCGCCATGGGCTTTCACCTGGTGCTCACGGTCATCGGTCTCGACGAGACGCACAAGTGCGGGACCGGCAAGGCGGTCGCCGCGGTGCTCATCCCGCTGATCCTGTTCTGCGGCTGCTGCTGCGCCGGCTACGCCGCGCTGTTCGCGATGATCAGCAGCTCGAAATCGATGATTTTCTAGGCGCGCGCGGTCCGCTCCGACCGCAGCGTCCCCATCAAGAACGCACATCCGCTCCACCCGATCAGCAGCCCCGTGGCGAGGCGCACCGGGTGGTAGGGCGCGTGCAGCCCGAGATCCTGGGTGATCACGTCGATCGTGGCGAACGCCAGCGACGCGATCACCATGGCGCGGCCGTGCGGAAGCAGGCGGCGCGGCAGCGGCAGCGCCACACCGATCGCCATGCCGAGGTAGATCCCGGCGCAGCGCGAGCACACCACCATCGGCGCGCCGAGGATCGTGAGCGTGCGCTCCGGCCGCTGGTGGCAGAGCGATCGAAACGCGCCGAACGCCGCGGCCGACCACGCCGGCCGCAGCGCGAGGAGCCACGGGAGCAACCCCGCCGTGACCAGCAGCGCCGCGAGCGCGGGCACGGCCCAGCGCCGTGGATCGACGCGCGGCGCCGCCGTCGTCGGATCCGGGAGCAGCGGGGCCATGCGCCGGCTCAGGCCGCGAGGCGATCCTTCCAGAAGAGCTGCATCGCCAGGAAGCCGCCGAGGGCGCCGGTCGCGGTGAAGACCATCAACGAGACCGGGATCATCAGGATCCCGCCGGCCGCGCGCTGCATCATCGCCTGCCGCAGCTCTCGCGGAAAGCTGCTGTACATCGAGGCCAGGAAGCTCCCGAGGATGAAGTTGGTGATCATCCCGAGGATCGAGCTTATCACCCCGGCGACGGCGCCGGAGATCGCCCCCGACGCGGCCGCCTCACCGGCGCTGACTTTGTCGGTGGGGTTCGACCGCAGGAACATGCCGAGACCGAGGGCGACGCCCGCGAGGCTGAGCAGGCAGAAGCAGCAGTTGAGCACGTTGAGCAGCGGTACCGCCGAGAGCACGCCGCCGACCACGCCGCCGATGACCGCCGGCCCCGCGAGGCGCCCGATCCCGCCCGCGCCGCCGCCGCCCGAGGGGCCGCCGAAGCCGCCGCCGGGAGGGCCGCCGTAGCCCATCGGTTGCTGCCCGTAGCCGCCGGGCGGCTGCCCGTAACCACCGGGCGGTTGACCGCCCTGCGGAGGCCCGCCGTAGCCGCCGGGAGGCGGCCCGTAACCACCGGGCGGCTGTCCACCGGGAGGCTGCCCGTAACCACCGGGCGGCTGCCCACCGGGAGGCTGCCCGTAGCCACCGGGCGGCTGTCCGCCGGGAGGCTGACCGTACGGGTCGGGAGCCTGTCCGCCCTGCGGAGGCCCGTAGCCGCCGCCCTGCGGAGGCCCACCTTGCGGAGGCCCACCGTAACCGCCGCCCTGACCTCCGCCGCCCCAGTTACCCTGGCTCATCTTCTCTCCTCGACGCGCGAGGGACCCTGGATCCTGGCCCCGTCGTGAAAAAGCGCGGCCGCATCCTACACGCGGGCCGGCCGGTCGCGGATTTTCTCTTCGCGCTCGCGCCGCGGCGCCATCGTTGACGATGGAGCACCCGGTGGACACGATCGGCGCGCCGTGATCCAGTGGCGCCCGGAGGACGGTGGAGATGCGACGTGCGAGAGCGGCTCGGTGGCTGGCCATGGGGACCGCGATGGCGCTCGTCGTCGGCGGCTGTCAGCTCGTCTCTGGCCTCGGGGATCTCCACGTCGTCGCCACGGGCTCGGACGCGGGGACGAAGCTCTGCGAGCCCGGCGCGACCGAGCCTTGCTACAGCGGCGATCCCGCGACCCGCGGCGTCGGCCCTTGCCACGACGGCACGGCGACGTGCAACGCCGCGGGCGACGCCTTCGGCAAGTGCACCGGCGACGCGCTCCCGGGCACCGAAGACAACTGCGCGGGCACGGTCGATCTCGACTGCGACGGCAAGCCTCCGACGTGCCACGGCGATCCCGTCTGGGTGCGCGGCTTCGGCGGCGCGGGCGACGATCGCGGCCTTGCGATCGGCCCCGGCAAGGGCCTCGCGCCGATGTTCGCGGGCTCGTTCAGCGGCAGCGTCGACTTCGGCACGGGCCCGCTCGTCAGCGCCGGCGGCACCGACGCCGTGGCCAGCACCGTCGACGGCGCGGGCAGCCCGACGAACCCGCGGCGCTTCGGCGGCGGCGACGACGACGCGGCCACGGCGATCGGCGGCGACGAGATCGACGAGGTGATCCTCGTGGGGCGCTACCGGGGCTCGATCGATTTCGGCGACGGGACGCTGCATTTCAACGCGGGCGACACCGACGGCTTCGTGACCCTGGCCGATCCGAGCGGGAAGGCGCTGTGGTCTCTCGGCCTCGGCGACGACGCCGAGCAAGAGGTCGCCGCGGCCGTGAGCGACGTCGCGCTCGACGTGATCGTCGCGGGCACGTTCGCCGGATCGATCACCACGAGCGCGGGCGCCGTCGCCACGCTGGGCACGATCGATCACGACGCCTTCGTCCTCAAGCTCGGTCCCACGGGTCAGCCGCTCTGGATCCACCAGTTCGCCGACGGCGCCTTCGGCGAGCAGCGCGCCCTCGGCGTCGCGACCGATCGCACCAAGGCCGTGATCGTCGCGGGCACGGCGCAGGGCGACGTCGACTTCGGCGGGGGCGCCCAGGTGAGCGGCGGTGGACACGACGCTTTCGTCGCCAAGCTCGCCTCCGACGGCACCCCCGCGTGGGGCCACCTCTACGGCGACGTGGCCGACGGCCAGGCCGTCAACGCCGTCGCCACGGCCTCCAACGACGATATCCTGATCGCCGGCGGCTTCGACGGGACAATCACCTTCGAACAGCCCTTGATCGCCGGCGGCCCCGGGCGCGCCATCTTCGTCGCCCGCCTCGACGGCGCCGGTAACCCGCTCTGGAGCCGCCGCTTCGGTGACGCGGCCGGCGACGAGGCGGCCTACGCCGTCGCCATCGACCAGTTCGACAACGTCTATGTCGGGGGCTCGTTCGACGGCGTGATCGATCTCGGGGCGACCAAGCTCACGAGCGTCGGCGGCGGCGACGCGTTCGTGATCAAGCTCGATCCGAAGGGTAAACCGCTCTGGGGCCGGCGCGCGGGAGACGCCGGCGCCCAGCGCGTGAACGGGATCATGGTCGATCACTTCGGCGCGTCGACCGCGGTGGGAAGCTTCGAGGGCTCGCTGGATTTCGGCGCGCCGGTCGTGAGCGCGGGCGGGAGTGACATCTTCCTCGCCCGCTTCTCCCCGTAGACGCGGGACACCGCGCCCGGGCCGTCTCAGCGGTCCTGGAGGCGGCCCAGAGTGCTTTCGATCGAGCGCTTGAGCTTCTCGGCGGCGCCGTCGATGGCGTCGTCCAGCGTCCCGGCGTGGTGGGTCACGGCGCTGGGGTGGCGCCCTTCGAGGCGCGCTTCCATCACGCAGCGCTTGTCGTCGGTGCCCGGCTTGCCGCCGTTCTCGTCGGTGAGGTGGACCTCGACGCGCGTGATCCGCTGCTGGAAATGGCCGAGCGAGCTCTCCACGACGGACTCCACGTGCGCCCTCAACCCGGCGCTGCCCTCGATGGTGTGATCGTGGTTGACCTGGATATTCATGATCTTGAACCGTCTTCTTTCTGCTGGAAACCACGGTCGAACGAGGCACCGAGCGGGCATGCTCGGCAGTCCGACCGGGACTCGAAGCGGACAATCCACAGGCTGCAAACCCTGTACCCTGGACGAAGGTGTGGCCCGTCGCCCCATCGGCCGCGCCGCGCGACGACTGGGGCGCAAAGGAGCTACAGAGTGTCAGATCTACTCAGGCGCGGCGTGTGGTGTGGTGACCGTGCTCTCCTTTCGCGCCGAGCGGTCGCCGGGGTCGCGAGCGACTAACGTCGGCCCATGAGCTCTGACCACTCCGACGCGCTGGTCTTCTTCGGCGCCACCGGCGACCTCGTCTACAAGCAAATCTTCCCCGCGCTGCAGGCGCTGGCGCGTCGCGGTCGGCTCGAGGTGCCCGTCATCGGCGTCGCGAAGTCGGGCTGGACGCTGGAGCAGCTCCAGGCCCGCGCGCGCGAGAGCCTGGAGAAGCACGGCGGCGTCGACGAAGCGGCGTTTGCGAAGCTGCTCTCGCGCCTGCGTTACCTCGACGCCGACTACAACGATGCGACGACGTACGACCGGCTGCGGGAGCTGCTGGGCGCCGCGGCCCATCCGGCGTTCTACCTGGCGATCCCGCCGAGCCTCTTCGCCACGGTGGCCACGGGCCTCGGTAAATCCGGCTGCGCCCGCGGAGGGCGGGTGATCCTCGAGAAGCCCTTTGGCCGCGATCTCGCGTCGGCCCGCGCCCTCAACGCCTCTCTTCGCGCGGCGTTCGACGATAGCGCCGTGTTTCGCATCGACCATTACCTCGGCAAAGAGCCGGTGCAGAACCTCGGCGTCTTCCGCTTCGAGAACTCGCTGCTCGAGCCTGTCTGGAACCGTGACCACGTCGATTGCGTGCAGATCACCATGGCCGAGAGCTTCGGCGTGCAGGGCCGCGGCGCCTTCTACGACGGGGTCGGCGCCATCCGCGACGTGGTGCAGAATCACCTGCTCCAGGTGGTCAGTCTCCTCGGCATGGAGCCCCCGTTGACGAATTACCACGATGCCATCCGCGAAGAGCAGGTGAAGGTGCTCCGCGCGACCCGGCCCCTCGACGTCGCCGATCTGGTGCGCGGCCAGTTCACCGGCTATCGAACGGAAGAGGGCGTCGCGCCCGAGTCGACGGTGGAGACGTTCGCGGCGCTGCGCCTCCACATTGACTCTTGGCGGTGGGAGGGAGTGCCGTTCTTCATCCGTGCTGGCAAGAAGCTCCCCGTGACGATGACCGAGGTGGTGGTGCGCTTCAAGCGCCCTCCGCTCAGCCGGATCCCGCGCGGCGACAGCAATTACATCCGCCTGCGGCTCGGGCCGGAGGTGGCCATTGGCATCGGCGCCCGGGTCAAGCAGCCCGGCGAGGGCAACGCCAGCGTGCAGACCGAGCTCGACGTGGTGCACTATCCCGACGGCGATGCGATGACGCCGTACGAGCGCTTGCTCGGCGACGCGATGGCCGGAGACCCGATGCTGTTCGCGACCGAAGAGGGCGTGGAGGCGGCGTGGTCGATCGTGGAGCCGATCCTCGGCAACGCGACGGCGCTGCGTGAGTATGCGCCTGGAACGTGGGGTCCGGAGGAGGCAGAGGCCTTGACGGAGCCGTACGGAGGGTGGTTCGTGGACGGGTGAGAGCGGGGCAGGAGCTCGCCGCCAAGGGAATTGCGGCACCCATTGGTTCCCTGTCTGCACCGAGAACGTGCCGAGTCACGCTGCTTCCGGCATCGTGGCCCGGCGATGACGTCCAGCATCCACGACGCCCTGTTCAAGAAGACCTTCTCGCAAGTCGAGCACGCGACCGGAGAGCTCCGGGCGATCTTGCCGCCGGGGCTCACCGAGCGCATCGACTTCGCGACGCTGGCCCTTTGTCCGGGGACCTTCGTCGGCGCCGACTTCAGCCAGCGGCACACGGATCTGCTTTTCACGGCGGAGATTGCCGAGAAAAAGGCGCTGCTCTACGTGCTGTTCGAGCACCAGAGCACGGTCGATCCGCTGATGCTCTTTCGCCTCCTCGCGTACATGGTGCGGATCTGGGAGGCGCATCTGCTGGATGAGCCCGAGGCGAAGCGGCTCCCGGTGATCATCCCGGTGGTGCTCCATCACAGCCAGAGCGGGTGGACAGCCAACGTGGCATTCGAAGATCTGCTCGACGTCGAGCCGGCCATGCTCATCGAGATCGCGCCGTACGTGCCGCATTTTCGCTGTGTACTGGACGATCTCGGCGGCGAGAGCGAGGAAGCGCTGCGAGCGCGGGCGATGAGCGCGCTCGGCCGCCTGGTCCTGTGGTGCTTGAAATCCAGCCGCACGCCGGAGCTGCTCGTCGCCCAGCTCGGGCGCTGGGCCGAGCTGATGCGCCAGGTGGCGCGGGCGCCCGACGGGATGGCGGCGCTCGGGACGATCTTGCAGTATGTGTGGGAGATTCATGCCACAATCGGCGTCGACGAGCTCCGCGAGCTCGTGGCGCGCGAGGTTGGAAAGGACGTCGAGGAGGCCATCGTGACGACAGCGGACATGCTCAGGGCCGAGGGGCGCAGCGAGGGACAGCGCGAGGGGATCCGCGTTGGGCAGCGCGGGATGCTCGTGAAGCTCCTGCGTCAGCGCTTCGGCGCGCTGTCGGACGAGGCCGTGGCGCGCATCGATGCGGCCGGTGCCGCCGAGCTCGAGGCCTGGTTCGATCGCGCGCTGACGGCTACCGCGCTGGCCGAGATTTTTGGCGAAGGCTGAGCACGCGAACGGCGGCCGTGACGCCGCGAGGTCCGCGGAGATCCGCCGACCGGGTTCCCCTCGAAAGAGGGTCCAAGCGAGAGCTCGCCGCCCGCAACCGCCGCCGATCGAGCACCCATTGCAACACTCGCGTATGCGTTCTGCGCGCTCTCGTAACGATGCACCGGAGCGATGGTCGCGGAACGATGCGGCGACGTCCGCAGCCCGGAGCCGATCGCGATGAGACATGACGCCCTGCGCTGGATGCGCGAGCTCGCCATCGCACTCGAACACGCCTCCACCGAGGCGGACGCGCCCGAATTCACTCTCTCGTGGCATGCGCACCGCTGTGAAGACACGATCGCGATGCCAAGCGACATCCAGACCGCGTCGCTTCGATCGCTCATCGAGGACCTCGCCCGTGACCTTCGCGAGTATCCGACCGTCGTCCCCGAGCCGCTGCTCCGCGCCGCGCTGAGCGCGCCGGGCGACGCGGCTCCGTTCGCCCTCCTGCGCCTCGAGGCCTTCGCGCTCGGCCTCCCCGGATCGCCTCGCTGGGCGTCGGTCACCTTCAGCGGTCCGTTACCGCACTTCCCGACACGGCAAGTGCGCGTCGCGCCCGACGATCTCGCCCCGCGGCACGAATTTGCGCGGCGCCTCGATCAGCTGCTCTCGCTCGGGTATCCGTGCATCAACCTCGCTGTGGCCGGGGTCCTGAGCGAGGCGCTGCTGGTCACGGTGGAGATACCCACGTATTCGCGCGAGGATATCGACCTCACGTCCGTCACCCTCTCGGGACCAGGGGATCGGTCAGGGCGCCGGCGCCTACGTGCTGCCCGGCGCCAATCAGGTGATCTTCCAGGGCGACGGTCGCTTCGAACTCCAGCGCTTGGACGCGACGACGGGCGCCGAGCTCCCGGCCGGGCGCGCCCCGGGAGTCGCTTACGAGACCAGGTCTGGCACGGCGGAGGTGTTCGATGTCCGCGATCCCGGCGGCGATCGGCCAAGCACGCTCGTGAATCCGGTGGCGACCCGCGACGGCCGGAGCGTCGCGACCTTCACCACGCTCGACAACGCCTCTCGATTCTCGATCTGGGACCCGCTCGATCCGCGCCGCTTCGTCGATGTCTCCGTCGGCGGCTGGCCGCGCATGCTCGCGATCTCCCCGGACGAGCGCCTCTGGGCCGCCGGCCTCACCGAAGGCGGCGTGCGGATTTTCGCGCGCGATGGAGGCCACCCTGTCGACGTCGCCTCGGGGCACACCCGCCGGATCACGGCCATGGCCTTCACGAAGTCCGGTGAACGCCTGGCCACCGCGGCCGAAGACGGCGCGGTGCTCTTCGTCGACACGTCGAGAGGCGCTGTCGTAGGCCGGGCGCGGTTGCCGCTCGATCGCGCGACCCACCTGTGGATCACGCCGGACGGGCGCGAGCTGTGGGCCGACACCGCTCGTGGCCAGCGGGTGCGCTTCAGCCTCGTGAAGCGCTGAGGCGGGCCGCTACCGCCCGGCCATCGTCGCTTCCACCTGCGCCATCACCTCGTCCACGCGAGCGTCCCAGCTCATCGTCGAGACCACCTTCAGGCGGGCTGCTCGCGCCTCGGCGGTGTCGTCGGCGAGCGCGTCGTCGAGCTCCTTCAGGAACGCGGCGGGCTCGTTCGCGATCCGCACCACGCCGCGGAACCGCTCCACCTCGCGCGAGGACACCGAGACGACGGGCTTGCCCGTGGCGAGGTACTCGCGGATCTTGAGCGGGTTGGCATTGCGAACGAACTCGTTCTGTCCGCCGGGGTAAATGGCCACGTCGAACGCCCTGGCCCAGCTCGGGAGATCGGCATACGGCTGCGGCCCGGGGAAGATCACGTTGCCGAGCTTCTCGAGCGCGCTCACGTCCACGGCGACGCGGCCGATCAGCAGGAACGTCCATTGCGGGCGCGATTTCGCGAGGAAATGCAGCAACTCGAGATCGATCCAGCCCTCGATCAGGCCGAAGAAGCCGATCACCGGGTGGCCGAGATCGCGAGCCTTCGGGGCCACGGCGAGCTCGTCGCTCGCGGCGCGGCCGAAGTGCTCCACGTCGACGCCATGCGGGCTGTAGACCAGGTTGGGGTTCATCCCGGCCTTGGCGTCGAGCAGCGTTTGCGCCGAGACGAACACCTGACTGGCATTCTCCGTCAGGTGCCGATCCATCACGCGGATCCGGGCCTTGTCGACGTCCGGGAGAGCGGCATAGTCGTCGATGCAGTAATAGACCGAGAACCGCTCGCCGAGGCGCCCGAGCAGGATCCCGGGGTGGGGCACGGCGAACCACAGGAGCGGCCGCTCCATCCCGAGGTGGCGCGCCGCGCGGCGCACGAGGAGCGCGCCGACCTCGCGATTCAGCTCCGAGGCCAGCGGGAGCCGGCGAAACGGGAGCTGCGGAAGCACCATGTGCCAGGTCTGCTCACCGACCTTGCGCGGGAGCGCCGCGGCCTGGCGGAGCTTCTTCACCAGCTTCTTCACGTCGCGCCCGCTGGCCCTGGGCGCGCGGAGCCCGGGGCAATCGACGTAGAGCAGCGGATGGCGCTTCGCGAGGCGCGCCGCGATGTGGTGGCTCGACGTGCGGTTCTCGGCGTTCCAGTCGTTGCCGAAGTAGATGATCGGGAAGGTCATGCCGGCTTCCGCGCGACGAAGTCGATCGAGGTGCAGGCGAGCTGCTCTGGCGGGTACTTGCGGAACTCGGGCGCGATCTTCATGGTCTTGACTTGCTCCAGCAGCTTCGGCGCGGCGCGGTGCTTCTTCAGGATGATCTCGAGCCCGGCCTTCTCGGCCAGCTCCAGCAGATCCTGCGGGCGGAGGCGGTTCTGGTACTGGATGTCGTTGTTCCAGATCGCCCACTCGCTCTCGGAGTAAGAGAGGTAGTTGATCTGGGTTATCGAGCGGTCGAAATACGCATAGTGATCACCGCAGTTGACGCTGTGGATCGCCACGCCGCCCGGGCGGAGCACGCGGCCGCTCTCCTCCAGGATGCGGAGGATGATCGGCCCCGGGATGTGCTCGAGGACGCTGTTGGAATAGACGACATCGACGCTGCTTTCGGGCAGGCGCGTGTCCGAGGCGTCGGCGGGAGCGCGGTAGTCGATGCGGGCGCGCTCGAGCAGCTCGTCGATCCCGCGGGCGTCGCGCAGGTAGGCGAAGTCGGCCTCGACCTCGGCGAGCGGGCGGTGGCTGGCCTTCGCGATCGCGGGCAGGTGCGGCGGGAGCGCATCGATGAGGCGGAGCGCATGGGCCGCGTCGAGGTGGCGGTTGAGGTCGAACGTGAAGCAGCGGCCCGCGCCGGCGAGGGCGTAGCAGACTGGCAGCGTCGGATACCAGCCGGTGCCAATCTCGAGGTAATCGAGGCCCTTCGGCGAGATCCCGAGCTCGGTCATGTGCTCGAGGAGGATCACCCAGTCGTCGTTGACCTTCGAGGCCACCTGGCGATCGAGCTTGCGGCGCGCGCCGAGGGTGCGCTGGAGGAGATCGTTGCCCGCCATGCCGAACGGGACGAGGCTGAGGGCCTTCTGCACTACGCCTTTGATACGCCAATCCATGGATACGGTGTCCCTCGCGCTCGCGTCTCGGAAAACGGCCGCCGAGCCTACCGGAGTTCGGCGGCGCGCGCAGCCCCTGCGTCGCGGGGTGCAGACCGCGCGTCGGGCGAGCCCGCGCCGGGCCGTGGGATCGCGCTGCGCTCGGCGCAAATCCCGCGGCACGGCGCGTGCTCAGCGTCGGCCCATGGACTCTCTATCAACCCCCGAAGACGCGGACCCGACCCCGTCGTCTCCTCGCAGCGTGGTCGGGTGGATGATCGCGATCGCCTTCATCGTGCTGGGAATCGTGTTCGTGCTCGCCCTCCTCGACATGCGGGGCGGCGCCGGCGGGGCCCTCTTCGGGGGCCCGACGCAGAACCCGCAGGGCGACGCGAAGGCTGCGCCTCCGCTGTGATCGATCGCCTTTGATTCACGGCAAACGGTGTCGGCACGCCCCCTGCTGAGCCCCCGCCGAGGAGGCTTGTCATGGTGGACACTGGCATTCGACGAGAGACCGATTCCTGGCTGGCGCCGGCGCTGCTCGTCGCGGGCGTGATCGCGGTGGGCTACGGGATGATGTTCCACGCGCCCGGCTCGCAGGACATGAACCCCGGCGTCGAGGGCGCGGTCACCGTGGGCGTGTTCGCTCCGATGTTGCTGCTCCTCCACGGCCTCCGGTTCACCGAGATGCTCAAGGTCGTCGTCCCGATCTGGCTGCTCCAGATCGTCGCGACCGCCGCCGTCTCCGGCCCGATCGCCTCCAGCCTGGGGATCAACCTCTGCGCGACGGGCGCGATCGGCATCCTCGCCCGCGTCCTCGCTTCTTACACGGCGCCGCAGATCGTCGTCGCCCGGGCGCGAACCCCGCGCCGCGAGGTGCGCATCCAGAGCTTCGCCCGCGCCTCCTGAAGCTGCTGGCCTTGATCGCGACAACGCGCGCATCACGGCGCGGGCGCGAGTACGCTCGCGCGGGGACGCCCGGGGGAATGGCCTCGCCGGGCCTCTTCGTTGTTTCCCGCTCATGCCCAAGACTCCAGCAGGCCGAGCGCCGAGGCCCCGCGCCCGCGCCGCCCTCTTCGTCGTCGTCGCCCTCGTCGTCGTGCTGTTTCGCCCGGCCGGCGCGCACCTCCGGGCCGCCTCGCTGCTGCTCCGCTTCGCCGACGCCGGCGCCACCGGCGCGCTCGCCGACTTCGACAAGCACGCCGTGGTCGAGTCCGACGTCGGCGTGCCGCTCGACGTCGGCGAAGCGCGCGGGCGCCTCTACACGCCGGCCTCTGTGAGCGATCCGCCGGGCGTCGTCCTCCTCCACGGCGTCCATCGCCTCGGCATCGACGAGCCGCGCTTGCAGCGCTTCGCGCGCGCCGTCGCCGCGGCGGGCGTCGTCGTCCTCACGCCGCAGATCGCCGAGATCGCCGACTACCGCATCGATCCGCGATCGATCGACACCATCGGCGCCGCCGCCGCCGCCCTCCGCGCCCGCCTCGGCCACGGCCGCGTCGGCGTGATGGGGATGAGCTTCGCGGGCGGCCTCTCGCTGCTCGCGGCCGCCGATCCCCGCTTTTCAAAGGACATCGGCTTCGTCGTCGCCATCGGCGCGCACGACGATCTCGGGCGCGTGCTCCGCTTCTTCGCGACCGATCACATCGTGCAGCCCGACGGCGTCGACGTGGCGCTCAAGGCCCACGAGTACGGCGCCCTCGTGATGATCTACGGCAACGCCGAGCGCTTCTTCCCGCCGGCCGACGTCGCCGTCGCGCGCGAGGCGCTGCGCTTTCGCCTGTGGGAGCAGCCCGAGGCCGCGCTCGCCAGGGCCAGGGAGCTGCCGCCGGCGTCGCGCGCGATCGTCGAGGCGCTCTTCGAAGGCCGCCTCGACGCGATCCGCCCCGCGCTGCTCGCCGCGATCGATCAGGGCGGCGAGACGATGAGCCGCGTCTCGCCCCACGGTCACCTCGCGTCGATTCATGTCCCGGTCTTCCTGCTGCACGGTCAGGGCGACACGGTGATCCCCGCGGCCGAGACGCTGTGGATCGCCAGCGAGGTGCCGCCGGGGGAGCTCCGCGTCGCCCTCGTGAGCCCGGCGATCGTCCACGTCGAGATCCACGGTGAGCCGCCGCTCGGCGACCGCTGGGAGCTCGTTCATTTCATGGCCGGCGTCCTCGCGGAAGCGGCCGCCGCGCACGACGAGTGAAGCCTTCTCGCCCTGCAGAGGGCCTCTCGGACTCGGCACGTGGCAGGGACGAGGCCGCCCGGCCGTCTCCTCGCTTGCCGTCACGGAGCGCGCGGCGTAGCCTCCCGGCCGTGACGACCGCCCCCGAGCCCGGATGACGGGCCTCCGTCGTCGAGAGCTCCTGAAGGCCGCACTGGCCGCCTCCGGGAGCCTCACGCTCGGCTGCGAGCCCGAGCGCCCGGCGTCGATCCCGCCGCACAGCGCCTATCCGCGGCTGCCCCCGGCGCCGCCCGCGCCCGTCGCCACGGCCAGTGCGGTACCGGTGGAGGCGCCCGCGATCGTCACGGCCGACGCCGCTCGCCCGCAGATACCGTATGGCGTGCAGAGCGGCGACGTGACCGCCGACAGCGCGATGATCTGGAGTCGCACCGACCGCCCCGCAAAGATGGTCGTAGAGTGGTCGACGCGCGACTCGCTCGCGAACCTCACCGTCGTCCCCGGCCCGATCGCCACGCCGGAGAGCGATTTCACCGCGCGGATCGATCTCTGCGGCCTCCCGCCCGGACAGCGTATCCACTATCGCGTCCTCTTCGAGGACCTCGACACGGGCCGCACCCGGAGCGAGCCCGCGCTCGGCAGCTTCGTCACGGCGGCTTCGCCCACAGGCCCTCTCGACGACGTGTTCTTCCTCTGGAGCGGCGACATGGTGGGGCAGGGCTGGGGCATCAACCCGGCCTGGGGAGGCATCAAGATCTTCGAGACCATGCGGCGAATGGCGCCGGATTTCTTCGTTCACTGCGGCGATCTCATCTACGCCGACATGCCCGTTCCGCCCGAGATCACGCTCCACGACGGCTCGATCTGGACCAACCTCACCACCCCCGAGAAGTCCAAGGTCGCCGAGACGCTGGCCGAGTTCCGCGGCAATTTCGTCTACAACCTCCTCGACAGGAACGTTCGCCGCTTCAACGCCGAGGTGCCCAGCCTGGTGATGTGGGACGATCACGAGACCCACGACAACTGGTTCCCGGGCGAGATCTTCGATCGCGATCACCGGTACACCGAGAAGCGGGCCTCGGTGCTCTCGGCGCGCGGTCATCAGGCCATGTTCGAGTACACCCCGATCCGGCCTTCGCTGGTCGAGGCCGGGCGCGTCTACCGCTCCTTCCACCGCGGGCCGCTGCTCGACGTGATCCTCCTCGACGAGCGCACCTACAAGGGGCCCAACAGCGATAACCAGCAGAAGATCCAGGGCGCGGCGACGGCGTTCCTGGGCCCTTTGCAGCTTCAATGGTTGAAGCAAACGCTCCTCGCCTCCACCGCGACGTGGAAGGTCGTCGCCACCGATCAGCCGCTCGGCCTCGTGGTCGGCGACGGCGTCCGCGGCGGCGCGCGCCGCTACGACGCCTGGGCCAACGGCAACGGCCCTCCGCTGGGGCGCGAGCTCGAGCTGGCCGAGCTGCTCCGCTTCATCAAGCAAAAGGGGATCAAGAACGTCGTCTGGCTGACGGCCGACGTGCACTACGCGGCCGCGCATCACTACGATCCTTCGCGCGCCGATTTTCACGACTTCAACCCGTTCTGGGAGTTCGTCGCCGGCCCGCTCCACGCGAGCACCTATGGCCCCAATGCGCTCGACTCCACCTTTGGCCCGCACGTGCGGTGGGCGAGCCCCCCGTCCGGCAAGCGGCTCCGCTCTCCGGCCGACGGAGCCCAGTACTTCGGCGGCGTGCGCATCGACGCCAGGACCGCGGTGATGACGGTGCGCCTGCACGATCTCACCGGCACCAAGCTCCACGAGATCGAGCTCCCTCCCGAGCGCTGAAGACCTGGAAATTCAGCCCGATGGCTCGGTCGGAGCGAGACCGGATTGCGCCCCGCCCAGCCGGTCGAACCGTCGCCGTCGCCCGCTGAATCGCGCGTTCGACCAGGCCCGCAGTACGGCGTGACCCGAGGGTGGATTGAGCGCACATCGTCGCTCACTTCGATACTCCACCTGCTAGGGTTGCTCGGCCGGGATCGAGCGCCGCGGGCGTGTCCCGAGTAAACCGTCCATTACGCTCCGGCGTGAGGTGGATTCAATGTTTCTTCGTCTCGAAGCGCTGCCTCCGGTGGTGACTCGCAGGATCAACTTTGCGGCCGACTGCGGCGTCCTCGTCCTCGCGTCGGTCGTTTGTGCCAATGACACCGAGCATGTCACGCGCAGGGAGGCCACCCTGGCCGTGGTGGTGGTGGCCCTGTCGGTGCGGCTCCTCGGGGGCATGGTCCTCCGCGAATACCAGGCCTGGAAGGGGCAGGGGCTCACGCCGATCCTGCTCCTCACGTCGGTCCTGGCGCTCGCCATCACCGGGGCGATAGCGCTCCTCCGGCTCGCCGTGCCGGCTTACGCCGCGGCCATGACGCTGCGCGAGTTCCTCGCCGTGGCGCTGCCAGGCATGCTCCTGCTCCGCGCTTCGATCCCCTCGCTGTGGACGTTCGCGCGGCGCGATCCCGACGACGTGCTCATCCTCGGGACAGGCCCCCTCGCGCGCCACACCGCCCAGCAGATCCACGAGCAGCGCGGGCCCCGCGACACCTGTCATTACCTCTCGTTCCCCGATGAAGAGCGCCGCGGCGGCCTCGCCGGACCCCTGCTCGGGACGACGGACGATCTGGAGCGCGTGCTGCGCGAGCGCGCGTTTCAGGAGGTCTATCTCGCGGGGAGCTCGCTCCGGCACGGGAGCGCGATGCAGGCGGCGATCCGCGTCTGCGAGCGCTTCGGGGTTCCGTTCGCGCTGCCGGCCAATCACTTCCGCTTCGACCGGGCGCGCCCCGCGAGCTCGCGGGCGATCGCCGACGGGTACATTCACTATCTGAACGTCGAGCACAAACCCTACCAGATGGCCGTCAAGCGCGTCCTCGACATCCTCGTGTCGAGCATCGTCCTCGTGCTGCTCTCACCGCTGCTCCTCGTCGTCTCGGTGCTGATCCTGGTCCTGTGCTCGCCTGGAGGCGTCCTGTTCCGGCAGCCGCGCGTCGGGCACCACGGGCGGATGTTCAACATGCTCAAGTTCCGGACGATGGTCGCCGACGCCGAGGCGCGCAAGGCCAGCCTCGAGAAGCTCAACGAGCAGAGCGGGCCAGTCTTCAAAATCAAGGACGATCCCCGGATCACCAGGCTCGGCCGCATTCTGCGGCGCTACAGCATCGATGAGCTCCCTCAGTTCATCAACGTACTCCGGGGCGACATGTCGATCGTCGGGCCGCGCCCCCCGATCCCGAGCGAGGTCGCCCGCTACGAGGCCTGGCAGCGGCGGCGCCTCTCCGTCCTCCCCGGGATCACCTGCGTGTGGCAGGTGAGCGGACGTAACGAGATCTCGTTTGAAGAGTGGATGTACCTCGACATGCGCTACATCGATCACTGGAGCCTGGCCGAGGACCTCAAGCTGATCTTGAAGACCGTCCCCGTCGTCGTCAGCGGGCGCGGAGCGAGCTGAAAGGGAGTCGTGAGCCCCATGCCAGCGGACCACAGCACTCCTGGTGACGCCGGGGCGCACCGGGACGACGTCCTCGTCGCGGTGCGCAGCGCGCTCACCCTCGGCGCTTCGCTCGTCCTCACGTGGAGCGTCTCGCTCCTCGTTCGCTTCTTCTTGCCCCGGTATCTCGGCCCGGAGCTCTTCGGTACGTTCAACTTCGCCGACAGCTTCTGCGCGACGTTCTTCACCTTCCTCACCCTCGGCGTCGAGACGTACATCCAGAAAGAGATCCCGGTCCGGCCCGAGCACGCTTCGGATTTCTTCGGCGGCGTCATCGTGCTGCGCCTCGTGATGAGCGCCGCGCTCTTCGTGGCCATGGCGCTCGTGCTCTCGTTGGCCCACCGCTCGCCCGGCGTCCAGCGCGTCGTCTTCATCTTCGGGCTCGGCCAGATCCTGGTGGCAATCAACGTCAGCCTGGCCGCGCTGCTCCACGCCTCGCGCAACGTGGGTGAGCTCGCGGTCATCAACGTCGGGTCGAAGGTCCTCTGGTGCGTCGGCGTCGGCCTCTCGATCGTCTTCGGCTGGGGGCTCGACGGGCTGGCCGCAGCGCTGTTGATCTCCGAGGCCTTCCGCGCGGCGACGCTGATCCCTCTCGGCCGGCGCTACGTGGGGATCCGGCTGGAGTGGCGGCCAGCGGCCGTCAAGGCGGTGATCCTCGCCAGCTTCCCGTTTTACCTCAGCCAGCTCGCCACCAGCGTCTACAGCAGAATCGGTATCAGCTTGCTCTCGCTCCTGTCCAACGACACCGAGGTCGGATGGTACAGCTCCGCGTTCAACGTGGCTGGCCTATCGCTCCTCGCCTCACCGCTCGTCGCCGCGGTGCTCCTCCCGCTCCTGGCTCGCGCCGCTGGTCGATCGCAAGCGCAGATGTTCGACGTCATGAGCCAGGCGGTGCGCGGGATCCTGATGCTGGTGCTCCCCATCTCTCTGCTGCTCGGGCTCGGCGCCGAGGTCTGGGTCCGCATGCTGTTCGGGGCCGCGTTCGCCCCGGCCGCGCAGAGCCTCCGGGTCCTCGCGCCGATGTTCGTTCTCACCTACGTGGCAATGGTCGTCGGGACGTGCCTTCTCCTCCTCGGCCGGGCCTGGACGCTGACGGCCATCTCGTTCGGCGCGCTGGGCCTCGATCTCGTCCTCAACATGATCCTCGTCCCGCGGGGACTGCGCCTCTTCGGCGTCGGAGGGGCCGGCGCCGGCGCGGCGGCCGCGGTCGTGCTCACCGAGCTCGGGGTGATGGTGGCGTTCGTCGCGCTGGTCGGCGCGCGCGCGTTCGAGCGATCGAGCGTCGCCTCCATCGCGCGCGCCGTCGCCTGCTGCGCGCTCGTGGTCGCCGCCGACGCGTGGCTCCGCCCCCTCGGCCCGGCGCGGCTCTGGGTCGACGCCGCCGCCTATCCGGCTCTCCTGTTCTCCCTCGGCGCCGTCGGCGTCGAGGACCTCAAACGAGTCACGGTTCTCTTGCTCCAGAGGCGTCGTCGACATGCAACCTCGTGAGACCCCGAATCTGCCTCGCCGCGACGTCCGCGGCGCCCTGCGCCTGCTCTGCATTCTCGCGGCGACCGCCGGCGCGGGGTGCGGCGCGGGGTCCTACGTCTGGGTCGACCAGCTCGACGCGGCGAGCGCGGCGGGCTCGCCGGAGAATGTCTATCTGGTCGCGAGCGGCGATCTGCTCAGCATCCGGGTCTACGATCAGGACGCGATCTCGACACATTGCCGCGTCAGCCCGGACGGGAAGATCGCCGTCCCGCTCGTGGGCGAGATCGAAGCGCGCGGTCAGAGCGCGGCGGCGCTCGCCGCCCAGATCGCCAAACGGCTCAAGCCGTTCATCGTCGCTCCGTCGGTCACGATCACGCTCGAAGAGGCGCAGCCGCCGCGGATCTCCCTCGTCGGCGAGGTGGCGCGCCCGGGCGTGTTCCCGATCTCGCCCGGGACCGGCGTCGTCCAGGCGCTCGCGCTCGCCGGCGGGCTCACCGAGTTTGCCAGTCACGACGGCATCTTCGTGCTCCGCCCGCGGCCGGCGAAAGGCCTGCTCCGGATCCGCATCGCCTACGACGATCTCACGCGGGGCGTCGGCCGCGGCGCCGCGTTCCAGCTCCAGTCCGGGGACACGGTGGTCGTCGAGTGAGCCTGTTCCTGTCGGCGATCCTCGTCGTGACGGCGCTCCGCGGCACGCTCGACGTCTCGAATCGCGCCCAGCTCTCGACGCGCGCCGGGGGCACGCTCGCGGGCCCCGCGCTCGACGCCGACACCAGCCCCGAGGTGAAGGCCGGTGTCCGCTCGAGGCGGTGGCAGCTCACGCTCGACTACGCTCCTCGGTTCACCGGGAGCCTGGCCGGCGCCGATACGCAGTCGTATGTCCTCCAGCAGGGCCGGATCGGCGCGCGCTTCCAGGACCGCAGAGCCTCGCTCGCGCTCTCGCAGGACTCCGGCTATGGCCGGCTCAGCCTGCTGACGCTCGGGGCCTATCCGGGGGCGACCCCGGGCGCGCCGCCGACGACGCCCGAGCTCGCCGCGCTCCCCTCGACCGCGATCGTCGACTATGCGTGGTCGCGGACTGGCATCGTCGCCCGCCTCGTCGCCTCGCGGCGCTGGGCGCTGAGCGTCACCGGGGATCTGGCGCTGAGCGGCGGTGTGGACGCCGGGTCGCGGGACTCGCTGCCGTTCCAGACCACGCTGCGCGCGGGGGTCGGCAGCGAGTACGAGGCCTGGCGAGAGGACCGCGTGACGGCGTCGCTCGGCGCCTCCAGCGCTCGATTCTCCACCGGGACGGAGGACACCTTGGTCGAGGGCAAAGTGTCCTGGAGACACGATCTCGACCGCGCCACCGCGGCGACCGTCGCTGGAGGGATTGGCTGGTCGGCCTCGCGGACGGACATCGCTCCTTCGGGGCGCGCCTCGGCGTCACCGATCCTCGAGGCGGGGCTCAGCTACCGGCCTCGCGCCAGCACCCTCGACTTCGGCCTATCGCTGCGGCTCGGCCCCGTCATCGACGCTTTCCGCGGCACCGTCGATCCGCGCGTCGAGGGCAGCGGCGTGGTCACGTGGGTCCCGACGCGCGAGGTCGCGATCCAGGGGCAGCTCGGCCTCGCGCGCACGCTCCCGTCCGGCGAGGGGATCCCCGTCTCGTTCGGGTTCGGTGGCCTGATGGTCTCGTACCGGGTGAGCGAGGTAATCCAGATTGACGGAGGCGGGCGGAGCGCCTGGACCGAGGCCCTCGGCTCGGACTCGCCCCCTCAGTGGATGGCCTTCGCCGGCCTCACCGTGCGGATCCCGACGATGAATTTCTGACGCGAGAGGCACTGTGCTCGGGGCGGCCCGAAGAGGCCAGTCCTCACCGATCGATCAGGAACCGTCGGACGAGCGAAAAGCTGGAGAGACGGCATGATCACCCGCTCTCCAGCGGAAAGGCTCCTTGCTCCCATGCTCGATCTCCGGCGATCGTTTCGTCCAACCACCCCTCATCGCCTCGCGGGGGCGGCGTTGCTCGCGCTCTCGGCGTCTTGCGCGCGCGATCGCGGGGTGCAAGGCAGCTCGAGCGCGGTGCCGGAGGTGCCCGCGAGGGAGCCTGTCGCACGTCCGGACGACGCGGCCGTCGCCGACGCTCTGCCGGGGGAGCCCTCGCCGCGCCGGCAGCCCGCGGCGCTCGCCGTGAATTGCCGGGCGAAGAGCACCCCGATAAGCCCGTTGATCTACGGTATCGCCTACGACTTCCAGCACCCCACCGATCATGCCCACCAGTGGAACCTGGGGCCGACGATCCGGAGGTGGGGTGGGAACGCGAGCTCGCGCTACAACTGGGAGCTCGGCAACGCCTGGAGCACGGCCCAGGACTGGTTCTGGGAGAACGTCGACTACGGCAACGGCCCGCATTTTTCGTACGATGTCTTCCTCGACGAGAACCGCGCGCGCGGGGTGAAGTCGGCGCTGACGATTCCGATGATCGGCTGGGTCGCCAAGGACAGGACCTCGTACTCGTTTCCCGTCGCGTCGGCGGGCGCGCAGGACGGCGTGGATCAGTGGAAGCGCGACGCCGGCAACGGGCTCCGGGGGGGCAAGCCGATCCCGTCGCCGCCGCCCTCGCGCACCAGCGCGCCGGCGTCACCGGCGTTCATCAAGCGCTGGATCGAGGCGATCCGCGCCGGGGATCTCCGCGCCGGCGGCCGCCGCGTGCAGCAGTACATCCTCGACAACGAGCCCAACCTGTGGAGCTCCACGCACCGTGACGTGCACCCCGAGCCGCTCGGCTACGACGAGCTGGTGACCCGTACCATCGAGTACGGAGCGGCGATCCGCGCCGCGGATCCCGACGCGGTGATCGCCGGCCCGGCGGAGTGGGGCTGGCTCAATTACGTGTACTCGGCCCGGGACATGACGGGGATCCCGGGGGTGCACGTCGACAGGCGCGAGCACGGCAACGTGCCACTCGTCTCTCACTATCTGCGCAAGCTCCGCGAGCACGAGCAGAAGACCGGGGTGCGGGTGCTCGACGTCCTCGATCTGCATTTCTACCCGGCCGGCGAGGGGATCCACAACGACGACGGGAGCCCCGACGTGGCCGCGCGGCGGATCCGCTCCACCCGTGGCCTGTGGGATCCCGACTACATGGACGAGTCGTGGATCAAGGAGAAGATAATGCTCCTCCCGCGCATGAAGCAGTGGATCGCCGAGGGTTACCCGGGGCGCGGGATCTCGATCGGTGAGTGGAACTTCGGTGGCGAGTCGCACATGAGCGGAGGGCTGGCGACGGCCGAAGCGCTCGGCCGCTTCGGCCAGAACGGGGTGACGTCGGCGTTCTTCTTCACCTACCCTCGTCCGGGCTCGTCGGTCTACTGGGCCTTCCGCGCGTTCCGCGATTTCGACGATCACGGAGGCCGCTTTCTGGATACGTCGGTGCCCACCTCCACGGTCGACGACACCTCGATCTTCGCCTCGCGCGCCGACGATGGCCGGCGCCTCGTCGTCGTGGTCCTCAACCTGTCACCCGATACGGCGCGGGACGCCGTGGTCGATCTCCATACCTGCGGCGCCGCGGGCAAGATCGCGGAGTACACGTTCGCCGGAGCGCCGACTGGCTTCGTGAAGGGCCGAGCCTCGACTTCAGCGGGCGCCGTCACGGCCGATCTGCCGCCCTATTCGATCAACGTGCTCGACGTCGAGCTCACGCCGTCTCCCTAGCTTCGCTCCAGACCACGCGACGCGCGCCGTCAGCCCGGTCGAGGTTCGCTGATGGATCCTCACCGAGCCCGGCTCAAGACAGGCACCCATGACGCTACCTCGGATCCTAGATTCCTTGCTCGAGCGCACCGCGATTCGGCTCCTTCATCGCATTCATCGCATCACGCACCGCATGCCGGTGCGCCTCCGGACGATCCAGAGGCAGCGAGTCGTGGTCGTCGCGCCGCACGCCGACGACGAGTCGATCGCCGTCGGCGGCACACTGGCGCTGCAGCGTCGCGCCGGCGGCGAGGTGACCGCGCTCATCGTGACCAACGAACCCGTCGACGCGGACGGGACGTGGGCGCGCAAATCCGAGGCGGAGGCCGCAGGCAAGGTGCTTGGCCACCGGCACCGCTTCCTCGGCTTCCCCGACGGCCAGACGTCGCTCCACGAGGACGCCATCGCGGGCGTACTCACCGACGCGCTCCGCGAGCTGCGCCCCGACGTCGTGATCTGCCCTTTTCCAGGCGATCACCACCGCGATCACCAGGCGGTCTCCGCGAGCACCGCCGGCGCTATCGCGAGGTCGGGCTTCTCCGGCGAGGTCTGGTGTTACGAGACGTGGTCGACCCTCTGGCCCAACACGGCCATCGACATCTCCGAGGTCGTCGACGAGAAGCGGCGCGCGATCGCGTGCTACCGATCGCAGCTCGCGCACATGCCGTACGCCGACGCGGCGCTCGGGCTCAACCGCTTTCGCGGCTTGAAGGTCGGGGTAACGCACGCGGAAGGGCTCTTCGCCTGCGCCGCGCCACGCTTCATCGAGCTCGCGCGAACCCTGTCCATCGTTTGAACCAGCACCCGACGCAAAGGACCCAGTGATGGTGACGATCCGCGAGACCACGGCCGAGGATTTCGACCAGGTGTATCCGCTCCTGCTCGGGTTCGACGCCCCGTATTTGACCGAGGCCGACTGGCGACAGCTCTTCATCGACCACAGCGGCTGCCAGGACGGGCGCTTCGGCTACGTGCTCGTCGACGACGGCACCATCGTCGGGACAATCGCCCTCACGTTCAGCGAGCGGACGTTTCGCGGGCGGACGCACCGGCTCTGCAACATGTCGAACTGGATCGTGAAGAACGAGTATCGCGGCCGGAGCCTGATGCTGCTGGCGAAGGTCGTCGCCCTGGAGGGAGTCACCCTCACGGCGCTCAGCCCGACCCCCGAGGTCCTCCGGATGTGCAAGAAGCTCGGGTTCCAGACCCTCGGTCAGTCACAGCGAATCGTGCTCCCGATCCTCGATCCACGCCGGCTGCTCGAGCGGTGCGAGCTCGTCACCGATCTGGCCGAAGTCGAGGCCGGCCTCGAGGGCGAGGCGCGGAAGATCTGCCGCGATCACCGCCTCCCGCACCACCGGCATCTCCTCGTGCGATCGGCGATCGGCGACTGTTACGTGATGCTCAACCGGAGCCTCAAGCACGCTGGAAGGGGCGTGCGCCTGCCCGTTGCGCGAGTCCATCACGTGAGCGCGCCCGAGGTCTTTCGCCGTCACCTCGATCGGGTAGCCCTCGCCGCCGCGGTGGGCTTTCGCTGTGTCGCGATGGTCGTCGACGAACGGGTCCTCCGCGGCCACGCCCCCTGGCATTCTTTCGCGCGACCCGGCGGCGCGTACCTGGGCGCCTTCCGCTCCAAGGATGGTGTGCAGCCGGAGGACATCGACGGCCTGTATTCGGAGTGCGTCCTCCTCAACTACTGAGGAGCGCGCTTGGCCAGATACCCACCGAGGCCGCGCAGCGTTGCCCGGAGCGAGCCGGCCTCGCTGCGCATGCCGCGGAAGTACTCGAGTGCATAACTCACCGTCGCTCCCGCCACGGCGGCGCGCTCGGCGCCGGCGGCGTCGAGCGCCATCGCCGCGCGGATTGCCAGGCTTGCGATCCGCGCGCCGGCCGAGGGAGCAATCAGCGTGGCGGCCACGAGCACGCGCGAGAGGGGGTGAATCAGGAAGAAGAAGCGCCAGGGATCCGCGCTCTCCAGGTCGGGGTGCTTCCGCGCGATCCGCAGATCGCACCCGCCGTAGCGGAAGTTGCGGCCCATCCACACCTGGAGATCGGCGACGTCGCTGCGGTGGATGGTCCGCGCGGCGTCGGCGAACGCGATCCGCGCGCCGGCGCGCTCGAGGCGGACGCCGAGATCGCGGTCCTCGGAGCGCGCGAGCTGGAGATCGAAGCCGCCGACAGCGAGGTAGTCGCGGAGTCGGAACGAGACGTTCCCGGTGCAGGTGTGGACGCCGCGCGGCCGCTCGCGCCCGGACCGGAACGCCTCCCACTGCCTGTCGAGGAGGGCGGCGTGCATCCGCTCGAAGATCGGTTTGCGCGCCATGGCCTCTCCCTCGTCCTGGATCCGACCGAGCACCAGCGTGGCGCCCCCGGCGTGCGCGGCGAGGTGCTCGGCGAGGAAATCGGGAGGGATGCCCATGTCGTCGTCGACGATGACGATGATCTCGCCCCGGGCGTGGAGGATGCCATGATGCCGCGCCGCCGCCGCGCCCCGATTGGCCTGCTCCAGGATCGTGAGCGGATAGGGCAGATCGAGCCGCTCGAGCTCCGGCCGCACCGGAGGCTCGGAGCCGTCGTCGACGACGATGACCGCGAACTGATTGGCGGGGAGCGTCTGCCGCGCGAGCCCGCGCAGCGTCTCGAGGAGGAGCGCGCACCGATCGTGCGTGGCCACGACGACGCTGACCGGGAGGTCGGCACTCATTCCACACCTCGCGCGCGCACCGGACTGCGCACGACGGCCGGGACGCCGACCGCCACGGCGAAATCCGGGATGTCCGTCAACACCACGGCGTTGGCCCCGATGGTGGCGCCGCGCCCGATGGTCACGGGCCCGAGGACGCGCGCCCCCGATCCGATGGTGACGTCGTCGCCGATCACGGGATAGCCGTTGTCCTTGGCCGTGCCGATGGTCACGTTGCCGAGCAGGCGCACGCGGGCGCCGAGCCGGGCGTCCCCGCCGATGACGGTGCCAATCGTGTGCACGAAGCACACGCCCTCGCCGAGCTGGACGTCCTTGCCAATCTCGATGCCGTAGAGCGCCGTCTGCGCCAGGCGAAGGAAGCGATTGACCCCCGGCACGCGCCACCGCCGCGCGAGCTCGCGCACGCGCGTGAGAGCGAGCACCGCGAAGCCGTCGTGGAGGAGCGTGTCGCGCAGGGTGGGGCGCCCCGAGGCGCCCTGAGGTCGGGCGACGCGAGCGAGCTCGGCCGCGTCGCGGAGGATCGTGGTCAGCATGGATTGGCCGGGGCGCGCGCGTCAGGCCTCGAGGTCGAACGCGCGGCGAATGTCGCGCACCGGCGTGTTCGATCGGGCGTTGACCATGGCGCAGAGGTGCTCGGAGCGCAGGCTGTCGCGCAGCGTGCGCAGGCCGCGCTCGTCGAGCGGCGTCGTGCCCCAGTAGCTCAGCATCTGGACCGTATCGTGGAAGTAGTGGCCTGACGCGTCGCCCAGGATCTCCTCGCAGAACCGGCCGTAAAGCACGCACTCGCTCATGGTGTCGAGGCCGCAGAGGCTCTCCACCCAGCCTCGCCCCGTCGTCTGCTCGATGTGCCGTTGCAGCTTGATCACGTTGGCGCGAAGCCAGGTGAGCGGGAGAGTCACGTAGCTGGTGCGGCAGCTCGGCGCGGCGGGGAGGCCGAGCAGCCGCCCGGCCGCCGCGTGCCAGCGCGTGTTGTAAGGCAGCTCGGTCGGCAGGATCTCGCGGAACATCGGCACTCGGCCGTCCCGCTCGGCTTTGCCGGGATCGAAGCTCGTGGTGAGGATGGTGTCCGAGTCGATGAAAATGCACGCGTCCGCGGGGGCGATGGAGTCGACGGAGAGCTTGACGATCTGCTGGATGATCCACCCGCGGACCGGTAACCCCTTCAAGCTGACCCACCACTTGGGGCGGAGCGGTAGCTGATGGAGCCACCACGGGAGGATGTCTTGCTTGACGACGATGTGGGTTTGCGGTCCCCGCAGGACCGCGAAGAGCCGCTCGTCTCGGCGGTCGACGACGAGGTAGTGGTCGATGCCCGGGGCTGCGTGGCGCCGCACGCTCTCGACCAGCACGCAGCAGCGCGCGAAGTCCGGGGCGTGGCTCGGGGTGATGAGCGCGTGAGCAGGACGCGGGGCGCTTGCGTGGATGAACATCGAGCCTCTGGGACGTTGTGGAGCCAGCGTGCCACCGGGGCTCTCCCCGTGGATCAATGAAACTGAGTAGCACTCTGAACCACGTAGTCCAGCCGACCGGGGCCGAGCGTGCGCCGCCCGGAGCCGGCTCGAATGACTCCAACGGACGCGCAGCGCACCCGCTGTTCCGGGCCGAATTTGCCGCTATCGTCCGGTGATTTGTCGCCGGTTTCCAGGTGGTCAGGATCGGTGGAGCTGCTATCTACACCACTCGTGGAAAACCGGTTTATCGCTCCCGAGCTGCAGATTCTCCCCGCGGTCCTCCGAGTTCCGTCCAGCGCAGGACGCGGCTCCCCCGGCGCGTCCCCGGTCGAGGCGCGAGGGGTTCTGGCCGGGCTCCGACGCTTGCGGGATACGGCATCTCGGCTCGCCGGCGCCGTCCGCGCCGATCATGCGCTCGTCCACCGCCAGGGGGTCAAGTACGCGGGCAAGCCCGATCGACCCGAGGCGTACTCCGGCGCTCTCGTCGAGAAGGTAGGACTCCAGATGATGGCCGCCTACCGGATCATGCGCGTCTTTTCCGTCGCGAAGGTGCCTCTCGCCGCCAAGGTCGTCTCGCGGTTCATCCGCCACGCCTACGGGGCGGATGTCCACTGGGAAGCCGATCTCGCGCCCGGCGTGATGATCGTGCACGGGATGGGCATGGCGGTCACGGGCTCGGCCCGGGTCGGGAGCGGCGTCGTCCTCTCGCACAACGTCACGCTCGGCCTCGGGACCCACCCCGACACGCGGAAGAGCGGCGGCCCCACCATCGAGGACGACGTCGTGATCGGCCCCGGCGCCACCATCCTCGGTCCGATCACCGTCGGCGCGCGATCCAAGATCATGCCCGGTTGTCTCGTCCTCCGCTCGATACCGCCGGACTCGATCGTCGAGGCGGCGCTCCCCGCCGTGAAGGCGCGGGCGCGGGGGCGCTCGACGTCGATCACCTGAGCGGCACGAGCGCGGGTGGGGAAGCATCCTGATGTTCTTTCCGGGGTTGGAGTGTCGCAGTCACGCACCTCGTGGCTCGACCGAGCAGAGCTGCTACACATGGCGAGTGCGATAGATAGTCTATCTCGTCCCGGAGTTTCCGGTTCGGACAGCGGGGCATGGTCGCCCACGCAGGAACCTGGCCGGGGCGAGCTTACCCGTTCCACGCCGTCACGGTCCGTGCGGCTCGCGCGCGGCGCGCGGGCGCCACGGCTCGAGGGGCCGCCCCCCGACAGGCTTTTCCGAGGAGAATCGATATGATCCACAGCGGTGAGAGACGTGTCCTCGTCGTGCACGACGATCCGGTGTTCACGGCCGGCCTGAGGAAGGCGCTGGGAGTCGCAGTCGCCGTCGACGTCGCGGTGGACGTCCGGGCCGCGATCGCCAGCATCGCGCGGAGTCGCCCGGCGATCGTCTGCGTCAGCCTCAACCTTCCTCGCGACTCCGGGTACGATCTCTGCGAGCAGATCCGGACGGACCGAGGGCTCGATCAGGTCCAGATCCTCGTCATCAGCGACAGGCACTCTCCGGAGATCATCGCCTACGCCGAGGAGGCGGGCGCGAACGCCTTCCTCGCGCAGCCGTTCACGCTCGCGCTCCTCGCCCGGCACGTGCGTGCCATGCTCGCGGTGGACCCCCAGGCCCGCGCCGCCGCGATCCCTCGCCACCTCGATGAAGGCCTCGCCCTGGAGTGAACATGGCCTCTCCGGCACCGCCGCTCTCCACGCCTCCGAGCCCCGACCTCACCGACGCCGAGGGCTCGGAGGGCGTCGACTACGCGCGCGCCGCGGCGATAGCGCGCTTCGTGCTGCGCGCGCCGAGGCGGCGGCCGGGCCTCGCTAGCCTGGTGCTCGCGCTGAGCTTGCTGCTGACGGCGACGGTCGCGGTGTGCGCCCCGCGCGTCTACGTCGCGACCACCAGGATCCTCGTCCAGCGCAACGTGGTGATTCCGCTGCTCGGCAACCCGAGGCGCCCTCTGCCCGCCGACTGGGACGTCCCCACGCGGGGCACGAGCGAGACCATCCTGCGCCGCGACAACCTCGTGGCGATCATCCGGGAGACCCACCTGGAGGAGCGGTGGAGCGTGGGCCGATCCCCGATGTCGCAGCTCCTCGACGCCGCCTCGCGCGCGGTCTTCGGCCCGGTGTCGGACGAGGACCGGATGCTGGCGTTGATTGGCCTGCTGGAGAAGCGGATCACGGTGCAGGCCGACGACACGACGATATCCATCGCAGTGTCGTGGCACGATCCGCTGGTGGCCCACGAGCTCGTGCAGTGCGCCGAGCGCAACTTCTTCACGGAGCGCAGCGCGACCGAGACCTCGGCCATCACCGAGACGATTGCCATCCTCGAAGACGAGGCGGCCCGCCAGCGCGAGGCGATCGACGCCGGCCTCGCCAACGCCCAGAAGATGCAGCTCACCGCTCCTCCGGCCCCCGCGCTGACACCGACTCGGCCCTTCGGCGCGCCGCGGCGGGCAACGCCGGATCGCGGCCCGAAGCCCGCCTCCGACACCGGCGCGACGATCGCCGTCGATCTCGCCCAGAAGCGGACAGCCATCCAGGCCATCGAGGATCCCTGGCAGCGGCGCGTCGTCGACCTCAAAGGGCAGCTCGCGACGCTCCGGCTCACCTACGCTTCGGCCCACCCCTCGGTGATCGCCCTCGAGGAGAAGATCCGTCAAGCCAGCGTCGAGCCGCCCGAGCTCACGGCGCTGAAGCGGGAAGAGGGCGCGCTGCTCGCCCAGGTCAAGCAGTTCTCTCCGGGCGAGGGCAAGCTCGGGGACACGCCACCTGCGACGCTCGGGCCCTTCCTCGCGTCTCGTGACGAGGCGGCGGCGGCGGTGGCGCCGGAGCCCGTCGCCCCCCGCGACGACTCGCCGGAGCTGGTCTCGGTCCGGGCCCGGCTCCTCGCGGCAGTGCAGAAATACGAGGATCTGCGCGATCGCATCGACTCGGCGCGGCTCGAGATCAACACCGCTCGGGCGGCCTTCAAGTACCGCTATGCCATCGTCGCTCCGGCCGAGATCCCGAAGAAGCCGCTCAAGCCCAGCATCCCGCTCATCGTCCTCGGCGGGCTCGTGCTCGGCCTGCTCTCCGCGTTCGCGGCCGCCGCCGCGAAGGACTTCGCGAGCAATCGATTCCTCGAGGTCTGGCAGGTCGAGCGGCTCCCGATTCCGCTGCTCGCGGAGGTGAAGACGCCATGAGCGACGAGGTGATGGGGCGCACGGCGGTTCTCCGCAACGCGCGTCGCGGCGCGGGAGATCGGCGATGATCGCGCTCGGCGCTCTCGTCCTCACGATCCTCGGGCTGCCGGGGCTCGCCTGCGCGACGTACCTCTTCGTGCTGGCCCTCGCCGCGCGGCCGGGGAAGCTCGGGGACCCCCCGCGCGAGGCCACGTTGCGATTCGACATCGTCGTCCCCGCCCACGACGAGGAGCAGGGGATCGCCGCCACGATAGCCAGCCTCCGCGCGCTCGATTACCCGGAGGATCGCTACCGGATCCTCGTGGTGGCGGACAACTGCGCAGACGCGACCGCGCAGGTCGCCGCGGGCGCCGGCACCGTCGTGCTCGAGCGACGCGATCCGCGGCGCCGCGGCAAGGGCTACGCGCTGGCCCACGCGTTCGCGCGGATCGAGGCCGACGCCGTAGCCGACGCCGTGGTGGTCATCGACGCGGACACCACGGTGTCTCCGCAGCTCCTTCACGCCTTCGCGGCGCGGTTCGTCGCCGGCGCGGGCGCCGTCCAGGCGAGCTACGGAGTCCGCGATCCCGAGGCCTCGTGGCGAGCCCGGCTGATGGTGCTGGCGCTGGCGATCTTCCACGGGCTGCGCTCGCTCGGTCGCGAGCGATTGGGCCTCTCGACCGGGCTCCGCGGCAACGGGATGGGCTTCACGCGCGACGTGCTCCGCCGCGTCCCCTCCGACGCTTTCTCGATCGTGGAGGACGTCGAATACGGTATCAAGCTCGCCGAGGCAGGGTATCGCGTCGTCTATGTGCCCGAGGCCGAGGTGCTCGGCGACATGGCCCCTCGCGGGCCCGCGGCGGCGACGCAGCGGCGACGGTGGGAGGGTGGCCGGGCGGCGATCGCCCGGGCGCACGTGCCGCGGCTGATCCGCGAGGGCGTGGCGCGGCGCGACGCGATCCGGCTCGATCTCGCGATGGATCTGCTCGTCCCTCCGCTGAGCTCGCTCGCGCTCACGACGGCCGTCGGGGCGGCGGCGGCCCTCGTTCATCACGTGGCGCTCGGCGGGTCGGCGACGGCGCTTGTCCCCTGGCTCCTGGCGATGGTCTTCCTGACTGCCCACGTACTGCGCGGGCTCTGGCTGTCCGGCCAGGGCCCGAGAGCCCTCCTGACGCTGCTCTGGGCTCCGGTCTACGTCGCGTGGAAGATCGGCCTCCGGCTCCGCCGCTCGGATCACGGACCCGAGGAATGGATACGCACGGCCAGGGACGGTGGACGATCATGAAAGAAGATGAATCGGGCGGAGGCTCTCGGCCCGCCGCGCTCTGGAATCACTGGCTCTCTTCGGTCGGGGAGCGCGCCAGCTCGGACCCGCCCTCGACTCCGCCGCCCGATCCCGACGCGATCCGAAACGACGCGCCGCCCGACGAGGACGCCACCCCGGTTCAATCTTCGGCCCTCGCGTGGCAGCGGGTCTGGCTCGCCACCCAGCGCCGGAAATGGCGCTCGCTCGCGGTGATCCCGGCCGGAGGCCCGGTCCAGACGCTCCGGGTGGCGCGCGCCCTCGTCGACGTGGGCTCGTGTCACCTGGGATCGCGGATCCGCGTCATCGACGCCACGGCGATCCGGCTCGCCGAGCTCGGCGCCTGTCTCCGGGGTCTGACCGATCCGAAGGAGAGCCGCGGGCCGATGATCGTCGCGCTAGGCCCCGTCCTCGAGAGCCCGGCGAGCCTGGCGCTCGCCCAGGCCGCGGACGCCGCGATCCTGTGCCTCGTGCTCGGCGAGAGCTCGATCGCCGAGGCCGAGAGGACAATCGAGGAGGTGGGGAGAGCCCGCTTCGTCGGCAGCTTGATCTTGCGCTGAAGCAAGGAGGATTGATGAGCACGTCGCAGGTGAGCTCGGTGGGCGGTGAGGTCGCGCGGCGCCGGATCCGGATCGGCCGCGCGACCATCGATGATGTCACGATGGCCGAGGCGGTCGAGGCCGTCGCCGAGCTTGTGGCGCAGCGGAAGGGCGGAATCGTCTGCACTCCGAACGTGGATCACCTGGTCCTGCTCGAGGACGACGTCCGACTCCGCGCGGCGTACGAGCGCGCGAGCCTCGTCACCGCCGATGGAATGCCGATCGTCTGGGCTTCACGCCTCCTCGGTACGCCGCTCCGCGAGAAGGTCTCCGGCTCGGATCTGATTGGCCCGCTGCTCGAGCGCGCGGGCCGGGAGCGGTGGCGCGTCTACCTGCTCGGCGGCGGAGAGGGCGTCGCGGCGCGCGCGGCCGAGCGGCTGAAGGTGGACGCTCCGGGCCTTGAAATCGTGGGGATCGACGCGCGAACAATCGATCTCGCTCGGGATCCCCCGACGCATCACGAGCTCTGCGACCGGCTCACGGCGGCGCGCCCCGATCTCGTCCTGGTCGCCCTGGGGTGCCCCAAGCAGGAGATCGTGATGGCCCGGATCGCGGAGTCGGTGCGACCGGCGGTGTGCGTCGGCGTCGGCGCCGGTCTCGATTTCCTGGCCGGGACGGTGCCGCGCGCGCCGCGCTGGATCTCGGCCGCGGGGCTCGAGTGGCTCTATCGCCTCGCGCGCGAGCCCCGTCGGCTCTGGCGCCGTTATCTGCTCAAGGATCCGAGGGTGGCCTGGATCCTCCTGCGCGATCTGCGCGGCGCGGCGGGGCGCAGCTCGGACCCGCGCGCGAGCTGAGAGCGTGCCCGCGCCGTTTCCCGTCCAGGAACTGGCACTCATCGAGTTTCACTCCCACGGCGGGATTGCTCCTCGACCGGGGTTGATCCCGGCGGTATCGTTGCTCGATCGAGGAGAGGGGGAATCGCATGGAAGGCTCGTTGAACGCCCACGAGGTCCGGCCGGGGCGGGGGCTGGAGCGGCTCCGCGTCATGCAGCTCGCGGCGCCGGGCTCGCGCGGCGGGATCGCCACGATGATCACCGGGCTCTGCTCGGAGCTCCAGAGCCTGGGAAACGAGGTCCTGCTCGTCACCAACTGCGGTGAGGTCGACACCCTTCGTCAGCGAGGCGTCGAGTGTGTGGTCACGAGCTTGCAGCCCGACGCGGCCGCCGTGGTTCGAAGCACGCTGGCCGTCCGCGGCGCGCTGCGCCGGTTTCGACCGCACGTCGTGCACGTGCATGGCCGCTCGGCGGCGCTGTGCTGCTATCTCGCCGGGCGCGCGCCGGACTGGTTCACCCTCCACAACACCCACCTGACCCACCAGGTCTCGGCGATCGATTTCGGCCCGTTCCGCCGCCTGCTCTCGCCGTTCGGGCGGCGCTTCTTCGTGCTCGACGAGCTGGCGCGGACCTATCTGGAGGACGAGCTCGGGATAGCGAAGTCCCGTATTCGCGTGGTGCGCAACGGCGTCGACTGCGCGCACTTTCGCGAGCCGTCGCCGGAGGAGCGCCGGGCGGCGCGGGCCGAGCTCGGCGTGGGCGAGGGCGAGACTCTCGTGCTCTTCGTCGGCCGCCTCCACCCGAGCAAGCAGCCCGGGGCGATCGTCGCCGCGGCAAAGGCCCTCCGCGAGCGGGGGCGGGCCTCGGTGCGCTTCGCCATCGTCGGTGACGGGGAGCTCCGCGGCGAGGTGCAAGCGGCCATCGACGCCGCCGGCGTCGCGTCGACGTGCACGATGTACGGCTGGCGGGACCCGCTGCGCGCCTACTTCGCCGCCGATCTGCTCGCGATGCCCAGCCTCTACGAAGGCTTCGCGCTGGTCGGCCCCGAGGCGATGGCCACGGGATGTCCGGTGCTGCGCACCCGGACCGGAGGCTCCGAGGCGACGATTCGCGAGGGCGTGACTGGCTTCCTCGCGAGCATGGATGAAAAGGAGTTCGTCGACACGCTGTGCCGCGTCGTCGAGCAACCAGCGCAGCTCGCGCGGATGCGGCCACAGGTGCGCGCGTGGGCCGAGACGCGGCTCGACGCGCGCGGGCAAGTCGAGGAGATCGTGCGGCTCTATCGCAGCGAGCTCCGCGGCGGCGCGTAGCTCGTCGCGCGTCGCGCGTCGCTCGAGAGGCGCGCTGGGCTGGAGACGAGGCTGTTCGCGGGCGACAGCGTTTGACGGGGCGGTCTTTCGCAGCAGGAGGAGCCATGGCTCAGAGGGTGCTCCTCATGTCGGTGATGGGCGCGATGATCGTCATTCCCATGTTCGCCGCGCGAGACGCGAGGCCGGCGCGCGGCGTCCGGCGAGCCTGCCTGGGCGTCGCCGTGTTCGTCGTGGTCTGGGCGTATTCGCTGCTCGCCGTGCTGCCGTTACTCAAGGACTGATCTGGCCGCGCCATGCCCAGAGCCCTCGCCGTCATCCTGTTCTGGATCCTCACCTCGGAGGATCCGGAGACCTACGCCGGGCTCATGGTCACGCCGCTCCGGTGGCTGGAGCTGCTCTTCGGCGCCTCGTTCCTGAAGCTGCCTTTGTGGACGTATGCGCAGATCGTGTTGTTGCTCGTCCTCGGATGGAAGGGGGCTCGGCCGCGCCTTCGGGCATGGCCGATGGACCGAGCGATCGTCGTCAGCATGGCCAGCATCGCGCTCTGGGGCCTGCTGGGCGTGGCGCGCGGGGGGAGCTCGCAGCAGGCCGGCTTCCAGACGTTCTGCTGCCTCAACGGGCTCCTGTTCGCGCTCGTCCTCCTGGCCGTGATGCGGACACCGGAGCACCACGCGCTCCTGCTCAAGGCGATCGTCGCCGCGGCCGTGTATCGCTCGGTGATGGCCACTGGCTTCTACCTCTTCGTCGTGCGCGACCTCGCGTGGAACAACGCCCCTTCGTACATGACGGCGCACCACGATTCGGTGCTCTTCGTCACGGGGCTGGTCATCCTCCTCGCCAGCGCGGTCGAGCGCGGGACGAAGCACGCCCGCGCCCTGCTCGTCACCCTGGGGCCGCTCATCGTCCTCGCCATCCAGCTCAACAACCGACGTCTGGCGTGGATGTCTCTCGTCGCCGCGATCGTCGTGGGCTACGCGATGATCCCCGCCACCCCGCGAAAGCGCCGGATCAATCGCTGGATGGCCATGACACTCCCGGTGGTCGCGCTGTATGTGGCCGTCGGCTGGGGCCGGCCCGAAGGCATCTTCAAGCCGCTGGCGTCGTTCGCCACGGTGAGCTCGGAGAAGGATGCTTCCACGAAATCCCGCGACAACGAGAACGAGGGGCTGATCTTCACCTTCGCTCAGGGGCCCGCTCTCGGCCACGGCTGGGGCTGGGAGTACATCGAGACCGACTCGACGCTGAGCGCCCGCGAGTTCACCCAGTATCGCTACATCCCCCACAACAGCCTGCTGGCGATCCTCGCGTTCACGGGGTTCCTGGGCTTCATTGGCATCCTGATGCCGGTGCCCGTGGCCGTGTATCTGAACACCAGGACCTACCGCGCGGCCACCACGCCGCTGGTCCGCGTGGTGGCGATGGTGAGCGTGGCCGAGGCCGCGATCTGCTTCAATCAGATCTACGGTGACATGGGCTTCTTCTCGCGCACGACGCTGGCGATCCTGGCGACCAGCCTCGCCGCCGCGGGGCGCGTCTCGGCCTGGAGCGGCGCCTGGCCCACCGGACCGGCGACCGCTCGCGGCGAGGCCGGGCCGCCGCCTCCCGCGCTGCGCTGAGAGGCTCCCGCCACTCGGCAGGATGAGGCGGGATGAGCGCGTCCAGGCCCCCGCCGACGCTGCCGGGGTGATCGCGCGACTCCCGGCCTTCGCCGAGCTCGACGACTCCGATCCAGCGGCCATTGCCACCCTCGCCCGCGTCGAGCAGGTCCCCGTGGGCACCCCGCTGCTCCGCGAGTCGGACCGCGCGCGGACGCGTTCGCCGTGCAAGAACGGATCAGTGCCAATCGACTGACGCGGTGGAGCTGGAGCCGGCGCTGGTCATCGGTGTCGCGGCTTCACTGACGGCCGATTCGAGATTGCCCATGATGCGGCTGGGGCGCCGGCTCGGGCGGGCGGTGATCGGTCGAAAGAACCCTCCGTGCTGCCGCGTCGACGGGACTGTCAGGCGGCCGACGTTCGCCGTCGAGAGATACTGTCTCCTTCAATGTCACACCTCGGGGCACTGACGGATCCAGGGTCGGTGTGGCGATGACATGTGATGTTCCGTGACGGGGAGTCGATCGCTGGATTTATCCGCATCTGCGCCGCGGGGCGGCTTGCTGGGCTGGCTCACGTGACAGCGATCCTCGGCGCGCCGTCGGCGCTCTCGCCCTTCAAATAGGCCGCCGGTGGTGATTGGCTCGGTCGTCGTCGGACGATGTCAGTCGCGCCCATCGCTGTAAATTTCCGCGCTCGGGCGGCGAGGCCGGTCACTGCGTCGAAACACGTAATTAATTGGTTGATGATTCATTGTTTGGAGGGTAGAAGTCAGTCCGTCAGAGACGGTGCTGCTCCAAGGCAACCTGCTCTGTACTGCGCACCCGAGGCCGCGAGAGCGGCGCGTGGATGCACGCGTGCGCGAAGCAAACCGAAACGTCACCGGGGGAGGAAGAAAGCATCGCATCATGAAGAAATCGTGCATGATCTGGGGCGTGTTGCCCGCCATTTCGCTGCTCGCCTGCGGAGGCCCGCTGCCCGAGGACGCCGCCGACGCGCCCGCCTTGCAGGGAGCGTCGCTGTCCGGCGCGCTGCCTTATCGCGGCGTGAGCCTCGCCAGCGTGGAGCTGGCCATCGATCCTTCGGGGAACGGACCCCTCCCGGGCAAGCACGGCGCGGACTACGTCTACCCCGACCCGCACTACGTGGCTGGCTACGACTCGGCGGACTACTTCGTGAGCAAGGGCATGACGACGTTCCGGCTCCCGTTCCGCTGGGAGCGCCTGCAGCCGACCCGGAACGCGGCGTTCGATGCGGAGGAGCTCGACCGCCTGACCACCACGACCGACGGCCTGCTCGCCAGGGGAACGTCGGTGATCCTCGATCCGCACAACTACGGGCGCTACGGCACCAAGGTGATCGGATCGGGCGCTGTCCCGGCCGCCGACTTCGCCGACTTCTGGGGGCGCCTCGCGTCCATTTACAAGAACAACCCGAAGGTGGTGTTCGCCGTCATGAACGAGCCTCATGACATGTCGACGGAGCAGTGGGTGGGCGCGGCGAACGCGGCCATCGCCGCCATCCGGGCCACCGGCGCCACCAACCTGATCCTGGTCCCGGGCAACGGGTGGGACGGCGCTCAGGCGTGGAGCGAGAGCTGGTATGGTACAGCGAACGCGAAGGCGATGCTCCAGATCGAGGATCCCGGCAACAACTACGCCTACGAGGTTCATCAGTACCTCGACGACGACTCCTCGGGCAAGAGCCAGACTTGCGCCGGCACCACCGTCGGATCGCAGCGCCTCGCCGCGTTCACGAGCTGGCTCAAGGCCAGCGGGAAGAGGGGGTTCCTGGGCGAGTTCTCGGGCGGATCGAGCGCCACGTGCGTCGCGGCCCTCGACGACATGCTGGCGCACCTGGAGGCGAACAGCGATGTCTGGCTCGGCTGGACGTTCTCGGCCGCCGGGCCGTGGTCGGGCGGAGGCAGCCTCGAGCCGACGGGCGGACCGGACGAGGTGCGGATGACGATGATGTTACCCCACCTCGCGTGGGGAGGCGGCGGCGGCGTGGTCAGCGGTGGTGGCACCGCCAGCGCCGGCACGGCGTGCGCGGCCACGACCTACGAAGCAGAGACGATGACGCACTCGACCGGCGGGAGCACGACCGGCGGCTGGAACCTGTGGTCGAATGGCTACATCGCGACGAACCACACGTTCGTCGCCGGCGCGACCCACCTCACCGTGTCTGCCAAGGGGCAGGCCGCCAGCAACGTGTGGCCGGACATGATCGTCACGGTGGATGGCGTGAAGGTCGGTCAAGCGACGGTCTCCTCGGGCAACTGGTCCACGTTCTCGTTCCCGTTCGCGGCGACCGCGGGCTCCCACCAGATCAAGGTGGTGTTCGACAACGACTATTACGCCAACGGGCAGGATCGGAATCTCCTGATTGACAACGTCGTGGTGACCTGTGACGGGACCGGCACGGGCAGCGGCTCGGGCAGCACGACGGGCGCCGGCGGCGCGAGCACCGGCTCGGGCGGGGCGACGGGCTCCGGCGGGGCCGGTGGGTCCGGCGGCGCGGGCGGCGGGAGCACGAGCGGCAAGTGGGTCAGCGGCTATTACGTCGGCTACCAGCAGAACCTGTATCCGCCCAGCGCCATCGACTGGGGCGGGCTCACGCACATCTTCGTCGGGCGGGTGGTGCCGAACTCCAATGGCACGCTCAACACCACGTTCGACATGGGCACGGGCGGCCCGGCCTTCGCGAAGAACCTGGTGCAGCTCGCCCATCAGAACGGCAAGAAGGCCGTGGTGATGCTGGGCGGCGCAGGGGCCGAGTCGGGGTGGGTGGGCGCGGCCTCGTCTCAGAACCGCGCGGCGTTCGTGCAGAACCTGAAGCAGCTCGCCCAGGACTACGGGTTCGACGGGTTCGACCTCGACTGGGAGCCGCTCCCGGCGGGCGATCAACCGGCCTTCAAGGCGCTCGCGCAGGCGATCCGCGCGGCCATGCCGTCGACGCTGCTCACCGTGCCTGTGCAGTGGGTGACGATGAACGCCAGCGTCAGCTCGTTCTTCGGCGGCATCGCGCCGCTCTTCGATCAGATCAACCTGATGAGCTACAGCATGTCGGGCGGCTGGGGCGGCTGGCAGAGCTGGCACTCGGCGGCCCTCTACGGCGAGGCGTCGGCGACGCCGAGCTCGGTCGACCTCAACGTCAAGGCCTACCTCGCCGCCGGCGTGCCCGCGTCCAAGCTCGGTATCGGTATCGCCTTCTACGGCTCGTGCTGGTCTTCGCCCGTCTCGCAGCCGAAGCAGAGCCTCAACGGCTCGCAGATCGTCTCCGACGACAACACGATGACGTTCGATAACATCATGAATTCGTACTACAGCTCCACCAGCCACCACTGGGACGCGACCGCGAGGGTTCCTTACCTCGGCTTCTCGTCCTCGCACGGGCCGCAGGGGTGCACGTTCGTGTCCTACGAAGATCCCCAGTCGATCCTCGAGAAGGGCGCCTACGTCAAGCAGAAGGGGCTCGGCGGCACCATCGTCTGGACCATCAACCAGGGTTACCGGCCCGGTCAGACGGCCGGCCAGCGAGACCCGCTGATGGAGGCGCTCAAGCAAGGCTTCTTGCAGTGACGCGCTGACGAGCCCGCGGCGCCGGTCACTGGATCACGCTTCGCTGCACGGTCGCCATCGCCGCGAGGGCGGTGTCGTCGGGGTGGACGTTGTCGGGGAAGTGGTCCGTGGTCGGCGTCGCGAGCAAGGGATCCACGTAGTAATCGATGATCCGGTCGGCGCCGCACGAGCGCGACCGGATCATCGCGTTGAGCGCGTCGTGCCAGGCGTAGGCGGGCGGCGTCATCTCGGCGGCGGTGAGGTAGAGCAGCGTGCTCATCGCCGTGCGGACGCCGAGGGCCTGCGTGGCGGCGCTGATCGCGCAGAGGTTGTGATAGGTCTGCTCGGCGGTCAGACCGTGGTCGTTGGTCCCGCCGCCGATGATCAACCACTCTTCCCGGAGGTCGCCCTCGGCGTAGCGATCGGCGAAGGCGGAGGGGGATCGGGCGGCGATTTGCGTCGTGGTCTCGGAGGAGACTCCCTCGTTGAGGATGTACACCGTCTCGCCGTCGGCCGCGTAGCGGGCCTGGAGGGCCTCCAGGAACGAGGTCGTGTCCACCCCGTCGACGTGACCTGCCGTGACGCTGTCGCCCGTCGCCGCGATGAAGCGCCGCGGGCGGAAGGCGAACTCCTTGCCGACGTACCGGTACACCTGCTGTCGCTCGGGGGCTGACAGCTCGTGATCGAACCAGGCGGCCCAGTAAATCCGGGTGTCGGGCGGACCATGGGTGTTTGGGAGCGGATACCAGGACCGGAATCCCATGGCGCCGCTGGAGAGCGACGACGCGCCCGCCACCGTGCCGACGACGCCGCCGTCGCGACGGGCCGTGAGGAGGGTGCCACCATTGGAGCTGAGCTCGTAGAGATGGAGCGCTTGATCGTGGGGCGTCAACAGCGACGGGCTCTCGTCGCCGGCCCACCACTCGTAGCCCGCGCTCGAGGAGCCGATCCCGTGGCCGGAGAGGCTCGGCGTCCCGGAGAACATGAAGGTGCCGAGCCCGGCCTCGTTGCCAGTCGTGATCGGGTACCGTCGATGACAGCACGATGACGTTCGATGCCATCATGGGCTCGTACCATGGCACCGCCAAGGGGACGTGTGTTCTCGCGGCAAACGGGGCATCGTGCACCGGCGCGAGAAGGCCTGGCTCGGTCAGCCGATCGGTCGCACCCGCGGGGGCTCGTGCCACGCGGACTCCCGCGAAGGGGCCGGACACTCGCTCTCTGGATGGCAGGGACGGCGGGTATTGCGGCCCTGATCCGGGCCGCCGCGGTGCGCGACGAAACCCTTCGCCCGACCGTGCCTCGTACGCTACAGAGCCCAACCACAGCGGTCGTGAACAACCCGTCGGTCGCGCGCCCCGATCGGCGATTCTTTCGATGGTCGAGCGCGTGACTGCTGGTGTGCTGGGAGTGGACCTTGGACACAAGATATTCGTCGCATCACGTCAGTCTCCCGAGCATGGCGAGGCGCTGCCCGGAGGGGCGCTCGGTCGGTATGACCGGGGCAGCGGCCGCCTCCACACGCCACGTGGCGGAGCCGATTCGATCGACGCGGCGGTGCGTCGTCAGGCCCGCTCGGGCGGCGCTGCATTTCGTGGGGTCGCCGTGAGCCCCGCGTACGTCGCAACGCCGCACGATGTCTCGGCCGAAGCTGCCATCAGCGCCATTCTCGAGCACGAAGGCCCGATCTTGCTCGACCTCGATGAGACGCTGTATCTGCGCAACTCGACGGAGGATTTCATCGACTCCGCGCGACCGCGCCTGCTGGCATTGCTATTGATGCGCGCGCTGGACGCGCTCCAGCCCTGGCGATGGACTGGCGGCGACGTGACGCGAGACGTCTGGCGGGTGCGGCTGATCTCGATCTGCTTCCCATGGACGGCGCGCCGGTGGAGGCGCGAGGTGACGAGCCTCGCGACGACCTTCACGAACCTGCGCCTGATGACCGCGCTGCGGGCCCCGCGCACGACGACGATCATCGTGACCGCCGGCTTCGGGCCCATCGTCGCTCCGCTGGTCGCCGCGATTGGCTTGCCGCGAGCACGGATCGTGGCGTCCCGGCTCTCGACGTTCGCCGATCGCCGCCACGGCAAGCTGCGCCTCGCCATCGACGCGCTGGGCGACGAGCTGGTGCGGCGCGCGCTCGTGCTCACGGACTCCGCCCAGGATCTGACCTTGCTCGACGCCTGCGCAAGGCCGCTTCGCGCCGTGTGGCCCGAGGCGAAGTTCCGTCAGGCGTTGAGCGGCGTTTACCTGCCCGGTCAGTACTTGACGCAGGTCAAGCGCCCCGGGGCGCGCTATGTCGTCCACGGCATCTTGCTGGAGGACTTTGCGTTCTGGGTGCTGGCCTCGATCGCCTTTGCGGCCTCGCCCGTGACGCACGTCATCGGGCTGCTGATCTTGCTGGGATCGTTCTGGGCCATCTACGAGCGTGGGTATGTCGACAACGATCTGATCGCCGCACGCCATGAAGCCAAGCCCCAGTTGAGCGCCGCGTTCGCTGGCAGCCAGGTGAGCACGCCCCGGTGGCAACCGTGGGTGTGGGCGCTCGTGAGCGGCGCTGCCGCGATTGCCCTGCTCCGCTGGCCGGGGCGCCCGGCGCCCGTCGATCTCGCCGCCTGGGCCGCGGTGCTGACTGGCACGCACGCGTGGTTCTGGCTCTACAACCGGCTCGACAAGAGCACCCGTGTCTGGCTGTTCGCGGGGCTGCAGTTCGCGCGCACCGTGGCCTTCGTCGCCCTGGTGCCGATCGTGCCAATCGGGGCTGTGGCGCTCGGTGCGCACGTGGTCGCAAAGTGGGTGCCGTATCACGTGTACCGCCTCGGCGGCAAAGACTGGCCGGAGACGCAGCTCTACCTGATCCGACTCGTGTTCTTCGTCATCCTCGCGCTGCTCCTCGGATTTTCTACCGGCCTGGGATCGCTGCTCGACCGCAGCGCGCTCGGGCTCCTCGCCTGGAACGTTTACCGGGCGCGCCGGGAGCTCGTCGCCATGCTCCGCGCCGCGCACCGGCTCGATCGCCCCGCAAATCAGGGGCGATCGTGACGCGGCGTCGCCATCTCAGCGCGCGGGAGCGTCGAGGGGCGGCAGCTCCGGCAAAGGCTGCTTGAACAGGGCCTCGTAGTCCGCCGCCGGCGTCACAGTGACCTCGATCGAGATCTCGTGATCGCCGCCGCCGAGGAGCACGCCGCGGAGCGGGATCACGTCGTCGTAGTCGCGCCCCCAGCCGAGCGTCACGTGCTCTTTGCCCGGGAAGATCGCGTTGGTCGGATCGGTGTCGACCCAGCCCTGATCGGGGCAATAGACGGACACCCAGGCGTGCGAGGCGTCGGCGCCAATCAAGCGCGGGCGGCCCGGCGGAGGGCGCGTGAGCAGGTAGCCGCTGACGTAGCGGGCGGCGAGGCCGATCGAGCGCAGGCACGAGAGCATCAGGTGCGCGAAGTCCTGGCAGACACCGCGGCGCCGCGTGAACACCTCCATGACGGGCGTCGAGACGTCGGTGGCCTCGGGATCGAAGGTGAACTCCCGGTGGATGCGGTTCATCAGCGCGCGGACGCCGACGAGGAGCGGGACGCCCGGCGGGAACGAGGCGAGCGCCCAGGTCGCGAGCTCGCGCTTGTTGCGCACGCGGGTCGACTCGAAGAGGAAGCGCGCGGCGTCGAGGTCGGCGGGCAAGGGACGCGCTCCGCCGTGGTAGGCGAGGCGGGCGCGGACCTTCTCCCAGGGAGGCGTCGCCGCGTCGTCCGGGAACGCGCGCGCGGCGACGTCGATCCACGACTCGGCCCGCACGCGGAGCGCGGCGTGATCGGCCTCGATCGCGAACGAGGTGACGGGGTTGCCGAACGCGTCGGAGCGCACCGAGAGGATCACGGCGTCGGGCTGGATCGTGAGCGCGTGCGCGCGGCACACCTGCCAGGGGACGACGCGCGGCGCGAGGCGGACGACCTGGCGCGAGAGCCCGACCGGCTGGTGGTACTCGTACCGCGTCTCGTGCGCGACGTGATAGCGGGCGGCCTTCATCGGCGTCATCTCCTTCAGACGCCGAGCGGGGCAGGGGTGCCCGCGTGGGTGAAGAAGCGGCGCTGCAGCTCGTCGGAGAGGCCGAACGCTGCGGCGCGCGCGCCGTCGAGGAGCCGCGCGAGATCGAGGCACGCGGCCTCGAGCGCGGGGCCGCCCTCGGGCTCGAAGCCCGCGAGCGACATGCCGCGCAGCGCCTTCCCGAGCGGGCCGAGCGCCGCGCCCATCACCGCGCCGCCGAGCTCGGCCGCGGTGCGCTCGAGATCCTCGGGCAGCTCGCGGAGCTGGAAGCCGATCGCGTGCGGGTTGGTCTGGTCGAACACGACGAGGTGGAGCACCGGCAAGAGCTCGGGCGCGCGGCGGTAGCGAGCGCGGAACGTGACGATGCTGTTGGCGGCCTCGAGCAGCCACTCCAGGGCCTCTTCGCGCGCGGCGGGGGCGAAGCCGAGCACGCGCGAGACGACGCCCGCGAGGTGGGCCAGGCGCTCCAGGCGGCGGCCGAGCAGGAGGAAGCGCCAGCTCTCGTCGCGGGTCATGTCGTCCATCGCGAAGCCCGCGAGCGAGACGCACGCCAGCATGATCTCGTCGAGCGACTCGAGCGCCTTGCCCATGGTCGGGTGGGGCCCGGGGAGGCGCTGCGTGAGGCGGTTGAACACGTGCCAGTTGTCGGTCGACATGCGCTCGCGCACGTGGCTCGCGCACCCGTGCAGGCGCAGCACGTTGGCCGCGAGGCCGCCCATCGCGGCGGGATCGGCGACCGCGGCCAGGAAGTCCGGCGGCGGCGCGGCCTCGTCGAAATCGAGCCTGTTTTCCGGTGCTTTTCTCGCGGCTCGCGGTTCCGAGGCAGGCGCGGGTGACGCCGAAGAGGCGGGCGCGGCGGCGCCCCAGGGCGCGCTGCTCGGGGCCTCGTCGTCAGGCGCCTCGGGGACCTCGAGGACGCCGAGCCCCTCGCACACCGCGGCGATCGATCCGAGCGCCGCGGCGGCCTCGGGCGCGGAGTCGGCGAGGCGCACCAGCGCGGCGCGGAGGAGGCGGGCGATGCCTTCGCAGCGCTCGGCGTAGCGGCCCATCCAGAAGAGGTTCTCGCCCACGCGCGAGGCGATCTCGACGCCGCTCTGCTCGACGTCGGCGAGGCCGAGGCGGGGGCGGCTGCGCGCGATCTGCGGGGCTTGCCCCTCGGCGAGCATCCAGGTGTCCTTGCTCGAGCCGCCCCACTGCATCGAGACGACGTCGCCGTCTTCCGGCGCCACGCGGGTGAGCGCGCCGGGCATCACCGTGTAGCCGTCCTTCGTCGCCACCGCGAACACGCGCAGGCTCACCGCGCGCGAGAGGAGGCGACCGTCGCGCCCGCGGCCGAACGTCGGCGCGTGCGAGAGGCGCACCCACTCTTGCGCGACGTAGGCGTGCGGCTGCGCGCGCATGCGATCGATGAGGCGCGCGCGGGCCGCGGCGTCGAGGGTGTGGCCGAAGACGGGCTCGCGCCGGATCGACGGGTACGTCGGCTTGATGACCAGCTCGTCGAGGTGCTTGATCACGTACTCGAGCGCCGGCGCTTCGCCGCACCACCAGGTGGCGATCGACGGCATGAGAAGCTTCTCGCCGAAGAGCTGCTCGCTCACGGCGGGGAGGAAGCCGGCGAGCGCGCCCGTCTCGAGCACGCCGCTCCCGAGCGCGTTGGCGAGCAGCACGTTGCCCGCGCGCACCGCGTGGAGGAGGCCCGGCACGCCGAGCGCGGAGTCGGCGCGGAGCTCGACCGGATCGCAGTAGTCGTCGTCGAGGCGGCGGAGGATCGCGTGCACGCGGCGCAGCCCGCGCAGCGTCTTCAGGTGAACGGCGTCGCCGCGCACCAGGAGATCTTGCCCTTCCACGAGCGGGAAGCCGAGGTAGCGCGCGAGGAACGAGTGCTCGAAATACGTCTCGTTGTAGGGCCCGGGCGTGAGGAGCACGACCAGCGGCGCCTCGCCCGCGCGCGTCAGCGAGAGGCGGTAGAGCGAGTCTTGCAGCGCGGAGAAGAACGGCGCGAGCTGCTGGACGGGGAGCTCGCGGAAGGCGTCGGGGAAGGCCCGCGAGAGCGTCATCCGGTTCTGGAGCGCGTAGCCGGCGCCGGACGGGCCGCGCGTGCGATCGGCGAGGACCCACCAGCGGCCGTCGGGCGAGCGCGCGAGATCGACCGCGTAGATGTGGAGCGCCACGTTCTCGGGCGGGACGACGCCGTGCGCGGGCCAGAGGAAGCCGCGCTGACCGAAGACGACGGCGGGCGGGATCAGGCCGCGAGCGAGCAGATCCTGCTCGCCGTAGAGATCGCCGAGGAGCGCGTTGAGCAGCCGCGCGCGCTGCGCGACGGCCGCGGAGATGTGCTGCCACTCGTCGGCGGGGAGAATGAGCGGGAGCAGATCGAGCTCCCACGGGCGGCTCGCGCCCTTGGGATCCGCGTAGACGTTGTACGTGACGCCGTCGGACTCGATCGACTCGCGGACGAAGCGGGCGCGCTCGCGGATCGTCTCGGCCGGGAGCGCCGCGATCTGCGAGAGGAACGGGCGAAAATGGGCCCGCGGCGCGCCGCGCCCGTCGAGCATCTCGTCGTAGCGGGAGGCCACGCGCGGGTACGGCGAGAGGAGGTTCTCGGGCATCGGAGGCCGCGTTTTACTCTTGGTGGCGGCGCATATCGAGGGGCATCGCGGGTGAAGAAGTAGGCGGCGATCTCTCGCCTCTTCCCCATCCGCTCGCGTCCGGCCATGTCCCGCGCCCGGGCGGGCGGCTCGCTCACGAAAAGCAGCTCAGCTCGGTTCAGCTCGGCTCGTCGATCGCCTCGGCGACGGAAGCCGCGACGATGGCCCGCTCGTGCCAGCGCTCGAGCCGCGCCGGATCCGTCTCGGCCAGGATGCGCTCCCGCGCGGATTCCGGCACGGCGATCCCGCGAACGCGCAGCACCGTGAGCACGGCTCGCGCCGCTTCCTCGGTGCGCCCCTGCTCCCGCGCCTCCTTCCACGTGCCCTGCATGCTCACGATGAACTCCTCTTCTTCCGGGGTCCGGCCCGGCTTCTTCCCGATCACGTGCTGCAAGTGTACCAAGATTTGCTCGGCCACGGCGCGCTCGTGGGTGTCCTCCGGCAGCGCCGCGAGATCCGCGAGCGCGCCGGGAAGCACTGGACCCGCCGCCATGATGCGGACGTGGAGCGTCGAGCGGTCACGCGGCAGCTCGTTCACGACGATGAGGCCCACGCGGTAGAGCTCGTCCCCGTGAAAATAGACGCCGACCGGCCAGCCAGGCGCCGCTTCGACCTTGAGCTTGCGCAACATCGGTGTCGAGGCCGTGGCGGCGATGATCCAGAGTCGAGGCTCGATGAGCGGCAAAAGGGGTAGGCCCTTCTGCGTGCGCCTTCTGTTCTGCGCGCGCGCCCTGCGTTCGCACTCCTCCCAGTGCGCAAAGTGCCTGCTGAGACAGGCCCGGATCTCCGCGCCGCTCGGCGCATGCCCGTAGATCTCGATCAGGCAAAGCGCCGCCGCGAGCCGTCCGAGCAGGCCGAGGCGAGCGCGCTCTCGATCGCGGGCCCGGTCGGGATCGTGGGGAATGTCAGCGTGCTGAGCGTCCCGGGAGATCTCGTACTGAACGACGGTATGACCGCAGGCGTTCAGAGCTTCCTTGCCGATCTTCTTGGCGAGCTGGTCGAACGGATTATGCATCGGAGAAGGCGAGGCCAGCGCCGACGGGAGACCTACTCCCGCCTTGCGCAAGGCCAGCCGCGCTGCCCTGAGCACCTCCGATGCCAGGATCCTGCGCCCGAGATCATCGAAGAGAGTTCACGCGAAGGGGTGGCGCCGCCAGTTCCGGCGTGGCGGCCGCCAGGTGACGCCGTCGGCCTCGATCGACGCGCGCACGACGCGGACGCGCTCGCGGCTCGTCTCGGCGGGCAGCGCCCCTGGTCGATCCGGGCCGGCTCACGGCGTCAGTTGCCGGGTGATCGCCAGCAGATCGTCGAGCCTCGCGGGCTTCTGCAGCCAGTGCGCCACGCCGGGCCGCGTACCGAAATAGGGCTGCTCGCTCATCCCGGAGTGCATCACCACCGGGATCTCGGTGAGGGTCGGATCTCGGCGCATCTCGGAGAGGAAATCGAACCCGCTCATCCCCGGCATGACCAGGTCGAGGAAGACGAGGCGAGGCGGCTCATCCATCTTCGCGAGCACGTCGAGCGCCTCCGCGCCCGACGCCGCTCCCTGCACGCGATAGCCCTCCAGAGAGAGCAGCGAGCAGAGGACTTCTCGGCAGTCCTGATCGTCCTCGACCACCAGAACATCGTAATCGGACGAGACCGGACCATCGCTGTTCGACGGCGATCCTGGGTGAGGCGACCGTGGCTCGTCGGGTATCATGGCTCCTCCTTCGGGAGCATCCCGTAGTAGATCTCGCGACAGAGCCTGCAGATCCCGTGAGACACGTCCTGACGCGGAGTCGCCACGTACTCCGGAACGAGCTCCCACACGGCCGGCGGCGGCCCCGCGACGCGGACGCGCCGGCAGCCGCTGCACTGACGGACCAGGCCGTCCGCGCACCGATAACGGAGCTCGTCGGGCGTCCCGAGCGGGTAACGCTCTCCGATGGGCGCCTCTTCGATCAAGCTCGTCAGGACGAGCACGCCGACCGTCTCGCTCGACGGCCGCCTCCGCAGCGGCTCGAAGCGCGAGCTGAAGAGGCGATAGCGCTCGGGCGTATTGCAATCGCACCTGAGGCTCTCGCCGGCGCCGCGGTCGAGGACCCGATGGAGCAAGGTCTCGTACCAGGCGCGGAGCTCTGCGCCCGTGATGTGAGCACTCCAGCGCGTGCCCACGACCTCGATGCCGAGAGGCCCGTTCGACGCGCGGGCGATCCGGTCCCAGGCACCGTTGACGCCAACGATCCTGCCGTTCATGTCGAGCACGCACGCCGGCCACGGCTCGGCCTCGAGCGCTGCTGGGAACACGGGAAAATCGGGGTTCATCGCCGGTGAACCTGGGACACACCATGCCGTCGTCAAGCCGGCTTACGGCACCGGAATCGAGGGCAGCGCTGCCCTCGAGGTCGCATGTCTTCTCACTGGCGGCGCAGATCGAGGGTGAACGGGAAATCGACGTTCGGTGTGGCGGGGACGACATCAATCCGCCCCGGGGTGTGGCCGAGCCGGAAGAAACGGGCGAGGCGGCGCCCTTCGGCCTCGAACGCGTTGACGGGGAGGCCCTCTTCGTGGCGACCGCCCGGGTGGGTCACGTGGTACTGGCACCCTCCGAGGCTGCGGCTCATCCACGTGTCGACGAGGTCGAACGTCAGCGGCGCGTGGACGCCGATGTGCGGGTGGAGGCAGCGGGGCGGCTGCCACGCGCGGTAGCGCACGCCGGCGACGAGCTCGGCCGCGCGGCCGGTGGGCGTGAGCGGTATCGCGACACCGTTGCAGGTCACGACATAGCGATCCGGCGCGAGGCCCGTGACCTTGATCTGCAGGCGTTCGAGCGACGAGTCGACGTAGCGCGCGGTGCCGCCCGCGGCCGCCTCCTCGCCCATCACGTGCCAGGGCTCGAGGGCGCTCCGGATCTCGATCTCGGCGCCGCGCGCGGCGAAATCGCCGTGCTTGGGGAAGCGAAACTCGAAGTGCGGGGCGAACCACGCGGCGCGCAGCGGGTAGCCGGCCTCGCCGAGCTCGGTCAGCACGTCCTCGAAATCCTGCCAGACGAAGTGCGGCAGCATGAAGCGATCGTGGAGCTCCGTGCCCCAGCGGGCGAGGCGCGTCGGCGCGAACGGCGTCTTCCAGAAGCGCGCGACGAGGGCGCGGAGCAAGAGCTGCTGGGTGAGGCTCATCCGCGCGTGCGGCGGCATCTCGAAGGCGCGCATCTCGAGCAGCCCGAGCCGCCCCGTGGTGCCGTCGGGCGAGAAGAGCTTGTCGATGCAGAACTCGGTGCGATGGGTGTTGCCGGTGACGTCGACGAGGAGATCGCGGAAGAGGCGATCGACCAGCCACGGCGGCGGCGTCTCGCCGTGAATGCCGGTGAGGCGCGTGAGCTCCCGGAAGGCGAGCTCGATCTCGAAGAGGGCGTCGTGGCGGGCCTCGTCGAGGCGTGGCGCCTGCGACGTCGGGCCGATGAAGAGGCCCGAGAACAGGAACGAGAGCGAGGGGTGCTGGTGAAAGGAAGAGACGAGGCTGCGCAGCAGATCCGGCCGGCGAAGGAAGGGTGAATCGTTCACCGTCGCGCCGCCGAGGACGACGTGGTTGCCGCCGCCGGTGCCGGTGTGGCGGCCGTCGAGCATGAATTTTTCGCCGGCCAGGCGCGAGAGTCGCGCGGCCTCGTAGAGGTGCGTGGTGTGCGCGACGAGCTCGTCCCAGCCCGCCGCGGGGTGGATGTTGACCTCGATCACGCCGGGATCGGGCGTGACGCTGAGCTTCTGTACGCGCGGATCGCGCGGCGGCTCGTACCCTTCGAGCATCACCGGGTGGCCGACCTCCGCGGCCGTCGCTTCGATCGCGGCCACGAGCGCGAGGTAGTCGTCGAGGGCCTCGATCGGCGGCATGAAGACGTAGAGCACGCCGTCGCGCGGCTCGGCGCACAGCGCGGAGCGGTTGATCCACGTCGCCGATTCGCCTTCGGCGGGGACACGATCCTCGGCCACCGGATCGCTCGGTTTTGCCTTGATTTCAAGGAGCGCGACGCTGCTGTCGGGCGACGGCGCGTACTGGTTGCGCAGCTCGGCGTGGGTCGGGAGCGGCGGGAAGACCTGGCCCTGATCGGGCGGGAAGAACGGGAGGCGATCGTCCTCGGCGAGCCACGGCTGCGACGCGAGCGGGAGGCGCAGCCCGAGCGGCGAGTCGCCGGGGATGAGGTAGCAGCGCTCGTCGCGCAGGTGCCACGGGCCAGAGCGAAAGCCCGAGGCGCGGCGCGCGATCGGGAGCACGTGCCCGGTGACCTTTTCGAGGCCGGTCGAGAAGAGGCGACGGAGGCGCGCGCGCTCGAGCGGATCGTCGAGGCGCGACGTCCGCGGATCGACGTTCACCGGCAGCTTCTGCTCGCGCCAGAGGTAGTAGAAGGAGTCCTCGTAGGCCGCGAAAACACGCTCGGGATCGAGGCCGAGACGCTCGGCCACGCCGCGGAGGAAGCGGCCCGCGACGGCCTCGTCGGCGCCGCTCGGCTTGGACTCGTCGGCGAGCAGCCCAGCGTCGCTCCACATCGGCTCGCCGTCGCGGCGCCAGAAGCAGTTGAGGGCCCAGCGCGGCAGCGGCTCGCCCGGGTACCACTTGCCCTGGCCGAAGTGAACGAGGCCGCGGGGCGCGTACTCGTCCCGCATGCGGTGAAAGAGGTTCGTCGCGAGGCGCTTCTTGTCGGGCCCGAGCGCCGCGGTGTTCCACTCTTCGCCGTCGGGATCGTCGATGGAGATGAACGTCGGCTCGCCGCCCATGGACAGGCGCACGTCGCCGGCGCGCATCTCGGCGTCGACGGCGTGGCCGAGGGCCTCGATCTCGGCCCACTGCGCGTCGGTGTACGGCCTGGTGACGCGCGGGGCTTCCCACACGCGCGTCACCGTCATCTCGTGCTCGAACGTCGTCTCGCACTCGCCGAGCAGGCCGCTCACCGGCGCCGCCGACGACGGCTCGGGCGTGCACGCGAGCGGCAAATGGCCCTCGCCCGCGAAGAGGCCCGACGTCGGATCGAGGCCGATCCAGCCCGCGCCCGGGAGGTAGACCTCGCACCACGCGTGGAGATCGGTGAAGTCGGCGGAGGGCCCGGCGGGGCCGTCGTCGAGCGGCTTTGTGTCCGCCGTGAGCTGCACGAGGTAGCCGGAGACGAAGCGCGCCGCGAGGCCGATGCGGCGGAGGATCTGCGTCAGCAGCCAGGCCGTGTCGCGGCACGATCCCGAGCCTTTTTCGAGCGTCTCTTCCGGCGTCTGGAGGCCGGGCTCGAGGCGGATCACGTAGCGGATGTGCTGCGAGAGGCGCTGGTTGAGCTCGACGAGAAAATCGTTGGTGGGCCGGGGATCGCGCGGGATCGTGGCGACGAGGGCGTCGAGGAGCGGCGTGCTCGCGAGGGTCGCGCGGTACGGCGCGAGCTCGACCTGGAGGGCGTCTTCGTACTCGAACGGGAAGGCCTCGGCGTGGGGCTCGAGGAAGAAATCGAAGGGGTTGATGACGGCCATCTCGGCGATGACGTCGACCTCGATCCGCAGCTCGGTGGTGAGGTCCGGGAAGACGAGGCGCGCGAGGTAGTTGGCCTCGGGATCCTGCTGCCAGTTGATGAAGTGCTTCGCGGGCAGGACCTGGAGCGAGTAGCCGAGGATGCGCGAGCGGCAGTGCGGCGCGGGGCGGAGACGGACCACTTGCGGGCCGAGCGCGACGGGGCGGTCGTAGCGGTAGGTCGTGACGTGGTGAATCGCTACGTGGATCGACATCGCGGTCTCCTCGGGGCCCGGTGGGCCGCGCAGGATACGGCGCGGTGCGTCGCGAGCGCCAGAATCAAGCCGCGGTGGCTACGCCGATCCGAGCCATTGCCGGGCGCGGGCCATGGTCGCGGCGTTGTCGGGCACGCGCCGGAGGAAGCTCTCGCGCCACGCGGGATCGGTGATCTTCTGGGCCCGGGCGAGGAGGACGTCGCGCGCGGTGAGGATCGCCCCCATCGCGCCGCGGCGATCGCCGACGGCGAAGAGCGCCTCGGCGTGGACGAGGCGCACCAGCGACTCGCCGACCTCGAGCTCGCCGAGGCGATCGAGCACGCCGCGCGCTTCCTGCGCCGACGCGAGCGCCTCGGCCGATCGATCCTGGGCGAGGAGCACGCGGGCGAGGACGGCGTGCCCGTAAGCCATCAGCGGCGCGTGCGCGGCGGCGGCGATCCCGAGGCGCGCCTGCTGCTCGGCCTCGTCGAGATCGGCGGCGAGGCTCGACGCCAGCGCGAGATAGAAGCGCGCGCCGGCCTCGACGCGCCGATCGCCCTTGTCGCCGTTGCGCTCGATCGCTTCGCGCAGCGCGGCGCGGCTCTCGTCGACGCGGCCCTGCGACGCGAGGGCGACGCCGAGGTTGAGCCGGGCCACGGTCCCCACGAAGTCGAGGCCGAGGCGCGCGGCTCCGTCGAGCGCGTCGCGCAGCGCTCGCTCGGCCTCGGCGAACCCCCCGAGCGTCGTGTACGCGTCGCCGAGGTTGGAGCGCTGGAGGCACGCGGTGCGGAGATCGCCGATGCGCTCCGCGAGCTCGATGCTGGCCTCGGTCTCGCGCCGGTAGGCGGCGGCGTCGCCGCGGCACGAGGCCCACGAGGCGCGCGCCTGGTGCAGGTGCATCGCGGCCCGCGGATCGCGATCGGGCTCGGTCGCCGCCGCGTGGGCCATGCGGTCGAGCAGCGCCTGCGCGAGCGGAAAGCGGCCGGCGTGCGCGAGCTGGATCGCGGCCTGGTGCAGGGCGCCGACGTCGCGCGATCCGGCGGATCCCGCGGGCGCTTCGAGGAGCAGCTCGCCGAGCGCCACGAGCTCGGCGAGGTGACCGAGCTTGCCCGCGGTGTTCGCGCGCTCGCTCGCCGCGACGTACCAGGACGGGTGCGATCGCGGGAACAGATCCATCGCCTCGCGCGCGCAGCGCTCGGCCTCGAGATTCTCGTTGCGCCAGCGCCGCGCCTCGGCCTGGATCAGCCGCAGCTCGCCGCGCACCTCGCCGGCCGCGCCCGACGCCACGCCGCGATCGGCGCGGGCGATCGCCGCCGCGAGATCGTTTCCCTCGAGCGCCTGCGCCGCGGCGCGCAGCCAGCGATCGACGGCCTCGGCGGGGCGGCCGCCGCGATCGAGGTGCTCCGCGAGCAGCGCGGCTTCGCTCTCGCCGTCGCCCTCGAGCCAGCCGGCGGCGAGCTGATGACCGAGGACGCGATCGGCCTCGGTGAGCGTGGCGTACGCGGCCTCGCGGACGATCGACTGACGGAAGACATACTCGATTTGCCCTGGAAAACGGCCGTCGGGGCGCCGCGCGAGGAACTCGCTCTCGACGATGCGCGCCAGGGCCGCGTCGAGCTCGCTCGCGGTGACGCCGCCGAGGAGCGCGAGGATCCCGTCGCGCCACGCGACCTGGCCGAAGACGCTGGCGGCGCGGAGGACGCGTCGCTCGGCGGGATCGAGGCGCTCGAGGCGGCCCTCGACCATCGCCAGCACCGTCTCGGGGAGGTGCTCGCCTTTGCCCGCGGCGACCGCGCGGATCAGCTCTTCGAGGTAGAACGCGTTGCCCGCGGATTGAGCGACGACGCGGTCGACCGTCTCCGCTTCCACGCTGTCGCCGAGCACCGCGCGCGCGAGCTTCTCGCCGGCGCGCTTCGAGAGATCGGGGAGGCGGAGCTCGTAGACGGCGCGGTCTTCCCAGAGGCGCGGGAAGGTGTCGCGCACCTCGGGCCGCGCCAGCGCGAGCACGAAGAACGGCGCGCCGTCGAGGCGTCGCAGCGCCGCGTCGACGAACTGCACCGAGGGGAGATCGCCCCAGTGGAGATCCTCGAGCACGAGCAGGATCGGGCGCGCGGCGCACTCGGCGGCGAGGAACGTCTCCCAGGCGCGGCGCGTGAGGATCGGTCGCGCCGATCGATCGCGCGTCGGCGAGCACGAGGCTGAGCAGGCGCTTCTCGCCGATGGTGAGACCGGGCCGCAGGCTCCGCCGCGACGAGGGCATGCCCAGGCTCGCGGGGCCGGAGAGCAGCGCCAGCTCGCGCGCGGCCTCGGCGCCGTCCCGGGGCCGCGCGTCGCGGTCCTTCGAGAGCATCCGCGCCACGAGATCGTCGAGCGCGTCGGGGACCTCGAGCCCCAGCTCCTGGAGGCGCGGCGCCTCCTCGAGCAGCACCTTCGCGAGGATGCCCATCACGTGCTCGGCGAGGAACACCGCGCGGCCCGTGAGGCACTCGAAGAGCACGCAGCCGAGGGCGAAGACGTCGGCGCGCGCGTCGACGTCGCGGGCGCCGCGAGCCTGCTCGGGCGCCATGTAGCCGGGCGTGCCCACGGTGACGCCGGTGCCGGTGTCGACGCGGTGCCCGACGGTGAGCCGCGCGATGCCGAAATCGAGGACCTTCACGTCGAGGGGCCGCCCGCCGACGAGGAAGAGGTTCTGCGGCTTCACGTCGCGGTGGACGACGCCGCGCGCGTGCGCCGCGCCGAGCGCCTCCGCCGTCCGTTGCGCCAGCGCGACGCTGGCCGCGATCCCGAGCCCCTTGCCCTCGGCGCCGGCGAGGTGGGCGCCGAGATCCTCGCCCTCGAGCCACTCGATCGCCAGCCATCCCTGGCCGTCGCCGTCGCGCCCGTGGGCCACGTAGCGCACGATCGCCGGGTGCTCGAGCTCGGCCAGCACCTCGGCCTCGCGCTCGAAGCGATCGAGCCCGATGTCCGGCCGATGCAGCGATTTGAGCGCCACCGGCGCGCCGGTCCGATGATCGATCGCGCGGTACACGGCGCCCATCCCGCCTGCGCGAGCGAGGCGCTCGATCTCGAACCTCCCCGCGATCAGTTCTCCTGGTTTCATGGGTCGGCCAGCGCACGCCGGTGCTACGCGGCTTTGCGCTGACGGGAGCAGCGGAATGGACGCCGGCACGAACTCGCCTGCTCCGCGGTGGTCTTCGATTCAGGCCGCCCGGGGAAAGAGGGATTTCATCTCGGCCGGGAGCTGCGCGCGCACCGCCTCGATCCCGCCGCCGAGATGCCGTCGGCCACCGCCGCGCACACCGCGTCGAGGAGATCCGCCGCGGCGTCGTCGTCGAGATCGAGATCGAGCTCGGTCTCGAGCTCGTGGGTGATGCTGTGCGCGCTGATGTGCTTGTCCGGCCCGTCGAAGCAGTCCAGGAGATCGGCGTGGAGCTTCGAGGGGAGCTGCGTCACGAAGTGCCGCGCCTCGTCGGGCGTGAGCCGCCGGCAGAGCGCGCCGAGCACGATCCCGAGGGCGCGCTCGGCCCGATCGTGCGCGGTGATCCCGCTGGCGCGCTCGACGGCGCGGCGCAGGCGATGGAGGCTCGTCTCGGCGCGGGCGCGGTGCCGCTGCCGGGCGCGGGCGCGGGTCTCCTCGGGGCGGGCCGGCTCGCGATCGGGGAACGCGCTGTCGAGCTGGGCCATCACGACCGAGCGAGCGAGCCCGAGATCGATCTCGCCCTCTTGAATCAGATCGTCGAGCGTGACGACGCCGACGGGGATCCCGTCCTCGGTGATCGGCAAGCGCCGGCAGACGTGGCGTCGCATCAGCGCTGCCGCCTCCTCGGGGCTCGCGCCGACGTCGATGGCGACGATGGGCTCGGACATCACATCGGCGAGCGGGGTCACCAGCGGATCCAGCTCGGCGACGAGCGCCTCGATCGCCAGATCCCGCGCCGTGACCAGGCCGATCACGGTGGCGCTCTCGCCGACGAGGACCGTCGAGAGCCGGTGCTCCGCCATCGCGCGCGCCGCCTCGTAGGCCGTGGCGTGCGGCGGGAGGATGATCAGCCGAGGCCTTCGGTAACGATCGAGGGACATGGGGCTCTCCGGGCTCTCGCGCCCGGGATTTGCCAGAACGATGCCAGCCGCGGCGGAGGCGCTCAGCCGCGCGCGGCCGCGTCGGCGATCCAGCGGACGGCGTCGTCGAGCTCGGACGCCTTCGAGAACACCGGGCCGAGGCGCGCCGCCGCGTCGAGGATCTCGGCGGGGCCGCCCGCCGTGAGAAAGGCGATCGGCAGCGCCGGAGCGCCCTCGCGCAGGCGCGCGCCGAGCTCGGGCCCGAAGCCGTCGCCGAGCTCGATGTCGAGCAGCGCCGCTGCGAAGTCGCCCCCGTGGATCGCCGAGGCCTCGGCCACGGACGCCAGCGTCACGACCTCGAGCCCCAGCGCGACCAGGCGGCGCTTCACCGCGACGCGGGCCACGGCGGAGTCGTCGACGAAGAGGATCGGTTTCGCGTTCGAGTTCGGGCTCAAGGCGGAGGTCATCTTAGTGCGTGGTGAGCCGTCTTCGAGGTCGTTCGACGGGGCCTTTCGAATCGACGTCGGGCGTCGCGCCGCACGTGGCGCTTGCGTCGATCCCCGCGGGCGCAGATTCTCCGCCCCCCGTGATCACCGACGCCCCCGAGCTCTCCGCTGGCAGCCTCGTCCGCGTACGCCAGCGGACCTACCTCGTGCAAGACGTCGAGAGGGCGCCGGGCACCTCCGCCGTCGTCCAGCTCGCGTGCGTCGATGACGACGCCCAGGGGCAGCGGCTCGACGTCATCTGGGACGCCGAGACCGACGCGCGCGTCCTTCCTCCGGGGCGCTCGGCGCTGAAGCCGAGCGTCGTGCCGGACGATCCGCGGACGTTCGCGGCCTACCTCCACGCGCTCCGCTGGGGGTGCGTCACGTCGACCGATCCCTCGCTGTTCCAGGCGCCGTTGCGCGCCGGCATCGTCCCGAAGAGCTACCAGCTCGAGCCGCTCCGCAAGGCGCTCGCGCTCCCCCGCGTCAACCTCTTCATCGCCGACGACGTCGGGCTCGGCAAGACCATCGAGGCGGGCCTCGTGCTTCAAGAGCTGCTCCTGCGGCAGCGGGTCCAGCGCGTCGTCGTCGCGTGCCCGTCGTCGGTCGTGCTCCAGTGGCGGGACGAGCTCTTGCAGCGGTTCGGGCTCAGCTTCGTCGTCTTCGACAAGGCCTACATCAACGCTCGACGGCGCGAGCGCGGGTTCGGCGTCAACGCCTGGACGACCCACCGTCACTTCATCATTTCCCACGCGCTCCTTCGCGACGAGGACTACCTCGTCGGGCTGCGCTTGTGGCTGGGGGACTTCGCGCCGGGATCGCTCCTCATCCTCGACGAAGCGCACGCCGCAGCGCCCTCGTCCGAGTCCCGGTACGCCATCGACTCGCAGACCACGCGGGCGGTGCGCGACATCGCCCGGCGCTTCGAGCATCGCCTCTTCCTCTCGGCCACGCCGCACAACGGGCACTCCAACTCGTTCTCGGCGCTGCTGGAGATCCTCGATCCCCAGCGCTTCACCCGCGGGGTCGCCGTTCGCGCCGCGGCGCTCCGGCCGGTGATGGTCCGGCGGCTCAAGGGCGAGCTGCGCAAGCACGTCGGATCGCAGATCCCCGAGCGCAAGACGATCCAGATCGATCTGAAGGATCTCCCCGCCGCGACGCCCGAGCTGGTGCTCGCCGAGAAGCTCGCGGAGTACACCGAGATCCTCGAGCGCCGGCTTTCGGGATCGACCAACCGCACCAGGGCGGCCGGGAAGCTCGTCACGATCGCCTTGCAAAAGCGTCTTCTTTCGTCGATCGAGGCCTTCGCCCGGACCCTCGCGGTTCATCGGCGCAACGCTGCCAGGGCCGCGCACGCGCCTGCGGTCGAGACGCCCGACGCCCGCTCTCCAGACGCTCCCCAGGGCACGCTCTTTCGCGACGACACCGGAGAAGCCGAGGACGATCTCACCGAAGAGCAGACCGCCGAGCTCGATGAGGTCGGGGTCGCCCGCGCGACGAAGGCCGGCGCGTCGGTGGAAGACGACGCGCGTGCGCGGACGCTGCTCGACGAGATGACCACGATCGCCGAGGGGGCGCGCGATCTGCCCGACGCGAAGATCCGCGCCATCGTCGACTGGATCCGCGAGCACCAGTGTCCGGATCTCCCCGCGCTCGGAGCCGGCGCCCGGCGGAGCGCCGCCGCCAGGTGGCTGCCTCCCGTGCTGCTCCCGGCGCCGAAAGAGAGCGATCGCCAGCTCTTCAAGGGCGCCTTGCTCATCTTCACCGAGTACGCCCACACCAAGGATTACCTGGTTCACCAGCTCGAAGCGGCGCTCGCCGGCAGCGAGGGCGCCGAGGGGCGCGTCCTCACGTTGCACGGCGGGATGACCGAGGAAGATCGGGAGCAGGTCAAGCAGGCGTTCAACGACGGCAGGCACCCCGTCCGCGTCCTGATTGGCACCGACGCGGCGCGCGAGGGCGTGAACCTCCAGGCCCAGTGTGCAGATCTCTTCCACTTCGATCTGCCCTGGAACCCGGGGCGGATGGAGCAGCGCAACGGTCGCATCGATCGCACCCTCCAGCCCACCGACGTCGTGCGGTGCCACTACTTCGTGTACGCCCAGCGGCCCGAGGATCGCGTCCTCGAAGCGCTCGTCAAGAAGACCACCGTCATCAAGGAGCAGCTCGGATCGCTCGCCGACGTCCTCGAGAAGCGGCTCGCCGGCGCGCTCGATCAGGGGATCTCGCGGGCCAGGGCCGGCGCCCTCATCGCCGCGATCACCGCGCCCGATCCCGAGACGACCGGGGAGCGCGCCGAGGCCGTGCGCGAAGAGCTGGAGCAGGCGCGCGACGGCGAGATCAAGGCCCAGCTCGACACGCTCGATCGGCTCCAGCAGAAGGCCCGCGAGCACCTCGATCTCCGCAGCGAGAGCCTCCGCGACGTGGTCGATCTCGGCCTCCACCTGGCCGGGGTCCCCGGGCTCTCGCCGCGGCTCGGGACCGGGGCAGGGGAGGGTACCTACGACGTCCCCGCCTTCGACAAGATCGCCGGCGCCGACGCCACCTGGAGAGACATCCTCGACGTCCTCCGCGCGCCTCGAACCCGCAAGATGCCCGAGTGGGAGTGGCGCAACCAGAGCCCGCCGCGCCCCGTCAGCTTCGAGCCGTCGAGCTCGCTCGCGTCGGAGACCGTGCAGCTCCACCTCCAGCACAAGCTCACCCAGCGCGCGCTCAGCCAGTTTCGCTCGCAGGCGTTCGGCGAGGACAAGCTCGCTCGGGTCACGGTCGTCCTCGATCCGTCGCACTCGCGCAAGCGCGTGCTCGCCCTCGGCCGCCTCTCGGTCTACGGCGCCTCTGCCTCGCGCTTGCACGAAGAGGTGCTGCTCGCCGCCTCGTTCTGGTCCGAAGGCGACGGGCCGGATCGCCTCGAGCCCTTCAAGACCATCGAGGCCGAGGAGCGAGCGCTGGAGTCGCTCTGCGCGGTGCTCGGCCGCGGCGACCAGGGGGCGGTCGCGCCGCACGTCGTCGAGATGCTGATGAAGAGCGCGCATCGCGACGAGGAGGCCCTCTGGGAGGCCGTGAAGCGCCGGGCGATCGGGCGCACCGTCTTCGCCGAGGAGAAGCTCCAGCAGCGCGCGAAGGCCGAGGCCGTGGAGATGACACGCATCCTCGAAGCCCAGCGCGCCGCCATCGGCAAAGAGCTCTCGAAGCGCAAGGCCGCCGAGGAAGACGCGCTCCAGCTCGCCATGCCCTGGCACGCGGCCGAACAGGAGCAAAAGGTGCAGTACGAGGCCGACACGCGGCACATCGAGAAGCGGCGCCTGGCCCTCGAAAAAGAGATCGAGACCGAGCCGCAGCGCATCCGCGATCTCTACCAGGTCAAGCACTACCGCCTGGAGCGGGTGGGCCTCGTGTACCTCTGGCCGACGACCTCGTGAGCCCCATGGACCACAACGAAAAGCTTCATATCGAGTGGATCGGGATGGCGCAGCCCGAGGGGCTCGTCGTCACGTCGGCCACGCTCAAGGCGGCCGAGGCCAACATCACCTGGCCGGTGACCGAGCTGCAAGAGGCCTTGCGGGAGCAAGCCGGCAAGGGCCGAGTCGTCGCCGATCTCCCGCGCTTCTTCGGCGAAATCCTCGGCTGGTCCGACGAGTACGTCGTCTCGGGCCGCGAGCTGCCGGCGAGCCTCCACGTCACCGTCGACGAGAGCGAGCACCTCGCCCCGAAGTACGCGGTCAAGTCCGCCGACGACGACGGCGCGTTTGTCTTGCTCGTCGGCGAGGCCGAGCCCAGGGGGGGAGAGCTCGACGCCGCCTCGGACGACAAGCGCTGGACGGCGAGCCCGCATCAGCGCTTCGAGCGCCTCCTGCGCGAGACCGGCGTGCACGTCGGCCTCTTGACCAACGGCAAGGTCTTCCGGCTGGTCTATGCGCCAAAGGGCGAGACGGCCGGGTGGATCACCTTCCGCCTCCACGAGATGCTCAGCGTCGACGGCCGCCCGCTCCTCGGCGCGCTGCACATGCTGCTCAACCAGCGAAGGCTCCTCTCGCTCGAGGCCGACAAACGCCTGACTGGCCTGCTCAAGGCCAGCCGCGAGTACCAGAACACCGTCTCCAATGCGCTCCGCGAGCAGGTGCTCTCGGCGCTGCGGGCGCTGCTCGTCGGCTTCCAGAACGCCGACCGCCTCGCCTCTGGCGCGATCCTCGGCGACTACCGCGGCCACATGGGCGAGATCTACAAAGGCCTCGTCACGGTGCTGATGCGGAGCGTGTTCGTGCTCTTCGCCGAGGAGCAGAATCTCCTGCCGATCGACAAAGAGCTCTACGCCGGCAGCTACTCGCTCACGCGCCTGTATGCCCAGCTCGTCGAGGACCGGGACCGGCACGGCGACACGATCGAGGATCGGTATGGCGCCTGGGCGCGCATCGTCAGCCTGTTCCGGTTGCTCCACGACGGCGTGAAGGCCGCCGACGGCCTGTTCTTGCCGGCGCGCCGGGGCGATTTCTTCGATCCCGACGCCTTCCCGTTCCTGGAGGGCAGACCGCGCGGGAGCCAGCGGCAGCCGGGAGAGATCCTGGATTTGCC
>JANYGI010000222.1 GCA_025362495.1 Byssovorax sp. | reverse complement strand
CCGCGTCGGCGAGCGCCTTCGACGCGAAGTTGCCCTCGAGATCGAGTCCGACGCTTTCAAGGCCTTCGCTGCTCATGGTCAATCCCTCTTCGTCGGCCAGGCCGCGGAGCCCGCGAGGGCGGCCCGCTTCTCACCGTCGAGGAAGATCGCCACGATCGCGACCTCTCCCGGCGGAACTTCAACGGCGCGGAGCGCCTCGAGCGCGGAGCGCGCGCCCTCGCGCCAGAAGACGCGGGCCGCGGCGTCACGAGGGCTGAGCAGCACCCGGAGCTCGCCAGCGTCGAGGTAGGCGATCACCACCTGGGCGCCGATGTCCTCGAGCGGCGGGAGGTGCACAGCGTCGGCGAGGATGCTCGCGCGTGCGAGCTCGAGCAGCTCAGCGCCGTCCCCTTCGCGGCCTCGCCGATCGGTGCGTGATTCCGATCGGCGAGGTGAGGGCGGGAGCGGCGTGGACGTCGCCGCGGTGCCCTCGCGCAGGGTGGAGTCACGCCCCGCGCCGGTGAAATCTTGGGACGGCGGCGACATCACGCGAGGCCGTTGAACGGCAGCGGCGCGGCCGGAGGCGCCGCGGGGACCGGGGCGATGATGTGCTCGAGGCGCTTCTTTCCGGCGATGCCCAAGAAGCCACGCACGGCGGCATGTTCCGGGAGGTCGCGGATCCCCAGGGCGAACGCGAGCGCGTCGGGCGTGTTTCCGCGGGCGTCGGGCGCGACGCGGGAGAAGTGCACTGTCCCGCGCTCGCCGGGCGCCTTGTAGACGCCGGTCGACTTCTTCGCTTCCCCGGACGCTTCCCAGCACGCGAGCGTGTGCGCGCCCTCGAGGATGAGCTTTGCGAGGTGCTTCTCGCGCGCGAGACGCTCCGGCGCGCGGCCGAGATCGTGCGCGTCAGGCAGGGAGCGGGTGAGTTCGTGTAGGGCGGCGCGAGCCTTCAACACCGGGTCGCGATGCGTCTCGACGATGGCGGCGAGGCCGGCGAGCTCCTCGGCGATCTGGGCCTTGCCCTCGGCTTCGCGGCCGAGATCGGCCCCGTGCACAAGGATTAGATCGAGCGCCCTCACCGGGTCCGTGTGTCGACGGATCGCGCCACCGTCGAAGCCCAGGCGCCCGATCGCCCAGCGCGCGCGGTCGGCCTCGAGCGGGAAGCTGCGCACCTCGATCCAGTCCGCGAGGTTCTCGGCCGCCTCGCCGGCGTACGCTTCGCCGAGGGCCTGCGAGACGAGCACGTACGCGATCCGCTCGGCGGGATCGCCGACGGGCGCGGGCGGCGCGGGCGGCGCGGGCTCACCGATCTCGGCGTGAAGCGCGAGGGCCTCGGCGTAGCGCTCCGGCTGCGCGTCACGCGCGGCGCGGATCTCGGCGATCGCGTCGTCGAGGTCGAGGCGAGCCCGGACGATCTTCGAGATCGCCGGCGAGATCTTGGCGATGAACGCTTCGCGACCGAGCCCGGCGGCGAGCTGCTCGAGGTGCGCGCGGTCCGCGGCCGTCGCGTGGAGGCGCTGGGCACGCGTCGCCGCGGCAACCTCGGCGGCCTTCTGGCGGGCGGCCTCGGCGGCCTCGGCGGCGACGATGCCCTGGCGCAGCTGCTCGAGCTGCTCGAGCTGCTCGGCGACGCGGTCGCGCTTCGTCGTCGCTTCGTCGTGCGCGACGCCGGCGGCGCGCGCCGCTTCCTTCGCGGTCCGGTGCGCCGCGAGCAGCTCCGGCGAGGGCGCCTCGGCGTAGGCGCTGGCGGCCGCGCGCGTCGAGGCGGCGGTCGACTCGCGCGTCGAGGCGGCGGTCGCGACGCGGGTGTCCTCGCGCGTGAGCTCGGCGCGCGCGGCGTCGATCTTGGCGTCGAGGGCGGGGATCTGCGGGTTCGTGGTGGCGGTGGGCTTCACGGTCGGGTGGTCCTTTCGAGGGGTCGGTGTCACGCGCGGCGGCGCTGTTGCTGTTGCAGGACGGCGGCGAGCTCGTCGGGATCGACGCCAGCGGCGAGCGCTCGCCGCACGTCTCGCGGGGAAAGCGCCGTCGACGCGGGGCGCGGCGCGGCGGGCGGAGCCGGGCGGGAGGCGACGACGGCGGGGCGCGGCGCGGCGGGAGCGGAGGCCTTGCCGGCGACGAGCGAGTGCACCTCGGCGAGCGCAGCGGCGGGATCCGCCTTCCCGGTCGCGGTCAGCACGGCGCGCCCGAGCTGCGCGAGCTTGGCGACCTCGATGTGCCCGGCGACGGTGGGTACCGTCGAGGCGCGAGGCCCGGAGGCGGGAGGCGACGCGGCGCCGTTCAAGTCGACACCGGACCCGAGGCGCTCTCGCCCTCGATGGCGGCGAGCCCCTTGTCGAGGATGTACCGGAGGGTGCTCGATCGGTCGGGTCCCGGCGCGTCCGGCGGAAGACCGCGACGCCGAAACGCCTCGAGCCGGGTGAACGTCGTCGGCTCGACGAAGAACGCGAGCTGCTCCGTGTAGGCCTTGCGAGGCGGGCGAGGGATCCGAGCCATAGGAATCGATCACTGAACTAATTTTCAGGCTTGCACAAGATCAATCTTCTATGGCAGGCGCCGCGCGTCGCCCCTCGACGCCGGCCTCGATCCGCACGTCGACGGGCGCGATCTCGGCTCCGTGGTCCTCGCGCGTGACGGCGCGGCCGACGAGCTCGGCGCAATCACCCGATGCTCGAGCAGCTCCTCACCCTGGTCGGCGGCTCGGGCTCGAGGTCGACGTCGAGGCGCGCGATCGTGATGGGCACGAACGAGGGCGCGCCGCTCGAGCAGCTCCTCGGCGATCATCACCTCGCGCGGAGCTGGATCGGCGGGCGAGGTTCGCGTCGACGTCGAAGGCCGGAGCCGAGCGGCGCGACCCTCGGCGGTTCGCCGGCTTGGTGTCGCGGCGACGTCCAGTTACCAGCGGCGCGGCGTCTCCCTGTCCGCGGACATCGCGCCGTGTCCGCACTTGCCACGGAACGGGGCGCTCCGGAACGCACCCCCGCCAAAATAAAAAAACCGCCTCGCCCGGGTGGCTTCGGCGAGGTTGAACGCCCCTCGCGTCGAGCTGCTCGAGGTCCACGTCGAGGGCGCTGGCGGGAGCGCGCGGCGCTGCTCTTCCAAGCGCGCCAGGCCTCGCGTGATCTCGCCCCTCGATGCTCTCGGCCTCCGAACCCGTCGCGCTCTTCTCGGGCACGCTGGAGCGCTTCCAGGTGCCCACAGGTGCCCAGGTGCCGGCGGGTGCCCACAGGTGCCCGGCACCCTTCAACGGGCAAGGGTGCCCAGGTGCCCGCCCCTCGTAGAGGGCGGCACCCAGGCACCTGCCGTCCGGTGGATCGGTGGGGGAGCAGAAAGAAGAGGCGGGGGCACCGTGAGCGATCGGCCTCCGGCGGGGCGCATCCGGGCCGCCCTGGCGTCGAGGAGGGGGATCCGGTGGCGAGGGCCGGGCGAGGCGGGCCCGTGGCGAGGCGGGCCCGTCAGGGCGATCCGCAGGTGCCCGGCACCGTGCTCGCGGGCACCGGTCGGGCACCTGGAAACCGGGTGCCGTCGGGGGCGCAGGTGCCGGCGTGGCGAGGGGGCCGCTCCGAGGTGCTCACCCCAGCATCGGCGAGCGCTTCGGCGAAGCGGGCGCGGCGGCCTTGCTTCGCGGGCGCGTGGTCATGCGTCGTCGCTCTCGTTCGCGGACGCCGGCGCGGCGCGGCGCGGCGTCTCGACGGCCCAGAACCCAAAGTACTTCTTTCCGCCTGCGCTCGCCGCCGGGCGTTCGTCGAGGCGCTTCTCGTCGATCAGCAGTTGAACGGCCGCGTAGAGATCGCCGTCGCGGCCGTCGACGCTGGTCACGATCGCCTTCTTGCCGGACACGCCGCGGCTCTCGGTCGCGTTGACCTTGCGCACGTACTCGAAGCACTTGTCAGCGAGGGCGCGGATCTTCGCCGACTTGGCGCTCTTGAGCGGGATGTTGATCTGTTCGTCCGTCTTGTAGACGACGCGGAGCCCTCGCGGCGCGTCGCTGGTCGCGGGGCCATCCTCGAAGGCGAGGTAAAACGGTGTGAGCTTCACGGCCTCGCCGGCGCGCGTCTGCGTCACCCGTCGGCCGGTGTCGTCTTCTTCGATCACGAGCTGCGTCCCGGCGGCTCCGTCGATCGCGCTCGAGCCGCGCGTGCCGGCGACCGACGGAGCGCCGCCAGGTTTGCGATCGGGCCGCCCCTTGTTCGATGCGTGGTGCAACAGCAGGATCACGCACCCCGTCGCCTCGCTCACCATGCGCAGCACGTCGGGCACGACCGAGAAGCGCGAATCGTTCTCATCGAGGAAGGGCGCGAGGCGGCGGAGCGAGTCGACCGGAGCGACGTCGTAGCCGGCCACGGCCGCGATCCACGCGGCACGCCAGCGGGCGAGCTCCTCGGCCTCGAGCGAACCAAGACGCAGCCCCTCGCCTTCGTCGACGTCGAACGTCCCGAGATCCTCGGCCTCGAGGCGACAGACCGCGGCGAGCTGGCGCCGAGCTTCCTCGGGATCGTCCGCGGTGACGCCCATCCCGCACAGCAAGCGCTTGAAGCGGCGAAGCGTCTTGTTCGCGCCCTGGTCGAGGTCGACGAAGAGAACGCGGCAGCAGCGCGGCACGCGGAAGTCAGGGCAGCCCCAGAGCGGGCGGCCGACGATCATGTCGAGGATCGCGGCCTGCATGATCATCGTCTTCCCCGCGCCGGGAGCGCCGACGATCATCGGCACGCGGCCGACTTCCCATTCGAGCTTCGGACAGACCGAGGGCGGCGGCGGGCGATCGACCAGCGCATCCGCGAAGCCGAACCGCTTCCGCGGCGGCGGGACGCCAAGGATCGTCCTCGAGCGGTCGATCTCGCGATGCAACGGGGCGCGCCGATCGAGGTCGCCGCCGCGCAGCGCTTCGATGTGCCGGCCGATCTGCTCCCACGATTCCGCGGCCGCGGCGTCACGAACTCCAGGCGCGAGCGCCGCCTCGATCGCGTCGAGCTCGTGCTCGATGGCTGCGAGCACTTCGGCCGGCGAGCGGGTTTCTCCCGGGCCGCCGATGGTCGCGAGGCGATCGAACGCATCGGCCGGGAGCGTCAACGCGGCGGGAGGCATTGCCCGGCGCACGGCCTCGATCGCGGTGGAGACCGCGGCGAGGCGAGCGCGATCGCCGGCCGGGTTGGGCGCGAGCGCGGCGCCGATCAGCGTGTGCCACGCGGGCGAGAGCGAGCCGGTGCGGGCCGCGTCGTCGACGAGCCGGTGCAGGTAGCGGGCGCGGGCGGCGTCGAGGCCGGGGATCTCGCTGATTTCACTATCGGGCGCCCGGGCCGCCACATCTTCGAGAGCGGTCATTCCGAGCGGCTCCACAGGGCGATCGCGGCATCGTTCGCGGCGTTGGCTCCGCGGTCGTCATCGCCTTCGAGAACGGCGGTTCGCGCATCCTCGAGCAGCGCGAGAGCGCTCGAGCGGAACGGCGGGAGCTCCGGCCGCCGTCGCCGAGCACGTTGCACGGTTCGCAGGGACATCGCGGTGAGGGCGACGCGCGCGCGATCGATCTCGGCCTCGAGCTCCGTGGGCGCGGCCGTCGTCACGCGTCGCCCCCGGGCGACGTCGGCCACGTGACCGTCGCGGCCTGGTAGCAGCCGTCCGCGTCCGTCGCGATCACGCGAAGCTCGCTCGATCCAAGGGGCACGTCGACGGCGCGCGCGAGCTCGAGGCCCTCAGCGCCGCGGCCTCGAACGTGCGCGATGAAGTCGGCGCGGCGAACGGTCGTCAGGGTGACGACGCCGGCGACGTCGGTGCCGATCAGCAGGATCCCGCGCACGTCGCCGCGGAGCGGGAAGCCAAGAGGGAGAAGCCGGGGATCGTTCGTCGCGGCGTCGAGGGCGAG
>JANYGI010000109.1 GCA_025362495.1 Byssovorax sp. | reverse complement strand
TTGAGGGCATCGCTCGATCGCAGGTGTCGCCCGAGGGACACGAACTTCTCGTCGGCGCGATCAAAAGACGGGCTATCTTGCTCGAATTGCTGGTAGGCTGTGTTCATCGGGTTCTTTTGGCGGCTATCAGTCTAGACACCCGATACCTAACCACGAGGACCCGACTTGTCTGCCTCAAAAGCGGCTCAAGTGCTCGTAACCATTGCCATTACGAACGATCTACACCCAAAAGGGAACGCAGCTGGCTCGATGGGCAAGCATTGATGTGACCCACTCTCAGTAAACGAAAGCAGACGTTCCGTCCTCCTATTCTTGAAGCCAAGAATTCCCCATGATACGCAACACAAGTATAGACACTCTCCTCGTCGGCGGTTTAGCTGGAATTCTGTCTGCAGCATGCTCCTCTGTGGTTGTACGGGAGGACAATTCCAGTGATTCCGTATCCGCGACCGGCTCTACCGGTTCCGGTGGAGCCGGCGTCGGCAGCACGGTTGTCGCCGCCAGCACCGCGGGTCCCGGCGGCTCCCCCGACACAAGCACCGCGAGCACCGGCACGGGCGAACCCCCCGCCCCAGACGAGGCCGTCACCTACCAGATCACGCCCGGCCATACCGGCGCTCTGGAAACCGACACCCTCCTCCCGCCGCTCACCACTCGATGGACGCTCGACCTCGGCGCCCACGTCTCTTATCCACTGATCGCGAGCGGACGAGTCTTCGTCACGGTCGGCTCACCGAAAGTCTCCGCCAAGCTCTATGCCTTCGATCTCAAGACCGGCGCGACCGACTGGGGCCCGATCGAGCTCGATGGCAAACACGCGGCGAGCTACGCGGCCTACGAGAACGGCAGGGTCTTCACGATCAACTTCAACGGTGAGCTCCGGGGCTACAAGGCCTCGACGGGGGAAATGCTCTGGAGCACGGTCCTCAAGTCCAACATGGGCGCGTTCACCTCGGCGCCGGTCGCCCTGGGCGGTGCGGTGTTCATCACGGGTGGGCCCGGCGCAGACGCGATGTTCACCGTGAGTGAAGCCGACGGCGCCCTGGTCCGGACGTACGTCGCACCCACCCCCGACGCCTGGAATCCACCTGCGGTATCCTCCAAGGGCGCGTACTTCGCGTGCTCGTATGGATATGTTCGCGGTGAGGACACCACCAACGGGAGCCCGTTCTGGATCGCTGATCAGTCGTATGTGAGCGTCGATGGTAATAACGGTATCGTCTTTGATGACCGGCTCTACATCAACGAAGGTCCGGCCTCCGACGCCCTCGTGTTCGACGCGATGACCGGGGAGACGGTGGGCACGTTCGACAAGGACGCGACCGTGGCATTCCACGCCGGTCGTGGCTTCTTTGCCTCCGGCAGCACGCTGGAGGCCAGGAGCATCCCTTCGATGACCTCGATCTGGAAGCTCGCGACCGGCGACACGATCGCGACGACACCCATCGTCGTCAACGGGCGTGTCTATCTCGCGGGCACCTCGGGCACCCTGGCCGCCATCGACGAGCAGTCGGGAACGCCGGTATGGTCACAAGACCTCAATCTCGGGCCGTCTGTCGGCTTCCTCGGCGACAACGATTCTCCTCGGAGCGCGCTCGCAGCCGGAGGCGGCGCGCTGGTCGTCCCCTGGGGAAACCACCTCGTCGCCCTCTGGTGAGGTAGGTCGCGGAGTCCCTGGAAGGACGAGAAACTTCCGGCGGCGCGTTGTCCCGGGTACGCTCATGAAACCCGTGCGATCTTCTCGAATCCTGACAGTCCTCGGCCTCGGCGCGCTCGTCGGCATCGGCGGCGGTCTCGGCGCGCATCGCTACCTCCCGCAGTCGCCGATCGTCCGCGGCATCTACGTCGGCGACGCTCGCGCGCCCGATCGCGGCACGGGCGCCTGGCTCGCGGCGCGGCGCGACGCGGCCCGCGCGCGCACGGTGCGCTTTCACCACGAGGATCACGTCTTCGAGGCCACGCTCGCCGACGCGGGCGTCACGCTCGACGTCTCGGCCACGCTCGCGGCGATGGAAGCGGTGGGCCACCAGGGCTCGTTTTCGAGCCGAGTGCGCGCGTCGGAGCGCGCGCGCAAGGGCCTCGTCGAGCTGCCGCTCGTGTGGACCGTCGACGAGACCAAGGCGAAGGCGCTGCTCGCCACGTTCGCCGCGAGCCTCGAGCGCGCGCCGGTCGACGCCAGGCTCGATCTCGTCAAGCACCTCAAGATCAAGGAGATCGACGGCCAGTCGCTCGACGTCGACGCCTCGCTCGCGCAGATGAAGAACGCCGCGCACGACGACGACGAGCTGGTCTCGCTCATCGTCCACCGCGTCGCGGCCAAGGTCAGCGTCGACGACGTCTCGCGCGTCGACATCGAGAAGGTCGTCTCGGCCTACGAGACCACGTTCGTGACCTGGGGCGTCGGCGCCAACCGGGCCATCAACATCGCCACGGCGGTATCGCACTTCGACGGCACGGTGCTCGCCCCCGGCGAGAGCTTCTCGTTCAACGACAAGGTCGGCCCGCGCACGAAGGAGCGTGGCTTCGCGCTCGCCCCGGAGATCCAGGGCGACGAGCTGCAGAATGGGTATGGCGGCGGAACGTGCCAGTCGTCGAGCACGCTCCACGCGGCGGCCCTGTTCGCGGCGCTCGACATCACCGAGCGTCAGGCCCACTCGCGGCCTTCGAGCTACACCAAGATGGGGCTCGACGCGACGGTGAGCTACCCGCTCGCCGACCTCAAGTTCAAGAACAGCTTGCCCTACTCGATCATGATCCACGCCTATTTCCCGCGCCCCACGGCGCTGCGGATCGAGATCCTCGGCGGCGATCCGGTGGCCAAGGTCGATTACACCTACGGTATCGGCCAGACCGAGGACTTCGTGCGCCGGGTGACGGTGAAAGAGAACCTCGCCCCCGGGACGCGGATCCGCCACCAGAAGGGCATCCCCGGCTACGATGTCTTCTCGATGGTGAAGGTCACCTACAACGACGGTCGCACGATGGAGCGCAAGTATTACAGCGGCTATCGCCCGGCCCCCGAGGTGTTCTGGGTGGCCCCCGGCTACGACTCGGGCGAGCTGCCCCCGTTGCCCGAGCACGCCAAGGGCGTCGAGGGCGCGCCCGGCAGCGGCCAGGCCGCCACGGGCGACGCGACCATCACGGCGAGCACCACCGTCGGCGGGTGATCGCCGGAGCCTATCCGCCGCCGCCCGGATCCTTGCAGCAGCGGAAACCCACCTCGTAGAAGCGGAACTGCGGGCCGTGCCGCTCGTTGGTGCCCCGGCAACCCGTCCAGGGCTTGGACCAGTAGCCGCCCTTGAGGCCGGAGCGAAAGGGCCACTCGGGGCGTGACGTCGTCACCCACTCTTCCACGTTGCCGATCAGATCGTGGACGCCGTAGGCGCTGATGCAGGCCGGGTACGCGCCGGCCGGCTCGCCCTGCCAGGCTCGCTTCGTCTCGGCCTGCCAGACGCCGGGATCGTTCGAGGCCAGCTTGGCCTCGCTCACCGGGCGATAGACTTTGTCGCTGTTGCAGGCGCCGACGATCTGCCGCTGGCCGTACGACCACGGGAGCGTCTCGGGGCCTTCACAGGCCTGCTCCCACTCGAACTCGGAGCAGAGGCGCTTGCCGACACCAGCGCACTTGGCCTCGGCGTCGACGAAGCGGTCCATCACGGCGGGGACGACGCCGGCGTGGTTGGGCCACTCGTAGGTATCCATGCAGGTGTGGATCGGCGTCGCGCGCGGCTCCACCGCGAGGACGCCGGGCAGGAACGCAAAGCAATGATCGGAGTGAAACGAGGTGCAGAGTCGCTGGATGAACTCGTAATGAAGGCCCTCGACCGGGCGCATGTCGGCGGGGCAGCTCAGGCTCGAAGAGGGAGCCGGTATAGGTGGCGCGGCGGGAAGCGGGGCGCCGCCGAGGAGCTGCGCGATCAGGAGCTCGAAGGGCACCCCGCGGCGCTACCGTCATGCGGCCGCGGAAGCAACGACGACGGCGCGCGGCGCGACCTGGAGCAGCGAGGCGAAGCACGGGCGAACGACCTCGTCGAGGGCGCGCGCCATCGCGTCGCGCGCAGAGGCGGCGTCGAGTCGGCCGTGCGAGCCGAGGATCCCCGGGGGGATCGCCGTGTCGACTACGACGCTGGGCACGTAGCGCGCAGCGCCGGCGATCACCGCGGCGACGGCGGCGCGCACCGGCTCACCGCCGCGCTCGATCGCCCAGGCGACCGTGCGCCACGCGAGCTCGGCATGACGTGACTCGTCCTCGGCGATGGCCGAGAGGGCGCGGCGAACCGCGGGATCCGTCGCGCGGGCGAGCTGCTCGGCCGCGATGATCGCCGAGAGCGTCTCGCCGATGCAGCCCTCGCGCGCTGTCGCTGCGGCGAACGACGCGAGGTCGGCGCTGAGCGCGATCGATCCCGCGAACGGGAACGCGGCGGGGCCGATCGGCGCGCCCGCGTAACCTTGCGCGAGGGCGAAGCAGATGCGCGCGTGGCGCACCTCGTCGAGGGCGGCCTGGTGCGCGGCGGCGACGAGATCAGCCGGGGCGCCCATGGCCATGAGCTCGAGAGAGAAGCGCGAGAACGCGGCGATCGAGGCGTGCTCGAGCAGCGCGTCGCCCGTCCACGCGGCGGCGAGGGCGCGGCGCACGTCGGCGTCGAGGCCGCGCGTGTCGGGCGCGAGCACGCCGAGCGACCAGCCACACTCGGCGTGGACCGCCTCGGCCGAGCGCGCCGTATCATCGACGATGAACGGCCTCCCGGGGCAGCCCCCGCCCTCTTCCGTCACCATGTAACAGCAGCTCCCGCCCTGCGGGACAGGGCCGCAGTCGACCGACACGACGTAGCTACAGGCCACGCTGGGGACGATGTACATCGTCGCGTTGTACTGCGTCGGGCAGGTGCCATTGATGGGCGGGATACACTCGGTGGCCTGCGCCTGACCGCCGCTCGCCGCGCTGCCGGTGAGGGTGCACCCCGAACCACTGCTGTTGGTGCCCGAGCCGACGGGGAACGACGTGCCGATCGACGTGCTGTCAGCATTGCCACCTGCGCCGCCGGTTCCGTTGTCCCCCTCGACGACGACCACGCCGCCGCACGCTGCGCCGTGGAGCGCGGGGGCCGCGAGGGCGACCACGCCCGCTGCGTTCATCAAGCGTCGGAGCATCGCGTGGCGGAAGCGGAGGGTGAGATCCATCGGTGCAGTCCCCGTCGTGCAGAAATTAACGTCGTCGCCGTGGTCGCAGGGTCGCTGAGCACGACCCGTGCCGCGAGCATCTCGCGTTCGGCCCGAGCCACGGGTAGGCTCTTCGGATGCGTCACCTCGTCACTGGGTTCATGGGCTCGTTGCTTCTCTTCGTCGGTGCTTGCGGCGGCAAAGTCGTGGTCGATTCCACCGGCGCGACCGGGGCCGGCGGCGCGGGCGGCGTGAGCACGACCTCGACCTCGAGCACGACCGACACTGGCAACGGCGGCTTCGTCGCCTCCACCGGCGACGTGAGCCCTGTCGGCGTCGTCTCGTCGAGCAGCGGGGGAATGAGCCTGTGCGAGCAGGTCTGCGCCGACCAGATGTCGAAGGGCTGCAACCAGGGTGGCCCTCAGTGCGTGATGAGCTGCATCGAAGCGGTTTCGTCCGCCGGGATGTGCGAGCCGCAGCTCGACGCCCTGCTCCAGTGCATCCTCACGAGCTCCGACACGCTCTGCGCCGCCCCGGTGGTGTGCCAGCCGCAGGTCCAGGCCTACCAAGCCTGCATGACGCCGGTCACCTGCGGCCCCACGGCCTGCGGCGGCGGGCCCAACGGCAACTGCGATTGCTCGGCCGACTGCAACGGCTCCAAGCTGGAGGTGCAGTGTCAGCCTGGCAATGCCATGGACTTCTGCGTCTGCATCAAGAACGGTATGCCCATCAACAAGTGCACTCAGCCCCAGGGAAACGGGCTATCGTGCGATATCGTCAAGGGCTGTTGCGGCAAGGTGTTCTTTCCCTGATCGCCCCCGGAGCGGGCGATGACTCGCCCCTTTGAACCCACGTCCCGACGTACTACGGTTCGCTCCACGATGAGCAAACCCCTGCGTTCCCGCTTCCTGCGTGCGGCCCTTGGCCTCGTCGTCGTCCCCCTGCTCCTCGGGGGGACGGTGGGGCTCGGCGGGTGCGCCCCGAAGGCCTCGACCGAGGTCGCGGCCGCGGCCGAAGATCTCTCGGCGATCCCCGCGCCGGAGGGGCACCTGGCCGATCTCTTCGTGCCCGCGCCCGAGGCCCTGTGGACGAAGGCGCGCGCGCTCGTCGGCGGCCCCTCGGCGTTCCTGCCGCAGAGCTTCGGGGCGCTCGCGGCGACGCTGCTCAAGCTGCCTGTCGCCGTCGCCGCGGAGATCGACGGGGCCGTCCCGGTCCTCGGCGCGTCGCTCAAGAAGGGCGCGTCACCGGCGCAGGCTGCGATCGCCATCCACGTGAAGGCGGGCGGGCGGTTCATCGATCAGGTGAGCAAGGGGCCCGACGCGCGCTTCACGGCGAAGCTCGACGAGGCCTCGCGGATCACAGTGTTGACGACGAAGTCCGACACCCCCGGCGCGGTGCCGCAGGTGGCGATGGGCGTGCTCGGCAACTACCTGCTGATCGCGCTCAACACCGTGGATCTCGCGGCCGTCGGGCCGTACGTCGTGCGGACGCTGCCCTCGCGCCCCGTGCCCAAGGAAGACGTCACGCTCGAGGTGCCCGAAGCCGCGCTCACGGGCCCGGTGCTGACCGAGGCGCAGCGCTCGTGGACGAACACGCGGTCGACCCTCGACAAGCTCGGCGCGCCGGTGCTGCTGCCGGTGTCGGGCACGGTCGACATGCTCCTCGGCGTGCTGGCCGACAGCAGCCGGGCGCGGCTCACGCTCGATCTCGATCCCGACACGGTGCACGCCCGCTTCACGATGACGCCGAAGCCGGGCGGCGGCGCGGCGACGAAGGCCCTCGAAGAGATGGCCGTGGGCGACGTCGCGCCGATCCTCGATCTGCCGGGCAGCGCGCTGATGGGCATGCTGTGGCGCGAGCCCGCGGCGGTGCGCGCGGCCTCGATCCCCAGGCACGCCGACGCGCTCGCGGCGCGCCTCGGCCCCGACGCCAAGCCCGAAGACAAGGAGGCGATCCTCGCGGCGTTGCGCGCCGAGGACAGCGCCCGCGGCGACTGGGTGGCCCTCGGGATGAGCCTCGAAGCCATCGGCCCCAACGCCATGGTGCGCGCTCCGCTCGTCGACTCCGAGAAGATGACCACGGCGCTGAAGCAGCTCCTCGCGCTCGGCAAGCTCGCCAGCGTGAAGGCCCAGCTCAGGGAGTCGGCGCTCGACATCACCACCGGCAAGACGGTGATCGAGAACCTCGCCGGCGACGTTCAGCGCGTCCGCTTCGAGCGCGTGCAGGCCAAGGACGTGAAGAGCGGCGCGAAGGATCCGAAGCTTTTGCTCGACGAAAAGGCCAGATCCAGGGGCGCGGCGCCGTCGGTCGACGGGACGCCGACGACGATCGATCTGCTCTACCTGGTGACGAAAGACGCCCTGTTCGGCGCCGCCGGCTACGATCCGAAGGAGACGCTGCGCTCGCTGGTGAAGGCCCCGGGCGACGGAAGCCTCGGCTCCAACGCCGCGATCAAGGCCGCGCTCGCGCCCCTCGGCGCCGACGCGTCGTTCGCGCTGGTGATCGATCCACTGCGGATCCTCGCGGTGCGCGCCGGCAAATCGGCCCCGCCCGACGCGGCCCCGGTGGTGGTCGCGATCGGGAAGACGCCTCAGCCGAGCGCGATGTGGGGCCGCGTCGACGTATCTGCCGTCGTCGTGCAGGAGCTGATCAAGCATCGCGGCGCCTTTTAGGACCTGGCCGTCGCTTCGGTTATCCTCGCAGCGATGCGGATCGATGGCGCGGCGCTGGTGGGGTTGACGCTCTTCGTCGCGGGGTGCGCCGCGTCGAGCGGGCAAAAATGGGTGAACGAGCTCCCCGACGAGGGCCCGCCCTCGGCCGCGGGCGACTGGAAAAGCCTCGACGCCGAGTCCGCGACGCGCCCGTCGCTCGAGGATCGCGTCCAGATCCCCGACCGCGCGATCATCGGTGACGACGCCGACGACGATCCCGTCTCGGTGCGCGATCTCGGCGACGGCGTGCCGCGCGCGATCCTCGCCGGCACCGCGCAGAGCGAGCTCTTTCGCAACACGTACTACGATTTTCCGAGCGAGAGCGCCGGCCCCAAGGACGCGACGATCTACGACGCCTCGTGCGCGCCGATCGCGAAGGTGACCACCGACTTTCACGATCGCGTCTGCGTGCAGGGGAGCGGCAAGCTCGAGGACGGCGCCACGGTGAGCTTCGCCAAGCGCGACTGCGGCTGCGCATCCATCTGCCCTCGGACAGGGCAGAAGCTCTGCTACGAGCGCCTCGATCAGAAGCGCTTCCCGAGCGGACGCGGCGCCACGGGGCAGCCGATCACCCCGTTTTACACGGTCGCCGTCGACTCCACGGTGATCCCGCTCGGCACGCGGATCTTCGTGCCCGAGCTCGTCGGCGTGCCGCGCCCCGACGGGACCAAGCACAACGGCTGCTTCCTCGCCGAGGATCGCGGCCTCAAGGTCGTCGGTCGTCGCATCGATTTCTTCACCGGCGATCCGGCGAACACGGCGCGATGGAACGCCATCGTGCCGTCGAACCGAGGCGTTCACGTGCTGCCGAACGACGCGCGCTGCCGCGCCGGAGGCTGATCAAGCGCGGTGACGCCGAGCGAAGACTTTGCGTTGATGAAGCCGCGCACTTCGGACTCGGCAGGATCTCGCGTGGGAGCGCTTTCAGTTCTGCAAACGTACGAGCGATGGGCCGGTTGTGCGTTGACGCGTCTCCATGTCCGCCTAGAATGCGCCAAGTTCCAGGTCGGACTCGCGCGGCAGCGGTCGGCCCCACGTCCGTGCTCTTCTTCGATTCCGAGAAGACGCGGACGTTCCAGTTTCCACGTTGTGCGCGTCCTGCGCGCCAACCAATCGCGGAGCGTGGGTCATGAGCAAGCGGACCAAGTTCGTCTTCGTCACGGGCGGCGTCGTCTCGTCGATCGGCAAAGGCCTCGGCGCAGCGTCGATCGGCGCTCTGATGGAAGCGCGCGGCCTCAAGGTCACGCACATCAAGCTCGACCCGTACATCAACGTCGATCCCGGGACGATGTCGCCGTACCAGCACGGCGAGGTCTACGTCACCGACGACGGCGCCGAGACCGACCTCGATCTCGGCCACTACGAGCGCTTCACGACGGCGCGCATGTCGCGCCAGAACAACATGACGACGGGCCGGATCTACGAGGCCGTCATCTCGAAAGAGCGCCGCGGCGAGTACCTCGGGGCCACGGTCCAGGTCATCCCGCACGTGACCGACGAGATCAAGCTGCGCATCCGCTCGGCGGCCGAAGGCGCCGACATCGCCATCGTCGAGATCGGCGGCACCGTCGGTGACATCGAGTCGCTCCCGTTCCTCGAGGCCATCCGCCAGCTCAAGGTCGAGTCGGGCGCGAAGGGCGCGATCAGCGTCCACGTCACGCTCGTCCCCTTCATCGCCAGCGCGGGCGAGCTCAAGACCAAGCCGACGCAGCACGCGGTGAAGGAGATGCGCGAGATCGGCATCCAGCCCGACATCCTGCTCTGTCGCTGCGATCGCCCGCTCTCGCGCGCCATGAAGGAGAAGATCTCGCTCTTCTCCAACGTCGCGGTCGAGTGCGTGATCGCCTGCGTCGACGTGAGCTGCCTCTACGAGCTGCCGATCACGCTCCACGGCGAAGGCATCGACGAGAAGGTGACGGAGCTGCTCGGCATCTGGGCGCGCCAGCCGGATCTCACGCCGTGGCACCGCATCGTCGAGCGCTTCACCAAGCCCACGCGCGGCTCGGTCAAGATCGGCGTCGTCGGCAAGTACGTGCACCTCCGCGACTCGTACAAATCGCTGCACGAGGCGCTGATCCACGGCGGCCTCCAGAACGACGTGAAGGTCGATCTCGAGTACATCGACTCCGAGCAGATCGAGGAGCGCGGGGCCGAGGCGCTGCTCGCCGGGCTCGACGCCATCCTCGTCCCCGGCGGCTTCGGCGATCGCGGAACCGAAGGGAAAATCCAGGCGATCCGCTTCGCGCGCGAGACCAAGGTGCCCTTCTTCGGTATCTGCCTCGGCATGCAGCTCGCGGTGGTGGAGTTCGCGCGGCACATCTGCGGGATGGCCGGCGCCAACTCGGTCGAGTTCGATCGCAACGCGCCGTTCCCGGTCATCGATCTTATGCCCGATCAGAAGGGCGTGCTCGAGAAGGGCGGGACGATGCGCCTCGGCGCGTACCCGTGCGTGCTCGACAAGGGCTCGATCGCCGCCGAGGCCTACGGCTCGACGACGATCAGCGAGCGCCACCGCCACCGCTACGAGGTCTCGAACAAGTACCGCGAGCAGATGGTGCAGCGCGGCCTCGTGCTCTCGGGTACGTCGCCCGATCTGCGCCTCGTCGAGATGGTCGAGCTGCGCGAGCACCCGTACTTCGTGGGCTGCCAGTTCCACCCCGAGTTCAAGAGCCGCCCGTACGCGCCCCATCCGCTCTTCGCCCGCTTCGTCCGCGCCGCCCTGGAGCGTCAGAAGGAGCGCGCCAAGGGCAGCGAGAAGCCCAAGGGCGAGTCGACTCCCGCCCCGACGACGACCACCTCTTCCATCAACTGAAGGTCAGGCTGCGAGGCGCGCGGCGGCTCGCTGCGCGCCCATGCCTCGCGCGAGGCTGAGGGCCGTGATGCCCGCGCCGTCGGCAGCGTCGATCGCCGCGCCGCGCGCGAGCAGGATCTCGATCACCGCGACGTGGTCGAACATCGCCGCGAACATCAGCGCCGTCTTGCCGTCGCCGCCGTGGCCGTCGACCGCGGCGCCGCTGTCGAGGAGCAGCGTCACCATCGCGACGTCGCCCTTGAAGGCCGCCCCGGCGAGCGGCGTCTGCCGGCGATCGTTGGGGCGATCGACCGACGCTCCCCGCGCGATCAGGGCGCGCACCGCGTCGCTGTGGCCGTGATAGGCGGAGAGCATCAGCAGCGTGTCGCCCTTCTCGTTCTGGATGTCGACGGGCACGCCGGCGTCCACGAGCTGCGACAGCTGGGCGGTCTCGCCCGCACGGGCGTGCTGGAAGGCGGATCGAATGAGCGCGAGCACGTCAGCGTCATCGTCGTTGGAAGCAACGGGTTCGGTCGTCACGTGAGCGTTCATCAGATCCTCCTCGGTGTCAGGTGAATGTCAGCTCAGCGCTTCGAGCGGTGCGCGCGCACGGCCTCGGTCAAGCGCGCGCCGAGATCGGCGTCGGCGCTGCGGAAGTGCTCGATCGAGCGGGTGATCACCTCTTCGAGCGTGACCTGCGAGAGGCTCCCCGCGAGGTTCTCGACGAAGCGTGACCTGGCGTCGGCGGGCATCAGGCGATAGAGATCGCCGGCCTGCACGAAGTCGTTGTCGTCCTTGCGAAGCGCCTCGGCCTTCGCGTCGGTGCGACCGGCGACGTCGAACCCGTTGTAGAGCGGCTCGCCCGTCTGCACGGGCCCGCCGTACGAGTTGGGCTCGTAGTTCTTCGACGCGCCGCCGTTCGCGCCGCCGCGCATGGTGCCGTCGCGGCCGTGGTTGCGCGAGCCGCCGGGCACCGCCTTCGGCGTGTTGATCGGCAGCTCGATGTGGTTCGTCCCGAGGCGGTAGCGGGCCGCGTCACCGTACGCGAAGAGCCGCGCTTGCAGCATGCGATCCGGCGACGGCCCGATGCCCGGCACGAAGTGCCCCGGATCGAACGCCGACTGCTCGGTCTCCGCGAAGAAGTTATCGGGCGTGCGATCGAGGACGAGCTTGCCTACCTCGATCAGCGGGAAGTCCTTCTGCGACCAGACCTTGGTGAGATCGAACGGGTTCCACCGGTACGTCGCCGCCTCGGCCTCGGTCATGATCTGCACCTTGGCCGTCCACGAGGGGTGATTGCCGCTCTCGATCGCCTTGTAGAGATCGTGGATGTGGTGCTGCGGATCCTTGCCGCCGATCACCGCCGCCTCCTCGCTCGTGAGGTTCTTGATGCCCTGATCGGTCTTGAAGTGGAACTTCACCCAGTGGCGCACGCCCGCGGCGTTGACCCACTGGAACGTGTGCGAGCCGAAGCCATCCATGTGGCGGAGCGAGGCGGGGATGCCGCGATCGCCGAAGAGGATCGTGAACTGGTGCGTCGCCTCGGGGGAGCGCGAGAAGAAGTCCCAGATGTTGTCGGGCTCCTGGCTGTTGGTGTGCGGATCGTATTTCTGCGAGTGGATGAAGTCGGGGAACTTGATCCCGTCGCGCAGGAAGAACGTCGGCGTGTTGTTGCCGACGAGGTCCCAGTTGCCGTCCTCCGTGTAGAACTTGAGCGCGAAGCCGCGGGGATCACGCGCGGTGTCGGCCGCGCCGCGCGAGCCGGCGACGGTGGAGAAGCGGGCGAAGACCTCGGTCTTCTTGCCCTTCTCGGCGAAGACTTTCATCTTCGTGTACTTCGCGAGGTCGGGGTTGGTGACGACGAAGTGGCCGTGGGCGCCGGCGCCGACGGCGTGGACGACGCGCTCCGGGATGCGCTCGCGGTTGAAGCGCGCGAGCTTCTCGAGGAGGTGAAAGTCTTGAAGGAGCACCGGGCCCGTGGGACCGGCGGTCTGCGCGTGCTGGTTCTCGGGGACGGGTGCGCCCGCTTCGGTGGTGAGGGTGCTCGGGGTCGAGGTCGTGGGCTTGGTCGTCATCGCCGTTCTCCTACGCGTCGGGTCTCTTTCGGGCCGCCGCGACAGAGGAGACTATGCCGGCTCGCTCCGCATCACTCCAAGACAACGTTTCTATGCAGGTGATAGTCTGGGACTATCAGCGCCGAGGAAGGAAACGCCCGTGAGCACGCCCCACGATCTCTCGCTCCAGAAGCTCCAGTACATCGTGGCGATCGCCGACACGCTCGGCTTTCGCAAGGCGGCGGAGCAGTGTCACGTGTCGCAGCCGTCGCTCAGCGCCCAGGTGCGCGAGCTCGAGGAGACGCTGGGCGTGAAGCTCTTCGAGCGCGATCGGCGGCGCGTGCTGGTGACGCCGGCCGGGGCCGATCTCGTGGCCCGCGCGCGCCGCGTGCTGAACGAGGCCGGCGATCTGGTCGAGGCCGCGGTGCGCCTCGGCGATCCTCTCGCCGGATCACTGCGGCTCGGGATCATCCCGACGATCGCGCCGTACCTGCTGCCCGAGGCCGTGCCCGCGGTGATGGCGCGCTTCCCGAAGCTCCAGATGCTCTTCCGCGAGGAGAAGACCGAGGTGCTGGTGGCGAGCCTCGCGTCGGGCCAGCTCGACGCCGCGGTGCTCGCGCTCGAGGCCGATCTGGGCGAGCTTTCGCACGTGGTGATCGCCCACGACGCGTTCGTCCTCGCCATGCCGAAGAAGCACGCGCTGGCGCGAAAACGCACGATTTCTGCGGAGGATCTCGATGGTGAGACCGTGCTCTTGCTCGACGACGGGCACTGCCTGCGCGGCCAGGCGCTCTCGTACTGCGCCAGCACCCACGCCACCGAGGCGAGCTTCCGCGCGACGAGCCTGTCGACGCTGGCCTCGATGGTGTCGAGCGGCGCGGGCGTGACGCTGCTCCCGTCGCTGTCGGTGCCGATCGAGAACCGGCGCGGTCAGCTGGCGATCCGGCCGTTCGCTGCGCCCGCGCCGAGCCGGACGATCGCCCTCGTGTGGAGGCCGAGCTCGCCGATGGCGAAGGCGCTGAAGGAGCTCGCGGCCGTGCTGCGCAAGGCGTGGCCGTGACGATCAGAACGAGCCGCTGAGGCCGGCGCCGCGGATCCCGAGCTCGGGTCGTGAGCGTCGCGGCGAGCTCGCTCCCGGCGCGGCCGATCGAGAAACGGCTCTACGCGAAGGCTATTTCTTGTCGGTTGGGCCTTCGAGATCCTCGGCGAGATAGCTGAGGATGACCTCGTCGAGCGATTTTTCGCTGATGAGATCTTCGCCGAAGATCGACGCGCCTTCGGGCGGGCGCGTGGTCGCAAAGATGGCCGCCGGCCGCGAGGGCGCGTAGCGGCCGCTGCTGGCGGGATCGATCTTGGGAGGCTGCGGCGGGAGCGGCGGCGGGGGGACGCGACCCGGCGCGGGCGGCGCGAGGCGACCGACCTGCGGCCCGGGCGGCGGCGGCGGCACGAACGAGCTGCTCTCGTACGACGGCGTCACGGAGTAGCCCGAGCCCGCGGGGCGCTTGCCGAGCACCGCAGCGGGCGGCGGCGGCAAGTCCTGAATCTGCTGGAAGAACGGCGTCTGCGCTTCGGCCGCGGCGCGCTCGAGGGCGTCGAGATCGAGATCGATCGCGGGCTCGAGCGCCGAGGCGTCGAGCGTGATCGCCTGGGCCGCGGGCTCGCGCGCGTGGATGGCCGAGGGATCGAGATCGAGCCGAGGTCGCGGCGCCGCGCGGGGCGGGGCGACCGGCGACGAGCTCGGCATCTCCTGCGTGGCCGCGGAGGTGAACGCGTTGACCGGAGACGCGACGACGATCGGCGCGGGCGGCGGCGGCGCTTCGATCGGCTGGGGCGTGGCGACGACCGGCGGCGGCGGCGCGGGCGCGGCCGGCGTGGCGGGGAGCGAGCCCGGCTTCGAGGCGGCCCGCGTGGCCCCCGAGCCGCCGCTGTCCTCGAAGAGGTAGTCGAACTGTCCGTCGCGCAGCGCGATGAACATCGACTTGTGCTGCTCCTGCATCATCGCGCGCACCGTGTCGGCCATCGACGGCTGGCCGAGGTGCTCCGTGTACGACGTCTTCGTCGTCTTCAGGATGCGCCCGCCGTCCGCGAAGAGGTGCGTGATGACGTGCGGATGCCGCACCCCCGAGTCCTCGGTCTGGATGTGGAATACACGTCCCTTGTGGCGGACGTTGTTGTTGAAGCCGAGGAGCGGAGACGGAGCTTTCACGACGAGCCAGTCCGGGGCGCAGGTGAAGAGGGCATGGCGCGCGCAGCCTTGGCCACGGAGACCGTACCATACGGCATGCGTGGAGCGGACCGCCACCAAAGCCGTCAGGGCGAGCATAGGATCGCCGTTCCAGGCGTCGGCGGGGCTCTCCGGCGGGCCGCCGGCTGCGGTCCCGGGGCCCGTCAGGGCGAAATGCAGCGCTCCAGCTCGTCCGCGCCGTTCGAGTGCAGGGCGCAGGTGACTTCTTCCCGGGTGAGATCGTGCGTGCAGCGGTCGAGCGTCGTCGAGGCGATGGTCCGCGCCGCAGACTCGTCGAGGCTCGGGCCCTTCTCGCCGCGCGCCGGATCGGCCGCACGAGCCTCCTCCTCGGCGTAGCGATCGAGCATCGTCACGCACTCTTCACGGGTCGGGTGCGCCGCCACTCGCCGCACGAGGGGCCGCGCCGCGACCGCGGCGACGAGCGCGCCCACGATCACCAGGGTCGCCAGCACCTCGTGGCGGCGGCTCGGGGAGGGAACGTCGCCCGGGGATTCAACCGACGAAGGCGCCGCGATCGGCTCGGGCTCGGGGTCGATCGCCATCTCGCCGTTCAGAGACAGTGATCGAACTGGTCGGCCGTCGTCGCCTTGCGGACGCAGTCGAGGGCGCTCTGGGTGATGCGCTTGCCCAGGCACTGGGTCGCGAAGTCGACCCCTTTCGGGGTGGCGCGGGCGGCGGCGGTGCGCTCGGCGATCGTGGCCGGATCCGTCACGTTCTGGCCGCGCAGCTCGATCTCGGCGCTCTTCGCGAGGAGCTGATCGCACTCTTCGCGCGTGGCGGGGTGGCCGCAGCCGGCGAGCGCCGCGCTCAGCAGGACGAGGGCCGCCGCGCCCCACCAGGGCGAGCCGGGCCGTGAGGTGGACCGCATGGGGGCGGACCATGGTCCCCCGGCCGCGCGGGCGCAACGGTCAGTGTCGCCGGAAATGCACATTTCTGGACGCCTGTACAGGTGCTGCTATTCTCGGTGCCGTGCGGAAGGCGAAAGGCGCGGGTGTCGCTGTCGTCGCTGCCAGCCCCCAGGTTGGCGCGGGTCACGTCAACAAAGCACACGTCGACGCGGCGCCCGCGCCGACGCGCGCCGGAGCGCTGCGCACAGCCGAATCACCGCGTCGAGCGCGCAAGCTGCCGCCGCCTCTGCCGCCGGAGGAGCTGCTCGATCGCGCGATGAAGGCGACGACGCCGCGGTCCCGTGCGCTGTGGGCGCGGCGCGGTCTGGCCCATCCGGGCAAGCTCGATCGCACCACGAAGACCATGCTGCTCCGGCAGCTCTACCTCGCGCTCTACGAGGAGCGACGCTTCGTCAAGGCGGCGGAGATCGCCGATCAGATCGTCAGCATCGCGGTGCTGCCCGACGTGGCCCATCAAGACGCAGCGCGCGCGAAGCAGAGCCTCGGCGACATCGAGGCCGCCGCGGGGCACCTGCGCCTCGCCGCGCGCGTCGGCCCCGCGAACCGCAAAGCCTTCCACTGGTGGACGCTCGGGAGCCTGTTCTTCCTCGCGCATCGCTACGACGACGCGATCAGCGCGCTCACCCGCGCCTCGCGCTGGGGCACGACGGACAAGCCGCTTTATCAAGGTCACCTGGCGATCGCGCGCTGCGCCAAGGGCGAGCCCGTTGAAGACCTCGGCGTGTTCATCGACCGCCTCGCCGCGGTGCCTGCGGGCCAGGGGTACGGTCGCTTCGTCCTCGGGCAGCTCGCGTTTTACGATCGCCGCTGGGCCGATTCGCGGCGCTACCTGGAGAGCTTTCTCACGCGGACGCTCGGGGGTCGCGCCGCGATGATGATCGCGCTCGAAGGCGAAATCGACGTTGCACGGCGCACCCTTTCGTCCCTCACTGAAGGCTGAAACGCCGCGGGCGGCGGCCGTGACCACTGGCGTCGGCGGCTGATCGCCGCCATCGCGAGCACGCTCCGCGGCGCCCTCACCTTTGCTACCATCCCGCTCGTGAGCAACGGACGTATGCCCAGACACCTCCTCGCGCCTCGCCTGCCCCGCGCGCACGCCGCGCTGGCCTTTGCCTTCTCCTTCCTCGCGGTGATGCTGCTGCCCGCGATGGCCCTCGCCGCGGACGAGAACATCTTCAGCCGCGCGATCAAGAAGGGCCCGCTCGTCGGCGCTCTCGGTGCCCTGGGCGGCGGCCTCCTCGTCTCGCTCACGCCGTGCGTGTACCCGATGATCGCCATCACGGTGAGCGTGTTCGGCGCGCGAGAAGCGAAGTCGCGCGCGCAGGCGATGCTCCTCTCGACGAGCTTCGTGATGGGGATCGTCGCCCTGTTCACGCCGATGCTGGTGATCGCGGCCTTCACCGGCGGCCTCTTCGGCGCGATCCTCAGCAGCAAGATCGTGGTCATCGGCATCTGCATCGTCTTCGCGGCGATGGCCGCGTCGATGTTCGGGGCCTTCGATCTCACGCTGCCCGAGTCGGTGATGCAGCGCTTCTCCACGGTCGGCGGCATCGGCTACGGCGGCGCGTTCCTCCTCGGCCTCGTCAGCGGCCTCGTCGCCGCGCCCTGCACGGGCCCGGTGCTCACCAGCATCCTGGTGTGGATCAGCCAGACGCGCAGCATCCCGCTCGCGATCATCGTCGGCGCTTGCTTCTCGATCGGGCTCGGCATGCCGTTCTGGCTGGTCGGCACCTTCGCGATCAGCCTTCCGAAGGGCGGCAAATGGATGCTCGGCGTGAAGTCGTTCTTCGGCATCGTGATGCTGATCGTCGCCTTCTACTTCCTCAAGAACGCGTTCCCGATCCTCAAGAGCTTCGTCCGCCCCGACGCCTCGTTCATGCTGATCTCGTTCGGCGTGCTCGCGGTCGGCGTCGCGATCGGCGCGATCCACCTCGCCTGGGACGACGGCGGCGTCGGCGTGATCGTCCGCAAGTCGGTGGGCATCGTCCTCGCGGTCGTCGGCGGCGCGATGCTCTGGACCAGCTTCGATCTGCCGCGCGGATCGCTGAACTGGCTCCACTCCGAGCCCGAGGCGACGACGCTCGCGACCAGCGAGAAGCGCCCGATGATCGTCGACTTCACCGCCGAGTGGTGCGGCGCTTGCAAAGAGATCGCGAAGGAAACGTTCAGCGATCCGCGCGTGCAACAGAAGGCGCTCCTCGCGAACTTCGTCACTGTCAAGGTCGACGCCACCAACGACGAGGATCCTCAAGTCGACGCGGTGAAGGGCAAATACAAGGTCGTTGGGCTGCCGACGGTGGTCATCTACGACTCGACGGGCAAGGAGCGAAAGCGCTTCAACGAGTTCGTCGGACCCGAGCCCTTCCTCGCGGCGCTCGAGGGGGTCGACTAGCTCTCTCCGAGGTCCCATGCATCGTGCGTTTGCTCTTTTCTTTGCCTCGATCTTTGCGCTTCTCCTCGCCGCCGGCTGCAGCGGGGGCCCGCCTGATCCCACCGGTGGAACCGGTGGGGGCGGCACAGTCGATCCCAACCATGGCACCGTGATCGTGGGGGTGACGTCGGACCTGCGGGTCGGCGTCGACATCAATCGCGTTCACGTCGTGATGTCGGTCGCCGGCAAGACGATCAAGGACGAAGATCTGACGACGGACAGCGCGTCGTCGCCGCTGTCGCTCCCGACCGAGCTGCCCTTCGAAGACCTCCCGGCCGGCACCGAGATCGCCGTCCAGCTCGACGCGTTCGGCGTCGGCGGCGTCCAGATGCGGCTAACGAGCCGCACCGCATCGACCAGGATCATCGCTGGAAAGAAGCTGCTCTTTCGCGTCGCGCTCGACTCGCGCTGCGTCGTCGCTCCGGGATCGAGCGCGCCGACGTGCGACGCGCCGGAGACGTGCGTGGCCGGCGCGTGCGCGCCGTCGGCCGTCGACGCGAAGACGCTGCCGCCGTACACGTCGACGTGGTCCAAGGTCTCGAACGACATCTGCAAGCCCGAGGGCTCGGGCCCGCCGGTCGTCACCGTCGGTGAGGGCCAGGCCGACTACCTCCCGACGATGGATGGAGTCGAAGCGCAGGTCGAGGCGGGGCCGCAGGGCGGACACCACATCTGGATCGCGATCCGCATGAAGGGCCTGCTCCAGTCGGGCTCGATCACCGCGGTGACCGGGCACTTCCCGGAGCTGAACCAGGACGTCGGCCCGTTCCAGGTGATCTTCACCTTCAACCAGGACGAGGGCGGCTACTGCAAGCTCTATGGCCTGCGTTTCCAGCTCGATCAGGTGCTGACGGTCGACCAGGTCCTCGGCAAGACGCTCGAGGTGCAGGTGAAGGTCACCGACAAGGAAGGCGCCGTCGGCATCGGCAAGCGCACCGTCCTCCTCTCGAAGACCTTCATTTGAAGCGCGCGCGCCAGGCGGTGAACCAGCCGCCGGTCGCGAGATCGAGCTCGGCCTCCGTCTCGAGGACCCGGAGCGACGCGGCGAGGTGCTCCTCGGGCGATCCGTGCGCGTCGTCCTCGAGCGCGAGCGCGCGCTGCCACGCGAACAGCAGCGCGAGCACGCGCTCGGTCAGCTTCTGTCGCTGCTCGGCGCGCTGAGCCCGGGCGTGCTCCAGCGCCACCTCTTCGTCGGCGAACACCAGCCGATCGAGGCGCCAGGTCGCGCGCGCTTCGAGCCACAGGCTCGTGCCTCCGGTGGTCGTCGTCCGCTGCGGATCGTACGACGTCGGCGAGAGCGATTGTCCTTCATCCGCCGTGCGGGACGCGCGTAATCGCAGCTCGGGCAGCATCGCCGCCGCGCGCGCCCGCGAGGCGATCGCGTCGACGTGCGCGTCGGGATCGACGAGCTTCGCCTTGCGCAGCGCCGCGTCGACCGCGCCGCGCGCGACGGCGGGCGTCACGCGGATCGGGATCCGCAGCGGCGGCGTCGGATCCACCGACGTCGACTTCTGCGGATCGGGCGGCGGCGCGGGCCCATCGAGCTTCGTCGTCGATCGCGCGCCGGGCTTCAGCTCCGCGGCGGGCGGCGTCGCCGCGCTCGCGCTCCTCGTGGCCGCGTTCTTCGCGCGATCGAGCGGGATCCCCAGCAGCAACATCGCGCCGAACGACGGCCGCGCCTCGTGATCGCGCGCCATGTTCCCGTCGATCGCCAGCCACAGCGGAGAGCGCCCGAGCCCCTCGCGCAGCGGATCGATCGGCCGATCGTCGCTGCGATCGAGGCGCGCGAGCGCCGCGTCCTCCATCTCGGCGGGAGGCTCGCCGCGCGCCGTGGACGCGGGCAGCGCCGCCGCGAGCGCGAGCGTCGCCGCCGCGAGCGCGGAGCAGCGGGAGCGTGAAGAAGCGTGAGCGGTGGAGGAGCGGGGGAGGATCTCGGGGGCCACAAAAGCCTATCGACCCGAGCCGCGCAGGAGTTGCCTGCGAACGAGATTATTTCTTCAGCGCAGGCCGAGCTCGCTCGCGCCGCCGCTGCGCCCGAGCTCGCTGCCGCCGCCGGCGATCATCCAGATCCCGCCGCGGACCTCGATGCCCAGGTTGGCGCGACGCGAGACGCCGTCGCCGAGGAGCCCGCCCGCGTCGTCGGCCCAGCTCGCCACGCCGGTGTCGGCGGGGGCCGCAGCGGGCCGTCGCCGCGGGCCGAGCGGGCTCGCGCCGCTGCTCCCATGCCCACCGCCGCCGCTCGCGTCGTGCTGCCGCCCCTCGACGACCTGGCTGCGATGGAAGGGCGGCGCGTGGAGCGCGGCGGCCGTGCTCGCGGCGTCGGGGCGCCACTGATCGACGTCGCCGGCGATCGCGTCGCTCGCGCGCAGGTGCGGCGCCGTCACGTCGAGGCCCACCGCGAACGGCTCGAACTCGTCGCCCGACTGCCAGCCGACGCTGACGCGAATGTTCGATCCCGGATCGATGTCGCGCAGGAAGCGATCGCCGTGGAGCGCGTCGGCCCGCAGATCGCGCACGCGCGTGATCGGACCGTTCCAGCTCGCCGTCACGCCGGCGACGCGGACCGCGAGCCACCCGTTCGGTCGCCGCGCCTGGGCGCGCGCCAGCGACGTCGCGCGGACCTCCCAGTAGAAGTAGAGCGTGAAGGGATCGACGGCGAGCGCGACGATTTCGTCAACATCGTACCGCTCCGGCAACGCCGCTTCTTCCAGGGTTTCATCGAGGTTCGCCGCCGCAGCGACGGGCTCCTCCGTGACGGCCGCCTCGACGCTAGCGACGGCGATCGCCGCCGCCGGCAGCGCGCCGGATCGCGACGTGGTCGGCGTCTCGATCTCGGGCTTCGGCGTCGAGGGCGGCGTGATCTCCGGCTTCGGAGGCTCGGGCGTCTCCACCTTGGGGTGGTGAATCTCGGGCTGCGCGGGCGCAGGCGTGGGCAGCGCGGGCGCGGGCGGCTTCGGCGCATCGGGCCTCGAAGGCGCGGGCGCGCTCACGGCGAACGTCAGCGGCGGCGGGGCGCTCTCGATCTTCACGTCGGGGCCGCGGCGCTGCCGCGCCTTCGACTGCTCGACGAAGCGCGCGCGGAGGCCCTGCGCCTCGGCGTGCTCGGGCTCGCGCGCGAGCACCTCATCGAGCACGCCGATCGCGCGCTCGAGGTGGCCCTGCGCGGCGTAGATCTCGGCGAGCGTCACCGTCGGCAGCGGCGGCGGCGGCGTCGGCCAGGGGCGATCTTCGGGGCCCGAGCGCAGCACGCGCGCGGCCTCCGGCAGGTGCAGTCCCTTCTCGACGACTTGCGCGAGCAGGTCGCGAGCGCGCCCTAGCCAGCCCCGGGCCCTGGCCTTCTCGCGCTCACTCTTCGACGTGCGGGTGATGATCTCGTCCATCAGCTCGGGCTGGGTGAGCACGCGCGGGCGCGGCACGCCGAGCTGCGAAGCGTGGGTGATCAACTCCTCCCGGGAAAGCTTTTCGAGCTCGATCCGCTGCATGGCGCGACGGTACCACAAGGGCCGACGCGCGGGACGATCACCCCGTCGCGAAGCACGGTCTCAATGCCAGGCGCCCTCGGCCGCAGGCTCCGCCTCGAGGGGCGCGAGGCGAGCGCGAGCGTCGCGCGCGTCGAGCGCGATCTGTGCTTTCAGCGCGTCGATCTCCGCGAACTTCTGCTCGGGACGCAGCCGCTCGATCAGGTGAACGCGGAGCCGCGCGCCGTAGAGATCGGCGTCGACATCGAACAGATGAACCTCGACGCTCGGCCCCGGCGCGCCTTCTTTCACGGTCGGCCGCACGCCGACGTTCGCCACGCCGCGAGCCAGCGCGCGCGCGCGTCCGCCCTCGTCCTCGCGATCGACGAGCACCGCATAGACGCCGATGGCGGGCAGCGCCTCTTCCACGTGGCCGAGGTTGCACGTCGGGAAGCCGATCGTGCGACCGCGCTGATCGCCCTGGATCACCGTGCCGGACAGCATGTGCGGGCGCCCGAGCATCGCGTTCGCTTCGTCGAGCGCGCCCCGCGCCAGGGCCTCGCGCACGCGCGTGCTCGACCACGGACCCTTGTCGTCGCCGAGCAGCGTCTGCGATCGCGTCTCGAAGCCGAGCGACTCGCCGAGCCGGCGCAGCATCGCAAAGTCGCCCGCGCGCCCGCGACCGAAGCGAAAATTGTGACCGACGACGACCACGCGCGCGTGGAGCCGCTGCGCCAGCACGCGCTCGGCGAACTCGGCCGGCGTCTGCTCGGAGAAGGCGCGATCGAAGCGCTCGACCACCGGCTCGACCGCGGGCGCGACGCGACGAAACAGCTCGATTTTGCGGGGAAGCGTCGTCAGCTTCGGCGGCGCGGTGCGCCCGAGCGCCTCGGCCGGGTGGGGAGAAAATGTCAGCGCCGCGGCGACGAGCCCGCGCGCCTGGGCGTCGCGCGCCGCGTCGGCGAGGACGGCCTGGTGCCCGCGATGCACGCCGTCGAAATTCCCGATCGCCACGATGCGCGCGCGCAAAGACTCCACGCTCTCTCCGTAGTCAAAGCCGGGCGGCAGGGCACGTCAAAAGGGCGCATTCGCACGTGACTTGACGACCCACGAGACGGCTGTTAGAGCCGCGCCACCCGACGTACCCGGGTGGAGGCGAGCCATGTTCAAGAGGGTGAGCATCTTCTCGGGAAACGCGAACCCGGCGCTGACGACGGAGATCTGCCAGGCGCTGGAATTTCCTCTCGGAAAGTCGAAGGTGTCGCGCTTCTCCGACGGCGAGACCTTCTGCGTGATCCAGGAGAACGTGCGCGGCGTCGACACCTACGTGGTGCAGCCCACGTGCTCCCCGGTGAACGACAGCGTGATGGAGCTCTTGATCATGGTCGACGCGCTCCGGCGCGCGTCCGCAGGCTCGATCACCGCCGTCATCCCGTACTACGGCTACGCCCGCCAGGACCGCAAGGTCGCGCCGCGGACGCCGATCACCTCGAAGCTCGTGGCCGACCTCATCGTCGCCGCCGGGGTGAACCGCATCGTCGCGCTCGACCTCCACGCCTCGCAAATCCAAGGGTTTTTCAACATCCCGTTCGACCACCTCTTCGCCATGCCGGCGCTGCTCGATCAGCACCTCCGCGAGAGCTACGGCCGCGACTGCGTGATCGTCTCGCCCGACGCCGGCGGTGTCGAGCGCGCCCGCGCCTACGCCAAGCGCCTCAACGGCAGCCTGGCGATCATCGACAAGCGCCGCGAACGCGCCAACGAGAGCGAGGTCATGCACATCATCGGCGAGGTCGAGGGGCGCCGCTGCCTCATCCTCGACGACATGATCGACACCGCCGGCACGCTGGTGAACGCGTCGAACGCGCTGCTCAAGGCCGGCGCAAAGAGCGTCGCCGCGTGCGCCACCCACGCCGTTCTCTCGGGACCCGCGGTCCAGCGCATCAAGGAGAGCTCGCTCTCCGAGGTGGTGATCACCAACTCGATCCCGCTCTCGGAGGAAGCCAAGGCGACCGGCAAATTCAAGGTCGTCTCGGTCGCTCGCCTCCTCTCCGAGGCCATCCGACGCATCCATCACTCGGACTCGGTGAGCAGCCTTTTCGTTTAGTCCCGTCCGTCCGGTCACGGCAGCGCTTCGCGGCGGTGGGTGAGTCCCCACCCCGGCGTTCGCCGCGTTTTCAGGTTTCCTTGCGGCGCGCCTGCCGGTCCGCTATAGCGCCGCCCCCCACAGAAGAGAGCGAGAAGTCGACATGATGGAGATCGTCAAGCTGAGCGCGTCCCCCCGGCCCCTGAATGGCAAGGGCGCTTCCCGCCTCCTGCGCCGCGCTGGCCAGATCCCCGCGATCGCCTACGGGCGTGAGCTCGCGGCCACCCCCCTCGCGATCTCGCCGAAGGGCCTGCTCCAGGTGCTCCAGTCGGAGCACGGGCAGAACGCCGTGGTCGAGCTGGCCGTCGAAGGCGGCGCCAAGCTCACCGTCATGGTGCGCGACTACTCGTACCACCCCGTCACGCGCGCCCTCCTCCACGCCGACTTCATCCAGGTGAAGCTCGACGCGCCGGTCGCCGTCGAGGTCCCCTTCCGCACCACCGGCAAGGCCAAGGGCATCGTCACCGGCGGCGTGCTCCAGCAGATTTTCCGCAAGCTCCCCGTGAGCTGCCTCCCGGAGCGCATCCCCGCGTACCTCGAGGTCGACGTGACCGAGCTCGAGATGGGCGAGACGCTCAAGGTCAACCAGCTCACGCTCCCCGAGGGCGTCTCGATCCGCCTCCCCGAGGATCAGACGATCGTCGTCGTCGCCGCGCCCGAGAAGGGTGGCGACGAGGAGGCTCCGAAGCCGGGTACGGCGGCCGCTGGCGCCGTCGCTGCGGCCGGTGCCAAGGACGCGAAGGGCGCTGCGGCCCCGGCGGCTGCGGCTGCCAAGGGCGCTGCCCCGGCGAAGGGTGCTGCTCCGGCCAAGGCCGCCGCGGCTCCGGCGCCCGCGAAGAAGAAGTAAGCTTCTTTTCCGCGGTGATCGAGGCGGGGCATCCTTCGGGGCGCCCCGCTTCGTTTTGTTCTGCGCAAGGTCTCTATGCTGTTGCTGGTCGGGCTCGGAAATCCGGGCAGAGAGTACGCGTCGCATCGGCACAACGTCGGCTTCATGGCCGTCGACGAGCTCGCGCGCCGCGCGAAGGCCGACGCGTTTCGAGAGAAATTCTCGGGCGAATACGCCAAGGGCGAGCTGCTGGACGAGCAGCTCATCTTCCTCAAGCCGATGACGTACATGAACGAGTCGGGGCGCAGCGTGCAGGCCGCGATGACGTTCTTCAAGGTCCCCCCGAAGGACGTGATCGTCCTCCACGACGAGCTCGATCTCCCCTTCGGCGACGTGCGCCTGAAGATGGGCGGCGGGCACGCGGGGCACAACGGATTGCGATCGATCATGGCCGTCGCCGGGCCCGACTTCGGTCGCCTGCGCCTCGGCATCGGTCGCCCGCCCGCGGGCTTCCGCGGCGAGATCGCCGACTACGTTCTCTCCGGCTTCGACGCCGTCGAGCGCGCGACCCTGCCCGACGTGATCAAGACGGCCGGCGACACGGTCCTCGACGTGATCCGAAGGGGATTCGAGGCCGCAATGAACGCGCGCAACACCCGGCCGAAGGCGCCGAAGAAGCCGAAAGAGCCCCCGCCCACGCCAGGAAACGCTTGAAAAACCGAGCACTGAACAACCAATGATCCTTGCAATCGGTTGACCGGTGCCGTAAGACGCGCGCCTTCGCGTGGGGGCTCTTCCCCGCGCGCTCCTCGCTCCGGGCACAACGCACCGGGGCCTTTGGCCAAGAGGAAACTGCATGAGCCGAGCAATCACGGGCCCGAATCGCGCCCGAGAGTACGAGACGATTTACATTCTCAAGCCCGATATCGACGCCGACGGCGCCGACAAGATCGGCACCCGCCTCGCCGAGGTCGTCACCCGTGAAGCGGGCCGCCTCACCAAGGTCGAGAGCTGGGGCCGTCGCCGCCTCGCTTACGACATCGGCAAGCAGCGCCGCGGCGTCTACATGTACTTGAAGTACCTGGGCGGCGGTAAGGTCGTCGCCGAGATCGAGCGCAACCTTCGCCTCTCGGACAGCGTCATCAAGTACCAAACGGTGCTCGTTCGCTCCGACGTCGTGGTGGAAGGCCTCGAGATCGCGGAAGAGGACGTCCGCTTCGAGCGGCTCGAGCTCACCCCGATCGAGGAAGAGCGCGACGAGTCGCGTGAGCGTCAGCTCGGCCTCGTCGAGCCGGAGCGCCGCGAGATGCGCAGCCAGGAAGTCGCCGCGGAGCCGGACGAGGCTGAGGCCGAGGCCGGACCTGAAGCCCCCGAAGAGGAAGAGGAGAGCTGAGCGATGAACCAGCGCAGCAATTACGAAGGCGGCGGCCGCAGCGGCGGCGGCGGCGGTTACGGTGACGATGATCGCGAGTTCGGCCGCACGCCGGACCTCAACGCCGACGCCCCCGGGCGCCGTCGCATGGGCCGCAAGCGGGTCTGCCGCTACTGCGCCGACAAGGCGATGATCATCGACTACAAGGACCCCCAGGCCCTCAAGTACTTCATCTCCGAGCGCGGCAAGGTCGTGCCGCGTCGGATCAGCGGCAACTGCGCCCTGCACCAGCGCAAGGTCACGCTCGCCATCAAGCGCGCGCGTCAGATCGCGCTGCTGCCCTTCACGGTCACGGCGTAGGCAAGGAGGACAACCATGGCTCACCACATCCACGTCGTCCTCACCGAGGACTTGAATCTTGGCAAGAGCGGCGAGCTCGTTCGCGTTCGCTCGGGCTACGCTCGCAACTACCTCGTTCCCCGCGGCCTCGCCATCGGCGCGACCAAGGAGAACGTCGCGCGGATCGAGCACGAGAAGAAGGTCGCCGAGTCGCGTAACGCCAAGCTCAAGGGCGAAGCGGAAGCGCTCGCCGAGCAGCTCAAGTCGGTGAAGATCACCATCACGCGCCCCGTCGGCGAAGGCGACCGCCTCTTCGGATCGGTCACCTCGCGCGACATCGAGGAGGCCCTCGCGGCCGCCGGGCACGTGGTCGATCGCCGCCGCATCACCATGGAGCCCATCAAGACGCTGGGCGCCCACACGATCACGATCCGCCTCGCCACGTCGATCAGCACGTCGGTCGAGGTCACGGTCGCCAAGAAGAGCTGAGCCGCGGGGCCGAAATTCGGCCCCCGCTCGGGCCAGTACCTCCCTATAATCGTTCGGCAAAGCCGGGTCGCGCGGAGCTGATGCGCTGCCGACCTGGTCTCCGTGAGGCGCGACTCGCCGCCTCGATCCCCGACGCATCGCGCGGGGAGCTGGAACCCGCCGAATGACAGCCGCCTACGACCAGCTCCTCGAGGTGCTCCTCCGGCACCTCTCCCCGACCAACGCCGAAGGCACGTTGATGCGCAGCATCCGCGAGGCGGGCCTGCGCGCGGACGGCCTCACGCTCACGGACATCCAGCAGCTCCTTCCCAGCCTCGAGCGGCGGATCCGGCTCTACGTCGATCCCGTGCGGCACGCGCGCCTCACCCAGGAGCTCGCCGAGATCGGCGGCGGCCGCCCCTCGCGTCGATCGCGCACCCTCGCGATCAAGAACGAAGCCGACATCAGCGAGGTCCGCCGCGTCGCCAAGACCATCTGCGAAGGCGCCGGCGCGCGCACCTTCATCACCCACAAGATCGTGACGATCGTGAGCGAGCTGGCGCGCAACATCGTCCACTACACGCCCGGCGGCACGATCGAGGTCGGCGTCATCCGTGACAAGCCGCCGCGCTGCTCGATCCTCGCGATGGACGGCGGACCCGGCATCCTCAACCTCGAGGAGATCATGTCCGGTCGCTACAAGAGCAAGACGGGCATGGGGCGCGGCCTGATGGGCGTGAAGCGGCTCGCCGAGCGCTTCAAGATCAACCCCGGCCCGCCCGGCACGCGCATCGAGGTCGAGGTCGATCTGTGACGCCGAAGAGCGAGCACCGCAGCGTCCCGCGCGAGGGCGAGCGCGAGTGCGGCGACATCGCCGTCGTGCGCGCCTCGGGCGAGCTCACGCTCATCGCCGTGATCGACGCGCTCGGCCACGGCCCGCTCGCGGCGGCGGCGGCAAAGCTCGCGGCCGATCACCTCGACGCGGCCCCGCTCGATCGCGGCATCCTCCCGCTCGTCGAGGCCCTCCACGCGGCGCTCCGCGGCTCGCGCGGCGCCGCCGGGATGATCGTCCTCCTCGCGGCGGACGGCCGCCTCCAGGGCTGCGGCGTGGGCAACGTCGAGCTGCGCAGCGTCGGCTCGCGCGTCCCGAGCGTGCTCACCCCCGGCGTCCTCGGCGCCTCGATCAACCGCCTGCGCAGCTTCGAGGCGCGCGTCGCCGCGGGCTCGCGCCTGGTGATCTTCTCCGACGGCCTCTCCTCGCGCATGGAGCTCGATCGCGTCCGCGGCCTCGCGCCCGGCGCCGCGTGCGACGCGCTCATGGCCCAGTACCGCCGCTCCCACGACGACTCCACGGTGCTCATCACCGACATCGAGGCTTGAACCGCTCATGGAACTTCGAAGGCTGCCCATCATCAAGCTCTGGGATCGGATCGTCGTCCCGATTCAAGGCGAGATCACCGACGAGCTGGCCGAGCTCCTCTGCAACGAGGTCCTCAAGGTCATCCACGAGAGCGGCGCGCGCGGCCTCGTCCTCGACCTCACCGGTGTGTGGATCATGGACAGCCACCTCTGCTCCGTCATCTCGAACCTCGCCGCCGCCGCCCGCCTCATGGGCACGCCGACGATCATCTGCGGCCTCAGCCCCGAGATCGCGATGACCCTGCAAACCATGGGCGTCGAGCTCCAGTCGGTGCGCACCGCGCTCAGCCTCGAGCAGGCGCTCGGCATGCTCGGCCTCGAGGCCCGTCGCGCCGAAGACGACGAAGACGACGAAGAGGGCGGCGACGGCGCGCGGCGTCCTCCGGCGCGCGGCGCGGCGCCCGGCGCCCCGGTTCCCTTCGCAGAAATGTTCGGCGGTGAACGATCGCGCAAGCGCGGCTCCTCTTCGGAAGCTTGAGACACATGACCAACGACAACCTCGCCACCGACCTCAACGTCCGCGTCGCGGACATGCTCCGCGTCCTCTCTGCCGTCGGCACCGGCGAGTACGGCGATCGCCTGCCCACCGATCTGCCCTCGAACCACCCGCTCGCGGCGCTCTATGTCGGCGTGAACGAGATGATCGACGCGCTCGCCCTCGAGCAGCAGCGCGCCGTCGAGTACCAGCGCGACCTCGAAGAGAAGCTCAACACGATCGAGCTCCAGCGCGCCGCGATCCGCGAGCTCTCCACCCCGATCATGGAAGTCTGGGAGGGCATCCTCTGCCTGCCCGTCGTCGGGATCATGGATTCCAGCCGCAGCGCCGACATGACCGACGCGCTGCTGAAGTCGGTCGTCAGCACCCGCGCGCGCTGCACCATCATCGACATCACTGGCATCGAGGTGATGGACACCAGCACCGCCGATCACTTCATCCGCATGGCCAAGGCGGTGCGCCTGCTCGGCGCCGAGTGCGTGCTCACCGGTATCAACCCGCAGATCGCTCAGACTATCGTCCACATGGGTGTCGACATGGAAGGCGTCACCACGCACCGCAGCCTCCGCGACGCGCTCACCCACTTCGTCGGGCGCCACGGCAAGGCCACCTCGTCCTCGCAGCGCTGACGGGAATTTGCAGTACTTTCGCATCGATCACGAGGTCTCCGTCCACGCCCCGCGAAGGGCCGCGCGCGACCTCGCGACCGCGCTCGGCTTCGATCGCCGCGGCGCCACCGAGCTGGCGATCGCCGTCTCCGAGCTCGGCTCGAACATCGTCAAGTACGGCGTCCGCGGCGGCATCACCGTCGAGCGCACCGACGATCCCGAGCGCGGCGTCGGCGTCAGGATCATCGCCTCCGACGAGGGCCCGCCCTTCTGCGACTTCGCCACGGCGCTCCGCGACGGCTGCGACGATCGCGGCCCGCTCGACCCGATGACGTTCCTCAAGCGCCACGGCATCGGCGCCGGCCTCGGCGCCGTCAAGCGCTTCAGCGACACCATCACGCTGGAGCCC
>JANYGI010000150.1 GCA_025362495.1 Byssovorax sp. | reverse complement strand
CGCGGAGGAACACTTCGACCGGCAGCGCGCGCCCGTTGTACTCGCTGGCCATGGTGAAGCCGTAGGCGCCCGCGTCGCGGATCACCACGCGCTCGGGCACCGCGTCGAACGGGTGCGCGCCGAAGTCGTCGGAGCTCTCGCAGACGGGGCCGACGACGCGGTAGCCCGGGGCGCTCGCGGCCGGCGCGCGTTCGCCGTCGAGGGGCTCGATCCGGTGGCGGGCGGCGTAGAGCGCGGGGCGGATCAGATCGTTCATCCCGGCGTCGATGACGAGCCAGCGACGGTCGCCCTCGATCGATCGCTTGTCGCTGATGACCGAGGCGCAGAGCACGCCGTGCGCGGCCACGAGCGAGCGCCCCGGCTCGACCACGATCTGGAGCTGCGCGAGGGGAGACGCGCCGAGCAGCTTCACCGCGGCGCGCGCGAAATCGGCGGGTTTTGCCGCGCAACCCGCGCCGTAATCGACGCCGAAGCCACCGCCGAAATCGATGAACTCGAAGCGCGCGCCGGCGCTCGTGCGGGCCACCGCGAGCGCGAGCAGCAGCTCGGCCGCGGCGACGTACTCGTCGATCTGGGTGAGCTGCGAGCCGACGTGCGACGAGAGGCCGACGAGATCGAGGTGCGGCGCGCGGCCGAGCGCCTCCCAGGCCGCCGGGAGATCGGCGCGCGCCACGCCGAACTTCGCCTCGTCGTGGCCGGTCGCGACGTGGGCGTGGGTGTCGGCCTCGATCCCCGGGTTGACGCGGATCGAGACGCGGGCGCGCCGACCCGCCGCCGCGGCGCGCGCCTCGATGCGGGCGATCTCCTCGACGCTCTCGACCTGGATCGCGTGGATGCCGCGCGAGCCCGCGCCGAGGGCCGCGTCGAGCTCGCGCGCGAGCTTGCCGACGCCGCTGTAGAGCACGCGCTCCGGGGCGATCCCGCAGGCGAGCACGACCGCGAGCTCGGCGCCGGAGACGACGTCGGCGCCGGCGCCTCCCCGGGCGAGCGCGCGGACGACGGCGCCGGCGCTGTTGGCCTTCACCGCGTACGCGACGAGGTGCGCGCGGCCCTCGAAGCCCGCCGCGAGGGCGCGGGCCTCGGCCTCCATCGCGTCGAGGTCGTAGATGTACGCGGGCGTGGGGATCGAAAGCGCGCCGTCGCGGAGGAGATCGCCGAGCGCGATCCCTCCGAGGACGGCGCCGTGAGCGTCGCGGGTCAGCATCGTCGTCCCCGGTAGCACGGGTGACGCACCGCGCTCAAACCCCACGTGTCCACAGTGCGTCAGCGCCGACATCGTCACGCCGCGTTCGCACCTGTTTCGTCGCGGGCAGGCGTCGCGCCGGGTATGCGCTCGACCCGCGGTCGGGCTCTGTGTCATCCTCCGCCCGTGCAAGTCCGCCGCGCTAAAATCGTCTGCACCATCGGCCCCGCGTGCGACGACCAGTCGACCCTCGAGCAGCTCATCCGCGCCGGAATGGATGTCGCCCGCCTCAACTTTTCCCACGGCACCCACGAGGATCACGCCCGTAATTTCGCGACGATCCGCGCCGCGGCCGAAGTTTGCAACAAGCCGGTCGCCATCCTTCAAGATCTGTGCGGTCCGAAGATCCGCGCCGGGAAATTCCCGGGCGGCACGCGCGATCTCGTCACGGACACCATCGTCGCGCTCACCGAGGTGACGCGGGACAGCCCCGAGGCCGCTCCGGGCGAGGTCCCGATCCTCTACGAGGGCCTCGCGCAAGACCTCCAGACCGGCGACGTGATCCTCCTCGACGACGGCCGCATCACCTTCACGGTCACCAAGATCGAAGGCGACAAGGTCAGCGCGGCCGTGACGCAGGGCGGGCCGATCCGCGATCGCGTCGGCGTGAGCCTGCCCGCCCGGCGCGTGCGCATCGCGACGCTGACCGAGAAAGACAAGGCGGATCTCTCGTTCGGCCTCTCGCTCGGCGTCGACTACGTCGCGCTCTCGTTCGTGCGCAACGCCGACGACGTGCGCCTCGCCCGCGAGATCACCGAGGCCTGGGGCCGCCCCACGCCGATCGTCTCCAAGATCGAGACGCCGACAGCGATCGACAACCTCGAGTCGATCATCCTGGCGTCCGACGCCGTGATGGTGGCGCGCGGCGATCTCGGCGTGGAGTTCAACCCCGAGCGCGTACCGATCATCCAGAGGGAAATCCTCGGCCTGGCGCGCATCCATCAGCGCCCGGTCATCGTCGCGACCGAGATGCTCCAGTCGATGGTGACGGCGACGCGGCCGACGCGCGCCGAGGCCAGCGACGTGGCGACGGCGGTGTTCGACGGCACCGACGCCGTGATGCTCTCGCAGGAGACGGCCACCGGAAATCACCCGGCGCTGGTGGCGCGGATGATGGCGCGGATCGTCACCGAGGCCGAGCAGAGCTCGTTCTACCGGCCGCTCTCGAGCGAGCAGCAGGGGCAGCGCGCCAACATCGCCGAGGCCGTGGCGCGCAACGCCTGCGACATCGCCCGCGACATCGGCGCGCGGGTGATCGTGGCCTTCACCGAGAGCGGCGTCTCGGCGCGCTACGCCTCCAAGGCGCGGCCCGTCGTGCCGATCATGGCCTTCTCGCCCAACGCGGTGACGCGGCGTCGCCTGGCCTTGATCTGGGGCATCGTGCCGCTGCCGATCGACGCGCTCCGCAGCGCCGACGAGATGGTCGATCACGCCAGCGCCTACCTCGTGGCGCACGGCTTCTGCTCGCCCGGCGACAAGTTCGTCGCCATCTACGGCGCGCCGGTCGGCGTCATCGGCACCACGAACGCCATCCGGGTGCGGGTCGTCGAGTGAGCCTTGCCGCCGTGGCAGCTGGGCTCCCCCAGCTCGCGAAGTACGAGCTCCTCGAGGAGATCGGCCACGGCGGGATGGCGACGGTGTACCGAGCGCGCGACGTGCGCTTGGGGCGCGAGGTCGCCATCAAGATCATCCACAAGCACCTGCGCGAGAACGCCGAGGTCGGCACGCGCTTCATCGCCGAGGCGCGCGCGGCGGCGAAGCTCCACCACCCGGGCATCGTCGAGGTCTTCGACGTCTCGGGCGAGGACGACTCGGAGCGCTACCTGGTGGTCGAGCTGCTCCGCGGCGCGACGCTGCGCAAGGTCCTCGTCGAGCACCGCGACATGCCAGCCGAGGTCGGCGCGGCCATCGTGCTCGAGCTCTGCGAGGCCGTGGAGCACGCGCACGAGGCGGCGATCATCCATCGCGACATCAAGCCCGAGAACGTGCTCGTCGAGCTGCCGGAGGACCGCGCGCTCGCCAACGCGCGGTTCGCCGCCGAGGCCGAGAAAGAGCACGAGCGACCCGCGCTCCAGGCGGTCACGACGCCGACCTCGTCGCGCCGCGACGGCGGATCCGCGACGGTGGCCGACGCCTCCGACACCCAGCAGAGCCAGCGCGACGCGCTCCTCGACGGCGAGACGGGTCCGCGGCGCCGGAGCCCTTCCGCCGACGCCGCGGAGATCTCCGACAGGACGGAGAAGGCCGAGAAATCCGAGCGCAACCGGGTGCGCGAGCGCGAGCGCGAGGTCGCGAAGAAGGCCCGCGCCGAGGGCCTCGGCGTGATCATCAAGCTCACGGATTTCGGCATCGCCAAGATCCTCGACGCGCAGGGCGTGACGTCCACCGGGCAGGTGCTGGGCTCGCCCGCGCACATGGCGCCCGAGCAGATCGAGGGCGGCGACGTCGACGTGCGCACCGACGTGTTCGGCCTCGGCGTGCTCATGTACGAGTGCCTCGTCGGCCACCTGCCCTTCGAGGGGAAGAACCCGGCGCAGGTGCTGCGCAAGGTGCTGGAAGGCCTGTATTCCGCGGTGGATCGCGAGCGGCCGACGACGGGCGGGCGCTGGGGCCGCGTCGTCGCGCACGCCCTCGCGCGCGACGCCGAGGCCCGCACCGCGTCGCCCGCGGCGCTGGCGGCGGAGATCCGCGGTGAGCTGACGGCCCTCGGGATCAGCGATCCGAAGGCGGAGATCCTGGCGTATTTCGCCGACGCGCGCGGCTACACCGTCGCGTTGCCGGGGCGGCTCGTGCCTCGCCTCGTCGCCCGCGGCGAGGCCGCGCGCAAGGCCGGCGACGTGCCCGGCGCCGCCGCGGACTTCAACCGCGCCCTCGCGCTCGCGCCCAGCGATCTCGCCATCCTCAAGCGGATCGGCGGGATGACGACCAGCGCCGGTCGCCGCGTGATGCTCCGTCGCGGGGCGATGATCCTCGGCGGCTCGGCGCTGCTCGGGATGCTGGCCTTTGGCGTCGCGCGGGGCCTGCGCGCGCGCCGCGTGCGCCTCGACGCCGAGGCCGCCGCGAGCGCCGCCGTCGTCGCCGCGGGGGCCTCCTCGGCGGCACCGACGATCTCCGCCGAGCCCCGCGCCCCCGGCAGCCTCGCGCCCTCGGCCAACCCCAGCGTCACGGTCACCGCCCGCCCGATCCTGCGGCTGCTGCCGCCGCTGCCGTCGTCGAGCGCGCCCGTCGCCGCGGGCGATCGCCGCGTCCAGTTCGTCCTCAACCCGCCCGGCGCCAAGCTCACCGTCGACGGCCGCGAGGTGAGCTGGTTCTCGACCACGGTCGCCCTCGCGCCGGGGCCGCACGCCATCGCCGCGTTCATGGCCAACTCCAAGTGCTGCAAGGCGATCAACGGCGCCAACGTGACGGTGGTGCCCGCGCCCTCGGACAACCCCGGCGCGGCGCAGACGATCCCGCTCTCGCTCGAGGTCTTGCCGGCCACCGTCACGCTCGGCGGCGCGCCCGCCAACGGTCAGTATCTCTGCCCCGGCATCAACGTCAGCGGCTTCGCCGGCGGCCAGCAGAAGGTGAAGCTGCCCGAGCCCATGTGGTCGGGAAAGTGCCAGTTCACCGCCTCGGCCGACCGGCCGCCGCGCCCCGCGAACGTCACGCTCAAAGCGGGCGAGCTCAACGTCATCCCGTGGCCCGTCGACTGACGTCCTCGGGGGTCGCGGGGTCTGCCGGGGCCCGCGGCAGCCTCGCCCGGGCCCGTTCGCGGGGTAGTCGGGGCCATCGCGAAATTTAAGCGCGCTGCCACGCCGGATCTCCGCTACATCAGGAATCCGACTGCCGCATGGGTGCGACTTTTCCGCCAAAGCTCGCGCCCGCGCTCGCCGGGCTCGCCATCCTCCTCGGGGCGAACGTCTGCCACGCGGACGACGCCCAGGAGCTCGAGCTCGCAAAGAACCGCTTCAACGCCGGCCAGTACGAAGAGGCGCACCAGCAGTTCGCGCGGCTCCTGACGCCGACGCTGCCCTCGTGCGAGAAGGGGCAGAGCGGCGCGTGTCGCCTCACCGATCCTGATCTGATCGAGCGCACCCGCGTGCTCGACGCGGCCTCGTTGATCGCCCTCAAGCGCCTGGCCCTCGCCGACGCCCAGATCGAGATCGTCCTGCGGCAAAATCCGGCCTACGCGCCGAGCCCCGCGCTCTTCCCGCAAGAGGTCGTCGATCGCTTCACCGAGGTGCGCGGTCGCCTCCGCGAAGAGCTCGACAAGCTCGCGGAGCAGCAGGCGCACGAGGCCCTGAAGCGCCGCCTCGCCGAGCAGCAGGCGCGCGATCTCCAGGAGAAGTGGATCACCGATCTGCAGCGCCTCGCCGGGCAAGAGCGCCGGATCGAGGTCAACTCCCGCTGGATCGCGATGCTCCCCTTCGGCGTGGGCCAGTATCAGAATGGTGACACCCGCCTCGGCGCGCTCTTCACCGCGAGCGAAGTGGTCCTCGGCGCGTCGCTCGTGACGAGCGGCGTGTACGCGCAGAGCTACGCCAACTACGACCGGAAAATCTGCACCAGCGTGGCGTGCAACGCCGGGGTCGAGAGCCAGTTCAAGACCGCGGCCCTGGTCAACCACATCTCATTCGGGGCGCTCTTCGGCGTGGCCCTCGCGGGGATCGTCCAGGCCCAGATCGCTTTCGTGCCCGAGCGGATCACCACGGTGCCGCGCGCCGTCCCGCCGCGGCCGAAGATCGCGCCGACCCTGTCGTTCGATCCGCGGAACGTCGGCGTCGGGATCGTCGGGACATTCTAGGTCGCGCGGGGCGGCGCGCCTCGCAGCAGCTCGACGATCGCCGCGCGCTCCCCGCGCGGCCGCCCGCGCTCATCGGCGTCCGCCGCGTCGAGCGCGCCGAGGATCGTCGACAGCGTCGCCTGATCCATCACGCTCGCGGCGCTGACACCCGCGAGATCGCGGCCCACGAAGTTCTTCGGGCAGGCGTCGAGCATCGGCAACGAGCGGCCGGCGCGCTGCTCGGTGAAGCGGATCGGCAGGCCGTGGGTCCTGCAGATCACGGGGCGGTGCGCGTAGATCGCGCAGCGCCCGTCCGCGTCGAGCGCGGGGCAAACGTCGGTCGTGTCGTCGTCGGCGCGCCGCGCCAGCTCGTCGCGGCGCCCGTCGGGCAGGGCCGCGAGGCCCTCGCGGATCACCTCGGCCTCGAGCCCCGTCACGGTGAAGCGTCGGCAGCAGTCCGAGCAGCCGGCGTGGCAGGTGATCGCCTCGCCCTCGCGCTCCTGCGCCGCGGTGAAGAAGCCCTCGACCTTCGCGAAGAGCGCGTCGAGCCGGGCGCGGGCGTCGCGCGGCGCGGGAGCGTCGGCGCTCATCGATCCTTCCTGAACACCGCGATCCAGAAGCCGCCGAAGTAGCGCAGCGGCGAGTCGCTGAGCGCGCGCTCGGCGAAGCGCAGCGCCGTCCCGAGGACGGGGACGCGCATCGCCACGGCAGCGGGCGTCACGATGCGGACGCCGCGCGACGCCACGAGGCGCGTGCCCCGGGGCGCCATCGTCGCCACCCTCCACGGCGGATCGAAGCGCGTGAACACGGCTTTTTCGTCCGTTGTTGCGCTGATTTTTCCCGCGGGGCCGAGGCGCTTGGCGAGGCCGCGCAGGCTGATCGGGTTGTAGAACTCGGCGAGGATGTGGCCGCCCGGGCGGACCACGCGCGCCATCTCGGCGAGGGCGACGTCGATCTGCTGCACGTGGGCGAGCACCTTGAACGAGCACGCGACGTCGACGCTCGCGTCGGGGAAGGGGAGCGCCGTCGCGCTGCCTTCGATCACGTCGAGGCCGCGCGCGCGCGCGTGCGCGAGCATGCCGGGCGAGAGATCGACCCCGCGCGCCGACGCCGCGAAGTCCGCGATCCGTCGCAGGAGGAGGCCGGTGCCACAGCCGACCTCGAGCACGTCTTTCCCGCGGCCGTAGCGGTCGACGAGCTCGACCTCGAGGCCGTCGACGAGATCGTGGTAGCCGCCCGGATCGCGCCCGTCGCGGTGCGCCTCGTAGCGAGCCGAGAAGTCGTCGTAGTACGCCCGGTTCGCCCCGAGCTCCTCGTTCACGTCGTGCTCGCTCATCGCCGGCCGTACTAGCAGACGACGGCGCCCGCATCCGCCGCAATTGTTGGCCGGTCTCTCGCGCTCTGATAGCCGATTGACACGTTCGCGCGGAGCGGTGCTGCCCGCGCGGCAAAAGGAGATCGCGTATGTCGATCGAGGCGCCCGCGAGGATCGCGGGACGGATGGAGTGGTGCGCGCGCCGCGCTGTGGCGCTGTTCGGGATCGCGCTCGCGGCCCTCACGGCGCGACCGGCGTCGGCGGAGGACGCGCGCCCGCCCGCGGAGCGCGCGGCGGCGAGGCCGGTCACGCTTGGCGAGGTGACGACGTCGCCCGCGGCCGGCTCGACCCGGCTCGTCAACGTCGCCGATCTGCTGCGGATCGACGCCGAGGCCGAGCTCGCGGCGATCGACTGGACCCACACGAAATTGCGCCATCGCTACACGGTGTCCGCGGTGATCGTCCGCCTCGATTCGGCTCCTCTCGGCGAGCGCGCGCTGGCCGCGTCGTGCACGATCTCCGCGGCGGTGCGCGACGAGCGCGGATCGCTGCTGGCGATCGTCGAGGGGCGCGCCCGCGCCGAGGACGCCGCGACGGCCGGGATCGCCGCCGAGCGCGACGCCCTCGCCGGCGCCGTGCGGAGCGCGATCACCGCCGTCCCCGAGGCAATCCGCCGCTTGCAGTGACGTCGCCCGGGCCGGCGCGCGACGTCAGCCGCCGTGCCCGCTGCTCACGTGCGGTGACGCGAACGAGCGGCCGCCGCCTCCGACCGAAGGGTGCCCGCCGGCCACCGATCGCGCGCCGCCGAAGCCGCCGCGACCGCGCGCGAAGAAGCCCGGGCTGTCGAAGATCGTGAACCGCGAGCCGATGACGATCGCGTGGTAACCGAGGTTCGTGTTCCAGTCGGGCGCCGCGCCGAGCCGATCGAACCAGGCCAGATCGACCATGCTGAAGCCGATCCCCGCGCTCTGGAATTCGACCGCGGGATCGTGGAGATCGTCCTCTTCGTTGCTGACGGCGTCGCGATCCTCGACGACGTAGACCACGCGAGTGATGCCCTGCGCGCGCAGCGTCGCCGCGTCGGGGAGATCGCTCCCGAGCAGGAAATACCGGTTGTCGGTGACGTCGTCGGGCATCTCCTCGTCGCGGCGCGCCAGGCGGAACGCGTCGAGGAGGAACACCGGCGTGGCGTCGACGTCGGCGGCCGCGGGCAGCACCGGGCGGAGCGCGAGCAGCGCCGACAGCGTCTCCTCGGCGGGGACGACCTCGGCCTCGGCGGGCCAGTTGTTGAACGTGAGCACCGGCGCGATCCGCCGCGGCAGCGCGCGGCTCAGCGTCGCGCCGAAGGCCACCGACGCGGCGCCGCGGAGATCGATGATCCACAGCGTCCCCGGCGGCATCCCCGCCGCGGCGAGGCGCGCCGCCGCGACCTCGGCGCGCTGCACCACGGGGAGCTGCGTGACCTCGGGCAGCATCACCGGCATGGGATCGTCGCCCAGGTACGTGAGCAGCGTGAGCTTCTCGTAGCGCGACCACGGGCTCTCGGCCGGGAGCTGCCAGCCGGCGACGGCGTCGGCCTCGCGCGGCGCCTCGACGAGGTGCGCTTGCGGTGACGGATCGCCCGCGTACTCGAGCGCGGACGACGGCGTGGCCCCGCGCACGGCGCAGGCCGTGGAGAGCAGCGCGAGCGGAGCGAACGCGAGGAGACGGCGCATGATCGAGGCTCCCTCTGGATCGAGTCGAGACGAGTCGAGACGAGTCGATCCGAGTGACGGACAGCGTGGCGCGGAGTCAGCGTTCGAGCACGAAGACCGGCACGCAAAGAGCATTGTGAGAGACGTGGGTCACCGCCGTCAACCGCGCAAAGTAGCCGCAAAAGCGGCCATCGAGGACATAGGCGCCCAGGGTCACGAAGCGGTCGCCGAAGGGCGTCGGGATCGATCGCTGCGGGACGAGCCGCTGCGCCACATAGGCCTCGCCGGCCGCGCGGAGCGCCACGACCTCGCTCACCAGCGTCGCCCACGCGTCCTCGGGGTGCAGCGCGCCGACGAACACCTGGGCTCCCACGCGGCCGAGAGCGCGCTTGATCACCCACCCGTCGCGATCGGCGAGCAGCGTCGCGGGGGCGAGGTCGGCGAGATCGTGGGTCTCGGGCAGGTGATCGGCGATGGCCCGCTGCGCTTCGTCCGAGAGGTCGGCCCGGCGCGCGAAGGCCCGCGCGAACGCCACCTTCGACTGCGCGTAGATGCCCGCGAGGCTCGGGAACGTGCGGATCTGGCCGCGCGAGACCGCCCCCAGGATCGCGTCGAGGTTGCGCTGCCCCTCCATGTACTCGATGGGAAAATACCGGTAGAGCGCGCCGATCGCCGCGCCGCCGAGCGTGAGGCCGCCGTCGTCGCCGGCCCGCGGCGCCGTGGGCGGGCCTCGCAGCGCGCGCACGCCGATCTCCCCGAGCGCGCGCTGCACCAGCGCCGCGATCTGCAGATCCTCGGCGTAGGCCGTGGCAAACGTGATCCCCACGGCGCCGCGCCCCGCGCCCGCCTCGGGCCGATCCGCGAGCGCGGCGAGCCGCTCGGCCATGGCCCCGAGCACCGTCGTCGGATCGGATCCCTCGGTGAATCCAGCCTCGCGCGCCAGGCGAGGCAGCCCGTGCGCCTCGTTCTGCCCGCCGGGGCAGTCGGCGTTGATCTCGCACGCGCGGAACGTCCCGCCCTCGTCGAGCAGCAGATCCACGCGTGCGAACGAGGCGTCGTCGCCGGCGCTGAACGAGGCCGCGGCGAGCCGGTGGGCGTCGTCGGCGAGGCCGTAGCGCGCGCGCTCGTCAGCCTCGCGATGCGCGAGCGCCGCCACCTCGGCGATCGCCAGCGCGGCGCCCTCGGCCGCGCGCACGGCCGACGCGTGCATCGCCGCCGAGAGCACGAGCGGGTGGAGATCGACGCGACGCTCGCCCGCGAAGAACGGATCCCAGATCAGGAAGCGACGGGCGAGCTCGCGAAAGAGGGTCGGATCAGCGAGCGGATCCGCGGCCTCGAGGGCCCGGACCTCCACGTCGTTCTCGTCCGATCGCGATCCGCTCAAAGGCCCTTCCAGCTGAAGGCCACCGCGCCCGCCGGCAACACCGGCGGATCGAACGACAGGAAGTAATCGATCCGGCGGTTGCGGGGCTCGGCCGTCTCGTCGGGCGTCTTCACGAGCGGAGTGAATTCGCCGAATCCCTCGTAGGCGATCGCGATCTTCAGGCCATGTCCGCGCAGCCAGCCAGCGATGGACTTCGCCCGCCGCCGCGAGAGCTCGAGGTTGTGCTCGGGCGGACCGACGGTGTCGGTGTGGCCCTTGATGAAGAGCGAAGGCTTCTTGTCCTGGACCTTGCCGAGGATCTTGTTGATCTCCCCGAGGCTCGCCTCCAGCTTGGGGGCCTCCGAGGGGCGGATCACGTCCGAATCGTTCTCGAAATTGACCTCCTCGTGCGGCAGGGCGACGCTCCACGGCGAGATCGCCACGCCGACGAAGTTGCCGTCGACGTCGTGGCCCCAGACCTCGATCCGCATCACCCGCTCGGCGCCGACGGGGGACCAGCTCATCGACAGGGTCGATCCGGCGGGCGCGCCGTTGAAGGCCTGCGCCTCCTCCGCGAGGACCTTGCCGGACTCGCCCACCACCGTGAGCCGCACCTTGCAGGCCGCGCGCGTGAGCTTGACTTCGAGCTTGTGGCCGTCGAGATCGACCTTGCTGCGATCGACGGCGAGCTCGAGCTTGGGCGATTTGACCAGCTTCGATCCGGCCTTCGCCTCGCAGAGGATCGTCGGCTGCTTCGCGGGCGCGACGTCGGCGGTGGGCTCGGCGGGCTTCTCGGCGAGAGCCTCCACCCTGGGCTCGTCCGGTGGCGCGAGGGCCGGCGGATCGACCGTCGCGCTCGCCTGCTTCTCGGCGCTCGGCGTGGCGGTGGCGACGGCCTCGGGCGTGCTCGGCGCGGCGGGCGCGGCGCCGCAGCCCGAGGCGATCACCAGCAAGAGAGCGAGCGTGGGCGAGGCGGTTCGTCGAGCGGGCATGGGCGAGCGATATCGCAGGCGTCGACGCGAAGAAAGCGCCCGCGCGTCGAAGACGCTGATCCTGCGGTCGCGGGGTCGCGTAGCCTCCCTCGTCGTGCACCCTGACGGCTACTTCGCGCTGGTGCTGCTCCCGGAGTCGTCGGAGCGCTTGAAGCGTGCGTTCGCGACGCTGTCAGCGCCTCTCGCCCACCACTGCACGGTCCGCTACGGCACCTGCGATCCGGTCGATCTCCCGCCGGCGTTCTCCGCCGCGGATCTCGGCCAGGTGTTCACGCTCGCGGTCGTGGGCGAGAAGACCCGGGCCGACGGCGGTGTTCAAGCGGTGGTCGTCGCGCTCCTCGGCCCGGATGGACGGGTGATGGATCAAGCCTTCTCGGAGAACGCCATTCCCCATGTCACCGTGGCGACCGACGGCGTGGCCGAGCCGGCCGAGGCCAACGCGCTGCTCGCCGGCGGCTTCGACCGCGTCGAGGGGCCCGCGCTGACAGCCATTCTCGTGCACACGCGCGCGTCCAGCGACGAGGGGACGAGGCGATCCATCAACTGAAGAGAGCGATACATCGAAAAATGATCGAAATCGCGATCGCGGGATCGGTAACCTCGGCGGCGCGGCCTCGTCGTCGAGCCCCCCGGGATCGCGCGTCACCCCCCGAGCCAGTGTTTCCAGGAGCCGAGCCATGAAGCTTTCGATCGGGCTGCGAATGAAGTCTCTCGCGAGCGTCGCTGCTCTGCTGGCGGTGAGCGCGCCGTCACCCGCGCGCGCCGCGCTGGTGTTCCAGGACGTGCCCGGCGCCTTCAGCAACGCGTGCGGCGGCAACGGCTGCTACGTCAACTACCTCCGGCTCACCGACATCGACGGTGACGGCGATCTCGACGTGCTCTTCCCCGCCGCGGCGGGCCAGGCCCAGGCGTTCGCCGTCTTCGTCAACGATGGACTCGGCAACTTCACGGACAACTCGGCCGCTGCGGTCGGCGGCTTCAAGGGGCATCTCCGCCAGATCGCCGTGGGCGACGTCGACGGCGACGGGGACGTCGATATCTATGCTCCCGACGCAGAGGGCGGCCCGGACGCGTTCTTCATCAACGACGGCAAGGGCATCTTCGCCGACGAGCAGGCCGCGCGCATGCCGGCGGGGCTCGGCTCGCACGCGGCGGCGGCGCGCTTCGCCGACGTCGACAACGACGGTGATCTCGACCTCTTCATCGGTGATCGCAACGCCGGCGGATCGATGCTCGCGGCGCACCTCTACCTCAACGACGGTAAGGGCAAGTTCACCGACGCCACGGCCAACCTCCCGACGACGACCGCCGGCGACGTGCCCTACGACTTCGACCTCGTCGACGTCGATCGTGACTTCGATCTCGATCTGCTGATCGACATGCACTCCGGCGGCTCGATGCTCTGGCTCAACGACGGGATGGGGAAATTCATCCAGGCGACGTTCCCCGATCAAGGGGCCCTCAAGTACGGTCCGGTGGCCTGCGACGTCGACGGGGATGGCGACCTGGACCTGTGGTTCGACAACGCCGGACCGAATTACACCGAGCAGCTCCTGATCAACGACGGGACGGGGGTGTTCACCGACGAGACCGCCGCGCGCGTCACCGGCAACCCCGGCGCCGACGACAACGGGCTGGCCTGTATCGACTACGATGGTGACGGGGATCTCGACGCGGCGATCGCCTCGCTCGGGGACCAGGAGCGCGTCCTGAAGAACGATGGAACGGGCCACTTTGCGCTCGATCCGGGGACGTTCTCGCCGATCAGCGACTCGACGCTGTGGTTCGATTTCGGCGACGTCAACGGCGATGGCCGCCTCGATTGCATCACCGGCCAGGGCGAGTCGGGGGCGTTCACGCAGCGGCTCTATCTCGGTACGGCCGCGGCGCCGGTCGATACGGTCGCTCCGAAGATCATCAAGGTCGCGCCGGTGCCCCCGATCGTGGCCGCCACCGCCACGCCGATCGTGCGCTTCGCCGTGAGCGACAACGCCACGACCGACGAGGGGCCGCGCTTGAAAGAGGCTGTCTTGAAGGTCACGGCGGGGACGGCGATGCCCGTCACCGTGAAGGCGACGTTCATGGGAGGCGACCTGTATCGTGCGGTGTTGCCGGCCCAGAGCGCGCCGGGGACCAAGGTGACGTTCCTGGCCTGCGCGACGGATCGCCAGGGAAACGAGGGCTGCGTGCCCGGAGGGGCCTACTCCATCGAGGGCATGAGCGCGACCACGGGAACCGGAGCCGGAGGCGCGGCCTCGGCCTCCAGCAGCGCGAGCGGCGCAGCAACGACGACGTCGACGGGCGCAGCCGGGGGCGCGGAGCCGGGCGCGACGACCGGCGCCGGCGGCGGAGATACGGTATCTCCCGGGGCGAACAGCAGCTGTGGTTGCGTGGTGGCGGGGCAGGGCAGCTCGTCGGCGATGGGGGCCCTCGCCGCGGTGGCGGCGGCGGCGCTGCTCGGAAGGCGGCGGCGGAGAAGCGAAGGCGAGAGCGAGTAAAGCCAGGAGGAATCGATTCACGGTCGCGGCTCTTCGCACGGCCCGCGTCACGGTCGGGCGACCCCGACGACAGATGCTCTTCACGGCCCATGGACGCGCGGATCGGTTCGAGTAACCTTCAGGTATGGAGTCCAGGCTCACGCATCTCGTACTCGCTGCCAACGTCTCTGTCCTGGCCGCCGGCGCCGTAGGGTGTGGTGGGGATCGTCCCGCCGCGGCGTCGCCTCCGGCTGCCCCGACGCCGCCGGGCTCGGCCGCGTCGCCGACGTTCGCCGACGACGTCGCGTTCCTCGGCAAGTACGGGCCGATCCTCGTGCTGCAATCGCCGGGCGGCGGGCGCGTCGCGCTCTCGGCGAAGTACCAGGGCCGGGTGATGACGAGCGCGGTCGAGGCCTCGGGCCAGAGCTTCGGGTGGATCCACCGCGACTTCATCGCCGCGGGCAAGACTGGCACGCAGTTCGACAACTACGGCGGCGAAGATCGCTTCTGGCTCGGGCCCGAAGGTGGCCAGTTCGGCTTCTACTTCCCGCCGGGAGCGCCCTTCACGTTCGACACATGGCAGGTCCCCGCCGCGCTCCAGGAGGGCGCCTGGGACGTCGAGAGCGCCACGCCGACGCGCGCTGTATTTCGCAAGACCATGACCATCACCAACGCCTCGGGCACGGCGGTCACCCTCTCGATCGCGCGGACTGTCTCGCTCGTCGAGGCGCCCGCGGAAGGCGGGGTGCGCGGCGTCGCCTTCGCGACGCGCAACGAGATCACCAACACCGGCAAGGTCGCCTGGGCGCGGGACACGGGGTTACCGTCGATCTGGATCCTCGCGATGTTCGCGCCGTCCGCCGACGCGCGGGTGATCGTGCCCTTCGAGACGGGGCCCGAGGCCGCGGGGGAACCGATCGTCAACGACGCCTACTTCGGCAAGGTGGCCGCCGATCGCCTGGTCGTGCACGGGGACAAGGGGTTCCTCGTGTTCACAGGTGACGGGAAAGAGCGCGGCAAGATCGGCCTCGGCCCCGCCCGAGCGAAGCCGGCGCTCGGCAGCTACAGCGCGCAGTCGAGGCTGCTCACCGTGGTCGAGTACGACCGCCCGGAGGCCGCCAATCTCCCCTACGTCAACAGCATGTGGGAGCAGCAGAAGCAGCCGTACAGCGGCGATGTGATCAACAGCTACAACGATGGATCGCCGGGCCCGGGGAAGCCGCCGCTCGGTGGCTTCTACGAAATCGAGACCAGCTCGCCCGGCGCCGAGCTCGCGCCCGGCCAATCGCTCGTCCACACTCATCGCACGTTCCATCTCGTCGGGGAGCCGGCCGCGCTGGAGCCGATCGCGAGGAAGATGCTCGGCGTCTCGCTCGCGGACGTCCGGGGAAACGACGCTCAGCGGGCCTCGATCTCGGCCACGAGGCCGAAGTGATCCGAGGGGAACACATCGGGGGACGTCGGCGCGATCGGTGAAGTCCCGAGCAGCTCGATCGATCGGGGCTTCCAGGCGCCCGCTTCCGAGCGCAGCAGGATGCGATCGTAGCGAACGGTCTTGTCGTCGCCGTTGACGTTCGCGAGCATGGTGTTGACGCCGGTGTCCTCGGTGTACCCCGGCGCGCCGCCGCGGAGCGCGGGCCACAGATCCACGAACCCGGCATCGAGATTGGCATTCTCCTCGCGCGACGAGGAGCAGAAATTGAAATCGCCGGTGAATACGGTGTCGGGCCCGAGCGCGCGGAGCCGGGGGAAGATCTCGGCGAGCTGATCGGCGCGGGTGTCGGCGCCGGGCTTCAGGCTCTCGAGGTGGGCTGTCGCGATGACGAGCCGGCGCGGGCCGACGGCGACCTCGGCGACGAGGAGGCGCCGGCTCATGCTGGAGGGCAGCTCGTGGATCCCGAGGGCGAGCACCGGGAGGCGCGAGAGGATCACCACTCCGTAGGACTCGAACGTGGTGCCGCGCGCGTCGGAGATGCGGTAGTCGGCGCGGATCCACGGCTCTGCCAGCAGGAGCGCCAGTGACTCGGCGACGATCTCCTGCAAGCACACGACGTCCGGCCGCCGGGCGTGGAGCAGCGCGAGCAGGGCCTTGAAGCGCGCGTTGAACGAGTACGGCGCGAACCAGGTGTTCCACGTGATGACGGTGATCGCCGCGGGCCCCCGCGCGGGGGCGCACGCGTGGAGATCTTGAATCCAGGCGCCGCGGGAGGAGGCGTAGAGGAAGACGTGGAGCGGCTCGGCCATGGGCTCCCGCATACACGGGATCGGCCGGCGTGTCGTCCCCGTCTGCGGGGCCGGGCGCAGGCGCTCAGCTTTCGGGAAGTGAGCCGGTTGATCGACGGTAAATGGCTGCATCTCGGGCTCTACGGGGCCGACGAGAAGGTGCGCGCGGAGCCCTTCGAGGCCATCGAGAGCAACCTCGGCGAGTGGTGGGAAGGCGTCGAAGAGGACGACGACGAGAGCTCCAAGGATACCTGAGGGGACCAGCTTCACGGGATCTTGTCGGTAGTGCCGTCCATGATGTATCGGGTCCAGACCTGACGTCTTTTCCAGGGGACCCCCATATTCCCGAGCTGCGCCACGGGCGCTACCATCGTGAAATGGAGCCGCCGAACCCGCACAAGATCGCTGCCGCGCTGCGCGAGCAGCTCACCCAGCTCCTGGCGCTCATCGAGATCGCGCCCGACTGTCGCGAGTACGTGAGCGCCGCCGAGCTCCTGGTGCGCGTGCTTCGCCAGCTCGACAAGATGGCGGACGTACCGGCACGCCAGTGATTTTCGCGGGCTATGCCCTGCTCACGATTGCCACCGTGTTCGCGTGGGTCCTTTCCTGGCGCGTGGCCGAGCACCGCCCTGTCGCGCTGCTCCTCTCCCTCCATCTGCTCACCAATCTCGCGCGACGCGCCCTCACGGTCTGCGTCATAGCGCCCGCGGCCCTTCGCTTTGGTCTCGCTCCCTTCGAGGGCTGGGCGAGGGTGGCAGGTCACGTGGACGACGCGCTCTTCCTCGCATGGCGCGCCGGGCTCGCGGCCGCCGTCGTCGCGGTGTTCCTTCCCAGGCGTTCTCGCCCTCTCTTTGCCGTGGGCGTGACTTGGGCGCTCGCGGTGATTGCCATTGCCGTCATGTACCCAACCACGCGCGGGCCGGTTCTCGCTCGCTCGTACCTCGCCGCGGAGCTCGCGGCAGTCGCGGTTTCGGTCGGAGTGATCGCGATGTGGATCCGTACGCGGCGCTCTCCGGACCTTCAACACGTCTCCGTCGCTCTCGTCGTCGCCACAGAGATCGTGATTGTGCTCGCCGGCCCCTGGCGTTTCGGGCTTTTCGCGTCATGGTCCGGCGCGCTTAGCGCCTATGTCGCCCTCTTCGCGATGTTGACGGCTCTCCAGGGAGGATCGTTGTGGCTGACTCGGGGATTTTTTACCTCACCCTGATCGCGGGCTCACTCGTGCTCCTGGGCGCGTTTGGGCTCGGGCTGTGTGCACTGGACCGACGCGACGAACGGCGCCTTCGCGCTCTCCTGGTCCTCGGTGAGCGCCTGAGCGCGCCTGGGAACAGGCTGGCCGTGTCATCGTCGACCGGGCGGCAGCCCGCGCAGCGGGATCGCGGCCTGCAGCGATTGCCGACCACGGCGTTTCCTCGCATTGTCCGGCGCGTCGTCGACGTCACCCGCGATCCTGAGACGCCTTTTCCACCTGTGAGCGCCGAGCGCGGCGCGATCATCGACGTGGATCTGAGCGTCAACCCAGCCGACGATACGACGCGTGGGCGCTGGCTGCGGCACGTTCTTCGCGCGCCTTCGTCGGCGCCGGCCCCGGCGCCCAGCGAGGACCGCGGGTTGCAGCGGCTCCGCCTGGTGCGCGCCGACGAAAGCGCAGCCGAGGAAGACACTCCTGCGCCGGACGCCCAGCGCGCGCCGACGCTCCCGCCACCCACCTCGTCGCCCAGCCGACCGAGCTGGCGGTGATGACCGACAGCCAGGTTGGGTCGAGCCGCGGCACGGCTCCTGATGTTGACGTTGTTGCGCGGTGACAACTTCCCGCACCATTTCCGAGGCCGTCCGCTTCCGTTGCGCACGCTGCGGCGTGGCCCGCGCTTCGCAGTACGTCGATGCGGGAGGGCGACAGTATGCGATTCGACTCGTTTTTCGGGGCGGTGTTGGTGGCAGCGCTCGTCAGCGGCTGCGTGCGTGCAGAAGGGGAGGGCGAGAGTGAACCCGCGCCGCAGGCGCCGGAGGCGACGGGGGAGGAGCGATCGCCGTTCGATGCTTCGCTGTTCAAGTTCACCGTTTTCCTGCCGGATGATCACCAGGGCGCGGCGGGCGGCTCGCAACGCGCGGTGGCCACGCTGCACTTCGTCGATGCGCGCGAGTCGTGGCTCAACCCGAACGTGTGGGACTGTCGCGTTGTGATCGAGATGCCGATCCGGCACCACGCCATCGGCGTGATCACGCCGGAGCACGCCGCCGAGATGAGCGCGGCAGCGGTCGAGGCCGGCTCGAGCCTGGTCATGCGCAGTCAGCCGAAGTGGATCGCGGCCCTGTTCTGTCCAAAGTTCGCGAGGGAGACGATGCAGGCGCTGAATTCCCTGAACCTCGGGGCAAGAGTGCTCTCGCTGTAGACCGCCTCACGCTGCGGTCCTGCATCTCTCGACAGAACCGGCGCTCCTCGCTAGCGTCCTGCGCATGAGCACCAAGCCCCGCCAGAGCGTCGTTACGGGCGCCGCGGAGACGCTTCTCGGGGCCTCTTCTGCGGACGCTGAGCCCGTCAAGGCAGCGTCCCAGGTGCAGGGCGGTCTCGATTCATCGGAAGAGGTCGCCGGGCTAGCGGCGTGGGAAGATGCGAACCGCGCAATGCTCGCGGCGTGGGAAGAAGAACGGCGCGTTGTTGCCGCATGGATCGAGCAGAATCGCGATGCCCTGCCCACGGATTATGACGAGCTCGCTCGGCTTCCTTCGGCATATCGCGGCGCTGTGCTTCTCGTTCTTGCGCCCGAGCACGCCAGCGCGCTCTTGCAAGAACATCTCCGGCGCTCCGTTGCCGCGCGGCCGGATATGACCGCTGCTCAGCGTGAGGTGATTGCGCAGGCTCAGCAGATCTTCACTCCGGCGTGGTGCGCCGGTTCGCAGGAGATGCACGCGGCGACCTGGCAAGGGTCGTTTAGCCAGAGTATGGGGGACGCGTTCAGCGTGGCGGAGAGGATCCGGATCTTCGGGTCGATTGGTCCCGAGGATGACGACATCCATCGGCGGATCGCGGAGGCGACCGCGCCTCCACTGCGATAAGCCTCGGCTTCTACGGTGAGCGACGGCCTCTCGCAAAAGGAGTAGCGCGCCGCTCAAAGGCAACCGCGCCCCTGAAGAATGCGTTGATTTTTCGCGGCAATTTCGAGCACCTCGCGGCGCGTGCGGGTGTGACCGTGAACCACCGCCATGGGCTGCTTGTGCCGTCCGCGCGTGTTTCGTCCGATTGGTGTGGGACCATGGACATGTCACCGGCGGGCGACGGAGTCGACCGTGTGAGCTGCGCGGCGTTCGGGTCCGAGGCACACCTCGGCGTCTGGAAAGAACTCTTGTTGCAGAGCCCACAGCGTGTCCGCGCCGTCGGCCACGAACTCGACCTTCTTGAACTTGGTCGTGCCGTAGCCGCGCCGAATCGCCTCCTTCTTGATCCATTCGAACAGCGCGCGATAGCTCTTGAACGTCGCGTACATTCGCTTGTTGACCGGCCGCGAGCTCCCGCCTTCGTCGGCCTTCAGCGTGCAGATGACGCCCACCGCCGCCATCTTCGCGTTCTTGGACTTCTTCCCTGGACCGCGTCGCTTCTTGGGCGCGCCACTCTTCCGTTGGCGAACCCCGGAAGGCCCCTTCCTGTGGGGCTGTCGTCGCTTCGCGTGCTCCGCGCTGGAGATCGCGGGCGCGCCCTTCCCATCGACCAGGATGAGCAACACGTCGGTGTCGCCCTCCGGTACGGACGCCTGCTCCAGAAAGCCTCGTGCCTCCGCACCGACGGTATCGACCATGCGAAGAACCGAGCGCGGCGCGGGCGCCCAGCCCAGGAGATCTCGCAGGATCTGTCGAGTCGGCGCGAACGCCATCAACGCACAGAACTTCGCCACCAGCGCCACCAGCGGCAACGTGAATCCGCCTGGCAGTCCGAGCGCGCGCGCCATCGGCATGTCGCGA
>JANYGI010000149.1 GCA_025362495.1 Byssovorax sp. | reverse complement strand
GCCCGTGGTCGACCCGGCGAAGGCGAAGAAGCTGGCGAGCACGGCGTGGGTCGACCCGTTGAACCCTTTGACGTGGCCCTGCGTGCCTACCCCGCTCGAAACGACGATATCGGCGATGCCGTCGCCGTTCAGGTCGCCAGCGGCCACGTTGACATCGCCGGTACCGAAGCCGTCGAAGGCGAAGAAGCTGTTGACAAAGGTCGGCAGCGTGGCCGAAGTGAACGCCGTGCCGGTGCCGGTGAACACTTTCACGTGCCCGTTGGCCGCGGCGGCGGTCACGATCTCTTTGACGCCGTTGTTGTCGAAGTCGGCGGCCGATACGGTCACGTTGCCGAAGAAGCCCTCGTAGGCGAAGAAGCTGGCGAGTTCCGTGCCGTCGCGGCCGCTGAACGCTTTGACGTGTCCGCCCGGTGCCCCGTTGGCCGAGACGAGGATATCGGCGAAGCCGTCGCCGTTGACGTCGCCGGTCGAGACGTTGACGGTGCCTTGGAAGCCCGTGAAGGCGAAGAAGCTGCGGATCTCGGCCCCGGAGATGCCGTCGAACACCTTGACGTGACCTTGGGCCGCGACGGCGGTGACCACCGCATCGGGGATACCGTCGCCGTTGACGTCGCCGGCGGCGACACGGACGCCACCTTGGAAGCCCGCGAACGGGACGATCCCGATCCGCAGGGCCCCGGTAGTTGGGTCAAACAAACGAACGTCGCCGTTGGCCCCGGTACCGGAGCCGACGACCACCACGCCTTCCGGTGCTACGGCCAAACCGCGAATTCCGCTGCCGTCGCCGATCTGTCCGACGAGCGTGGCCGCCCCGGTTGTCAGATTGATGGTGTAGAGCGAGTTCAACGTCAAGTTGGTGGTAAATGCGGCGAACGCTGTCCCATTGCCGTTGTTGTTCGTCGCCGTATCTAGCGTCTCCACAATATCAAAACCCACATCTGCTCCACCGCTCACGTTGAAACCGATTGGCCCGACGGCGGTGACGACCCCGGCGTTCGGGCCACCCGGCCCGGCACCATCAATGCCCCCGATGATGGCTAAGTTGTTGCCGTTCTCGTCGATGACGTACAGCGTTGTTTTCAGGAGCGTCGCATTCTGCCGGTCGGTGTTGCGGTCGTAAGCGGCGCCGACGATGTCGCCGAGCGCCGGCGCGACGAACGTCAGGTCGGTGTCGTCGCCGGCCAGAAGCCCGGTGTTGGGGTTCAACCGGGCGTTCTCCTTGTTCGGGTTGTCGTTGACGAAGCGGATGCGATCCACCGTCGGGTTGAAGTCGTACCCCGTGTCCACATCGCCCGCTTGCGGCAATGCGGCCGCCGTGGCTCCGATGAGGGTGGCCACCCCCGTCGTCGGGTTGATGCGGTACGTTTTCACGACGGAGTTGTTAATGCTCGACGTGGCAACTGTGCTCCCGATCAACTGGCCGGTGCGTGGGCGGAAGTCGATGCCCCGGAGTGTTTCACCGACACCCAAGCCCGTGATGGCGACGGGGGTCGAAACGGTGGCCGGGGTCGCACTGTCGAACCGGAACAGCCCGTTGGTCTCGTTCAGGGCGTAGATCACGGCGGGCACATCCCGAGCTTCCAACGCTTCCAAGTTAAGCAGTCGAGCACGCGTTTTAGAAGCGGGTCGAATTTGTGCGGTAGGACGGTAGAGCCGGGAGAGGAAGTGCGTGAGCATCGGAGTGGACTCCAGAAGCAAGGTGATTGAAACGAGCCTTCCGTGACTGCCCCCATGGAGGTTCCAAGTTGGGTGTGGAAAAGTCTAAGTAATGTGTGGAGGTGAGTCAATGGGGCCGAAACATCAATAATCGTCGAATCTTCGGCCCGCATGTAACGATTTTACCTTTTAACCGGGAGATCGCCGAAGACGTTTTCGCGCTCGAGTGGCAGTTGAAACCCATCTGAAACGCGGGTCATGTACAGCCCACGGCAGAGCCACCAGAACGTGAACATCGCTTTGTCAGGCCCAGAGTCTTTTTCCAGTGCTCGGTAGTCGGCGGTGGTCAAATCCCACGGTGTGGCCGTGAGTTTCCGTGCATAGGCATACGCACGTTGTTCCATTGGCGTGAAGCAGCTCCAGTCGTCCCCCGCGAGCCGGCGTGTCCGTTCTGCCACCGCTTTCTTGTCGAGCCCCGCGACTTCCAGCAGCATTTCGCAGTGGCCCATGCAGTAGTTGCACTGAATCGTCCGAGTTTGGATCCAGAACAAACTTTCTTCGAACACGCGATCTTGCTGCGATTCCGCCCACATGGTTCTGGTGCAGACCGACCACGGCACAGCCAGTTCGGGGACGTATCCATACCCGAAGAGCGTCCAGATGATCCGCGTCGGCTTCGTGGTGAATGCGGCTGGAAGACCACTTTTCACGTCGTCCCATTTCGGGATCGCCAGGCGCGGTTTGCGATCCCGCTGTTTCTCCAACCGGGTTTGCAAATCGTCGAACGACAACTTCGACCAATTCGGTTCGGCGGGCACCACCGACTCGCCAGAGGCGAGCAGTTTGGGTAGCTCCTTTTGTTCCGGCAACAGCGGAGCGGATTGGAGCGCACCGGGGGCAAACGTCACCGTCAACGGTGCCATCGGGCCGTCCGTTTCGAGCGGAACCGCCAGCCCGAGGAGCAACCGATCTTGGAAGTTGCCGTAGGCCGCGAGGTATACCATCGCAGCAACTTTCTTGTCGCCGAACCGCTTTTGCAAGGCGGCGAACTGGGCATCAGTCACCTTCGGTGCATCGAGCGTCAACATGCGGGCAAACTCAAGCGGCTCGCGGTCGTCGGCCGGCCACTGGGCCGCGTCGCCGGTCAGGATTTTGACGGCCTCGGCACCGCTTTCCCGATTCAAGTCGGCCAAAGCCGTCAGTTGCGAATACTCGCAGCGGTTCGCCTTGGCGATGGCCCAACGCATCTTCGCTCGGAGAGCCGGGGCGAGTGGCCCTTTCGTCCGCTGGGCCTCATCCAGGAGCAGCATGGCCGCCGCCGTGCGTGGCAGATGGGTCGCCACGGCTTTGACCCAGTTCGGCAGCGGCACGCCACCGCCGGCTTCCACTTTCGGCATCTTGGCCCACGCGGCTTCGTCGGTCATCAGTCGGGCCGGTTTGGCGTCGGCTTCCGGCGTGTTTTCCATCATGTTCATGACCAGGGCCTGCTCAAGTTCACCGGGTTTGAAGCCGAACGGCCCGCGACCGCTCTTGTAGGCCACTTTGCCCTTCGGATCGATCACGTAAAGCCGGGCGGGCATGCCGCTGTAGGCCGAGCCGGCGGGGTCCGAGATATCATCCACAAGCAAAGTGATGCCGGGGTTCATTTTCTTCTGGAACTGTTCGCAGACCTCGTTGCGTTCCGCGTTCGTGGTGGGCTGCTTTACTTTCACGCCCATGCGTCCATTGGAATCCATCTTCCAGCCGTCGGTCGGGTGGGCCTCCCGCACATAGACCATCACGAAGATTGCGGCATCTTTGTGGCGACGGTAGATCGCTTCGACATCGGGGTAAAGGCCGCGGAATGGGCCGCAGGTGAAGTTGCCAAAGACCAGGACGACCGGCTTTTTTCCCGTGAGTTTCGACAACTGCACCGTTTCGCTTCCGTCCACTGTTTTCAGGGTGAAGTCCGGTGCGGCCTCGTTGAGTTTCGGGCCTTCGCTCATGGAACCGATCTCGCCGGCGAACAGCCCTTTGACCAAGACCGGGATGGTGGGGGCATCGCCGGGATTGAAGCCGCCGGCGCCGCGTGGAATGAGTGCCCGGCGCATGTCGTCGGCCGTGAACGAATCCTTGCCGGCGGACAGGAACTTGAAGAACGCATCCGACTCTTCACGAGTCAGTTTGCCATCGCCGCTGCGGTCGAGCCTGCGGAAAATTCCACTGATGATGTTGGCACGAATGACGTAGGAACTGCGATCCGACCAATCGAGGTCGCTGGGGGTCAAAGCACCATCGCCGTCGCGGTCGAGCATGTCGAACAGTTTGGCCGACGCTGCGAACTTGCTGCGTGGCAATGTGACGGCTTTCGGATCGGCTCCGGCCCGTGCGGCGAGCCAAGCGAAGTCGTAGCGGCTTTGGGCTGGGCCGAACCAACCGTCTTTGCCTTCCAATTGCGAGCCACGCAGAATCGCCGTGAGCATTTTCACAGCTTCCGATTGCGGAGCAGGGTACTCCTTGTCGAGCTGATCCGCGATTTTGGCTGCCTCCTTGACATCGGTGAGTTTGTCGGCACTAATTCCGTCCGGCAATTTCAGAGGTTTGCCAGCATCCGCAGCCAAAATAGGCCCGAATCCTGTGGAAAGTAAGAGTCCAACCCACAAGTAATGCTTCATGAAGATTCTCGCATAAGAACGAATTCTGTTAAGATGGTCGCAGCGCAATGTGTCGAAGTCTACAAGGAATTGCAATTTGGCCATAGGATGGGATTCTACTTTCCGACAGCATCCCATTATTTGCCGCGTGGCGAAGTCGAGCGCGATTCCCAGGCCGCGCTCGACTTCGTCTCGCGGCTAATTTACTACGCCCATGGCTTGGCCGACTTCGCGGAAGGCGGTCAGGGCTGCTTCAATTTGCTCGTCGGTGTGGGCCGCCGAAACTTGCAAACGGATGCGCGCTTGGCCCTGGGGAACGACGGGAAAGCTGAACGCCACGGCGTAGATTCCCTTCGCCAAGAGAGCTTCTGCGAACTTCCCGGCGATGGAGGCGTCGCCAAACATCACGGGTAGAATCGGTGTCGGGCCTGGCTTGACAGTGAACCCCGCCGCTTCGAGACCGTGCCGCATCTTCGCAGTGTTCGCCTTCAACTTCGTCCGTAGTTCGACGCTGGTATCGGCCAATTCTAAGGCTTTCATCCCCGCAGCGACCAACGACGGTGGTACCGAATTGCTGAACAAGTAAGGGCGCGAACGGTTGCGGAGCCAATCGACGACTTCGGCACTTGCGGCGGTGAAGCCACCGCTGGCGCCGCCCAACGTTTTGCCGAGCGTGCTGGTGATAATGTCGATGCGATCCAAGACCCCCAGTTCCTCGGCCGCACCGCGGCCGGTGGCTCCGAGATGGCCGGTGCCGTGGCAATCATCAATGGCGACGATGGCATCGAACTCGTCGGCGAGGTCGCAAATCTCAGAGAGCTTCGCCAAGTCGCCGTCCATACTGAAGACGCTATCGGTGAAGATCATCCGGAAGCGGGCCGACTTGGCCTCGATGAGTTTGGTCCGCAGGTCGGCCATGTTCGAATGTTTGTACCGGAAGCGCTGGGCCTTGCAGAGGCGGACGCCATCGATGATGCTGGCATGATTCAACTCGTCGGACAGGATGGCATCGTGCTCGCCGAGGAGTGGCTCGAAGAGGCCACCGTTGGCATCGAAGCACGAGATGTACAAGATGCTGTCCGCCAAACCAAAGAATTCGGCAATCTGGCGTTCGGCCCGCTTGTGAATCTCTTGGGTGCCGCAGATGAAGCGCACCGAAGACAGCCCGAAACCCCATTGGTCGAGGGCATCCCGTGCGGCTCGGACGATGGCCGGGTGGTTTGACAGCCCGAGGTAGTTATTCGCGCAGAAGTTCACAACTTCTCGACCATTGACCGCGATACCAGGGTTTTGTGGGGTTTCAATGCGGCGCTCGCGCTTGTACAACCCTTTGCTTTTCAAGTCGGCGAGTTGTTCGGCTAGGTGAGTATTCAGCGAGTGATCGGGCATGGTGGTTCCGTGGCGAATGAGTCTCAAAGATGTTATTTTCGGGAATTACCGAAGGCGGAACAAGGGGCATGCTTCGATAGAATGATCTTGCTGAAGAATCGGTCACGGGGAATCGACCGTGCCATTGCGCGACCATTTTCGACCGCCGGTATCCAAACGGTCTTCGTGGGAAGGCTTCCACGCTGGACGGCCCATGTTACCGTTGTGGCTGAACAAAACGCTGGCGATCACGGTCGATTTCCAAGCGAGCTACGAATCCGCTGCTACGACCTCCGCATCACTTGACCGCTTCGGTCACAGCTTTGCGACGGTTCAATCGTTGCATCAGAAACTTCCAAGCGAGCGGCACCACCGAGATCAACACGATCAGTACGACGATGCTATCGATGTTGCGTTCGACTTTGAAATGGAACTGCAATCCGAGTTGGCGGCCGACCCAATTGACGAGCGGTTCCGCCCAGAGGTGCAGGGTGTAGCCGAGCAACATCATGCTGCAAATCCAACTGATGCCGCCGGCGATGTTGAACATCAGGAATCGCTTATAATCCATGCGGCCGATGCCGGCGACGACCGGGGCAAACGTCCGGATGATCGGGATGAACCGGGCGATGATGATCGTCTTGCCGCCGTGCTTCTCGTAAAAGGCCTGGGTCGCGTCGAGGTGATCTTTGCGGAAGAAGAACGACTGCTTCCGGCTGAAGATCATCGGGCCGGCGCGGTAGCCGATCGAGAAGCCGATGGCGTCGCCGATGATCGCCATGGCCATCAGCGCCACGTTCATCACCAGGAGGTTGAGGAACGGATCGAGGCCGAGCGGGTTCATCAGGTTGGCCTGAACGAACACGCCGGCCGTCACGAGCAGCGAGTCGCCGGGGAGGAAGAAGCCGATCAAGAGCCCCGTCTCGGCGAAGACGATCAGCATCAGGGCGGGGTAACCCCCCCATTTCAGCAGCTCGTCGGCGTGAAGAACGAGCTGCAAAAAATCGCGTAATTTATCCACGCGCCGGTAGCTAGCGCAGCTCGCGCGCCGTGTCGATTCTTCGGCGACGGCGCGCGGCGGCGCCTCACCAGGGCTCGCGCAGGCCGATGAAGTCGTGGGGGTAGCCCCACACGGGCGTCGAGGCCGCGTCGAGCTCGCGCACGTCGTCCGCGGTGAGCTTCACGTCGAGCGCGGCGACGTTGTCCGCGAGCTGCGACTCGTTGCGGGCGCCGATGATCACCGAGCTGACCTCGGGGCGGGCGAGCAGCCAGGCGACCGATACGGCGGCGGGAGTGGTCTCGCGGCGCGCCGCGACGGCCGTGACGGCGTCGAGGATCTTCCAGTTGCGCTCGTTGTCGGCCGACTTGTAGCTCTCTTTCCAGGACTCGAGGCGCGAGCCGGCCGGCGGGCTCATCCCGCGGCGGTACTTGCCGCTGAGGAAGCCACGCGCGAGCGGCGACCACACCAGCGTGCCCAGACCGAAGGCGCGGCAAGCGGGGACGACCTCGCGCTCGGCGTCGCGCACCACGAGCGACCACTGGAGCTGCACGGCCTCGAAGCGGTGGGTGTTCTTGCGGTCGGCGCTCCACAGCGACTCGGTGAGGCGATAGCCGGTGTAGTTCGAGCAGCCGATGTAGCGGACTTTGCCCTGGGTCACGAGATCGTCGAGCGCGCGCAGCGTCTCGTCGATCGACACCGAGCCGTCCTGCATGTGAACTTGATAGAGATCGATCACGTCGGTGCCGAGCCGCTGGAGCGACGCCTCGCACGCTTCGAGGATGTGCTTGCGCGAGAGGCCCTGATCGTGAGGGCCAATCGACCGCGTCCCGAAGCCGATCGGGAAGCGGCACTTGGTCGCGAGGAGGACGCGATCGCGCTTGCCCTTGATCCACTGGCCCGTCAGCTCTTCGCTGCGGCCCTCGCTGTACACGTTCGCGGTGTCGATGAGGTTCATCCCGGCGTCGACGGCGGCGTCGAACACGCGCCGCGCTTCGTCGTCCGGCGAGGTGACGCCCTTCATGAACGTGGTCGACTCGCCGAACGTCATCGCGCCGAGGCTGAGCGCGCTGACGCGCAGGCCGCTTTTGCCGAGCTGTCGCAGTTCCATGGGCCGTGTGGTAGGCAGGGCGGACGGAGGCGTCAAGGCGCCGGCCCGGAGCGTGCAAAGGCGAGGTCGAGCACGCGCGAAGCGAGGGGATCATGCGCATGAGGTCGAAGCTGAGATTGGTCGGGTTCGCCCTGGCGTCGTCGATCGCGCTCGCGGGCTGCGGGAAAGCAGGGTCGACGGCGCGCCCCATCAGCCCGCCGGAGACGATACGCGTCTCGTCTCCCACGCTGAGCGAAGGGCAGAGTATGCCCGCGGCGAGCGCCTGCACGGACGCCGAGCACCTCGGGAAATCACCGGCGCTCGCCTGGTCCAAGGGTCCGCCGGAGACGGTGGGTTACGTCGTCACCCTGGTCGATCCCGACGCCAAGAACTTCGTTCACTGGGTCGTCACGGGCATCCCGGCGAGCGTCACCGAGCTACCCGAGGGTGCCAGTCCGGGCGGGCCGCTGCCGGACGGCGCGCGCGATCTGATCAACGACTACGACCGGAGCGGCTACGGCGGCCCCTGCCCGCCCGCCGGCGCCGCGCATCACTACATCTTCCAGGTGTGGGCCTTGCGGCGGCCGATCCCGACGGGCAAGCCCGACGCCGCGTTCTTTCAGGAGCTGGTCAATTCGTCCGCCGGCAGCGGGAAGCTGACCGTCACTTTCCAGCGCTGAACAGGCTCGTCTGCGAGGCAGAGCCGCCCCAGCGGGCGAGGTAGCTCTTCAGCTTGAGCTTCTTCGCGGTGTTGTCCGAGCTCATGTAGCGGACGGTGCCATAGATGGGGCGCTCGGGCCCCCAGGCGCGATCGTAGCGGCCAAACACCCAGAAGATCCCCGAGTACGAGTTGGGATCGCGCCCGTCGATGGCGTACTTGTCGTTGAGGACAATCAGCCTCTCCACCGCCTCGCGAGGCGTCTTCGACCACTCGAGGACCTTCTTGCCCCAGAGCATCCGCAGGTAGTTGTGCATCCGCCCCTCGGCGACGAGCTGCCGTTGCGCGGCGTTCCAGATCGGATCGTGGGTCTTTGCGCCCTCGAGCTGCGCCATCGTGTAGAGCACGGGGCGGGCGTCGCCCTCGTGCTTGGCCAGCGTCTTCAGGGCCCAGTCGGGGAGCGAGTCGTAGCTCATGTAATCTTCGCGGAGCGAGCACATCACGATGCCGAGCTCGCGCCAGGTGACGATCTCATCGAGGAACGCCTCGGCCTCCGGGCTCGCGCCCCACCAGCCCTCGCGCTGGCCATTGACGACCTTCGATATCTTCTCGGGGCGCCACCCCTCGCGCTTCGCCAGCGCCATGAAGACCTCGTGAACGGAGACATGGCCGAAGTGGAGGTAGGGAGAGAGGCCGCTCGCCGCGTCGGCGTCGGGATCGTTGCGCTCGGTGGCGTAGAGCGGCAAACCGCTCTTCAGGAACTCGCGCAGACGCGCTTCGCCGGCCGCGGCGCCGCCGTGGATGGGCGAGCGAGGGACAGCGTGGTCGATCGGCAGCGCGGCGAGAGCGCCCTCCTCGCCCGCGAGGAGCGCCTCCGAGGCGCGAGGCCAGCGCTCGACGATCCCTCCCGGCAGCTTCGCGAGAGGGGGAATGTCGAGGCCCTTCAGCGGATCGGGACAGGGACGGTGGGCGAGGTGCTCTCGCAGGTTCTTCTGGAGGAAGTAGCGAAACGAGTACGCCGTGGTGTAGGTGCGATCGGCCGCGCGGATCGGGAGCAGGCCAATCGAGTCGACGATCTCCAGCAGCACCGGGCTCTGCGCGGTAGCGGCCTTGACCATCCTTGGCAGGAAGAAGGCCGGGTAATCGTCGGTCACCACCACCGCGGCGCGCGCCGAAAGGGCCGCGAAGAGGCCTTTGCCCGCGCCCTCGGTCGGCTCGACGTACGGGTGGTAGAGGATGCCAGTGCCCTCGAAGCGAGCGGCGTTGTCGGCCATCCCCTGGAGGACGAAGCGGTGAAAGCGATCGCAGGCGAAGCGGTAGCCGACGCGCAGCGGCTCGAGCACGAGGAGCGGCTTCCCCAGCGCGCGGGCGTGCTCGATCGCGCGATCGAGGGCGAAATTGTGCCGCGCCCGGCGCGAGGCGATCATCCAGTAGAGGACGAAGTCGCCGCCGGGCTCGATCGAGCGGGCGTTGGCGGTGCGGACGCGGATCGAGGGGACGGAGCTCACGCGGGTGACTCTTGGGCCGCCCGCATGCGACGACCAGATCAGACCACGAAATCGAGCATTTGCAGGCGCGTCAGGTACTCCTGCAGGACCGACGCGTAGTCGGCGATCAGCAGATCGAGCTTGATGTGCAGGCTCGTCTCGCTGCTCGACTCGATCACGCCGCTCACCGGGACCTCGGCGTGCGGGAGGATGAGCACGCCGCTCCAGTGCGCGCCCTTGAGCGGCGCCGGCGTCGACTTCTTCGCGAGGTGGAGGATGCCGTCGTTCATCTCGAGGACGGGGACGACCGCGCCGCCGTCGAGGCGGACCGAGGCCTTGAGCGTGTGGGCCGGCTCGACCAGGTAGTGGGCGCGGCGGTTGTGCTCGATCAAGTCTTCGAGCGTCTCGCAGATCGACTTGCTCACGGGCGTCTCCTCGGCCTCGAGGAGCTGCTCGACCAGGCGCTTCATGGCCTTCTGCGTGCGGATGAGGTTGGTCCGCATCGCTTCGACGCGGCGCGTGTCACGTCGTACCTTGTCGGCAACGACGTTGACGAGGTTGTGGTAGAACGGGAACGCGACGTCGCCGTGCTTCTCGAAGAAGGCGCGCAGGGCCTCGACCCGGATCCGGTAGACCTCCGACGGGTGCGTCGTCACCGCGGTGGTGCTGCGAACGAGGCCGCTGACGGCGCCGAGCTCGCCGATGGGGGCGAGCGGCGTGAGACGGAAGCGCGTCTCGTTGCCTTCGCGGAGGGCGACCTCGCCGCTGACGAGCAGCAGGAAGTGCTCCGGCACGCTGCCGGCCTCGAAGAGCACGTGGTCCGCGGGGAGCGTCAGCCGCTCGAAGGCCGCCATCAGCTCGGTGAGGTGCGCCTCGGTGATGTTCTGGAAGAGCGGGATGGCGTGGAGATCGGACGAGCTGACCTGCATGGTGGATGCCTCCTGTGCGGCTGCGGGCTTCGCGCGCCTGGGGGCCCGCATAGAACTCGCGGCGCCGTGCCCGGTCAAGACCGACGAGCGGGCCTGGTCGCATCTGTGTCCCACGTAGCCGACGAAGTTACGGTGCCGGGCCGCACGCCGTGCACTGGCCGATTGCCCTCGGGCGGTCGCCGCGCAATCCTGTCGGCGCCGCTCGCCCGCGCATGTCGATCCCTACCTCGCCGCAGATCCTGTCGTACCGCCACCTGCTCACGGGTGCCGTCGAAGATTTTCTCGACGAGGCCAGCATGAGCGATCCAGAGACGACCGAGGCCCTCGCCGAGGTGCTGGTGACGCTCTCGCGCTACCGCGAAGAGGGCGTCCCGCTCTTCCCCGCGGTGTACATCGGCGACGATCTCGACGAGCTGCTCGGCGTGCTCCACGGCCGCGATCCGATCGGGATCGGCCAGGGTCCGCCGACGCCGGAGACGATGCGGCGCGCGCTCAAGCAGTGCGCTCCGCTCGGTCGACGCGGGTGGTCGATCTTCATCGTGCGGCAGCCGGGCGAGCTGCGTTACGGCGTGTTCCACGGCTCGAGCTTCATCCTCCACGACACGCCGATGGAGTGGCTGCGGGCCTGCAACGTCCGCGGTCGCCGCGCCATCGGCGTGGTGCAGCTCGCGGAGAACGTGCTCGAGCTCCGCAGCAGCGGGGGCGTGGCGCGGTACGTCTATCTGTCGGGCGCGCGCGTCGACATGCCGCCCCCGCCGACGACGCTGGGCGAGCTGGTCCGCACCCTCACGCGCGACGTCGAGCCCGACGCGCTGATCGACGCGCGGACCTTCTATCGAAGGGTATTCGTGACGTCGCTGCGCGAGTCGCACGGGATGCTCGTCGCGGTGCTGCCGGCCGAGCCGAAGAGCACGACGGGCCGACTCTTCGCCGACGGCCTGCTGCTCGAGAGCCCGATCGACGTCGTCGCGCAGATCCGGAAATACCGCCGCGCGCCCTGCGAGGAGACGGGCAACGCGATCCAGGCCTACGCCGATCTGCTCCAGGGCATGATGAGCGCCGACGGGATCACCGTGCTCCGCACCGACGGGACCATCGCCGGCTTCAACGTCTTCATCCAGCACCGCGCGGCCGCGCGACGCAACGATCAGCCCGCGGGCGGCGCGCGTCGGCGCACGTTCGACGCGCTGAGCGGCGAGGTGGGGCACGAGCTCGTCGGCGCGTTCTACCGCTCGCAGGACGGCTTCGCCGAGTGGCGCGGCGATCAGCACGACGCTTCAAATCCAGGGCTGCCGCGGGAAATTTTCGTCCGCGAGTGAGCGCTCTCGCGGAGAGCCGCGAAGCCGCCGCGCGCTCTCTCGCTTGCAACCGGAAGGGGTTCGGGGGACGCTCGCCGCGATGAGCAAAGCGACCGCGAAGAGCGCACCGGCGCCCACGGAAATGACCCCCGAGGGCGCCTCGTTCGAGGAGTCGACGCGCCGCCTCGCGCAGATCGTCACCGAGCTCGAGGGCGGCGATCTCCCGCTCGAGCGCTCGCTCACGCTCTTCGAAGAGGGCGTGCGCCTGTCGCGCGCGGCCCAAGATCGTCTCGATAAAGCGGAGCGCCGCGTCGAGGAGCTGCTCGGCATCGACGAGCAGGGACGCCCCATCCTTCGCGATCTGGAGAGCTGAGCCGATGCGCACCGCCGCCGCGTTGATCATCGGCAACGAGCTGCTGAGCGGGAAGATCGCCGAGCAGAACCTCGTCGTCCTCGCGCGAACGCTGCGGCCGATGGGGATCCTGCTCCGCCGCGTGGTGATGATCCTCGACGAGATCGACGTCATCGCGAAGGAAGTGAAGGAGCTCTCGGCCACGCACGACGTGGTGTTCACGAGCGGCGGCGTCGGGCCGACGCACGACGATCTCACCATCGAGGGCGTCGCGCAGGCGTTCGGCGTCGGCGTGACGATCGCCAGGGAGCTCGACGATCTTCTGCGCGGCTACTACGCCGAGCGGATCACCGAGGGGCACCTCTTGATGGCCCGCGTCCCCGAGGGTGCGCGCCTCGTATCGAGCGGCACGATCCAGTGGCCGACGGTGGTGATGCGCAACGTGTGGGTGCTGCCTGGCGTGCCGGAGATCTTCAAGCTGAAGATGCCGCTCGTGCGCGAGGATCTCGGGAGCGACACGCCGTTCGTCTCGATGGCGGTGTTCACCGATCTCGACGAGGGCCACATCAAGGAGCTGCTCGATCGGACGGTCGCGGCGCACCCGAGCGTGGAGATCGGCTCGTACCCGAAGTGGAACGATCCCGACTACAAGACGAAGCTGACGTTCGACGGCACCTCGGGTGATCACGTGCGCGCGGCGCGCGACGCATTCGCGGCGGGCTTGCCTGCCGCGAACGTGCTGAAGATCGAGTAGCGCGGCGGCGCGATCCCGCCTGGCGGCCGCCACCCTGGATCGGCGACAATTGCCTTCGATTCCAGGCTATTTCACGCTGGCGTGCGGCGTGCTCAGGGGGGCGGTCATGAGCATCGACGCCTCTCCCCTGCCCTACTCTCCGACGGCCACACCGCAGCTCGCCGCCCACGATCTCGACGATCCTCCGCGGGTCGCGCCCGAGGGTCCGCGCGAGCGCGCGCTGCTCGATGGAATCGCCGCGCTCGGCGACATCGAGCTGCTGGCGATCGTGCTCGGCACGGGGCTCGCGGGGCGCCCGGCGAGCCTGGTCGCGGCCGCGCTGCTCGACGACACGGTGGGGCTGCCAGGCCTGCTGCGGCTCGGGCCGCAGGCGCTGGCAGCGCACCCCGGGATCGGGCTCGCCAAGGCGCTCCGGATCGGCGCGGGGATGGAGCTCGGTCGACGCACGTTGATGCGCGCACCCCGGCCGACAGTGCCTCTCCGGCACGCCAGGGCCGTCGCGGCGCACCTGCGCTGGTCGCTGGCGTCGTTGCCACACGAGGAGATGTGGGTGCTCTCGCTCGACGGCCGTAATCACCTGCGCGGGACGCGGCGCGTGGCCCAGGGCGGGGCTCATCGCCTGGTGGTCACGCAGCGAGACATCATGGCCGCGGCCATCGCCGACTCGGCCTCGACGTTTGTGCTCGCCCACAACCACCCGAGCGGGGATCCGACGCCGTCGCCCGACGACGTGACGATGACGCGAATGACGGCCGCCGCGGCAGAGGTGATGGGGATACCGCTGGTGGACCACATCGTCGTTGCCGCCGATGGTAGCTATCGATCGATGCTGGAGAGCGGCGTGCTGGAGCCCATCTGACATGACAGGCCGATCCAACCGGTGACGGGCGCGATGTTTCAGCTCGAGATGAGGAGGCGCCATCAGCGGGATTGTGTGCCAGCTCCATCGACTGTGCCACAAACCGCGACAGCGACACCCGGGGGATCCCTCGTGCGAATCGACGGCTCGGCCTGAAACGACGGCAGGTGACGATGGCGTGATGCGTGCGGAGCGCTGGCGCCACTCACTCCGAGTGGCAATTTCGATCGTCATCGCGTTCACCCCCGACAATCCCGCGGATTTCGACAAATCGACGTTGCTCCGACCAGAAGATGAGCCGTGCGCACGCGGCACGCGGTCTCCATCCTCACCCGTGAAGGGGAGGTCCCCGCAGGGGTGGAATGAGCGAGGACCCCACGGGGTGACCCCGCAACGGTCGAGATCCGATCGCGAGAAAGGATTCATGCGCAGACCGTCTGACTCGATCACGCCTCCTCGACACCGATCGCGCCCGTCCGCGGGAATCGTCCTCCTCTTCGGCGCGCTCGCCGCCGGATCGCTGATGGCGTGTGTCGGGAACCTCGGTGATCCTCCGCCCGACAGCGGGCCCATCGCGGTCCCAACGCAGGTCGTCGCCGCGCGGTTTCCGCGTCTCAGCCACGCTCAGTGGGAGCAGACCGTCGTCGATCTCTTCCACCTCGACGCCCCCACCAGGCTCTCGGCTGCGTTCACGCCCGATCCGCTCGGCGGGAAGGCCTTCGACAACAACCAGTCCGCGCTCGAGGTGAGCCCTTCGCTCTGGAGCGATTACGAGCGCGCGGCCGAGAGCATCGCCGCGAGCGTGACGGGCGACGCGGCCAAGCTCGCGCGCATCCTGCCACCGAACCTCACCGAGGCCCCCGCGACGAACGCGATGGCGTTCATCATGGCCTTTGGCCAGAGGGCCTATCGCCGGCCGCTGCGCTTCGACGAGCGGAACGCGCAGCTCGCGCTTTTCGCCAGCGGAGCGACGCTCTATCCCGATCTCGACCCCTTCGTCGCCGGCGTTCGCCTCAGCATCACCGCGTTCCTTCAATCACCACACTTCATCTATCGCGCCGAGATGGACGCGCAGTCTCCGCTCGTCGGAGTCGCCCTCGCGCCCCTCGGATCCTGGGCGATCGCGTCGCGGCTGTCGTATGCCCTCTGGAACAGCATGCCCGATGACGAGCTGTTCCGCGCGGCCGCGTCGGGCGAGCTCGCTGTGCCGGCCGGGCTCCGCGCGCAGATCGAGCGCCTGCTCGGGAGCCCGCGCGCCGGCGCCACGGTGACCCGCTTCTTCGATCAGCTCTATGGAGGCAACCAGTACACGAGCCTCACCAAGAGCAAGACGCTGTACCCCGATTTCGACCCGTCGGTGGGCGCGGAGATGCGCGCGGAGCTCGGGAAGTTCACCGGAGATGTCTTCCAGCGAGGCGGCGGCGTGCGCGAGCTCCTCACCTCCACGACCACGTTCGTCACGCCGCGTCTCGCCGCCATTTACGGTATCACCAAGGCTCCATCGGGCGCCCCTGACGCCGACGGCTTCTCGCGCGTCGAGCTCGATCCGTCGCAGCGCGCGGGGCTGCTCACGCGCTCGGGGTTCCTGGCCTGGAAGGGCACTGACTCGGAGTCGAACATCATTCAACGTGGGGTGTTCGTCACCCGCAAGATCATCTGTCAGAAGCTCGGCGCGCCGCCGGCCGCCGCCCAGGGCGCGACAGTCGGCGGCCAGAAGACGAACCGCGAGCGCATCAACGCCCTCACCGGTCCGGGCACCTGCGGCGAGAGCTGCCATGGCACGTACATCAACGCTCCTGGGTTCGCGCTCGAGCACTACGGCGCGATGGGCGAGTATCGCGCCCTCGACGGCGACTCTCCGATCGACGCCGCGGCGAGCTTCCCCTTCACCGACGGTCCCATGGCCTTCGCCGACGCCGTCGACTTCAGCCAGGTGCTCGCGAAGAGCCCCCAGGTTCACGCCTGCTTCAGCGGGTTTCTCCTGGAGTACATCGCGGGCCGCGAGCGCGTGCCCGCCGACGATCCCTTCGTGGCCGATCTCGCCAGGCGCTCTCTCTCCGGAGCGTCGGCGCGCGATCTGCTCGTCTCGGTGCTGATGAGCGACATCGTTCGATACCCCCTCGCGATCACGGAGATCCAGTGAACAGACGCCATTTTCTGCGAGGGTTGAGCGGCGCGGTGATCGCCTTGCCGTTCCTCGAGGGCCTGGCGCCGCGGGAGGCGCGCGCCTCGAACGCCGCGCCGCCGTTTGCGCTCCTCGTGCGCCAGGGCAACGGCGTTCAGCAGGCCGCCGGCGCCGAGCCCGAGCGGTTCTGGCCGAGCTTCGCGACAGGGGCCTTCACGCCGGCGGCCCTCGCCGCCGATCAAGGGCGCGCGGTCTCCGAGCTCGCCAGTCACGCGAAGGACCTCACCATCGTGCGCGGCCTCCGGCTGGCCGATCCTGGCAACGCCTGCCGGCACTCGACCGCTGGCAATCAGGTGCTCACCGCCGCGCGCCCCTCCAAGGACGACTGCAACTCCACCCTGGCGATGGGCGAGTCGATCGACAACCGCATCGTGACCCAGCTCGGCGCGCCCGCGGACGAGCCGCTCACGCTCTATGTCGGCCGCAAGACAGACTACCTCGACGAGGTCCTGTCGTACCGTGGCGCCCGCAAGCTGCGCGCCGCCGAGCGCAGCCCGTATACTGCCTACCAGAAGCTCTTTGGCCTCACCAGCGTGGCGCCCGGCGAGTTCACGCTCGTGCGCGGTCGGCGCCGCAGCGTGAACGATCTGGTGCGGGGCGAGATGCAAACGCTGCTCGGCCGCAACGACCTCTCGATGGCCGACCGGGCGCGGCTCGACCTTCATTTCACCTCGATCCGCGATCTGGAGAACGGCATCGTCTGCGGGCTGTCCGGCGACGAGGTCGCGGATCTGCAGGAGGGCTCCACCCACATCGACGACGACGATCACTTCGAGGCCCTGGCGCGGCTGCACATGGACCTCCTCGCGCTGACGGTGGCCTGCGGCGCGCACCGAGCCGCGACGCTCCAGCTCGGCTGCGGCCCCGACGAGACGCGCTACTGGATCGACGGCGTGAAGCAGGTCCCCTTCCACGAGATCTCCCACCGCATCAACGCCGTCGATCCGGTCCTGTTGCACCACAAGATCGATCGCAAGCTGCTGGGGCTCTTCAGCTACCTGCTCGACAAGCTGAAGGCCTACAAGACCCCTCAGGGGACGCTGCTCGACCAGGGAGTCGCGGTCTACATGAACGATCTCGGGACCGGGGGCCACAGCTACGAGAACGTGCCGTATCTCCTCGCCGGCAACGCCGGTGGATTCCTGAAGACCGGGCTCTACGTCGATCTGGGCGGCGTCGCCAACAACAAGATCTTGAACACCATCGGCGCGGCCGTCGGCTGCACCAACGCCGAGGGAGGCCCGCTCGACGACTTCGGCGATCCGACGCTGGAGAAGGGCCTCGTCGACTCCATCGTCAGCGGGAGCTGAGAGCCTTGCGTGACGACGAGTAGCTCCGGGCGGGTGCTGCTCCGGTGTGAGCCGCGGGGGATCAGGCCTTGTTCGAGGGGCGGTCCCAGGGTGGTGTGCCCTTGAAGGCGTGGGCGAGAAAGTCCACCATCACCCGGACCTTGGCGCTGAGGTGGCGACGGCTCGGGTAGACGGCGAGCACGTCGATGTCGGGCAAGTGATAGCCAGGCAGCAGCGGGACGAGGCGCCCTTCGCGCAGATCTTCGCCGATGAGGAACGTCGGTTGCCAGACGATGCCTCGCCCCGCCAGCGCGGCGGCGCGGGCGGTGTCGCCGTTGTTGGTGTGCATGGCGCACGTGACCTTGACCAGGTGCGGTTTGCCGCTGTCGTCGCTGAGCTGCCACTCGTCGCCGGTGACGCTGGGCCTTCCTGGAAGACAAAGCGAACTGTAGGTTGCGGTCATCGACCTCGGGCAACGGCCCACGGAGCCACGGAGAAGACATCATGAACCGATTGAACGGAAAGCGCGCTCTCATCACCGGCGGGACCAGCGGTATCGGCCTGGAGACGGCCCGGCAGTTCCTGGCCGAGGGCGCCCGCGTCGCGGTGACGGGGACCAACCCGGAGACGATCGAGAAGGCCCGCGCCGAGTTCGGGAACGACGTGCTCTATCTGCGCGCCGACGCCGGCGACGTGGCCGAGCAGAAGAGGCTGGCCGCGAGCGTGGGTAAGGCCTTCGGCCAGCTCGATGTGCTGTTCGTCAACGCGGGCATCGCGGCGCTGAAGCCGATCGAGCAGTGGGACGAGTCGAGCTGGGATCGCTCGTTCGCCGTGAACCTCAAGGGGCCCTTCTTCCTGGTGCAGGCGCTCTTGCCGATCCTGGCCAACCCGACGTCGATCGTGCTCAATGGCTCGGTCAACGCGCACATCGGGATGCCGACGTCGAGCGTGTATGCGGCCACCAAGGCGGGGCTGATCTCGATGGCGCGGACGCTGTCCGGGGAGCTGATCGGGCGCGGCGTCCGCGTCAACGTGGTGAGCCCTGGGCCGGTGTCGACTCCGCTCTACGGGAAGCTCGGGATGACGCCCGACGCTCTGCAGAAGACGGCGGCGTCCATCCGCGGCCAGGTGCCCGCGGGGCGCTTCGGGGAGCCGAGCGAGATCGCCAGGGCCATCGTGTTCCTGGCCTCGGACGAGGCGGCGTTCACCGTGGGGAGCGAGCTGGTCATCGACGGTGGAATGAGCACGATCTGAGGGTGTCTGGCCCGCTCAGAGGGGGTAGTCGAGCGCGTCGGCGCCGAGGGGCTCGACCCGCGTGATCGGCGCCGCGCCCGCGCGCAGCAGGTAGCGACTGACGACCTCGGTCGGCGTCATCGGCTCGCGCGGGAGGGGGAAATCGTAGGTGGATATCCCCGTCTGGCCGGGCGTGAAAAAGTCGGTGTCGGTGACGACTCCCCAGTACAGGCCTTCGCCCCGGATCGTGGACGATCGGGTGGACTCGACGCTCCCTCCCAGCTTGATCGCCAGGCCCGAGAGGAGCGCGGCCTTGCCGGTGACATCGACGGTGTCGTCGAACGCCAGGGTGTAAACCACGTTCGCCCTCAGCGCCGATTTGATCAGGCCCACCGTGCGGTGGTGATCGCGGCGGACCTCGATGGCCTTGCGGCAGCTCGGGCTGAGCTCGAGGGCGCCGGCGGCGATGGCGGCGTCCGAGATCTCCAGGACCTCGGCGTCGTTCATCGAGAGCGAGACGCTGTCGAGGTGCGACTCTCTCAGATCGATCCCGAAGGCGACGAGATACTCGGCTCCCAGGCGGAACGACGTCTTCGTCTTCTCGGCCAGCTTCACGCTCTCGGTGCGCGATCTCAGGATGTCTCGACTCTTCACGACGTCGTCCTGGGTGCAGACGACGGCGACCTCCAGCGGGGAGGCGTCGCGAATGACTACGATGGTCCCCGGCGGCGTCAAGGTGGTCGGCGGCCGCAGCTCCTGGTGGCCCATTTCCTTGATGGTCTTCGCGAGGCTCGTGGTGCACGAAGCCGTGAGCGCGAGAGTCGAGAGCAGGAGGGCTTGGCTGATGGATCGCATGGATGCTTCTCCTGCCGCCTGCGTGAACAGCGCGGGCAGCCTTCAGAAGAAGCATCGTTTCCGGGGCGAGTGCGTCAAGGTGCCGCGCTGTCGGTGGATCGTCCGGGGTCTCTCCGGTCTCCTACTTCGTCACCTTCGCCACGGTGCCGCAATAGGTCACCCAGTAGATGTTCGTCGCGTCGACCGCCATTGCCTGCGGGCGCGTCTTGCTCGGCACGACCTCGGTGGGGGTGCCGCCGTCGATTGCCACCTTCATCAGGGTGCCGCCGGGGGCCGCGTTCGCCCAGTAAACGGTGGTCGCGTCGACGGCGATTCCGTGAGGACCGCTCTGCGCCGTGGCGAGATCGATCGAGGCACCTCCGCTCTTCGGCGTCTTCATCAACTTGCCGAGCTTCAAGTCGGTCCAGTAGAGGTTCTCCGCGTCGGCGACGAGGCCCTCCGGAGCGAAGGTCCCGGTGGCGATCACGACAGCCCCGCCCCCGGCGATCGGCGCGCGCATCAGGTTGCCCGTGGTGGAGTCCATGGTGACGGACGACCAGTAGACGTTCGTCGCGTCGACGACGATGTTCTCGGGATAGCCCTGGGCCGAGGCCAGCATGACCGGAGCACCGCCGTCGATTCCCACCTTCATCGCCTGGCCGGAGTCGTTGACCCAGTAGACGCTCGTCGCGTCGACCGCGATTTCGCCCTGGAAATGCAGGCCCGTCGCGAGCGTGGTGATGACGCCTCCGGTCACTGGCACCTTCCTCACCGCACCATCGTACGTGGTCCAGTAGGCGCTGGCCGCGTCCACCGCGAGCCCCCGTGGGCCGTACTGGCCGGCGGCGATCGGCGTCGCGTCGCCTCCAGAGATGGGCACCTTCACCACGCCGTCAGCGGTGAGCAGGTAGACGCTCGTCGCGTCCACGACCACCGGTGATGCAGGATGGGCCGCGGCCGTCAGCGTCGTCGCGGCTCCGGCCCCTCCACCTGTGCCGTCGATACCGCCGCAACCTTGCCGACCCATGCCGCCTTCACCCGCGCTGGCGTCGCCCGGACCGCTACCCGCGCTGGCGTCGCCCGGACCGCCACCCGCGCCGGTCGCCGGAGCGCCTTTACACCCGAGAGAGAGGGTGGTGACTGTCGCCATTGTCATCGCGAGGCAGGCTTTCCACATGCTGATCATTGATTCTTGCTTTCGTTGGTGTGCCAGAGGTTGCTTGGCCCGGGGAGCTGGGCGGACGCATCAAGGACGCGAGCAAGAAGAAGGCCGAGAGCATTCCTCCGCGCGAAGGATGATTTGAACCGAGTCGATCTGATCTGACTGCCACGATCGGCGCACTGTGGCGCAGCGTTCTTGCCCGCGCGATCAGGCACCCTTGACAGTCTCGCAGCGACAACGGGGTGCGAAAGCGCGATGAGTAGCGCCCTTCAGTCGTAGCGCTCGGTGTGAACGTGCTTGCGGGGCAAAGCGAGCTCGTTGCGGAGCAGGTCTTTGACGGAGCCGACCATGCGGTCGAGGCCACAGATGTAGACGTGGGGATCGGCCCCGCCGCCGAGGGCGCGCAGGTCTCTCACCAGCTCGGAGGCGTGGTGCTGCACGTACCCGCGGCGCCCCGTCCAGCCGTTCGTGGCCTTCGACAGCGTCACTTCATGCCGCACGTGCGGGTGCGCGGCGGCCCAGCGAGTCAGCTCGTCGCCGTACAGGATGTCTTCCTCGTAGCGGGCGCCGAAGAGGAGCCACAAGGGCGCGGTGTCGCCGGCCGTCAACGCCGCTTGTATCATGCTGCGGAAGGGCGTGAGGCCGGTGCCCGTGGCGATGAAGAGCGAGGGTGCCGCCACGTCCTTGCCGCGCGTGAAGAGGCCTTGAGGGCCGATGGCACGCAGGGTTTCCCCTTCTTTCATCGCGTGGAGGTACTGCGAGCCGGGGCCGCCCTCGACCTGGGTGATGGCCAGCTCGAAGCGCGGCGAGCCGGCGACCGGCGCCGATGCGATCGAGTACGCCCGCTTGATCTCACCGCCGGGGAGCGGGAGGACGAGGTTGACCCACTGGCCAGGATCGAACTGGAACGGGGCTCCGTCCGTCCGTTCGAAGACCAGCTCGCGCACGGAGGGGGTCAGTCGACGGGTGGTGACGAGGCGAGCGTCGAAGGGCCGCGAGGGGAACATCGAGGCCAGGTTTAGCGCGCTTCGTGGACGGTGAAGCCGGCCATGCGGGCGCGGGCCTCGGCGTCCGGGGTCCAGGCGACTCCAGCCGCAATGTCGAGGATGCCAGCGTCGAGGGCGCGCGCTGCGGCGATGAGATCGCCCGCGTCGACGCCTTCGAGCGAGGCGCCGAGCTCGCCCGGGAACGGCGGCGCGACGACGTGCGCGTCGGGGCGCGCGACGAGGACCGCGCGCGTGTCGGGCCCGAGCGAGGCGCGGAGGGCGGCGAGATCGCGGCCGACCTCCTCGATCGAAGCCGCGATCGGGAAGCCCCAGATCGCCGCGCCCGGGATCTCGAGGAGCGCCGCGCCGGCGCCGCGCTCGGGCGGGAGGGCGCGGTGGGCGCCGCCGATCGTGTCGGAGGCGATCGCGGCGATGAGCAACCCCCTCGGCGCGAGCGTGAGGGCGGCGAGGCGACCGAGGTTGCGCTGCGCGGCGTTGCGCCGGGAAGCGATGGCCGCGAGCGCGGCGGGATCGCCGTAAATCAGCTCGATTTCCTGGGCGACGGCGAGGTGCGGCGCGGCCTGCGCCGAGGCTGCGAGGGCGAGATCGACGACGCCCCCGGTGCGGCGGCGATCGGCGAGGAGCTTGGCGACGCGGGCGCCGAGGCCGAGCGATCCGAGCGCCCACGCCGGCGCGAACCAGTCGGGGTGCGCCGTGATTTCGTGGCCGACGACGCGCGCTTCCTCGAAGACGAGGCGGGCGAGATCCCAGTCGACGAGGGCCTGGCCGAGCGGGTTGCCGAACTGGGTGAAGCCGGCGCGCGCGGCCTCGAGGCGGGTGCGCGCGGTGGCCGTGTCGCCGACTTCCATGCGGGCGCGGCCGAGCGCGCGCGTCGCGTAGGCCGACCAGAGCGCGAGCGGCGGCTCGACGCTCGCAGCCGATTTCAAGGCCAGCTCGGCGAGATCGGCGGCCTCGTCGGGGCGGCCGGCGTCGAGGGCGACGTCGGCGAGGAAGGTCAGCGCGCGCGTGCGGCCGAAGACGTCGCCCGATCGCGAGGCGAGCCACTCTTGCTTCTGCAGGTGGCGGCGGGCGCGATCGAGATCGCCGAGAGCGAGCGCCGCCGAGCCGAGCTGGCCGTGGGCGATCGCTTCGCCGACCGCGTCGCCGAGGCGGCACGCGAGCTCGGCCGCGTGCTCGAGCAGCGCCTGCGCCGCGCCGTACGCGCCGAGGACGACGTAGAGCGTGCCGAGCGAGTTGAGGATCTGCGCGCGCTCGTCGAGCATCGGCGCGCCTTCGATCCTGGCGTCGCTGCGCTGGAAGGCGTCGAGGAGCGTGCGCTGCGTGGCGAGGGCGTCGCCGGAGAGGCGCTCGGCCGTGCCGCGGTAGTGGAGCGCGACGACGGCGACGCGCGGAAACCCCTTCTTTTCGGCCTCGAAAAGGATGGCGTCGAGCGCCGAGACGGCGCCGGCGTAGGCCGATCGCGGGCCACGGCGGACGGCGGCGAGGAGAGCCTCGCAGCGGGCGAGCAGGCTCGCTTCGATCTCGCCTGCGGCGAGCAGCGCCGTCGACGCGGCGTCGAGCTCGTCGCGGGCTTGCACGAGGGCGCCTTCGCGCAGGCGGAGCGCGCCGCGAGCGAAGACCAGCGCCGCGGCCGGGAGCGGCTCGAGCGGGATCGTGGAGAGACGATCGAGCTCGCCCGTGACCTCGGCGGCGGGCGCGCTCTTGAGCAGCCGCGCGAGCGGCGACAGGGCGGCGAGCGGCTCAAGCGGTCGCATCGATCGTCTCCACGGCGCGGGGCTTCTGCGCTTCGGCGAGCGCGTGAAGGGCTGTTTTCAGAGCCTCGATCGAGAGGCCGGGTCGCGTCGCGCGGAGGCGGGCGAGGTGCGCGGCGACGTGCGGACATGCGAACGAGGTGCCCGTCCAGCGGCGCTCGCCGCCGCCGAGCGCGGGCGCGAGGACGTCATTTCCCGGGGCGAGGATCTCGTAGTCGTCGGTGACCTCGCGCTGGAGCGACTCGCTGTCGGTGAACGCGCCGCGCCCCACGCCGACCAGCGATTTGAAGCGCCCCGGGTAGGTGCGAAACGAGGCGATGTTGGGGCCCGACGCGACCAGCACGACGCCGGCCGTGTACGCGGCGTCGGCCGTCTCGTAAAGATCGACGATCGATTTGTAGTCGGTGGGGCGGAGCGGCGCGCTGCGCGGGACGTCGATGCCGAGGCTCAAGTTCACGACGCTGAAGCGCTCGTGCACCGCGTGACGGAGCGCAGCGACGAGGCCGTCGCGGCTGCAGCGCCCCTCGGGGCTGAGGGCGCGGATGCTGATGATCTCGGCCGCGGGCGCCATGCGATGAATGATGCCCGCGCAGGCCGTGCCGTGGCCGCTGAGGTCGCCCGCCTCGGCCGGGACGACGATGAACGAGTCGCCGCGCTTCTCGACCTGCATGTGACGGATCGTGGCGTTGACGAGCCACGGGTGCGTGCCCTCGACGCCGGAGTCGATGATGGCGATCGTGGTCCCGCGGGCCGAGAGATCGTGGTCGTCGAGGACGCTCACAGCGCGCCCTCCCCCGGGCCGCCGAGGCCCCGCGCGTAGACCTCGATGCGATCGAGCAGCGACGCCGCGAGCTCGGCCTCGCGCTCGCCGTGGTCGGCGACGCGGCCGACGGCGAGCGCCAGATCGAGCCGGCGGCGGTAGCTCGGCAAGAGGCGGAGATCGCGGATGTGCCGCTCCAGCGCGGCCGGGAGCGACGTCGCGGCGCCCTCGCCGAGCACGTCGGGGAGGGCGCGCGCGAACAGCTCGAAGACGACGCGCTCGGTGCGGAACGACTCGACCGTGAGCGAGAGGACCTCGCCGAGGCGCTCGGCCATGGCGAGCTCGCGGTCGCCGAGCGGGGCGTCGTGCGAGAAGAGCGCCGCGCCGCCGACGATGGATTCGCCGAGGCGGATCGGCACGAAAATGCCGTGTGCCGGAGGCTTTCGGAGCGCCGGGAGGATCGCCGCGATCATCGGATCGTCCGGCGCGAGGCCGGCCGCGTAGCTGCTGCCGCCGCCGAGCAGGTAGGCGAACGGGGTGCCGCTCGGGAGGATGTGGAGATCGCTCGCGCGCGCGCCGTCGGCGTCGGCGACGACCGGGATCGAGAGCCGCCCGAGGGCCTCGATTTCGAGGGCGACGAGGGCCTCGGAGCAGGGGATCGCCAGGCAGGCAAAACGGAGCTGCTCGCCGAGCCCGCGCACGCGCGACTCGGCGGCGCCGAGGAGCGCGGCTGACTCCAGCGTGGAGAGGAGGTCGCGGAGCCGGATCGCGAAGGGATCGGGCGAGGATCGAGAGGCCATGAGAGGGCGGATGGTAGCCCAGCGACGCGCCGATTGGATAAGCTCGTGGCCGAGGAAGCCTGGACCGCGGCGGACGCGCGATCGCGCTCACGCTGAACCCGAGGCGAAGGGGCAACCACGCATGGATCAGCTCGATCAGCTTCACGCCGTCTCTGACCTTCACCTCGGCGGCGCGCCCGGACACCAGATCTTCGATCAAGGCCCGCTGCTCGCCGCGACGATCGACGCGCTGACGACGCGGGCCCAAGGCGCGCGCGTGGGCCTCGTGCTCAACGGCGACATCGTGGACTTCCTCGCGGCCCCCGGCGCGACGTACCTCGATCCGTACGGCGCTGTCGCCAAGCTCGAAGCGGTGCTCGGCGATCCGGCGTTCAGCCCGGTTTTTGAAGCCCTCGCGCGCTTCGTGCGCGCCCCGCTGCGGATGCTGGTCCTCGCGATCGGCAACCACGACGTCGAGCTGGCGCTGCCCGAGGTGCAGGAGCGGCTCCTCCTCGCGATCTGCGGCGACAGCCTGGAAGCGCGGGGGCGCGTGCGGATCGCCATGGATGGAAGCGGCTACGCGGTCAGCGTCGGCGGGCGCCGCGTGCTCTGCGTCCACGGCAACGAGGTCGACGCGTGGAACGTCGTCGATCAGGCCGCGTTGAACCAGGTGATCCAGAGCCTGCGCCAGGCCCGCGCCGTCCCCGTGTGGGATCCCAACGCCGGGACGCGCCTGGTGATCGACGTGATGAACGGGATCAAGCGCACGTTCCCGATGGTGGATCTGCTCAAGCCCGAAACCAAGCCCGTCGTCGCGGTGCTGCTCGCGCTCGATCCCACGGCGCTCGCGGCGCTGAAGCGCTTCGCCCCTATCGCGATGCGCCTCGGGGTGCAGGAGATGCGCAGCGGCTTCCTCGGCGCAGAGCAGGCCGCGCCGAGCGACGAGGCCGCGCTCGCCGCGCTCGTGCAGCGCGACAGGGCGCCGGAGGCCGCGGCGCCGAGCGGGCCGGCGAAGGCCGCGCAGCTCCTCGAAGAGGTCGAGGGCCTGTACCGCGAGGGCAAGGGCGCGGTCGATCTCTCGCCCGCCGGCGCGACGCTCGGCTTCGGCGATCTGATCTACGACGCGCTCCTGCGCCGTGATCCCTCGAAGGATCTCCGCACGTCGCTGCAAGGCTGGCTCGCGGGCGACAAGACCTTCGCCATCGACACCGAGGACGACGTGTTCCGCGGGCTCGACGATCGCGTGGGGCCGAGCTTCGATTTCGTCGTCGCCGGGCACACGCACCTCGCGCGCGCGCTGCGGCGGAAGCGATCGCCCGGGTTCTATTTCAACAGCGGCACGTGGGTGCGCTTGATCCGCCTCAGCGACGCGATGCTCGGCGACGACACGGCGTTCGCGCCGGTGTACCAGGCCTTCCGCGGGCAGACCCTCGACGCCCTCGACGGCGTGCAGGGCCTCGTCTTCCGCAACCCGACGCTGGTGTCGATCGCGCTCGACGGCGCCGCGGTGACGGGCGTGATCCAGCGCGCCGTCGCGACCCCGACGGGCGTCGAGCTCGTGCCCGATCCGGCGAGCCGCTACTCGGTCGCCAAGGGGCTCGGATGAACCTCCGCACCATCACGCTCGAGCTGCTGCGGCACGGGGCGGATCACAACCAGCTCCTCTCGCCGCTGACGCAGTACCTCGCGCTCTCCGGCAACCACGACGCCGAGACGGTGACCGTCGAGCTCGAGCACATGCAGCTCCTCCGCCGGCTCTCGGATCTGCGCTACCAGGGCGGGCGCCCCGCGAGCGAGGGGAGCCTGCGCGAGGCCTCGGACGCGGTGAGCCGCATGCTCGGATCGATCCGCTCGCTCCGCGCCGAGCTCGACGCGGCGCGGGGATCGAAGGGCCTCGTGCACCTGCGCCTGATCCTCTCGGCGTCGGAGCTCGCGCTGCTGCCGTTCGAGCTGGTGAGCGCGCCGCCGGGGTTCCCCGGGCAGGGGCAGTGGCTCTCGCTCCAGACGAACACGCCGATCGTGCTCACGCGCGAGATCCGCCGCGTCGCGCCCGCGTCGTTCGAGTGGCCGACGCGCCCGCGGATCCTCGTCGCCGCCGCGTCGCCGCCGGGCGTGCCCGACGTGCCGCTGCGCCAGCTCCTCCTCGCGCTTCGCCAGGCGCTCGCGCCGTGGATCACCACCGGCAGCGCCGGCGAGATGGAAGAGCACCTGAAGCTCTTGCCGAACGCGACGCTCGACGACATCTACCGCGCCTGCGCGGCCGAGCCCTTCACGCACGTTCACATCCTCGCCCATGGAATCTCGGTGCCGGGCGACGACGGCGGCGCGCGCTATGGCCTCGCGCTCCACGCCGAGGGCGACGCCTCCGCGCGCGACGTCGTCAACGGCGAGCGCCTCGCCGCCGCCCTGCGCTGCCACCGCGACGGCGCCGCGGGCACGCTGTCGAGCCCCGTCGTGGTCACGCTCGCGAGCTGCGACAGCGGCAACGTGGGCTCGGTGATCACGCCCGGCGCGAGCCTCGCGCACCACCTCCACGAAGCGGGAATTCCCCTGGTGATCGCCTCGCAATTGCCGCTCTCGTTCCGCGGCGCGGCCATCCTCGCTGAGACGCTCTACAGCGGCCTCCTCTGGGGCGAGGACCCGCGGGCGATCATCCACCAGCTCCGGCAAGAGCTGGCGATCCGTTGCCCCGAGACGCACGACTGGGCCAGCCTCGTCGCCTACGCGGCGCTCCCCCCCGACTTCGATCGGCAGATCGATCGCGTGAAGCTCGAGCGCCGTCGCTTCGCGGTCGACACGGCGATGGCGCGCATCGATCTCGGGCAGGCCGCGGCGAGCGGCGCCTTCGCGACGGCGCCCGCCGAGGCCCGCGCCGAGGTGGAGAGCGCGAGCGATCGCGCCCTGAAACAGGCCATGGATCGCCTCAAGGCCGCGATGCCGCAGGCCGACGAGATCGAGCGCCAGCAGCTCCGCGGCGAGACGCTGGGCCGCCTCGCGAGCGCCGAGAAGCGCTACGCCAACATCCTCGTTCGCCGCGCCGACGCCATGGTCGACGGCCCGCGCCGCGTCGAGCTCGGCGCCGAGATCCGCGCCACGCTCGAGTCGGCGCGCGCGCATTACCTCGACGCGTTCCGCCTCGACATGAGCGCCGTCTGGGCGCTGGTGCAGCGCCTCGCGCTCGACATCGCGCTCGGCGATTCGCTCGATGAAACGTGGTGGATCACGGCCCACGGCCTCTCGCATTTCGCCCTCGACGAGGGCGATCCGCGGCGCGTCATCGGCGCCCACGGCACGCTGGCCGAGCTCCACGTCCTCGCGCAGGTCCTCCCGCTCACGAACGAGGCGCGCGCCGTCGCGGCGAAGTTCGCCCGCGAGCACATCGACGCGCTGCTCGGCGTCGTCGCGGCCGAGTCGCTCGACGCGTACTCGGTGCGGCATCAGCTCACGCGCTACGCGACCTGGTGGTGGAAGAACGACGCGACGCTGCGCGCGTTGCCGGAAGAGCTCGTCCAGGTGCTCGACGACGCCGGCGTGCCTTCCCGGTGCGACTGGACCTGAACGCGCGAAGGCTGACGCCGGGGGACGTCAGCCTTCGTCGACGCGCTCGGGCTCAGCGCGACTTGCGGCGGCGGACCATCGCCAGGGCCACCAGCGCGCCGAGGCCGCCGATCGCCACCGTCCCGCCTCCGCTGCTGCCGCCGACGCTGACGTCGCACCTCGCGCTCGACTTGCTGCCGACGCCGTTGCCGAAGAAGCCGCTGCCGCTCACGTCGCCCCCGCCGCAGTTGTAGATCGGGCAAGCCGGCGGCGTGCCGATGCCGACCGCCGTCTGGATGAAGTTCGCCACCTGGGTCTGCGTCATCGACGCGCCGACCTCGAGATCCTTGCCGAGGGCCGCGCGCGGCAGCTCGGCGTGGAGCCGCGTGATCCACAGCGACGCCGGGGCGATGTTGCCGAGGAGCTTGTCGGCGTCGGCCGTCGCCTCCTCGACGGCGCCCATGCCCGTGCTGTCGCCGTAGCCACTCTGGGTCGCGTTGTTCTGCGCGACCTGGATCAGGTTGTTGGTGAGCTCGAACGACGACGTCGGCCGCGCGGCCTCCGTCAGCCAGCCGAGGCCCGCGTTCTTGGCGAAGCCCGCCTGCTTGAGCGTGGTGTAGCTGCTCGACTGGGTGTCCCAGTTCCAGACCACGCTGCTCGGCTCGATGGTGAAGTTGTCGAAGTTCGCCGTCTCGTAGCGCCCTTCGCCGAGGACCCAGAGCGTGATCGGCGTCAGGGAGCCGGTGCCGGCGGCGACCATGCGCAGCGGCAGCGTCGGGCTCGCGCCGGGCGACGTCACGCGCACCGGGCGCATCGAGTCGAGGCCCTGGCCGGGGACGAGCTTGAGCGCGAGGAAGTCGAAGTGGTCGGCGACGTAGCCGTCGATGATCGGCTGCACGTCGGCCGGGACGCTGAAGTTGTGGGCCGCGAGCCAGCTCTTCAGCGCCGTCGGATCGTCCGACTTGAGCTGGACCGTCTCGTACGGGCCCACGGTGGCCTGGGCGACGACGGTGACGCCGCCGGAAGCGGAACCGCCGCCGGCGCCGGCGGAGGCGCCAAAGCCATTATCGGCCTCGCCCGGGAACTGGCATCCATCCGGCGGTCCGGGGCAGTTGAGCGGAGGCGGCGCGATCGTGACCGAGGTGGCCTGTTCGACGAAGGCGAAGAGCGCGTCGGACGAGAGGCCGACCTCGACAATCCCCTTGGTGGGAAGGATCCACGCGAACGACGAGGGGTTGCCGGAATACGAGATCTGATCCCAGAGCGTCGTCTCGGTCGGGGAGACCGAGAGCAACATGCGGTGTCCGGTGACCTGAGTGCTCTCCTCGGGGGGGACGAAACAGCCGCCGCAGGCAGCAGCGTCGTGGGCGTCGGTGATGGCGAGCGCGGCGACGGGGACGGCGAGAAGAAGGGCGTGAGAAAGCTTCATGGTGGGCCTCCGGGAACGGCGCCCACGAAGCACCCCGCATGCCAGCGCACGCAGAGGGAGAAATGCAGTGATTCTCGCGAGTGTTGCCGCTGCGCCTGGCTCAGGCTGGCGCAACGGCTGCATTTGCGGTCGCCTCGGCCCCGCGCGAGAGATGTCCTGGAGCCTCTCCGGGATGTCCCGGAAGGGCCTCCTCCCGCGCCAGAAGGGCGACCCCGTGTCCCTGAAGCGCGTCCCCCCGCGCCAGAAGCACGCCCCCGCGCGCCAGAAGCGCGTCCCGCCGCGCCAGAGAGCCGCCCCCGTGTCCCGGACGAGCGATCCCCCGCGTCGAAATGGCTTCCCCGGCGCGCCAGAGGCGATCTGCGGGCGAAAACGTCCGCGGTCGAGCCGCAGGATCAGCGCCCCGCGTCGACAGAACCGGCGTCGACGCCGGGGCCAGCGTCCCGCGGCGCCCCTCCATCGACGATCGCCGCCGCGATCGGGGCCGGCGGCTGGCTCGGCGGCGTCCCTTCCGGCAGCGCGTCGAGCGGGACCCGGAACACATTGGGGCTCGGGCCGCCGACGCGGAGGAAGAGCTCTTTGCAGCTCATGTCAATGGGGACCGTCGCGGCCTTCGTGCCTCGATCCAGCGGAGCGCTCAGCTTCGGAAAGCGGAACGTCATCCCGTCTTTGAGGCGCAGGAGGAGCGCTTGCTCCTCGCCCGTCGCCGTCATCGCGTACCCGCAGCGAACCTTCCAGTCGTTCGCCTCCATGCAGCTCAGATCGACGACGTGCGTCGCCACGACCTCGGCCGGGGTTTTCGTCCAGGCGCCGGCGAAGACACTGCAGGTCCCCTTCTCGCCCGCGGTCCGGTCGCCGACGGTCCAGACGACGTCGGTCCCGTCGGTCGACACGCCGAGGTCGGGCTTGATGCCAGCAGGGATCCCCAGCGCCGCGGACTCCGCGGCGGACTTCGGGAGGTTCTTCCAGGTCCGGAGCTCCCGATAGCCGAGGCTCGGCTCTTCGCCGAGCGAGCCATCGTGCTTGATCGGGACGAGCTGCGACCGAGCTGCGGTGATCGACACGGACAGGCGCGAAGTCCCGCGCCATTCATCGTCGACGGCCACCGGGTCCGGGTGCGGATCTTCGAACTGGATACCGGCACCCCAGCCGCTCGATCGGAGGCCGGGAGCGAGAGAACAGCGCCAGTCGGGGTCGAACGCGATGGCGCCCGTGACGGGGCCGTCGAGGTCCGCGACGATGAACTGGCGCGACGTCATGCCCGCGCACCCGGTGACGAAGGCGATGCGACCGGGTCCTTTGCCCACGACGTCGACGTCGCGATTGTCTTTCCCGTGAAACGCGAGACTCTCGCCCGGCGCGAGCTTGAGCCGCCGGCATTTCGAGCCGAAGCCCTCGCGACCACACGGCTCCCAGGCGACGACGGGAAACCTGTTTTTCGCGGAGGGCGTGAAGATCCAGCACGCGGTCTCGGCGGCCATCGAGGTATAGGCACTCCACCGCTCGGGATCGAAATTCGGGCACTGACCCGCTGCGAAGTCGGGTCCAGCATCGCTGGAGCGGCCGGCGTCCATGCCGACGCCGGTCGGCGCGGAGGCGTCGGGCGCGGAAGCATCGGTGAGGGGCGGAGGCGCCGCCGAGCCAGCGACGGGAGCGCTGGCGACTGGCGTGCTCGTCCCCGCGTCCGCGGGCGCGCTGCTACTCTTGCACGCGCCGAGGAGCACGCCGATCGCGACGAGCCCCCAGCGCGACGGATCACTGGACCACGAGCGTCGGCGCATCTTCACCCTCCAACCACATCTCGGTGAGGACCACGGGACCTCCCCCCGGCTGCTCGAACTGACTCGGCCCGTAGTTTCCGTCGACCGTCACCAGCTTCGCGTGGGGCAGCAGCTCGATCACCCGGCGATCGCCGCGGCGCACCGGGAACAGGATCTGCGCCGAGTCGCGGGTGGCCCAGAGCAAGGTCCCGTCGCGCGTGCCCGTGACGAGCGTGACCGTCGCGTTCGCGGCGTCGCAGGTGATCCGGTTCCACTCGCGGACGTGCTGCAGCGTGCAGGTGTACTCGGGCCGGACGACCACGTCGCGACGCACGGTATCGGTCCACTCCGGCGTCTTCGGGATCGGGCTCTTCGTCTCCTCGGGGATGTCGAGCGTGCGAACGCTGGGAGCCACGAACGGACGCCGGGGAGCCGCGGCGTCGCTCGCGTCGGCCCCGGCGTCGCTCGGGCCCGCGTCCTCGGCGGGGATCGTCGCCGGATCGACCGTGGTCTCGGCCGACGCGACCGGCGCGGCGTGGCTCTTCGGATCCGTGCAGCCGAGGAGGGCGACGGCGAGGAGAAGATACGACGCGGGCTTCAAAGCGTCCTCAGGAACGCGACGAGCGCGGCGCGGTCCTCCTCCGAGAGCTGGCTCGTCTTCCCCATGCGGTCCTCGTTGCCAGCGATCAGCGCCTCGAGCGTCGGCGCGCGGCCATCATGGTAGTACGGCGCAGTCCCGCCGACGAACAGGAGAGAGGGTGTCTTGAAGGCGTCGTTGGCCTCGACCGAGAACGCTGCAGTCGCAGGAGGCGACTTGATCGGCACGGCGACGCGAGCGGTGTACTCGGTCGCCGGCGTGTGGCAGCCGGCGCAGCCGGTGTCGGCGCCCGAGAACACGTCGCGGCCGCGCTCTTCCTGAGGGGTGAGCGGGCGCGCGAGCTTCGGCGGCGGGACGAGACCGCCGCGAAGGAACCCGGCGAGGGCGCCGGCGCGCTGCTTCGCCGCCGTCTGGAGCCGCTCCCACGGCTGCTCGGGATTGAACCAGCGATGGAGTCGCGTCCCTTCGAGGATGCGCGCCTCGAGATCGTCATTCTGGGCGTGCCACCCGTACGGGCCGGCCGCCGCGACGCGCCCCGCGAGCATCGGTGTCTGGCGCGGATACCGATCGTAAGGCTTCTTGTCGTCGGGCATCATGTACGTCGATCCGACGAAGATCGGCGCCTTCGTGAACCGCCCGGGGACTTCCAGCCACACGTGACCGTCGTCGCGCCCCTCCGGGTGGCAACCGCTGCACGCGAGCCCGCCGCTCGTGATCGGGTCCGATGCGTCGTAGAACGCGCGTCGACCGCGCGCGGCGGCCGCGGGGAGCGGATCGTCGGCGAGGTGCCGGACTCGCACGCTCGCCGCTTCGCTGAACTTGCCGAGCTCGACGAGAGCGATATCCCCCGTCGCGCGACACCACACGTACGCGAGCGTCTCGTCGGGCGAGAGGGCGATACCGGAGGGCGCTCCGCACCGGGTCGGCGCGGGCTCGGTCGGATCGGCGCTCGATCCCAGCGCCTGCTCGAACACCGAGGTTATCCCGGGATCGATCGCCACCGCGTTGAGCTCGTAGAGCGTGTGCGCGCCCTCGCTCGCGACGAGCACGGTCTTCGTCGATTGCCGGTAGACCATCGCGCGCGGCTGCACCATCGCGGGCATGGGCGTGGTCAGCCACGTCTCCTCGATCTTGTCCTCCACCGCCGAGCCGCCGAGGGGCTTTCCAGCGCGCGCGGGGGCGAGCGGCTTGTCGTTCGCGAGCATCAGCACGTCGACCGTGGGCGCCCCGAACCACGCCGCCTCGCCGGGCGCGCCGAGGGCGTGGCGGGCCGCGAAGAGGCGCTTTCCGTCCGGCGACATCGCGAGTGAAAACCCGAACGACGCGTCGAGCTTCGCGTCGAGCGGCGTGCGCAGCGGCGCCGCAGGAAAGTCGACGCGCGAGGCCTTTCCGGGGCCGTCGAGATCGATCCGCGTCAGCGCCGAGCCGACGAGGTGGCTCACGTACGCGACCTTGCCGTCGCGCACGACGACGCCGCGCGGCTCGCGCTCGACGTCGAGCGAATAGCGCACCGTCTTCGCGTCGAGATCGACGACCGAGACCTGATGCGACCACGCCGACGTCACGACGGCCGTCTTGCCATCGGGGCTCACCGCGAGGCCCCAGGCGTCGACCGGGACAGCGATGCGCGCGGTCTCGGCGAGGCTCCCGTCGGCGGCGGGCGCCATCACGAGCAGGAGGCCGGGATCGCGGATCGTCACGAGCAAGAGATCGCCGACGGCGAGCGCCTGCGCCGGCCGACCGGGCATCTTCGTGGCGATCGGCGCGCGCTCGTCGAGCGGCAGCGCGATGCGAAGGACCGCCGAGCGATCTTCGTCGGCGATGTAGAGCGCCTCGCCGTGAGCCGCGCGGACCAGGGCTCCCCCTTCGCGCGGCGGCGGAGGCACGCTGGCCGCCGCTGGCGCCGCGCTCGCGGAAGCGGACGACCGCGCGACCGGAGCGGACGAGCTCGACGCCGACGCCGGAGCGCCGCCGTCGGACGAAGGCGGCTCGGAGTGACACGCGGAGAGTTCGCTCGCGAGGACGAGCAGCGCGGCGAGTCGAGATCGGCGCATGGGGTTCGCGGCAGTGTACACGGCGCCCCCGACGACCGCGAAGAACGACACGCGCGCGGCGGATGCGCGATGTCCGCGCCACGACGCGAACCCGACTGCCCCTCTGCGAGCTCCACCCCACGTCCCGGCACGAGGGCTTGACACCCGCGGCGTTTCCCGGTCTTTCTCCCGGCCCGCCGTGAAGAATGCAGCCGACGAAGCGCCTCCCGCGGCAAGCGTCGCTCAGCGCATCGAGCGCGCCCTCGGCGGCCCGTTCGCGTCGCGCCTCGTGGAGCAGCGATGGGGTCTCGTGGTCACCGTGGTGATGCTCGTCGCCTCGCTCTGGCTCTATGCGTCGACGCCCATCTCGTGGACGCCGGGCTCCGACGGCTTCTATTCGTGGATCTACGCTCGCTCGCTCGCCTTCGACGGAGACCTCGACTTCAAGAACGATTACGCCCTCTGCGGCGATCCGTTCGCCATTGGCATCGATCGGGGCACCGGGCACCCCGACAACATCTTCTATGCCGGTCCAGCCCTGGTGTGGGCTCCCGCGCTACGGATCCTCCGTCTCGTGCTCGGCGCGCTGCCGCTGCGCGACAGCTGCGGTGGGCGCTTTTCCATGCTGGTGCTCGGCCTGTCTCCGATCATGGGCGCGCTCACGGCCTGGCTCTGTTATCGACTCGCGCGGCGCTGGTTCACGGACGCGATCGCCGCGCTCGCGGTCGCGCTGGTGGTGCTCGCCGGCCCGGTCTTCAAGATCGCCACCTGCCTTCCCAGCTACTCGCACACCTGCGATGTGCTCTTCGTCGCCGCGCTGCTCGTGGCGACGGCGCGCGCCGAGGAGAGCCCTTTGCAGCGGCGGCGCTGGGCCTGGGTGGCTCTGGCCCTCGGGGCATGCATCGTCCAGCGCCTCTCGAACGCGATGTTCGCGCTCGTGCCCCTCGTCGCTCTCGCTGTTACATTCTCGTCGCGGCGACGAGAGGGCCTCTTCGCGGGTGCCCTGATCGGCGCCGCGACCCTGGCGGCGCTGGGCTCGTTTGGCGCCCTCTATCAGTATCTCTACGGTAGCCCGTTCGTGTTCACGCACGGCCGGTATTTCCTGCAGCTCGCCCACGCCCACCCGTTCTTGCTGCTGTTCGACGAGGTCCAGGGCGTCTTCTTCAGCGCGCCTGCTCTCTGGCTCTCGGTCGCTGGCCTGGGGCTCGCGCTCCGCGATCGCGGATCACGCCACCTCCTGATCCCGCTCTGCGTGATCGCGGCCCTCGAATTCTATCTCTCCTCGGCGGCCCTCGACTGGGCACCTGCGCGCCGGCTCGCGAATCTCAGCCCACTCGGCGTGGTGCTGGCCTGCCATTCTCTGCGCTACGTCGCCACGTGGTCCCGGCTGCCCGCCCGCGCGCTCGCGGCGGCGGCGGTGATCTTCGCCTCGCCGTTCTGCCTCGCCGCGCTGGACTGGGCGTGGAACGCCCCGCGCGGCCACACCACCGGAGACGACCTTTTTGCCCGGCTCGGTCGCCTCGCCGTGGTACCGGCCGAGGTCGGCTTCGACCTGCGGTATCACCTCCCGCGTGATCGCTTTGGCGACGCGCTCATCCCGCGCTGGTACGCCCGGAATTTCCGCACCCTCGGCTGGTATCGGCGCGATCTACCGTTCACCGATCCGCGCCTCACTCGCCTCATGAGCGGGGTGGCGCCCGCCGCCGACGGCGTGAAGCTGACGGGGGCGCGAGGTCGCCTGGTGTTCGCCGTACAATGGCCCTTCGCCACGCTCGCCCGGCTCCGCGCGTCGGGGCCGAGCGGCGCCATGGTGCGCCTCGGCGAGGGCCGCGCGCTCGGCGAGCCACGGTGGTTCGGCGACGCCAAGCCCCTCTTGCCGGTCGCGAGCAACATCGACTTTGCTCTCCCTCCCGGCGAGTTCTCGTCAGGTCTGCACGAGGTCGTGTTCGAGATCACCGGCGACGACGCGCACGCCGCCGTCCTCGTCAGCCTCGTTCTCGACGATCGCGCCCCGCGGCCGCTGCCGTTCCAGCGTTGACGCGATCGCGCTCGCGCCGCGGCGCCGGCGAACGAGACTTGTCGCTCTTCACGGCAGCCGACAAATTCTTTTCACGCCCGACCCGGTCGGGGCGGACGCAAGGGCTCGAATTGTTTCGATTCGAGTGCTGGCCCATCGCTTGCTGAGCGCCGCGGGATGCGCCGCGCTGCTTTGCTCTTGCTGCTCTTCACCGGGTGCGGCTCACCGGCGACGATTCCCCTGCTCGGCGTCGCGGGGGCGCCCGTCACGCTCACGCCCCGTCCCGAGGTGCCTCTCGAGGTCGTCACGCGCAGCACGGGTATCCGGGATCCTCTCCCGGTCGAGGGCGCCGGCGTGGCCTATGGCGACGTCGAGACGGCCCTCGGTCATTCCATCTCCACGGCCGCTGTCCCGTGGGCCGACGCGCACCGCGCGCAACGGCCCGAAGGCTGGCAGCTCTTCGTCGAGCTGATCGACGCCGAGGCCAGCCATCATGAAGGCCGCCTCGTCGTCACGCTGGGGGTGCGGGCGACACTGCGCACCCGCGTGGGGCGGCGCTATCTCGCCCAGACGCAGGCCCAGTGTCGGCAATCGAGCGTCGTCCCGGCGGGGGACGGCGCCGGCGTCGTCTATTCCTGCATGAGCCAGCTCAGCCGCGATCTCGCGGGCTGGCTCGGTGCCGTCGAACCGTGACCCTGCAAGAGCAGTGATCACCGAGGAGGATTCATGCGCTCCATCATCGTTCTTTCACTCGTCCTCTGCAGCGGCTGCGCGGGGGCGGTCGTCGAGCCGGGGCACCGCGCCCTGTTCTTCGATCCGCGCCAGAAAGGCCTCCAGCACGAGGTGCTCGGGCCGGGCTACTACAAGCTCGGCGCGTACGGGCGGCTCGAGGATTTCGACATCACCTACTCGACTCACAAGGAGCAAGTCCGCACCACGTCACTCGAAGGGTTGCAGCTCGATCTCCGCTTCGCCGTCATCTATCGGCCGATCGTGTCCGAGCTCTACGGGCTCGACACCGAGATTGGCCAGAACTACTACGAAGAGGTGGTCGGGCCCGAGTTCCGCAGCGTGGCGCGGGGCGTGTTCGCGCGGCACTCGTACCTCGATTTGCAGAAGCTAAACGAGAAGATCGAGGACGAGATCGAGGCCGATCTCCGCCGTCGCATCGCCGGCAAGCACATCGAGATCTCGTCGATCACCATGGAAGGCATCGAGTACGCGCCGGAGATCGTCACCGCCGTTCGATCGAAGCTGGTCGGCGAGCAGGAGGCCGCCCGGCAGAAGGCGGCCATCGAGAACGAGGCGCTGCGGCGCAAGCTGGAGCTCGAGACCAAGGCCGATCAGGACAAGCTCAAGGCCGAGCAGGCCGTGCGCGACAAGCAGAACGAGCGCGCCGTCGCCGAGGAGCAGGCCAAGCTCGACAAGGTGCAGGCCGAGGCCGAAGCGACCACGTCGGTGACGCGGGCAAAGGGCGAAGCCGAGCAGCGGATCCTGCTGGCGAAGGCGCAGGCGGAAGAGGCCAAGGCCACGGCCAAAGGCCTGACCTGGCTCGAGGTGCAGATGCACGCCTACGACGCGCTGGGGAAGCTCGGCGGCGAGGGGACTCACATCCTCCTCGGCGACTGGTCCAAGGTGCCGAGCTTTCTCTTTCCACCCTACGCCGGCGCGGGAGGAGGAATGTACGGGCCGAGCCACGCGACCGGCTTCGACGTCCCCGTGGGCGCCGCCCCGAAGCCGACGCCCGCGCCGCGGATCGATCGACGCGCGAAGAAGAGCCCTGCGCTGTAGGCGCGTCGGCGCCCCGCGACCGGGATTCGTCTCGGAGTCTGGCCGGAGCTCGGCCGGACACTGCCTGATCGCACGGGGAAGCACGTTGCGTGCTCTACCTCCGCTTCGAGAGTGGCCGATGAACAGGCACGCTCAGGTCGTGACGATCTCGAATTCGGCCTCCGTCGCGATGTAGGGCACATAGCGGAAGTCGCGAATCGCCGTCACCCGGCCATCGACGAAGTCGACCAGGATGAAGTACGCCGGCATCGAGGCGCCCGCCACGTACGCTGCGAACGCGAGCTGGCCCTCCAGGCGCACGACGCGGAGCGCGACGTTCTCCTTCTCGTAGCGGCCAAAGTACATCCCGACCTGCTTGCCGCGGCGCTGCGACTTCGAGACCAGATCGAGGCGGCAGTCGTCGCCGACGAGGGCCCGGACGCCGTCCCAGTCACGGGCGTTGAAGAGGCTCGCGTAGCGA
>JANYGI010000115.1 GCA_025362495.1 Byssovorax sp. | reverse complement strand
AAAAAAGACCGGAAATTCAACAGGGAGGCGAGGAGACGGGGAGGTGAGAGGAAGATCGGGAAGGATTTTCCCTCGGGTCTCCCAGTCCTCCTCGCCTCCCTGTGAATTCTCCGACTCTTCAACCTGTTCGGTGCTCTAGGACGGTTCCGGCTTCCCCTCCCATCGCCCTTCGGGAGAGGGGCCGGGGGTGAGGGGCCGGGTTCTCCTCGCGGCGCCCTTCCTCCGCGGTCGTCTGGTAGCCTGTCGCCCGTGCCGGCCCGACGCCCCTCCACGCTCCCCCGTTTCGCTCCTCGTGCCGTCGCGATCGCGGGCCTCGGGGCGGCGATCCTCGGCCACCCCGATGCAGCGCATGCGTTCCCCCACGTGGTGAAGGCGGGTGAGACGCTGGCGCAGATCGCCGAGCGCACCTACGGCCGCGTCGAGATGGAGCAGATCCTGGTCGCCGCGAACGGCCTCGACGCCGGCGGCGGGATCCCGATCGTGCCGGGAATGCGCCTCGAAGTGCCCGCGCTCGGCTACCGACGCGCCGTCGCCGGCGACACCTGGGTCGCCCTCGCGACAGCGCTGCTCGGCGACGAGCGGCGCAGCGACGCGCTCGCGCTCGCCAACGCATCGATGCCGTGGCTCGCGCCCTCCGACGGCCAGGAGCTGATCATCCCGTACAACCTCCGCGTCGTCGCGAGCGCGAACGACTCGCTGCTCACGATCGCTTATCGCTACCTCGGCGAGCGCGACAAGGCCTGGATGCTCGATCGCTACAACCACAAGAAAGAAGAGCCGATCCGCCGCGGCGAGGTGGTGCTGGTGCCGCTCGTCGATCTGCCGCTCACGGCCGCCGGAAAAGAAGAGGCCGCGGCCGCCTTCGCCATGGTGCGCGCCGAGGGCACGGGGCAGACGCGCGAGGCCCAGCGCAAGGTCGACGCGGAGCTGCCGACGCTCGCCGCCGACGCGCGCGCGGGCCGCTATGTCGAGGCGATCGCCCGGGGAAACCGCATGCTCGGCTACGGCGAGCTGTCGCGCCCGCAGATCGCCGCCGTCAATCGCGTGCTCACCGAGGCCTACGCCGCGATGGACGCCGTCGGCCTCGCCGAGACCGCGTGCGGCGCGTGGCGCACCGCCGATCCCGCGACGCGCCTCGATCCGATCGAGCTCAGCCCGAAGATCCTCCGCGCGTGTACGGCGGCAGCCGCGAGCCCGGCGCAGGCCGCGAAGCCCGCGACGCCGGAGCCGCCCGCGTCGGCCCCGTCGCTGCTGACGCGTCCGGCTCCCGGCAGCCGCGCGGCGCCGACGCGAGGCAGCCCGTGAGCGAGCGCAGCAGCATCGACAAACCGCGCGCCTACGCGCTCTTGCCCGCGGGAACGACGATCGGCGGCTACCGGATCGAGTCCGTCATCGGCGAGGGCGCGCACGCCGTCGTGTACCTCGCGATCCGCGAGCGCCCCGCCCCGGCGGCGACGCACGGAGCCGACGACGCGCCCCCGAGCGATCGCGTCGCGCTCAAGGTGATCCACCGCCATCTCTGCGGCGATCCACAGATCTTCCAGCGCTTCCACCGCGAGGCGGAGATCCTCACGCGGCTCCACGGCGAGCACGTGGTGAAGCTCTTCGAGCTGATCGAAGAGGATGGCCTGCTGACGATCGCGCTCGAGCTCGTCGAGGGCGTGTCGCTCGAAGCGCGCCTGCGCACCGGCCCGCTCTCGGTCGCCGAGTCGGTGGAGATCACGCTCCAGATCTGCGCGGCCCTCGGCGCGGCCCACGCCGCGGGGATCATTCATCGCGATCTCAAGCCCGCGAACGTGCTGATCACCGAGGCGGCGGGCTCGCCGGCGTCGTCGGGTCGCGTCGCCAAGCCCGCGGAGATCCGCGTCAAGGTCGTCGACTTCGGCCTCGCGCGGCTCGTGCAAGGCGCGGGCGGCACGACCAACCTCACCGAGCAGGGGATGATCTTCGGCACCCCCGAGTACATGGCGCCCGAGCAGGCCCGCGGCGACGACGCCGACGCCCGCAGCGATCTCTACGCGGCCGGCGTGATGCTCTTCGAGATGGCGACCGGCGAGCTCCCGTTCAAGGGTCGCAGCGCGATCGGCGTCATGTCCGCGCACGTGTCCGAGGCGCCGCCGTCGCCGCGCGCGGTGCGCCGCGACGATCACATCTCGGTGGTGCTCGAGGCGATCATCCTCCGCGCGATGGCGAAGGATCCGGCCTCGCGTTACCCGAGCGCGCGGGCCTTCGCCGAGGCCATCGCCGGCGAAGGCAAGGTCTCGCTGGTGCTTCATCCGCCGCACGCGGTCGACATCGACCAGCTCGGCGCGGGCGACACCGATCTGCACCTCGCGCCGCCGTCGCTCGCCACCGCGAAGACGCTGCCGACGATGGACATCCCGCCCGAGACCCGCGCCGAGCTCGATCGGGCGCGCGCCGACGTCTCCGCCGCGCTGGCGAAGACGATCGCCGACGCGCAGCCGGTCGCGCTGCCCGCCGCGCCGCCGCCGACGAGCACCTCGGCCTCGGCCTCGATCTCGGTGCCGCCCCGCCCCACGGCGATCACGGCGGTCGCCGATACGCTGCACAGCGCCGTCGCCGATCCCCCGCCGCGGAGCCGCTGGCTGTGGGCGCTCGTGGCGATCGTCGCGGCGGCCGTCGGGGTCGTGATCGGCGCCATCGCGGGGACGCGCTAGCGAGATTTCATGCGGCGGGCACGGAGGCCCGCCCCAGATTCAGAGGGATTCGCGGATCGCGTCCCCGCGCCGGAATCCTGTTCTTCCAGATCTAGCAATATCGCCCCAACTTGGTGATAATGCGGCGACGATGCGGCTTCTTTCCTCTTCCTCGCGCGTTCTCCCGGTCGTCGTCTCCGCGCTCGGTGTGGCGGCCGTGCTCCTCGGCTCGCCCCGCGCCAGCGCCGATCCGATCTCGCTGGCGGCGCCCTGCGGCGACAATCCACTCTTCTGCGAGGCGGCCGGCCCGCTCAAGTTCGACAAGACCGACGCGCTGCCCATCCAGTGGAGCTTCGACACCGGCTGGGTGCCCAGCGGCTCACCGGTCGAGGTCCACATCTGGGCCGACGTCTGGGCCAACACCCATGTTGCCCTCGCCGGCGATCTCGTCACCTCGTGGCCCGACGCGCTCGTGCTAGAGGCGCCCGGCAACAAGGAAGGTGGGGACTTCGGCTTCCACTACGGCGCCGACTTCGGCGCTCAGGGCATGGTGTCGATCAAGGTCGCTGGACAGACGTACTCGTGGACGGGCGACATACCCTATGTCCCCCAGTTCGATCTCGAGGTCAAAGACCACAAGATCTTCGACGCCTGGGCCCACGATCCGGGGGTGAAGCTCTCCGGCCTCACCCAGCCTCAGAAAATCGCCAGCGTCGGCCTCAAGGACATCATCGGCGGCATCCCCGGCCTCGACGGTGGCTTCGAGCTCGAGGTCGCTCTCCAGCTCGACGCGACGTACACGACCGATCGAGTGGTCGTCGCCACCACCGACGGGGTCGTGGTCGACGGCGGCCCGATCACCGCGGCCGACGGGAAATCGTCGGTGAAGTACCTGAGCGGGCCGTCGATCGAGCTCGACGTTCACCCCGAGGGCACCGTCAAGTACGACGGCATTCTCCACCTCGTCCCGGCATTCTATATCTCGGTCCTCGGGCAAGACTGGCAGATCCCCGTCGCCGACATCCCGATCGCGTTCCCGATCACCGACACCACGTGGAAGTTCGATCCCCAGCGCGTCCACGTCCCGCTGCCGGATCTGGTGCTCCCGAAGACGAAGATCGACTTCGGCGACGTGGAGGTGGGCCAGAAGCTCCTGCTCCCGTACAGCCTCTGGAACGCGGGTGAAGCGAAGGTGTCCGCCACGATCTCAAGCTCGGACCCCGACGTGTTCCCGCCCTGGGATACCCAGCTCGACGTCGACACCACGGTCACCGTCGACTCGGCCGTTCGCTTCATCCCGAACAAGCCCGGTTACTTCACGGCGCACCTCTCGGTCGCCTCCAACGATCCGAGCGATCCGCTCCAGATCGTCGAGCTCACCGGCCACGCGCTGCGCACGCCGCTGCCCGTCGCCGTCGAGGAAGACGACTCGACCCCGCCGAACGAGGTCGCGGGCTGCGGCTGCCACACGGCGAGCGAGCACGGCAGCACCGAGGGCGGCCTCGGCGCGACTGGCCTCCTCGTCGCGCTCGCGGTCGTCCGGCGCCGCCGCGCCCGGGACACGCGGGCTGTACGCCCCGGCTGAGCCCGCCGCTCAAAGCACCCTTCGATTCCCCACATGAGCTCGTGAGACGGCCCGGACGGGCCTCTCGTGAGCCGTGTTTCGACGGCGGTTCAACCACCCCTCCCGGAAAGGCGTGCTAGCTTCCCGGCTGGAGGGGGAAACCGTGGACATAGCTTGTTCCATCAAACACCGTATTGCGCTCTCGGCGGCGCTCTCCGCGCTGGCGCTCTCGGCCGTGATCGGCGCCTGCAGCGGGCCTGTCGAGATTCATCTGCAGCCAGGGGCCGGAGGTGCTCCGACGATCGGCGATCACGGCGCCGCCGGGAGTGACGAGCTGTCGCTCAACATCGACCCCGGCGACTGCGATCCCGACCCGACGTGCTCCAACGATCTCACGCACGTCGTCGATTGCAAGGGGCAAGTGCTCTCCACGTGCGGCGCGGACGAAGGGTGCGCCGGCGGCAAGTGCATCGCGGATCCCTGCGCGGCCGCCGAGGCCTCGAAGAGCTCTTACGGGTGCGACTACTGGGCTCTCAAGACGGCGCTCCGCCCCCAGGCGGACGGCGCGTGCTTCGCGGCGTTCGTGACCAACACCTGGGCCAAGCCCGTTCACATCCAGGTCGAGCGCGGGGGCCAGCCGCTGCCCGACGGGTTCATCTACGTTCCTGTCACTCAGGGGCAAGAGGTCGACTATGCTCCTTACGATCCGGTGGCCGGGCTGCCGGTGGGGCAGGTGGCGATTCTGTTCCTCGCGCGGAGCCCCTTCGGGGGCAGCGTGGTGGACTGTCCGCGCCCTGCGGCGATCGGCAACGAGGTAGGGGTGTCAGGCACTGGACTCGGGGAAGCGTTCCACATCACCACCGATTATCCAGTCGTATCCTACCAAATCGTGCCTTATGGCGGCGCGCAGGCCTACGTCACGTCGGCGACGCTCTTGCTGCCCACGAGCGCGTGGGACACCAACTATGTCGCCATCAACGCCTATGCGTCCGCCGCGCCCGACTACCCCGGAGGCGATCCGTCGCTGAACATCCTCGCCCACGAGGACGGCACGACGGTGACCGTGGTCCCGCGGAAGGACATCGCCGGATCGTCGGACGTGGCGCCGGCCGCGGCGGGCGCCGCCGTGACGTACAAGCTCGACAAGGGCCAGTATCTCCAGATCACCCAGCCCGAGGAGCTGACGGGGAGCCCGATCCAGTCGAACAAGCCGGTGGCCGTCTTCGGCGGCTCGGCGTGCATGGCCGTCCCCGTCGGGAAGATGGACTGCGACTCCGCCCAGCAGCAGATCCCGCCGGTGCGGGCGATGGGCAGCTCGTACGTGGCAGTCCGCTACAAGGACCGTGTCGCGGGCAAGCCCGAGTCGCCGCCGTACCGCCTCGTGGGCGTCGTCGACGGGACGAAGCTCGACTGGAAGCCCACGACGCCCCCCGGCGCCCCGAAGACGCTCAACCTCGGTGACGTGGTGGAGCTCGTGCCTGATGGCGACTTCGTCGTGCAGAGCCAGGACGACGCACACCCGTTCTACCTCGGCGGGTACATGACGGGCGGCGCGGACTTCAACGACGTGGGAGATCCGGAGTGGGTCAACATCATCCCACCCGCGCAGTACCTCGATCATTACGTGCTCTTCACCGATCCGACCTATCCGGAGACGAGCCTGGTCGTCATCCGCTCGCCCTCGCGCGCCGATGGCTCCTTCGCCGACGTCGAGCTCGGGTGCGCGGGCAAGCTGGGTGGTTGGCAGAAGATCGGTGACCACGAGTACACGCGCGTCGATCTGGTGACCGGCGATTTCCAGGGCGTCGGGGGCTGCGCCAACGGGCGACAGGAGATGTCGAGCGCCCTCCCCTTCGGCGTGACGGTGTGGGGCTGGGGGACGACGCAGCAGACCAAGCTGGTGTCGTACGCGTACCCGGCCGGCGCGGGCTTCCAGCCCATCAACGAGGTCGTCGTCCCGGCGATCCCGAAGTAGCACACCGCACCCGCCGGCTCATTTGGCTGTTCTCCTCCGTTTTCGGATGGCCCATAGTCCTCCGCGGACCATGAGAGCAACGACGATGAACGACGGGTTGGCGGCTGGATTCAAGGCGATCGCGACGGCGAGCCTCGCCCTCGGCCTCTGCAACTGCGCGGTGACGACCCACGATGTACGGCCCAGCGCGCTCGGCGTGCCCCGCAGCAGCTCCGCGATGGAAGCGCACCTCGACGAGCCCGGCATCGTCGAGGTCGAGACGGTGGCCGCCGCCGACTGGGTCGTGCAGCTCAGCGGCCTGCTCAACCTCGATGATCCGAAGGCCAAGGCGGCCGGCCTCGTCGATCGCGAGGAGCCGATCCAGATCTATTTCCACGCCCTCCGCCACCCGAAGCGCGGCCTCTACCTGGTCGACACCGGGGTCGAGAAGGCCCTGCGCGACGATCCCGGCCGCTCGGCGCTCGGCCCGCTGGTGCGTTCGTACATGAGCCTGTCGAAGATGACTGTCCGCGTCGACACGCGATCCTGGATCGCGGAGCAGAAGCGGCCCATCGACGGGGTGTTCTTCACCCACCTTCACCTCGACCACATCGCCGGACAGGCCGACGTTCCCCGCATGGTGTCGCTCTACACCGGCGCCGGCGAAGCCAGCGATACGAGGTTCCTGAACCTCTTCGTCTTCCGCTCCACCAACGACGCGCTCGAGGGCTGCGAGCCGCTCAACGAGTGGTCCGCGCAGAAGGATCCGGACGGCCGCTTCGACTCCGTGACTGACATTTTCGGCGACGAGATGGTGTGGGCCCTGCGCACGCCCGGCCACACCGCGGGGAGCACGGCCTACGTGGTCCGCACGCCGAAGGGCCCTGTCCTGCTCACCGGCGATGCGAGCCACACGCGCTGGGGCTGGGACAACGGCGTGGTCCCGGGCTCGTTCTCGACCGACATCGAGGCCAGCAAGAAGAGCTTCCTGGCCCTGAAAGATCTCGCGGCGCGGCACCCGAAGATGGATGTGCGCCTGGGCCACCAGCGGTGACGGCGCGCGGGTGAAGGTCAGGCCGAGAGGGAGTTCGCGTAGACGGCGTCGACAAAGATCTCGACCTGGACCGAGTGCAGCTTCAGGCTCTCTCCAGCCATCGCCTCGGAAAGGATCCAGCCTTCCTCGGTCCTCCTGAACACCTCGATCCGGGGTTCATTCTGGGAGACGAGCACGTACTCCATCAGCGAAGGGATGCGCCGGTAGTGAGCGAACTTCTCCCCGCGGTCCTTCAGCTCGGTGCTATCCGAGAGCACTTCGACGAGGATGACTGGATTGACGGCGACGTTCTTGTCTTCGGGATCAGACTCGAACCGGCCACAGATGACGGTGACATCGGGGTAAGTGGCCATGCCCGTCGAGAGCACCCGAACGAGCAGATCGGAGGAGAAGACGGCGCAGGGGCGCCCGCGGAGCAGCGCACGCAGCTCCCCGCCCACGTTCATCGCGAGCCGCGCGTGCTCCCCCGTGCCCCCCGCCATGTCGTGAATTTCGCCGTTGATCAGCTCGTGCTTCGTATCGCCGGCGCGCTCCTGCGCGAGGTACTCGGCGAAGGTGAACGTCAGCTTGCGGGCGGGCTCATTCATGATCGTCTCCGGCAGCCAGTATGGCACACGGCCCGCGCCAAGAAAAGCCGAGTGACGTGCGGATTCGAGCGATGGTATCCGGTGCCGCAATTCACGTCGTACGCGCGAATCGCGGTGCCGAAATTCACGACGCGCCCTCTCGGCCTCTCGCGGCCTTCGGCGGGATCCCGGCCTTGATCTGCGCCGGGACGAGGCCGCAGTGCTCGCCGAAATACCGGAACATCTGATCGCACACCCGACAGACGTCGACCGGATCGTCGGCGTCGAAGTAGCGTGAGGCGTCGGCCCTGGTCTCGATGCCTCCGGCGCCGATGCCGCTCACGGCCTCGCGGGTTTGCTCCTGGGTCATGTCGCCCTCGATACCGTGGCTGGCCTTCCAGCTCTCGAAGTAGCTGATGAGCGCGTCCTGCGGGGCGCAGAGGCCCTCGGGGACCGGGATGGCGAAGGGCTCGTCGTGGATCATCGCGTGGATCCAGGCGCCGTACCAGTCCGTGAAGGAGTCGTGGAGGGGGACGATGCCGAGGCCGGCAGAGCGGATGTCGGCCCACACGCTGCCGGCGCGCGGGCCGCGGACCACGAGCAGAGCGAAATACTGACAGCCCATGTGAGCGAGGGCGATTGTCCCGGCCACGGCGGCGTCGCCTTCAAAGGCCTTTCGCTCCGCCTCGGTCATGGCCTCGACGTCGGGGCCGAGCGGGCGCAGGTGCGCAAAGGAGCCGCCGAGGCTGGCGAGCTGCGAGGGCGCGTCGAGGGGCAACAGGCCATGATACGGCCCCGCGCCGGACGCGGCGACGCGCGTGAGAAAGGCGCGATAATCCGCTGGGATCTCCACGCCGTGCTCGGCCTCGATCGCCCGGGCGCGCGCCTCGGGGAGAGGCGCCGCGAACCGGTAACGATGCGACCGCGCGCCGAAGCGATCGAGCTCGGCGTCGTGCGCGCCGACGTGGGCTATCGCCGCGGCGACATGGTCGGTGAAGCTCTCGTCGACGACCGGCGCAATCGGCGGGTGAAGCCAGGCGCAGCGCGCGCTCTGGAGCCAGGACGCCGTCTCTTCGTCGTCCGGGTTGGCCTCGGCGTGGGCCGCGAGCTCGGCGTACGCCCCGGCGTCTGCGTCGCGGAGGGCGCGACAGTAGCGCGAGGCCGGATAGGCACAATGATGCTCGGGATCCCTGGCGAGGATGGCATTGAACAGGGCCATTCCCTCGTCCATCGCGCCGTTGTTGCAGAGGAGCTGGGCGAGATCGGCCACGATCTCCAGGCTCTCTGGATCGAGGCGAATCGCCGCCTCGAACGCGGCCCGCGCCGCGGGGAAGTCGCCCTCTTCCCGGCGCGCGTAGGCCAGCGTGATGGCGGTGCTGGCGACAGGCTCGATCGCAAAGGCCTTCTCGGCCGCGCTCGACGCCGCCTCGTGGTGACCGACCTTGCGCAGGATCATCGAGTACACGCCGGCGAGCCTCCAGGAGCCCGGGTGGGCCTCTTCCAGGGCTTCGAGGACCGGCAGAGTCTCGGCCAGCCGCTCCCGGTCCTGAGCGTCGAGGTCGTCCCCGGGAAAGCCCCTGACGAGCTCGATCAGCGAAGCGACGACGTCGTCGACATCCACCTTCGCGGCGGCGCCCGGGGCCGATAACCACGAGGCGCCCCACTGGATGAAGGGCACCGAAGGCTCGGCGGCGAAGACGCGCACGAGGAGCTGAATCGCCGTGGTCAGGTCGCGGCGACGCGCGATGACGTAGGCGCGGACCGCGACCGTGGCGAAGAACGGGCGCTCCCCGAGGGGCGCTATCGTGTCGGGATCGATCTTCCCGGCCTCGACGATCTCGTCCAGGAAAATCAGCCATTCGCGGCGGCCCACGTCGTGCGCGAGCGCGCGCGCCAGGTGGGCTGCGGCCGCGGCGATCTCGCCCGCGGCGAGCGCGGCGCGGGCCGCCTCGACCTCCTGATCGGGAGTGAGCGTGACAGAGGCCTCGGGTTGCTCGCTATCCATCGGTACGAGCCTATATCACGGCCCTGCGCCCCCCACGTGATCTGGTCTACGCCGCGCTCGGCGCCAGCTCCCGCGCGGGCGCGGCGGCCGCGAGCTGCGCGACCTCTTCGCCGCTCAGCGTCTCCCGGGCGAGCAGCGCCTCGGCGACCGACTCCAGCGCACCTCGCCTCCGGTCGAGGATGCGCCTGGCCGCGTCGTAGAGCTCGGTCAACCGCTCTCGCACCTCCTCGTCGATCTCGCGCGCCGTGTCCTCGCTGCACAGGCGCTCTTCGGTCGTGGTCCCGAGCAAGGGAGAGCCCACGGTGCGCGTCAGCGTCGGCAGGCCGAGCTTCCGGCTCATCCCGAGGCGCGTCACCATTTCCCGGAGCATGCCAGTCGCCTTGCCGAGATCGTCGTGGGCGCCAGTCGAGATCTCGCGGAGCGAGAGCTCCTCGGCCGCGCGCCCGCCGAGGATCACGGTGATCCGCGTCGTGAGCTCGCCCTCGGTGAAGATGCGGCGATCGTCGCGCGGGACCTGGACCGTCATCCCGAGAGCGCCAATCGTCCGGGCCACGATGGATACGCGCTCCACCGGATCTGCGTCGGGGAACGCGAGGGCCACCAGGGCATGTCCGGCCTCGTGATAGGCCACCCGGCGGCGCTCGGCGGCGGTCATGATCACGCCGCGCCGGCGCAACCCGAGCTGGACGCGATCGAGGGCGTCGAAGAAATCGGCCTGGCTCACCCGCGAGGCCCCGCGCCTCGCCCCCGACAGGGCTGCTTCGTTGACGATGTTCGCCAGGTCGGCGCCGGCCATGCCCGGCGTCCGGCGCGCGACCTGCAAGAGATCGACGTCGGGCGCGAGCGGGACGGGGCGCGCATGGACCTCGAGGATGGCCTTGCGTCCCTGGAGATCGGGGCGATCCACGATCACCTGCCGATCGAAGCGGCCGGGCCGGGGTTGCCGGCCGGACCACCCTGCCCGAGGCGGCGAAGCCCGTAGAAGAAGAGGGCATTGAGCGCGAGGAACGGCAGGACCCAGAACATCGCTTGCAGCCAGAACGGCGTGGTCGCGCGGGTGGCCTCGATCGGCACGTCGCGGTCGAGCAACGCCTTGATCAAAGGCTCCTCGGCGACGCCCGGGAGCCGGTTCACGCGCACCTCCGTCGCCGCGTCCTTTGCCCCGGTCTTCTCGGCCTTCTCGACGAGGACGACGTCGTCCGCAGTCACGACGGCCTTTTCGACGCGATCCGTCTGCACCAGCGCGACGCCCTCGTTGTAGGGAACGACGCGCGTGCCCGGCAGGGAGAAGACGCCGGGCAGGAGCAGGACGAGCAGGGTGAGCGCAGCGTAGCCAATCCACGCGGGCGGCCGTCCGGGGGCGCCCTCGGCGTTCGGGGGCTCGGTGCTCGATGGCTCTGCCATGATACCTCGTGACACCGTATGGGCGGGCAAAGAGGGTGATCGCAAGGGGTGGACGGATTGACGTCGAGCCATCGACCGTCGTGGGCTGTCCGGCAGACTGGATGTGTCCCTGATTCATCGATTATTTGTGCTTTTTTTCGACGTAGGCCTCATTGTGCGTACGCTTGCGCTCGCTAGTCTACCGGGTGGCCGCACTAACCATCTCGCTCCCCGATCCGTCGCCCGATCCCGGATATCCGCTCTCGCCGATGCAGGCTGGCATGCTCTACCAGAGCATGCTTGGCGGCGAGGCCACGAGCGGCGGTCACGATCTCGAGCAGATGCACCTGCTCCTGGACGAGGACATCGACCACGTCGCTTTCGGGCGCGCGTGGACCCACGTGGCGCGGCGCCATCCGATCCTCTCGTCGAGCTTCCGCTGGGACGCCGTGGAGGCGCCGACACAGCGGCCGACCGTGGGCATCGTGGTGCCGGTCGACAGCGAGGACTGGAGCCGGCTCGACGCCGACGAGCGCGATCGCCGCCGCGCGGTGTTCCTGGCGAGCGATCGCGCGCGAGGCTTCAACCTCCGCGTCGCGCCGCTGATGCGCGTGCGCGTGTTCCCGCTCGGCGAGGGGAAGACCGAGGTCGTCTGGACGTTCCACCACATCCTCCTCGACGGGCGATCGATGGTGCCAGTCCTGCGCGAGGTCTTCGCGGCGTACGCCGATCTCTGCCGCGGCGAGCGCGTCGCGGCCGCCCCGCTGCCACGCCCGTTCGGCGACTACGTCGCGTGGCTCGCGCACCTCGACGTCGCCGCGAGCCGCCCGTTCTTTCGCGAGCTGCTCCGCGGCAAGACCAGCCCGACGCCACTGCCCGCGGGCGAGCCGGCGGCGCGTCCTCTCCCGCGCGACGGCTACGGCGAGCACGGGCGGCGCGTCGACGACGCCGTCGCGCGCGGCGTGCGCGAGCTCGCGCGGCGCACGCACACCACCACGGGCACCGTCGTGCAAGCGGCGTGGGCGATCGTGCTCGGGCGCTTCACGGGCGACGACGACGTGCTGTTCGGGACCACGCGCGCCTGCCGTCGCACCGCCCTCGGCGGCGACGCCGAGCAGATGATCGGCCTCTTCATCAACACGCTCCCGGTGCGGGTGAGCCTCGCCGACGACAGCGCCGTCGCCGATCTGCTGGCCGATCTCCGCGCGCAGAGCGTGGCGCTGCGCGATCACGAGCACACCTCGCTCGTCGAGGTGCACGGGCAGAGCGAGATCCCGCGGGGGACGGCGCTCTTCGAGACGCTGCTGATGTTCGAGAACCGCGAGCTCAACCACAGCCTCCGCGCCACGGGCGACGCGGCCTGGCGCACGCGGACCGTGACGCTGCACGAGCGGCCGTCGCCGCCGCTCAACGTCACCGTGTTCGACGACGAGCACCTCGACGTGCACCTGCTCTTCGATCGCCGCCGCTTCACCGATCTCGCGGCAGAGAGGCTCGGCGCCGCGATGGAGGCGGCGCTCGCGGGCCTCGCGCTCGGCGCGGAGCGGCGGATCGGCGACGTCGACGTCGTGCCCGCGGACGATCGCCGCACGCTGCTCGTGACCTGGAACGACACGGCGCGACCGTTCCCCGACGACGTCTGCATCCACGAGCCCTTCGAGGCGCGCGCCGATCTCCAGCCCGACGCCGTCGCCGCCGAGATGGACGGCGCCACGCTCACCTACCGCGACCTCGACGAGCGCTCGAACCGCCTCGCCCACGCGCTCCGCGCCCGCGGCGCGAAGGCGGGCGTGTTCGTCGGGATCTGCCTGGATCGAAGCCTCGATCTGATCGTGGCGCTCCTCGGCGTGGCCAAGTCCGGCGCCGCGTACGTGCCGCTCGATCCGTCGCACCCGCGCGACCGGCTCGCGTTCTTGCTCGCCGACGCGGGGGCGCACCTCGTCGTCACGGACTCGCGCCTCGCCGCGAGCTTCGCGTGCCCCGCCCTGGCGATCGACGCCGCCGGCGCGCTCGCGCGGATGCCGTCATCGCGCTTGCCGCGCGCCGCGAGCCCGACGTCGGCCTGCTACGCGATCTTCACCTCGGGCAGCACCGGCCAGCCGAAGGGGGTCGTGCTCTCGCACCGCGCGGTGCTGAACACCTTCGACTGGGTGACGCGCACGTTCGCGGTAGGGCCCGGCGATCGGCTGCTCTTCGTCACGTCGCCGTGCTTCGATCTCTCGGTCTACGACACCTTCGGCGCGCTCGGCGCGGGCGCCACGGTGGTCGTCGCGAGCTCGGCGCTGCTCGGGGATCCGGCGGCGCTCGGCGCGGCGATCGGCGCGCTCGGCATCACGGTGTGGGACTCGGCGCCGGCCGCGCTGCAGCGGCTCGTGCCCTTCTTCCCGGCCGGCGGAGCCTCGCTGCGCCTCGTGATGCTGAGCGGCGACTGGATCCCGCTCGCGCTGCCGGGCGCGATCGACGAGGCGTTCCCCGGGGCCCGCGTGGTGAGCCTCGGTGGCGCCACCGAGGCGGCGATCTGGTCGAACTGGTTCCCGATCGGCGCCGTCGATCCGCGATGGACGAGCATCCCGTACGGCCGGCCGATCCAGAACGCGCGCTACCACGTGCTCGATCGGCGCCTGCGCCCGGTGCCGATCGGCGCGACGGGCGATCTCTACATCGGCGGCGTCTGCCTCGCCGACGGCTACCTCAACCGGCCCGCGCTGACGCGCGAGCGCTTCATCCCCGATCCCTTCGCCGCGGAGCCGGGCGCGCGCCTCTACCGGACGGGCGATCTCGCGCGCTACTTCGACGACGGCGAGCTCGAGTTCCTGGGGAGGAACGATTTCCAGGTAAAAATAAGGGGTTTTCGCGTCGAGCTCGGCGAGGTCGAGGCCGCCCTCGGCGCGCTCGCCGAGGTCCGCGAGGCGGTGTGCGCGGCCCGGCTCGACGCGTCGGGGCAGCGCGCGCTCGTCGCGTACGTCGTCCCGCGCGTGGGCGCGATCATCGACGCGCAGGGGATCAAGGAGGCGCTCGGGCGCACGCTGCCGCAGTACATGGTGCCCTCGCACGTGATCGCGATCGCCGCGCTGCCGCTCTCGTCCAACGGCAAGCTCGACCGCAACGCGCTGCCGAGCCCCGGCCTGACGGCGGCCCCGGGCTTCGTCGCGCCGAGCACCGCCATGGAGCACGAGATGGCCAGGATCTGGCGCGAGCTCCTCCAGCGCGAGAGCGTCGGCGTTCACGACAGCTTCTTCGATCTGGGCGGGCACTCGCTCCTCGCGGTGATGCTCGTCTCGCGCGTCCGCAAGCAGCTCGGCGTCGATCTGCCGCTCACGCGCGTCCTGCAGAAGCCGACGATCGCCCTGCTGGCCGCGTCGCTCGACGGCGCGCCGCCGAGCACGCGCGGCGATCGTCACCTGATCACGCTCAACGCGCGCGGGAGCCGCACGCCGCTGGTGCTCGTCCCCGGCGTGGGCGGCCACGGCTTCATGTACCAGCAGCTGACGCGCGCGCTCGGCGAGGCGCAGCCGCTGCACGTGCTCCAGGGGCTCGGCGCCGAGGGCGCGGCCGGGCCGTCGCGCAGCATCGAGGAGATGGCCACGATCTACGAGGCGGCGATCGTGCGCGCGATCCCCGAGGGCCCGATCGTGCTCGGCGGCTACAGCTTCGGCGCGCTGATCGCGTTCGAGCTCGCGCATCGCCTCCGCCTCCGAGGGCGGCCCATGCCGCTCCTGATCTCGTTCGACGGCTTCGCGCCGGGCTACCCCGCGCTGCTGCCGCTTCCGCAGCGGGCGCTCGCGCACCTGAAGGAGCTCGGCCGCGGCGACGGCTCGCAGCGGCAGGCCTACCTGCTGAGCCGGCTCGCGAACATCAAGACGCGGATCCTCCGCCGCCTCGGCCGTCACGAGGAGACGGTCGACGATGTGCCGCACGCCGACACGGCCTTGAATCAGCGCCTGCGCCGCACGACGCTCGAGCGCTGGTGCGCGCGCAATGCGTACCAGCCCGGGCGCGTCGAGCCCTGCTCGCTGCTCCTCTTGCAGGCGGAGATCCCGACGCGCTGGCCGGGCGCGACAGACGATCCGCTCTACGGCTGGAGGGCCTTCGTCAAGGGCACGATCGACGTCGAGACGATCCCGGGGGAGCATCTGACGATGTTCCAGGGCAGCAACTGTGAGCGCATCGCCGCGATCATCGCCCCGTACCTCGCGCGCCTCGGCGAGACGCGCTGAGTGTAGCGGCGCGGCCCCGGCCTCTGCGCCCGCGCTGGGTCGCCCGCGCGAGGCGGTGAGGGAGCTGGGAAGGGGTGTTTGACGCGGGCGAACGGCGTAGAGTGCGCGCGGAAGACTGGCAATCTGCTGATCGACGCTCCCGTTGGGCCGGTGATCCGCGCTGAATCGGCGCAGAAAAAACAAGCTTCGATCGCGCTCGGACGCCCGCTGTCCGACCCTCGGGCGGGCGAGGTCGACGGGCCCCCGGCGGCACCGCTAGGGTGCGCTCCGATGCCCCGCTCCGTTCGTCCATTCCCTGCCGGCCCGGTGCGCGACGCGCTCGGCCTGGTCCGAACGCTGTGGCTGGTGGAGCGTGACGGCGTCGATCTCAATCGGATCAAGGCCCTCACCGAGGCGGGGGAGCTCCTGGTGGTCGCGCTGCGGCTCAGCCGATCGAGCGTCGACTCGCTCGGCCATCGCGCCGCCGTGCCGCGCGCGATGGACGCGATGGACAAGCTCCGCGGGATAGCCTGGTCGGCCGACGTGGCCGAGGTGGTGCGGGTGGCGTGCGGCCGCGTGAGCGGCGAGAAACCACGGCAAGAAGACGCCCGCGACGCCAAGCGGCGAGTTCACGCGGCGCGCGGCTAGCCCCCTCAGGGGCAGTTGCGCCGAGAGGGTGCCTGTCAATCAGTGACACTCTCGCAGGCCGCGACGCCGGCGGGTGGCGATCAGCGCCGCGCCCGCCATGACGAGCCACCCGGCCGGCGCGCCGCCACGACCCTCGTCGCTCGCCGCGCTCCACGAGCACCCGCTCGGCGACCCGGTGCTCCCCTGATCGCCACCGCCTGTGCCACCGCTGCTCGCGCTCTCGCTCCCACTCTCGCTGCTCGCGCTCCCGCTCTCGCTGCTCCCACCTCTGCTGCTCGACCCGCCCGCATCAGCGGTGACGATCACGTGGATGGCGAGCAGATCGTCGGGCGGGCCGCCGCCGCTGGGCGCGTCGGCGAACCAGGTCACGCCTTCCTCGACGAGAGAGAATGTCTGGGTGTACTCGCCGGGCGCGCCGGCGGTGATTTGCAGCGGGAACGCGAAGGTGCCCCCCGGCGCCACGTCGGCGGTCGGGGACGAGACGCGGGTCATGTCGAGCCAGCCGGCGCCGCCGATCGAGGTGGCCTTATCGCGCGGCGTCGGCGCGAGCTTGGTCTCTCCCGCCTTCCACGTCGCCGTACCGATGTTCGTCAGCGTGATGGTGCCGTTCATCGTCTGTCCGGTCGTCATCAGGATCGCCGGCTGCTGGAGCGTCGGATACGTCTGCGAGACGTATTTGCCGTGATAGGGCGCCTCGTCGACCTGGATCTTCACCTCGATGAAGTTGTCGGGCGGGCCCGCCTGGCCCGCCTCGCTGAACCAGGTCACGCCCTCCTCCACGACGCTGTAGAACTCGTCGTAGAGGCCGGGCGTGCTCGGCGCCTGGAACGTGAACGGGAACGTGAAGCTGTCGCCGGGAGCCACGGTCCCGGTCACCTGCGAGAGCCTGTTTGGAGCGAGCCAGTCCGCCGCGACGAACGGGCTCACGCGATCCCGCGGCTGGCTGGTGGCGAGCTTGGTATTCGCGTCCCAGGCCTTCTTGCCGATGTTCTTGAGCGTGATGGTCGCGGGGACCTTCTGGTTGATCGTCATCGCCATCGTGGTGCTCGCGAGCGGCCACGACTGCGCGACGAACTGCGCTCCCCAGTCCGCGGTGCCGCAGTAGAGCGTCGGTGTCGGCCCGCCGCCCCACCACTCCCAGTGCCACGCTTCGCTCGGTACGGTGCGCGACCAACCATGGCTGGCGCCGTGGGCGTTGAGCCAGGCGTACACGCCTCCAGCATAGGTATTGAGATCGAGCGCGTGCCCGCTCTGGTGGTTGCTGTAGCCGGGCTTCGCCGCGTTGCTGCAGCTGTTGCAGTTGCAGTTGGTGTAGCAGTCGTAGTAATACTGCTGCTCTGCCATCGTGCGGAATCCGCTCGAGATGTGGAGCTCGACGCCGTCGTTCTCGGCGGCCTGCGCCATCGTCACGAAGGCATTGGCGGTGTCGATCTCGACAGGCTGATCATCGACGTGGACGAGCGTTATCGCGAAGGGATTGCCATTGACGTAGCCCGTATCTTGCGACGTCGCGCAGTCGTAGCTCACCAGCGGCTCGGCGGTCTCACCGACGCTCTCTCCGGGGCTCTCTCCAGGACTCTCTCCAGGCCCCGGAGCCGCGAGGCACGCCGTGAGGGCCATCGGTAGAGCGAGGAGGGGAAACAGAGTGCGCATGAAACGACGCCGCTACGCACGCGGCGGGCCAGGACGACAGGAGCCCGGATCCACGGAAACTGCCGTCTCGTGGCGCCGGGGTGGATGGATCATGGATCCACCCATCGGGTCCCGCGATCGGGCCTGCTCATCCAGGCACGACGAGCGCGCTGCGCCCGAGGCTCACTCGGCCTTCTTTTCGCCTGCGAGGGCGGCCGCCTCGCGGAGCTTGTCCTTCTTGCTCTTGCGCTTTCCCTTCACGCCACCGTGCGGATCGTGAGCAGGTACGGTGAGCTCGACCGGCTCGAACCCGGCGACGCGCTCGCGCTCGATCGCCAGCTGATTGCGCTTCTCGATCAGCCGGAAATGCGCGTCGGTCTCGGCGCTGACGAAGCTCACCGCCAGGCCGGGGGCGCCGGCGCGGCCGGTGCGGCCGACGCGATGGACGTAGTCGACCGGCGAGCGAGGAAGATCGTAGTTCACCACGGCGGGGAGCCCGGCGATGTCGAGCCCGCGCGCCGCGACGTCGGTGGCGACGAGGACCCGGATTTTCTTCGTTTTGAAGGCCGCGAGCGCGTTCGATCGCGCGCCCTGGCTGAGGTCGCCGTGGAGCGGCGCGGCGGCGATCCCGGTCTTCGCGAGCTTCAGCGTGACGTGCTCGGCCCCGTCGCGGCTGGCGACGAAGACCAGCACGTGCGACCACGGGTTCGTCGCCAGGAGGTGCCGCAGGAGCGGCGTGCGCTTGCCGGTGTCGACCTCGATCGCGCGATGAACAATCTCGGCCGGAGAGGGCGCCTCGCCCGCGTCGATGGTGATCTTCGTGGGCTCGTGGAGCACATCCTCGGCGAGCGCGAGGACGCCGGACGGGAACGTCGCGGAGAACAGCAGGCTCTGGCAACGATCGGGCAGGAGCGCGAGGACGCGCGCGAGCTCTTCGGCGAACCCGAGCGAGAGCAGGCGATCGGCCTCGTCGAGCACCAGCGTCTTCACCCACGAGAGCCGCACCGCGTTCTGCGCCACCAGATCGAGGAGCCGCCCCGGCGTGGCCACGACGATGTCGGCGCCGCCGCGCAGGGCCATCATCTGCGGGTTGATCGAGACGCCGCCGACGACGACGCACGTGCGGAGCGGCTGAGGAAGGCGCGCCCCGTACTTCGCGACCGCCTCGCCGATCTGCGCCGCCAGCTCGCGCGTGGGCACGAGGATCAACGCGCGCACCCGTCGCGGCGAGGCGCTGGGCGCGCGGCCGAGCATCTCGAGGATCGGCAGGACGAACGCGCCCGTCTTGCCCGATCCGGTCTGCGCCGACGCGCACACGTCGCCCTCGCGCAGGATGACGGGGATCGCCGCGGCCTGCACCGGCGTCGGCGCGAGGTAACCGAGGGCCGCGACGGCGCGAGTCAGCGGCTCGGAGAGGCCGAGAGCAGCGAAGGTCATGAGCTTCGGTGATTGCGGGACGGCGTCGGTCATGGCCTCGGTGATCTCGCCGCCGAGCCCCTCGCGCGCCTCGGTTCGAGCAGCGATCACTCGACCTCGACCGTGGTCCCCGGATCGGTGATCTCGATGCTTCCGGTCCAGGCGCAGGTGCATTTGGAGTCGTTCGAGAGGGCCTTGAGGCCCTGGACGATGACGACCGACGCGCCCGGTGACCACGGCGCGGGGAGCACGGGGATGCAGGGCTGCGGCGTGAGCGTCCCCGTCGCCGCTGCGGTCGCCGCGGCGACCTGCGGGTTCGCCGGCGTCTGGCACATCCCGAACGGCGCCACGTTCACCATCGGGATGTGATCCATGATCGTGCCCGCGGGCTGCTCGTCGGCGGAGGAGCCGATGACCGGGAGCACCGTGAGGGTGGACGGCGCGGCCCCCTGGCTGCACTTGAGCTTGGCTCCATTGACGACGAGCTTCGGCATACTGGAGCCCTTTCTGACGGTCGAGGGTATCACGCGCCCGAGGGGTATTGCTGCCGGCAACGCGATCGTGTCACGCTGATGTAACGAAAGAGGGCGATGAGCACCAGCAGCGAATCGGTTATCGCGGAGGTCCCGCTCGCTCAGTTCGCGGCCGTGACCGCGGCCCTGGCCGAGGGCTTCCCGCTGCGCGCCGTGCTCTCCGTCGAGGGGCTCGACGCCGCCCGGTGGGCCGCCGCCGACCGCGCCTGGACCGAGCGCCTCGATCAAGATCCCGCGCTCCTGAGCCGCTACCAGACGAGCTACGCCGCGGCCCAGAGCCGGCTGCTTTCCCGCGATGAGCCCGCGCCGGACGAGGGCGCTCCGGCGCGGCCCGCCCCGCTCCGCGCCGGCAAGGCCCGCCTCGTGCGCTCCGGGACGGGGCTCGCGGCTCCCGTCGCCTCGTTCGCGAGCCCGTCGGAGTCGTCCGCCGTCCCCTCGTTCGAGCCGATGATGATGTCGCCGCAGCCGTATTCGGCCCCGACCCCCGCGCCGATGATGCACGCGGAGCCGCCGATGATTCACGCGGAGCCGCCGATGCTGCGGAGGGAGATGCCGTCGGTCATCCCCCCGCAGCCTCCCGCTCCCGCGCGCCCGACCTGGGCCGGCGAAGATCAGGAGCAAACGGCGTACGCGCCCGACCCGTCGAGCACCGTGGCAATCCGCCGGCAACCGATGGAGGTCTTTCCGTTTCGCGCCACGCCCGCCGACGCCGCGGAGCCCTCGCGGTCGCGGCCACCGCCACGCACGCTCGTCGGCACCAGCGCCGGCCTGGCCGAGGCCCTCCCGTTCCGGGTCGCGCCTTCCCCCGGCGGCTCCGAGGACAGCGTCACTCACGCGGCGTTCCAGGTGCAGAGCAGCGGCCTGCCGTTCGCGCGCGCGCCGAGCCGCGAGACGCCGGCCGTGCAGCGCGATCCACGACCGTTCGTTGCGCCGGTCCCGCCGCCCATCCCCGCTTGGCCGGAGCCACCGCCGACCATGTCGCTGGAGCGGCATGCGTCGATGTGCCTGGAGATAGCCCTCGATCCCTCACGCGTCGGCGAGGTGCTGGCCTGTTATCAGGTGACCGCGCACGAGAAGGCCAGCGCCGACGAGTATTACCGGGCCCGGATCGCGGTCGAACCCGAGCTGGGGGCCCAGTGGAACAAGGCCTACGCCACGTACCACGCGTGGTTCATGTCGCGTTCACGGCCCTGAGCCTCCAGATCCGATCTGCGGGATCGGATCGCCGGTGGTAAGTCCACACAGCAACCTGCCACACTGTTAGGATCGTGAGTTCATGAGCACCACGTCGCGCCTCGGCGTCTCAGGGCTTTCCGGATCTGCCCCCGCGCTCTACGAGCTGCGCGCCGGGCCGTTCATGCAGGGCGAGCTCCGGGTCCTGAAGTTCAAGGGTCGCGAAGCGCTGTCGAAGCCGTTCGCGTTCGAGATCCTCTTCGACAGCGAAGTGCCGCCCTGGGAGCTCGAGGCCGGCCTCGTCGGGCAGTCCGCGACGCTGGTGATGCAGGCCCACGATCACCCGCCGCGCATCGTGCACGGCATCACCGCGTGGCTGCGCGCCGAGAACGCATGGAAGGACGAGAGCACCTCGCGCCGCTACACGCTGCGCCTGGTCTCCTCGGTGTGGAAGCTCGGCAAGCGGGTCAACACCCGCATCTTCCAGGATCAGCCCGCGTCCGACGTGATCACCACGATCATGCGCGAGGCCGGGCTCGAGGTGCGCTTCAACCTCTCCACGCCGCTGCCCCCGCGGAACTACTGCGTCCAGTACCAGGAGAGCGATCTCGCGTTCATCCAGCGGCTGCTCGCGGAGGCTGGCTGTTACTTCTACTTCCAGCCTCCGACTGGCATCCTCGAGCAGCTCGGCCTCGGCGCCGCGGGGGCCTTCGGGGCCGCGGCGGGCGCGCGCGGGTTCGTCGAGACCATGGTCGTGAGCGATCAGGCGAGCTTCTATCCATCCATCGCCGGAGCCACGTCCGACGACGTGATCGACGCGGTCGCGGGCGCCGTGGGCAACGCGGTGGTGTCGAGCCTCGCGGGCTCGGTGCCCTCGCTCGTGCACCGCGATCCGCTCGGCCTGCGCCACGACGGCGAGCGCACCATCACCCGGATCAGCCTCCGCCGCGAGATGCGACCCAACGCGGTGATGCTGCGCGATTATCTCTACGAGCGTCCCCTCTTCGACGCGCGCGGCACGGCGAGCTCGCTCAGCGCGACCAGCATCGCGGGGGCCATGGGGACTGCGGCCCTGAACGACGCGGCGACGGCGCTGCGAGGTGGCGGGAGCGGCAGCGTCGGCGCGGCGTCGCTCGATATCCTGACCAGCTTGCCGACCGACCTCCAGCCGCGCGAGGTCTATCGCCATCAGTCGGATTTCTTCGAGCAAGACGCCAAGAACCCCAACGCCCAGCACCAGCTCGAGCAGCACCGGCGCAAGGCGCTCGAGGCCGAGGGAGAGAGCCTCTGTCGCCGCCTCTCACCCGGTTACAAGTTCGCCCTCGCCGAGTACGAAGAGCCGCGGATGAACCGCGTGTGGGTCGTCACCAGCGTGAAGCACGAGGCCGTCACCGTGGAGTTCGCCGGCGCCTCGGGCGGCGGTGGCCAGACGGTGCAATACCAGAACTCGTTCACCTGTGCTCCGGCCGAGCTCACCATTCGCCCGCGCCGGCCGCCGCCGCGCGCCGTGCAGGTCGCCGACACCGCCGTCGTCGTCGGGCCCGAGGGCAAAGAGGTTTACACGGACAGCGTCGGTCGGATCAAGGTCCAGTTCCACTGGGACCGGGTCGGCCGGAAGAACGAGCACAGCTCGTGCTGGATCCGCGTGCTCCATGCGTGGTCGGGGTCGGGCTGGGGCACCCAGTTCATCCCGCGCATCGGCATGGAAGTGCTGGTGCTCTATCACCAGGGCGATCCCGACAAGCCCGTCGTGATTGGCTGTCTGCCCAACGCCGTCACCCCGCAGCCCTTCCCGCTGCCGGAGGACGCGACCCGCAGCGGCCTGCGCACCAACACCCTCCCCACCAACGGTGGTCACAACGAGCTGAGCTTCGAGGATCGCAACGGCGGCGAGCAGATCCTGATCCACGCCCAGCGCAACTTCGACGAGGTCGTGCAGCTCGATCACACGGTCGAGGTCGGCCGCGACGAGCGCGAGACGGTGCGCGGCAGCCGCACCGAGACCATCCACGGCAACGACTCGCTCACCATCGGCGGCGATCTGGCCTCCACCGTGGCCGGCGATCGCACCGAGAGCGTGCACGGGACGCGCGTCGGCCGCGTGGAAGGCAACTCCAAGGACACCATCGACGGCCTCGAGCAGCGCAGCATCGGCGGCTCGTCGTACACCACCGCGCGCGGCGACTATCAGGTCATGGTCGCCGGCACGTCGGGGACCGTCGTCGGCACGCGCGAGAAGCCCTCGGAGAGCCACTCTGCCGTCTGGGGCAAGAGCACGCTCTTCGCCAGCGACGAGATCCGGATCCAGTCCGAGAAGACCATCGTGCTCGAGTGCGGCGACAGCCGGGTCACGCTCTCGCCCACCGAGGTGCGCATCGAGGCCAAGGCCATCATCGTCGACGGGCACGAGTCGACGTCGATCTTCGGCAAGAAGCCAGTGATGCATTTCACCGACGTGGTGACGCTGGCCTCGGACCAGATCACCCTCACGTCGAAGGGTGCCTCTCTCGATCTCGCCAGCAACGCGACGCTGCTCGGCGCGCAGGTGAAGCTCGCCAAGGGCGGCTCGGCCAGCACCGACACCCGCGACGTCGATCCGGCCGAGCTGAAGCCCTTCAAGCTCCAGCTCTGCGATCCCTCGTTCGAGCCGTACAAGAACAAGCAATACGATATCATGGTCGCGGGCAAGCGCATCCACGGCACCACCGACGGGAGCGGCAACCTGAGCGAGCAGGTGCCGAAGTCCGCGACGGTCGCCGACGTGACGCTGTGGCTCAAGGATCCTCCGACGGGCGTCCACATGCGCTGGCAGGTGCGCATCGACGACGAGCTCCCGCCGACGGCCGACGTCCGCGGCGCGCAGATGCGGCTGCGCAACCTCGGCTATTTCACCGGAGATCCCGACGGCAAGGCCAGCGACGGGCTGAAGGACGCCATCCGCGCGTTCCAGCGTGATCAGGACCTCCCGAACGACGGCGAGCTCGGGGGCGACACGCTGGGCAAGCTCACCAAGGCGCACGGCCTCTAACGCCCACGCGGCGAGACGGAAGACACCACGATGGGTATCCTGGATAGCATCGGCAACGGCATCTCCAACGGCGTGAGCGCCGTGGGCGACGCCGCGGGCCGCGCCTACGACTACTCGGCCACGCAGGCGGGCCGTGCCTACGACTACACGGCACAGCAGGCGACGGCCGGCTATCAGGCCGTGCGCCGCACCGGCGTGCGCGGCCGGCTATGGGTCGCCGACAAATACGCCACGACGACGGACTTCTTCGGCGGCTATCCCGAGCACGAAGCGTTCCCGCCGGAGATCAACTACGAGGTGTTCGATCGCGCCGGGCCGCCCATGCCCGCCGCAGGCGCCTGGTCCGCGCCCGGTGGCCCGAGCACCCTCTCCCCCGCCGAGCGCAGCTTCATCTACCTCGATGTTGGCCGCTGGGGTGGAAGCCAGTTCTACCCCAAGGCCCGTGACTTCGGCATCGTCTGCGGCCGGACTGCCGTGCTCTGCGCGTACCGCACCGAAAAGGGCAAAGACACCAAGGTGCCCAATCCGTACAACCGCCCCGAGGTGGATCACATCAATGCTCTCCTCGAGCACCTCGGCAAGAACTCCGACCTCGGGCGCGTGAAGGTGCGGGGCCACCACACCGCTCGGACGCTCCTCCCCAACAACGCAGATGTCACCCCCGATCGCCTGTTCGTCATCGTCGGCGACATGCACCTACCGGTCATCACCAGCGTGACGGACACCCAGGGCGCGCGCATGGGGCGGCAGCCGGGCAGCGACGACCGCGACACGCCGGAACAAGCGATAGTCACCCCGATGGGGGACTACGCGGGCACCATCCCCGCTCATACCTCGAACGGCGGTATGGTCGAATCCGAAGCGATGGACTGGTACGCCAGCTATGCTGGCGCGAACCGGGCGGGCGTGCGCGACCACAAGGGCGCCGACATCTTCGAGCAGGCCGGGCCGGATCTCTCGCTGTTCGTGGGGATGCTCAACTCGTTCACCGGCTTCCCGCTCCACCTGCTCCAGCTCGGCGATATGTTCGATCTCTGGATCGGGCTCGAGCGGTTCTACGTCGAGCACCCGAGCCGCGTCGTCCTCGACACCAGCAAGACGAACCCGGACCCGGTCACGTGGATCAACCACTGGACCGATCGCACCCTCAATGGCACGTCCCAGTCGACGCACATCAAGGCCTTCCTCGGCTTCACCAACGGCCGCAAGAACTGGCTGTATGGTAATCACGACGATTATTTCGCCGCTCACAACCCGACGAGCCTGGTGCAGGCCAGCGGCAACCTCAACCGCCAGGAGGTCTTCGACGAGAAGCAGACTCGCCTCTTCGCGTCGCACGGGCACAAGTGGGACACCGCCAACCGCGACGGCGCCACCAGCGGGCAGCGGCTCACCCAGCTCGCCTTCTCGTACCCGTCGGTGCGCATGGTCGAGCCCGGCGGGCGCCGCGACATGATCATCGGCGCCGTCGAGCTCTTCCTCAGCAACGAGTCGAACCCCTTCTGCGTGTTCGCCATGGGACACACACACACGGGCGTGATCGTCCCGATCAACATCTTGAACCGCACCTGAATGGCGATGCTCATGCCGGTCTACATGTTCTACGTCTTCGTGGGACCGTACCTGTGGGTAGCGCAAGTGCTCGGCGTGATCACGCTGAGCGTGCTGGGCTGGCGGCTCCCCCCGGAGGGCGTCACCGCGGTGTTCCAGGGCCGCACGGCGACGCTGATCGCCACGGTGATCGCCGGCATCTTCACCGTGCTGATCTCACCGCTGGCGATCATGGTCGCGCTGCGCCGAAACGACCGAGATTTCCCCACGAGCTGGACCGATCCGTTCGGTCTCGCCTGCATCGGGCAGGCGCTGCTGCTGGTCGGCGCCGGGGTGAACGCGTTCCTGGTACATCGCCCCCGATGAACGCCGGGACCATGGGAGTCCGCTGATGACCGTTCCCGAACAGATCTCCTTCGTGACCACGCCCGTCCGCGTCGGGCAGGTGACGCTCCGCACCGCCGACGAGGAGACGCGCATGGCGTTCCGCTCGATGGACGCCGACAACCAGCCCGTGAACGTGCTCACGCAGAGCCGCGCCCGGTACGTGCGGCGCGAGGAGGTCGTCGCCGTGCGCGACAACACCGCCGAGCGCCTGCGCGTGACGTTCATCGAAGACGTCAACACCGTCGACACCAACGGCGACGTCGAGCGCATCGTGGGGCCGCTCGCGGGCCACACGTTCGAAGTCGAGCGCAAGAGCGACCAGGCCGCCATCGGCGTGTTCGAGGCCAGCGGGGCGCCGGCGCGCTTCGGCGTCGCGGCCCAGGTCGCTGGGCAATACCGCCAGTTCGGCCGCTCGGGCTCCGGGAAGCCCGAGGTACCCGTCGGCCCCCAGAAAGTCGGCCAGAGCTCGCGCGAGCTCGTGGAGGCGCTCGTCGCCGGCGTCTCGCGCGGCGCGACGATCACCGCGGTCGAGTCCGCCGGGGCGACGCTGACGGAGATCACGGCGGGGCCGAACGACGCGCTCCACGGGCTCTACAGCGTCGAGATCAAGGTGACGGGCGCGTCGGGCGGCTCGAAGGTGACGATGAACCTCTCTGGCACGCTGATCCTTCGCAACTTCGACGGCGCGATCCTCGAGGTGCGCCTCGGCGGCTCGGTGGCCTCCACGCCCGACGCGGGCCCCGACGGCCAGGTCGACCTCAAGGTCCCCGCCGGAGCGGGAGAGTTCAAGCTGACGCAGACCATGGTATACGCGCAGGCTTGATTGCACGGCCGGAGGCGCACCTCCGGCCTTCTCCCGCGTCACCGTCAACTCCTCATGTCGCCCGAGGGCGACCTCCCCCGGAGCTCCATGGACCCGATCGCGAACGAGCCCGCCACCCCGCGCCGCGTGCCGGTGACCATCCTCACGGGCTACCTCGGCGCAGGCAAGACCACGCTCCTGAACCGCATCCTGACCGAGCAGCACGGCAAGCGCATCGCCGTGATCGAGAACGAGTTCGGCGAGATTGGCATCGACAACGATCTGGTCGTCGGCACCGACGAAGAGATCTTCGAGATGAACAACGGGTGCATCTGCTGCACGGTGCGCGGCGATCTCATCCGCATCCTCGGCAACCTCATGCGCCGCAAGGATCGCTTCGATTACATCCTGATCGAGACGACGGGGCTCGCCGATCCGGCGCCGGTGATCCAGACGTTCTTCGTCGACGAAGAGGTCAAGGCGCAGACGGCGCTCGACGCGCTGGTGACGGTGGTCGACGCGCGGCACGTGCTGCTCCACATCGACGACAGCAGCGAGTGCCAGGAGCAGATCGCCTTCGCCGACGTGATCCTGCTCAACAAGATCGACCTCGTCACGCCGGCCGAGCTGGAGATCGTCGAGGGGCGGATCCGCGCGCTCAACCGCTTCGCCGTCGTCAACCGCACCCGCAACGCCGACCTGCCGATCGAGCGCGTGCTCGACATCGGCGCCTTCGATCTCACCCGCGCCCTCGCCGTCGATCCGCTGATCCTCGACGACGCGAGCCACGTTCACGACAGCACCATCGGCTCGGTCGGCCTGCAGTTCGACGAGGCCCTCGACGAGGTCAAGCTCGAGGCCTGGATGGGGCAGCTCCTCCGCGAGCGCGGCACCGACATCTTCCGCATGAAGGGCATCCTCCACGTGGCCAAGCGCGACGCGCAGCTCGTGTTCCAGGGCGTTCACATGATCTTCGACGGCACCTTCGGCCGCGCCTGGGGCCCGGACGAGCCGCGGCAGAACCGCCTGGTGTTCATCGGCCGCAACCTCGATCGCGAAGCCCTCCACGCCGGGTTCACGGCCTGCGTGGCGACGGCGTAGCGCCATTCCTCCGATGCCCGGCGCGCGTCCGCTCTGGACCCTCACCCTGCCCGACTACGCGCCCGACGTGCGCTTTTCGCCCGACGGACGCAGCCTCGCCGCGGCCACGGTGACGGGCCCGGTGGTCGTCGTCGATCCCTGGTCGGGGGCCGAGCGCTTCCGCACCGACGGGCACTCCGAGGGCGCGCTCTCGATCGCCTGGAACGTGATGGTCCCGCTCTTCGCGACGGGCGGCGCCGACGGCGCGGTGGCCTTCCAGCGGGCCTCCGACGGCGCTCCTTGCGCGCGAACGCCGCTCGGGCGCGGCTGGGTCGAGCGGCTCGTGTGGTCGCCCGACGGCGCCGTCCTCGCGGCCGCGGTGGGTCGCTCGGTGTGCTTCCTGGCGCCCGACGGCACGGTGCGCGGCCGCTTCGACGGGCACCCCAGCACCGTGACCGGGCTAGCGTGGCACGTGGGCAAAGGCGCCTTCCTCACGTCGGCGTACGGCGTCGTATCACTCCTCGCGCCGGGCGATCCCGAGCCGCGAATGCAGCACTATTTCCGCACCTCGCTGCTGACGGTGCACCCTTCGCCCGACGGTCGCTTCGTCGCCTCGGGCACCCAGGATCCGATGGTCCACATCTGGGACCTGGAGGACGACGGCAACGAGGTGAACCTCACCGGCTACGTCGGCAAAGTCGCGGTGCTGGCGTGGAGCCCGGCGCTCCCGCTGCTCGCGACGGCCGCGGGCGCCGGCCTCGTCACGTGGGATTTCACCAGCGGCGATCCGTTCCGTCATCGCCCGCAAGAGCTCTCGCTCGACGGATCGGGCCGGGTCACGGCGCTCGAGTTCCTCAACACCGGCGCGCTGCTCGTGGGCACCGACGACGGCGCCGTGTGGCGGATCGTGCTCGGCAAGAACGGCGAAGAGCGCGAGCGCGCTCTCCTCGCGCGCGTGGCGCGGGCGGTGTGCAGCCTGGTGACGTCGCCTGACGGCCGGGCCCTCGCCGTGGTCGCCGCGGGCGGTGGGATCACGCTCCTGTCGCTCGCGAACGACGAATGACGTCCGCCGATCTCGATCACGATCACGCTCACGCTCACGATCACGAGGTCCGCCCGCTCCTCGTCGATCGCCCCGAAGCGGTGCGCGTCACCCTCGGCGCCGAGCCCGACGCGCGCGAGATCGCGGCCGCGAGCGAGGGCGCGCCGCCTTCGTTTCTCTACGTCGATTGCGGCGCGTGGATGGGCGATGGACGTCACGTCGCGGTCCAGCGCTGCTTCGCCGTCGTGTGCGGCGAGCACGCCGTACTCTGCGAGTTCCAGGCGGGCCGACCATCGCGCGATCCCGGCCACACCGGGCCCGAGGCGCAGGCCATTCACCGCTTGCTCGCGGCCCTCGCGGGCCCGCAGCGGATGGACGTCGCAATCCGTCGCTGGTGCGTGCGAAAGCGCGGCGACACGCCCACGGGAGCGACGCCGACGCCGACGGTGTTCCTCCCCGACATGCACCTCCCGCTCGTGGGTCGCATGCCGGATCTCGATCCCGATCTCGTGCCCGATCCCAACCAGGCGCGCTGCTGGTGCCACGGCCCGATCTTCGCGCGCATCGACGGCGCGGCGGCGCGCGCGTCGGTCTACCGCGTCGTGGGGAGCCGCCTCACGCGCAACCCCAACGACTGGTTCTACGCCATGGCCGCGAGCTACAACGCGGCCGCCGAGGATCTGGTCCGCTTCCTCGATCGCCTCGGCCGGCACGGGGCGAGCGCGCCCTATCACCTCGTGCACCTCGGCGGCCTCTTCGACGTGTGGGCCGGGTACAAGTGCATCTTCCAGTCGATGGGGTTCGCGGGGCTGGTCGAGCCGCGGATCATCGCCGGCGTGGGCGAGCGCGAGCTCGCGGCGCAGTGGCTCGACGTGGTGCTCGAAGGCCGGCCGAAGACGGCCGTGACGCGGCTGATCCAGCTCCCGCCGGAGCGACGCACGCTGCTCTCGGCGCCGCATGGCCACTTCGCGCACGACGCGCCTCCGGGGGGCGACGCGCCGCGGCTCCTGCGCGCGGGCTCGTTCCTCGCCGAGAGCCGCCCCGAGCCGCTGACGGAGTGCCTCGATCAGCCGCCGCACGCGCGCGTCGGCGTGTTCGAAGGCAAAGCGCAGTACCTGCCGTGGACGCGCGTGCGCCCCGAGGGCTGGCGCCGCGAGCTGGTCCTCGCGGCGGCGTCGCGCTGGGCCGAGAGCGGCTTCGCGTCGTACGTCATGGCTCACACCTACGAGCCGTGCCTCGCGGAGATCTGGGTCGATCGGCGCTGAGCGCGATCGTCAGTGCGGCTTCGCGTCGCCGGTCGCGAGCGCGGCGACGTCGTCGCGGGTCACGTCCACCGAGGCGCGGTGGATGGTGTACTTCGTCGGGTTCTCGCGGCCGCGGAACACCGCGATCACCGTCTCGATCGGCGGGCAGCCCGGCTCGCTGCACGAGAGCTCCGACACCAGGATCGTCACCTCGTCGCCCAGCGCGAGCAGCTCGCGCGCCCAGTCCTTGATTTGCCGCGCCGTCGCTGCCCCGGCCCCGCTCGTCGCGCCCGCTGATCGGAACATCGCACTCCTCCAGGGAAGCTCGGACGCCCGGCCCACGCCGCCGGGGAACGTCGATGTCGCGCTCATACCACAGCCGATCGCGCGCCTCGTGATCACCCGCCCGGGCGGCGCGCTTCGCGGCCTTTTTGCAGCCTGACGCCGCGCCGGGCGTGATAACGGTCGAGGGGCTCATGCACATCATGGAGGGATACCTGCCGGCCAGTCACGCGCTCGCGTGGTCGCTCGTGGCGATCCCCCCGGTGGTGTGGAGCGCCCGAGCGATCGTGAAACACGCGCGCTCGTCCCCGCGCGGCAAGCTCGAGATCGCGGCGGCCGGCGCGTTCACCTTCCTGCTCTCGTCGTTCAAGCTCCCGAGCGTCACCGGATCGAGCTCGCACGCGACGGGGACCGGCCTCGGCGCGCTGCTGATCGGCCCCTCGGTGATGCCCGCGCTCGGCGCGATCGTGCTGCTTTTCCAGGCCCTGCTGCTCGCTCACGGCGGGCTCACCACCCTCGGCGCCAACATCGTCTCCATGGCCGTCGTCGGCCCGTGGGTGGCGCACGGCGTGTTCGTCGGGGGGCGCGCAGCGGGCATCCCGCGCGGCGTTTCCGTGTTCCTCGCGGCGTCCCTCGGCGATCTGGCCACCTACCTGACGACCTCGCTCCAGCTCGCGCTGGCCTTCCCCGATCCCTCGACAGGCGTGCCCGGCGCCCTCGGGAAATTCGGAGCCATCTTCGCGCTGACCCAGGTCCCGCTCGCGCTGGTCGAGGGCGCCCTCACCGTCGTCACGCTTCGCTCCCTCGTCGCGGTCCACCGCAAGACGATGACGGGCATCGTCGAGCGGGGAGAGTCGTGATGGACAGGCCCTCTTCCCCGCCCCGTCGAAAGCGCACCTCCGTCGCGCGGACTACCCTCCTCGTCATCGTCGGTGTCGCCCTCGCCTACGCCGGCGCGGCGCTGCTGGGCGATCGCCTGCGCTTCGGCGGCACCGATGATCGCGCCAGCTCGGCGATCCTCGAAGGCGATCCCGGATACCGACGCTGGATATCGCCTCTCTGGGCCCCTTCCAGCAAGACGGCCGAGGTCCTGCTGTTCGGCCTGCAGGCCATGATCGGCGCCGGCGTCCTCGGCTTCGCGATAGCGCGCCTCCGCGGCAGCAGCGCGCGGGATGCGCGCGATCCGCGCGACGTGGACGCGGGGGAGTAGAGCGCGTGACGCGGGTCGACCGGCTGGCGCACGCGAGCGCCTGGAGGGGACGTGCCGTGGCCGAGAAGGCGATCATCGCCGGCCTCGGGCTCGCGCTCGCGCTCCTCGTGCCGCCGTGGCCCGGCGGGCTCGTGGCCATCGCGGTCTCGATCGGGATTGCCCTCTTCGCGACGCGGGTGAACCCGCTGGAGTACGCCCGGGTCCTCGCGGTCCCCGTGGGCTTCCTCGCGGTGTCGGGCATCGCCATCGCCGTCAACGTGACGCGCGGTCCTTCCGGGCTCGGCCTGACGGTCACGCACGGCTCGCTCGTGGCGGCGCGCGACGTGACGGTGCGCGCGATCGGCGCCACATCGGCGGTGCTCCTGCTCGCGCTCACCACGCCGGTGCCGCAGCTCGTCAGGGCGCTTCGAAACGCCGGCGTTCCCCGCGAAATCGTGGAGATCATGGTCCTCGTGTACCGCTTCTCGTTCGCCCTCGAAGGGGCGGCGCGCGCCACCGTCCGAGCCCAGACGGCGCGGCTCGGCTTCGCGTCGCGAGCGTCGGCGCAGCGGAGCGTGGGCCTCTTCGCGGCGACGCTGTTCTCGAAGGCGATGGACCGCGCGGCGCGCCTCGATCTCGCGCTCGCGTCGCGCGGCGGCACCGAGCGCCTCGACACGCTGCGCGCCGCGCCGGCCGTGCAGCTCTCGCGCGTCGCGCTCTTCACGATCGTCTACGGCGCGGCCGCGGCGCTCGCGTCCGTGGGCCTGCCGCGACCATGAGCGGGCGCGCGACGCTGGAGGCCCGCGATCTCGTCCACGACTACGAAGGCGAGCGCGCGCTGGGCGGCTTCTCGATGACGATCCCCGCGGGCGCCAGGGTCGCGCTCGTGGGCGCGAATGGCGCGGGGAAAAGCACCCTTTTGCTCGCGCTGAGCGGCGCCCTCCGCCCCGAGCGCGGCAGCGTGCTGCTCGACGGCGAGGCGCTCCGCTACGACACCGAGGGCCTCCGCCGCTTCCGCACGGCCGTGCAGCTCGTCGTGCAAGATCCCGACGATCAGCTCTTCGCGCCCACCGTCGCCGAGGACGTCTCGTTCGGTCCGATGAACCTCGGCTGCTCCCCGTCCGACATCACCGAACGCGTCACCTCGGCCCTCGCCGCGCTCGACATCACCGCGCTCGCCGACCGCCCGATCCACGCGCTCTCGCACGGCCAGAAGCAGCGCGTCGCGCTCGCCGGATCGATCGCCATGCGACCGCGCGTGCTCCTCCTCGACGAGCCGACCTCGGGCCTCGACGCCTCCGGAAAAGCATTGCTCCTGGCAGCACTGGAACGCTTGCGCGAAGGCGGAGCCGCCCTCGTGCTGACGACCCACGACACCGATCTCGCCTGCGCTTGGGCCGACGAGCTCGTCGTCGTCCACGCCGGCCGCTGCCTCGCGCACGGCCCGCCCGCCGAAGCGCTGTTGCAACCCGCAGTGCGCGCCACGCCGGGGATCGGCCTGCCAGTGGCTCTGGCGATCGGCCTCGCGCTGCGCGAAGCCGGAGTGCTCGCGGCCGGGGATCCACTCCCCACGTCGACGGAGGCAGCCCTGGCGGCGCTGCGATCGGGGCTCGCGCGCCTGGAGTGAGCTGAAACTTAACGGGGAGGGTGTCTGGACCCTCCGGCTTGTATTTCGATTCAACGCGAAGGGTGTCGGGAGGCGCCAGGTTGACTTTGGGTGTGGCTCTTTCGTGACGGCCGAAAATCACGCAGAATTCCCCTATTTGACGAGGCGGATGCGCGGCTTCGGTATCGGATCCGGCACGAGCCCGTCGGCGTAACGTGACGCATGATTTCGCTCGTGCTCGCGATCC
>JANYGI010000114.1 GCA_025362495.1 Byssovorax sp. | reverse complement strand
ATCGTCAAAGCCACATTCCTGCGCTTCGGGGGCGAACCCTCGCTGGAGCTGGCCCCGAAGAAGAACGCGCGCGGGATCCGCTCGGCCGACGTCCCCTGGGGCGATCCGGAGAAGAGCAGCATCAAGTACCCTTCGGATCTCTGCATCGAAAAGCCGGGAACGGACGTGATCGTCGTCGCCGCGGCGCACGCGCCGGCGGGCAAGCCCGTCCCCTCGTTCGACGCGGCGGTGCGCGTGGGAGCACTGGAGAAGTCGATCCGCATCTGGGGGCTGCGGGTGTGGGAGGCCAATGGCTCGGGGGTCTCGGCGCCCCGGCCGACGACGGGGATCGAGGTGCGTTATGACTTCGCCTGGGGTGGGATCGACGTCAGTGATCCGAGCAGGCCTGTCGAGGAGGCCAGGAATCCAGTCGGCCTCGGGATCGCGCGCGAAGCTTCGGCCTTGACGCACAAGGCCGCGCCGATGATCGAGGATCCGCGTGATCTCTTGACCTCGGCGCGCAGCCGCCCGCCGCCCGCAGGGCTCGGCGCGGTCGGGCGACACTGGGAGCCGCGGCGGCGTCACCAGGGCACCTACGACGCGGCCTGGCTCGCGCAGCGCGCGCCGCTCCTGCCGCTGGATCATAATCCGCGCGCCAACCTCTGCGCCTCTCCGGGCCTGATAGCCACACCGCCTCTCCTCGGCGGCGAGGACGTGGCCTTGCTGAACCTCACCCCCGGCGGAGGAACGGTGAGCTTTCGCCTCCCCCGGCTCCGGATCGTCGTGACGCTGGAAACAAAGGGGGGCGAGTCGCAGCGATTGATACCGTACCTCGATACGGTGATCCTTGACACGCTGCGGGCGCCGGAGCCTGCGGACGTAGCGGTCGAGCTGGTGTGGCGCGCATCGTTTCGGCCACCGCGGCGGCTGAAAGACGCGAGGCTCGTGGTGACGGAAGAGGTCATGTCATGAGCGCGGTCGTGGTCAACATGGGCGCGAGGACGGTGCTGGGGCTCGACGCGCGGGAGACAGGCTTCCTGCTCCGCGCGGGCTTCCCGGCCATGAGCGAGTCGGCGCTCGCAAACGCTGCGGGCGAGGCGATCACGGGTGCATTCCTGTCGACGGTCGATGCACGGTTGATCGGGGTGGAGCGGCTCGCAGCGTTAGCGCTGCCTCCTTTCCTGGAGGCCATCGCGCCGATCCAGGATCGCACGATGGAAGTCCACCTCGCGATTGACGAGGGGTGTTTTGACGTGGAGATCGCGACAGGCGTGCTCGAGACCATGGTGAAGCGGGCGGCGCCGGGCGCGAGGGTGAGCGTCGAGCCGCGCGGCGAGGCCGGCCCCGGCGCGTCGATCACGGGTGCGCTCCGAGCGCTGGAGGCGCGCCAGGTGGAAGCGGTGGTGATCGGAGGAGTCCACAGCGATCATGATCCGCGAGCCATTGCCGCGCTGGAAGCGAGCGGACGGCTGTTTTCGCGCGAGAACCTCGACGCGCGGATCCCGGGGGAGTGCGCGGCGTTCTTCGTGCTGATGCGGCCCCAGGAGGCAGCGCGCTATCGGCTCTCCCCGCTCGCGAATGTGCTCGGCGTGGGAAGCGGCCGGGAGAAGGCGACGCCTGACAACGACGCCACGGCGTACGAGGCCCTGGGGCTGACGAAGGCCGTGCGGGAAGCGACGGAGTCGCTGCTGCGCGGGGGCCGGACCGCGGGGTGGACGCTGACTGATCTGACCACAGAAATGCGACGTTTGCAGGAGTGGGAGAGCGTCTTCGCGCGGACGCAGAACGTGCTGGGGCGACCGTACCTGATCGAGTCGCCAGCGCAGCGGGTTGGCTATCTCGGCGCGGCGGCGCTGCCGCTGTTCGCGGCGATGGCGGCGATGGGGTGGAAGCACGGCTACGCCCCCTCCGATGTGGCCCTCTTGACGGCGGGGAACGATGGCGGCGCGCGGGCGGCGGTGGTACTGGAGCAGGCTTGATCGGAAGGATGCGACGCGATGGGTATCACGGCCGTGATGATGGACTGCGTGACGGAAGAGTCGGGGCACACGATGGCGCCTCTCGCGGTGAGCGTGTGCACGACGCCAGCGGCGCCGAGTCCTTTGCCCATCCCGTACCCCGTGATGGCGAGCGCGGCGGAAGGGTCGAAGGACGCGCCCTCGCGGACGAAGATGGGCGGGGCGAAGATCATCACCGTGGGAGCTTGCTTCAAGGCGTGTCACGGGAATGAGCCAGGGACGCTGAAAGAGGTGGTGAGCCTGAACACCGGGGGAGCGGCGTTCATCGTGGTCGGGGCGCCGATTGTCTATGTGGAGCTCGGGATGGTCGGGATCACCGGGAGCGCTGGATTTCTCAACAAAGGGCCGGGCTGAGCGATGGCAACTTCACCTGCGCCGGACGCGGCAGCTCCGCCGGGGATGTGCCCGGGGATCGTGGTTCTGGGGGGCGGGGGCGGGAGCGGCGGTGAAGATGGCGACGGCGGAGGAGACGGCGGCGACGGCAACGGCGATGGCACCGGGAATGGCGATGGGGCCGACGGCGACGGCAAAGGCGGCGACGGCTGCGGAGGCGGGGGCAGCGATGGTGGCGGGTGCCCGAATCATCATGGCACCAGCGCGAGTGGAACGGCCTCTGCGGGCGATCCCGTCGACGTCGCCACCGGCCGGGTCTTCACGGTTCCCGTCGTCGATCTCGATCTTCCCGGCCCACTTCCCCTGCAGTTCGAGCGGCGCTATAGCACCTCGGCGATCGACCGAGATGTGGGGCTCGGCTTCGGCACCACGCACTCATACGCTTGGGAGGTGATCGAGCGGCGACGTCAGATTGTCGTGCACACCCACGACGGCCTCGAGATTGACTTTGGCACGATAGCAGCTGGGGAAGGCAACCTGGGTCCCCATGGATGGATCCTCCACCGCGAAGGGACGGGCTTCGCGCTCGATCTGCCCAACCAGCGGCGCCTTCTCTTCGCCGAGACATCGACAATCGGCGGCGGCAAGCGTCATCGGCTCACCGCTGAAATGGATCCTCACGGCAACCGGATCTCGCTCTCCTACCGGGAGGGAACCCTCGTCGAAATCGTCGATTGCGTCGGTAGGATCGTGCAGGTCCGATCGACGCGGGAAGGCCGGATCGAGAGCCTCTCTCTGAAGAATGCCACGCTGCAGGGCCAATGGATCCGAGCAGTGCAGTACCTGTACGACAGCGCCGGGCGGCTCATCTCTGTTGAGGACGCGGATGGCGTACGCAACGAGTTTGCCTACGACGAGCGGAATCGGCTAATTTTGCAGCGGCGGCCGTGCGGACTCACCTTCTTCTACGAGTACGACAAACTGGGCCGCTGCGTCGAAACCTGGGGCGAATTCCCGGGAGCGACTGATCCGAGCCTGGCGCCCGACGTGCCGGTTTACCTCGCGGACGGTGACGGTCGTGCAAAAGGGGTACACCACGCCAAGCTGAGCTTCGGTGACGACGGCTACTCCGAGGTCACCACCTCAATCACGATGCATCGCTACTTCAGCAACAAGCACGGGAAGCTCGACAAAGCCGTCGCCGGCGGTGCCGTGTACACCCGAACGTTCGACGATAACGGTTTTCTTATCGAGTTCGAGGATGCCTGTCACGCGACGACGCGCTGGGAGCGCGATCTCCAGGGCCGGGAGACGAAGATTGTCGACGCGCTGGGCAACGAGACGCGGATCACGCGCGACTTCGACGGTCACATTCGCGAGATCGTCGAGCCGGGCGGGGCAATCACCCGCGTCGAGCGCGGGCCTTCGACGCTCTCCTGGCAAGATCCGATTGGCGCGATGTTTCAGGTCCACTTCGAGGCGCGCGGCCTCATCGACCAGACGGTGGCTCCGAACGGAGACGTGGTTCGTTATCGGCACGACGAGCACGGGAACATGGTCGAGAGGACGAGCGCGCAGGGAGCCGTCTCGCGCGCGACCTACGACGGCTGGGGGCGCTGCACCTCGATGACCGACGCCGCGGGCGCGACGACGCGGAGCGTGTACTCGAGCGCGGGCCGCGTGCTCGCGGCGACGTCGGCAGATGAAGAGTCCGTACGCTACGATCACGACGCGGCGGGGCGCGTCGTGGCCATCACGGACAACCTTGGCCGGACGACGCAGGCCTATGGCGGGCTCGACCGCATCTGCGAGGTCGTCGCGCCCAACGGGGAGCGGGTCTCGCTGCGCTACGATCGGGAAGGACGCCTGTCGACCGTCACCAACGCGCGCGGAGAGGTCAATCGCTTTATCCGTGCGCTCGACGGGATGGTCATCGAGGAGCAAACCTTCGACGGGCGGACGCTGACGTTCAAGTACGATCGGATGGGGCGTCAGATTGGCGCAACCAATGGTGCAGGACAGAAGGTCGCGATCGAGCGGGATATCCTGGGGCGGATGGTGAAGCGCACGAGCGATGGCGTCGACGAGACCTTCGAGCACGACGTGCGGGGCGACGTGGTGCGGGCGATCTCGGGCCAGGTCGAGGTGGTGTTCGAGCGCAACGCGGTGGGGTGGATCCTGAAAGAGACGCAGCGAGTTGCGGGGGAGTCTGTCGTCGTCGATCTCACGTACGATCAGATGGGCACGCTCGCGCGCCGCGGCACGTCGCGGGGGCACTCGCTCGTGTGGGAGCGGCATGGTACGCACGATAGCGTGGTGCTGGATGGCCAGGAGAGGATCGATGTGGCGTACGATGCCGTCGGCCGCGAGCTTGGCCGGAGGCTCCCTCGGGGTGGGCTAATCTCGACGGCGTACGACGTGTCCGGACGACTGTCCTCGCGGCAAGTCGTCGATACGGCACGCGCGCCGCAGATCGGGGAAGGGGAGCCGGCGTGGCTGGGTGGCAGCGGAGGCCGGATCACCGTGGATCAGCGCTGTTCCTTCGCTGCGGGGTTGCTGGCGAAGCGGTGGGATCGAGAGCTCGGGCTCACGCGGTTCGAGTACGATCCGCTCGGTCGCTTGCTCTCGGTGATCCCGGAAAAGAGCCGCGCCGAGCTGTTCCGCTATGGCACGGGCGGGGAGCTTCACGATGCCAATGCGGCCACGCGGGACTATGGGCCTGGTGGTCGACCGCTGCGGAGCGCGGCCGCGGAGTACAGGTGGGATGACGCCGGGCGTGTTGTCGAAGCGAAGGCGGCGAACGGCGAACGAACGGGGTACGAGTGGTCGGGAACAGGGCAGCTCCTTGCGGTGGTGCGGCCGGACGGGCAACGGATCGAGTTTGCCTACGATGCTTTCAATCGTCGTGTGGTGAAACGGAGCGTGCGTGTCGAACGCCGGGTGCGCCGGGTGGAGAGCCAGGTGCGATTTGTTTGGGACTCGACGACGCTGGTGCACGAGATCAAGACCAGTGGGGAGGCGAGCGGGGATCCCGTGGTGGAGGAGCGGACGTATTGCTTCGAGGAGCATCGGAGCGCGCCGTGGGCGCAGCGGGACGCTCGGGTTGCCGGCGGGGAGCGGACGGAGAGCGGTTGGCTTCACTACCTGAACGACGACAGCGGGGCGCCGGAGCGGCTGGTGGATGGGCGGGGCGAGGCGGCGGGGGAGCTGCGCCTCGGGACGTGGGGCGATGGGGAGATGGTGCCTGGGAGCGTGACGGCGACGCCGTTCCGGTTCCGGGGGCAGTATGCCGATGAGGAGACGGGGCTCTCGTACAACTTCCATCGGTACTACGATCCTGCGACCGGGAGGTATCTGAGCGCGGATCCGATCGGGCTCCTGGGTGGGCCGGATGTCTTCGCGTATGCGAACAACTGCCCGACGTCGGCTGTCGACGTCGAGGGGTTGATGTACTCGGTGATCAAGCGCGGGAAGAGCGAGATCGCTGAGGGTCACAATCTGGGAGACCGCGGTGGCGTAACCAAGTGGGACTCCGCGTTAGACAAGCGTGGCTATCGAGCGTCGTGCTCGGAATCGACTGCGATCAACAGTCTTGCGGGGCAGATCCGGAAAGAAAAACCGAAGCTCGATGACGCAGGCGTCCGAGCGGAGATAAAGCGGCGCTTCACCGAAGACGGCTATACGATGGAAACCTACGAGGGCACCAAGGACAAAAAACAAGGGCTCGCAAATCCGTGCGACTGCTGCGGCGCCATGATCAAGGACGAAGAACTTGGACTCGCCCACGGCGCGATGGCGCCCAATGATCCACGGAAGAAGGGTCCGAAGAACAAGCCGGGAAAGTGGAACCAAACATCGCTCTGGCCGGTCGGGAAAGGTAGTGGTGCGCGGCTGTGAAGAATCAACGCGTGAGAGCGACAAACATGCACCGCTCCGCGCGAACGATGGTCCGCAAGGCTCAACGCGACCTGCAGAACACGCGGGATGTGCGAGGCGCACGTCAGCGACGAGCTGACCTCTTGGCAGGGAAGATCATCAGCGGCATGCTGGCGGAAGCAGTGGACCATCTTGCGCAAGGATTGCTTCGACTCGGACGCCGACAGTTCCTGCGGGAGCTACGGTCGCTGCGAGAAGCCGCCGCCGGAGGCATCGGCGGGTTACTGTGGGGAGCCCGCGGACCCGCGCGCCGACGATTGCGAGCGATCTTGGACGAGATCGCGGGAGGTGACCGGACACTTGTGAAGATGGGCCTCGCCGTCTCCAAGGAAGGTCCTCGATTTCGTCGTCGCGAGTACAGTAAGGCAGTGTCGGACGAGCTGCGGGTGCTACTCGATGACGCGAACTGCGGCAGTGGGGGCGCGGCGATTGAAACATATCTTGCGGGACTATCGGCCGGGACGCGGATTGAATGCATGAGGCCCGCCGCAAAACAACTTGTTGCCGTACTCGGAAGCGACGCAGTGGCGGGACTTCTGGACGACGGCGGCATTTTGATGGTCGATGAGGTGCGCTTTTTCATTCCTTTCCTGAACGCGCCCACCAGGCGACACGTCGTCCGCAATGCCATGCGCGCTCAGCGTGAACTCGGAGACGAGACCTCGTGCGTCGCTTTGTTCATGTGTGCGCCATGGCTGGACGTTGCGGAGGCAGCGGAGGCATTTGCCTCATTCTTCAACGCTTTTGGTCCCCTTGACCCGGGGAATAACTTGCACGAACTCATTAGACCCCATGGTCACATCTACTGGAGCGTGCCACTCTTAAAAAAGTTGGGCGGCGACGAGGCACTTGTCGCCGCTGGGCGCGAAGTCCTCGCGGCCGTGCTGCGGGCGGAGCAACAAGCGATGGCCGTTCGACGGCAAAGGGCGCAGAGAACGCAAGCTCAATAGGCGCGACACCTTCCAGCGCGTTCACGAGCGCAGAGGGGAGACGTGTACTGGAACGCGTTGCTTTTGCGGCGCTTGGGAGGGGATGAAGCGCTCTTCGTTGCCGCGAATGAAATCATCGCTGCTGGATTGCGAGCCGAGCGGCGCCTGTTGTGACGAAGAAGCCGGGCCGTTGATCCCCCGTGGACCTGGCGTGGAGGCCTTACGGATCGAAAGACGCACCAAACCCCACCTTCGGGGGAGTGGCGTCGGGGAAGCCGTCGAAACGCTCCGTGATCCACACGAGCGAGGCGGCCTCAAGATCGCGATCGAACTGGTAGCGAACGGAACGCGGACCGTTGGGGCCGACCTCGAGCACTGTCACGTGAAGACCTGGCACGTCGAAGACGTCGCCCGCTGCGATCTTCAGCTCGTCGTCCCGAAAGAGGTTCCCCGGGCCCGAGGGGAAGACGCTTTGATCCGGGGGCACGACGAGGTCGAGCGTGCGCGGGTCGCGACGCAACGCGAGCACATGGCCCGTCTGCGCGAGGATGCGCCAGTGCGAGGGGAGTTCGCCTTGACGACTGAGCGCGAATGGGAGGAAGAACGCGCCATTGATGCAGCGAGTGACGACCACATCGGCGCTCTTTGCATCATCGAGGCGAGCGCGCAGCTCCGCCGCGCGTTTGGAGAAGGTCGCCGCGGACTGCTGGAAATGGCGTCCCCCGAGCCACGAGGTCACGGGACCATGCACCAGGTGCGCGAAGCCGAGTAGCAGGGCGACGAGCTCCGCGAGTTCGGCGCGGCCGCGTCGGGCGGGGACTACCCTGGGAAACCAGACCCGATCCAGGAGCAACGCCACGATCGGCGCAACTCCGAGAAGGCTCGCGCCGAGCAGGCGTGGCGAGGGGACGACGGCGAGTACCGGCGCGAGCGCGAGAACCGATCCAATGAGCAGAAAGCTCGCCGCACCGCGCTCGTGCGCGGCTAGTTCAGCGAGAGTGCGACGCAATGGATCGAAAAGGATCGCGACGGCGAGGACTGCGCCGATCGCTAGCGCCCAAGCTGGCGTGGACGAAGACACCGTCTCATTGTCGAGCGACAACCATACGTCAGCGAGCAGCGTCACCAGGCGGCGGGGCGCGGCGCGCAGAAATTCGGCCGGCGCGTGGATCGGGTCCGAGTAGAAGCCCGAGCCGACTGCACCGAAGTGCCGGGCCGATCGCGCGGCGAGGTAAGCCCCGACCGGCGCAATGAACGCAAGGAGCCCAACGGCGCGCCTCGAGAGCCTCTCGGGGCGGCGGACGATCTCGAATGCGAGGACGTAGCCGGTGAACGAGAGGCCGTACTCGCCGCCAAGCAGCGAGAGGCCGAAGAGGACCGCGGCGAATGCGCCGTCGAGTCGAGCATACTGCTCGCGCCAGCGCACATAGAAGGAAAGTCCGAGGGCGCCGAAGGTGAGCGATATCAGCGCTTCACGGTTCGCGAGCCACGCCAGCGGGAGCGTATGGCAGGGGGCGAACGCGAAGATCACCGTTGCTATCCAGGCGACGCGCGCGGAGAAGAGGCGTCGGAAGAGAGCGCGCGCCCCGAGCATTGCCGCCACCCACCACAGGAACGAGTGGACGTGAAGGGGGATGGGATTGTTTCCGAAGAAGCGGTGATCGGCCCAGAGGAGTGCACTCGCGAGCGGGCGGAAGAACCGGATCGCCAGCCGGGGGTGCGACCACCAAGGAAGCAGGCCCCGCTCGATCAGGAGCGGGCGATCCGCGTCGTTGACGAAGTTGTACAGGTCGAACGGGCCGCGATGAACGGGGAAGGTGCCATCGACCATCGCCGCGTGGAAATAGTCGTCGAGCAGCAACTGCGAGCGCAGCGCCGGGAGGTAAATGATGGCCCCGGTCACGACAAGGAGCCCGAGGGCGAGCCAATTGCGGCCTCGCGTCCAAGGCGCTGGAATCGTGGAAACAGCTGTCTTGGCGGCCGGCTCTGCCTCATCGCGGGCAATCATCGTGGCATCTCCGGCCGAAACGGCAGTAGAAGCAGAGCTGTCGGGTTCATGATCGGAGGGCCTCGCACGGGGCTTGGAGATAGTCCGGCACTCCCGGATCCTCATCACAATCCTGTCAAGTACGCCAGCCTCAAGATTCGCTGAGAGCTGCGCGGCGGACTTCTGCCCGGAGACTTCGTCGAGGCTCGTGTCCGCCGGGCAGGACGACGGCGGCCCGCCGCCACCCGCCGCGGCGCTCACCTGAGCGGCTGCGCCGGCCGGATGCACGGCTCGGCCGCCGGGCGCCGCCGGGCCGGACGGGCATCGACAACGGGCGGCTTGCGCGACGGCTGGCCGTTCGGCGTTCAAGCGTTCCCGAACGCTCCTGCGCGTCGGACGAGCGTTCGACCCGGCACATCGACCAGTCGCTTCCTCGTCCTGCTCGCTGAGGGGCCCACCCGCGCTCGGTCTTTCCGGAAGCTACCCGCGGGCGCGCTCCCTCCGCCGCATGTTCGACCAGCGCTAGCGTCCTGGCCTTCCCTCCTGCCCGTCCTCTGTGATACTTGCCAAAGCTCAGCGCGTCGCCGCGCCTCGCGAGGAGTCACAGACATGAACACGCGCCGTCGATCGGGTTTGGGCTGGATTCTTGGGACTGTCGCCCTCGGCGTGGCTCCGGCGGGCTGCGGGCTCTTGCTCGGGCTGGACCAGTTTTCCGAGGCGGCGGCGACGACTGGCGGGGGTGGCATGGCTGGCAGCACGGGGATGGCTGGTGGCGGTGGAATGACCAGCGTTGGCGAAACGACCACCGGTGGGACGACTGCCACCGGAGGCGCGTGCGTCGGCGGCGCGACGAGTTGCACCACGGAGATGGACTGCCTTTCCCCAGTGAACGATTGCATCAAGCGCACTTGCGACAACCAAGGGTGCTGCGGCACGGCCAACGCGGACTCCGGGATGAAATGCGCGACCGATGGCGGCGCGCTCTGCGACGGCAAAGGCAGCTGTGTTGCCTGTTTGGCAAGCTCCGACTGTCCGGCGACTGGCACGGTGTGCGCTACCGTGCAGTGCTCCGCGATGAATACGTGCGTTCAGATGAATGCGGGCAAGGGGATGGCTTGCGCTGACCAAGGTGGCGTCACCTGCGATGGTCTAGGCAAGTGCGTCGCCACGCATTGCAGTGACGGCGTGAAGGACGCTGACGAGACCGATCTTGACTGCGGTGGATCGTGCTCGCCTTGCGCAAACGGTCTGACCTGCGCCAAGAACGACGACTGCACCAACGGCTACTGCAAGGCCACTGTCTGCGCGACGGCGACATGCGCCGACAGCGCCAAGAACGGGAGCGAGACCGATATCGATTGCGGCGGCTCGTGCGCCGCCAAATGTCCGTACATGCAGGGCTGTGTCAACAACACTGATTGCATCGGCGGGCTCTGCCAGGGCACAAGTTGCGCAGCCTCGTGCACCGACGGGGTGCTGAATGGCTCGGAGAGTGCCATCGACTGCGGCGGCGGGACCTGCGACCTATGCACGTTCGGCAAAGCCTGCGTGGTGAACTCCGACTGCGCTAGCTCGTACTGCATCAACAAGGTGTGCGACGCGCTGGTGCTCGGAGCCGGGCCGACAGGGCCGACGGGCGTTCACGTGATGACTATCGACTCGACGAACGTCTACTGCTCCAACTACGGGACGGCGGGCGGCAGTGACGGTACGGTGATCAAGGTGCCGCTCGGCGGTGGACAGGTGACGACCCTCGCTGCGGGGCAACCGAATCCGCTTGGCGTCGTCGTGAACGCGACGAACGTCTTTTGGGTTAACAATTCCTTGGGAAATGCGAGCGGCGGCGCGGTGATGATGGTTCCCATCGGCGGCGGTGCACCTTCGTCTCTGGTGACCGGGCAGAATTTCCCGGCGGGCATCGCCATATTCAACTCCAGCCTGTTTTGGACGAACGACGCGGGCAACACTGGGACGGTGAAAAAGGTCGCCGTCGGGGGCGGCGCTGTGACAACGCTCGCGTCTTCGCTCGTCAGTCCGCTGGCGATTGCGGCCGACGGAGTGAGCGCCTACTGGACAACCCAGGCCGATCCGGGCAGCGTGTATCGAGTGCCCGTGGTCGGTGGCGTAGCAACTCCGGTTGCGCTCGCACAGCACTTTGCGAACGTCCTCGCCCTCGACGCAACCAGCCTCTACTGGACGAGTACCGCGGGCCCGGATGCGGTCTCGAAGGTTCTAATCGCCGGAGGCCAAGTGGTGTCGCTGGCGCCCGCGAACGGATCCGCCAACTCGATCGCGATCGACGCGACGTCGGTGTACTGGGTAGAGGCGGTCAATGGTGCTGTGAAGAAAGTTCTCAAGACGGGAGGAACGCCGGTCGTCCTGGCGACGGGCAACCAGTCTCCAGGCGCCGTCGCGGTGGACGCCACCTACGTTTACTGGGTGACGCCGGACGGCGTGATTCGCCGCGTTCACAAGTAGCACGCTAATTGACGTCGGCGAACGCCGCTACGGAGCGGAGCAGGCGACGTCGAGTGGCGCAGAGCAAACGTCCGGGGTCCCTCCGGTGCGACGCGCGTCGATCCAGCGAATCATTGCGGGCACCGCGCTCCCGACAATGCTCGAGTGATCATCGCCAACATAGCCGCACGCCTGGACCGGCGTCCCGTGCGCCTTCATCCGATCGACGATGCACGCGACGGTGGAGGGCGGGACGATAACGTCGGAGAGACCTTGCAGGACGAGCGAGGGGACGTTGCTGGTGAAGGCCCCCGGCTCGTCGGCGAGGAGCCCCGAGGCCCAGGGCTCGAAGTTCGGGCACTTCCCGTCAAACGTGCAGCCATCGGCCGCGGCGAGGAACGACGGCTGGTAGAGATCACCCAGCGTCGGATAGTTCGCGGGGACCGAATAAACCAGGCTCGATAGGCACTGATCATGGAAGAGCGTTGGCAACAGGGCCTGCGCCGAGGGAGAGAGCCACGCGCCGGGCTCGGGGCTGCCCGTGTAGAGCATGCGCGCGTAGAGGGACATCAGTGCGAAGGTCTCGATCCCACCGACGGGACGCGAATGGCCTTTGAAGAAGACAGACCACTCCCGCGCGCTGCTGAGGCCTGGCGCCAGCGCGATCGAGCCGAGGAGTCGCACGCCGATGCTGGGGTCGAAGAGCTGATGCGTGAACAAGGCGGCGTGGCCCCCCTGCGAGTATCCCGCTACGAAGAAATCCGTGCCAAGCTGGGCTGCGTCGAAGCGCGGATCGTGAAACGTTCGGAGAGCCCGGATCGCGTCGAGCGTCGCTGCGGCCTCCGCTGCGCCAACGAGATACGATGTCATGCCGTTGTCGACTCCCATCCCGGCATAGTCCGGGGCGATGACGGCGTAGCCGCGTCCAACCAACGCTACCGCCAGCGCGTCAGTCACGCTCGGTGCGTGCGATGGTCCGCACGACGGGCCCAGTCCAGACGTGGAGTGATCCACGGCGACAATAGGTACGTTGGTCGGCCCACCGGAGGGCAGGTACAGGAGTGCTGTCACCGCGCGCGCGACGCCTGGGCGCGCCTCGGAGACATACTGCATCACGAACAGTTCGTACCCGTTGGTCGCTGGCCCAAGGGCTGGTTGAAATAGCGGATTGTGCGAGATGTCGGTTTTTGTGAACGTCGTCGCGTGGCTGCATCCGAGGAGCAGACCACGGTCCTCGAGCGTATGCGGGCCATGCTGGTCTTTCCAAGGATCCGCGACGGAAACCTCCGGATAAGGAGCCGTCGACGCGTCGCTGAGCGCTTGCTGTGGAGTAGGTGCATCCACGCAGACGCACCCAGATGAGCCCAGGCCCAAGCATGACAGCCACGCCCCCAGGCGCGCGAGACTCAGGAACCACGCCCCCGTCACGGTGGTCCGCGAACAGCGTTGACGCTCGTCGGTGTATGCGGGTCGATGCAGCAAGCTTGTGACGTTTCCCGGAGCGGAGACCGTGGAGTATTTGGTGCAGCATACGGAGATGCAACGCGCGACGGAAGTCTCCTCGCGCGGCGCCGGCACGACCACCGACATAGCTCCCTTCGACCGGGCCGCCCTGAAGGGCCGCCCGACGAGCAAGCGGGTTGCTCTCGCGTTCAAGGAGGTGACTAACCGCTTGACAAGCAAGAATAGCGGGATCGGCGACGGGGAGCCTTCAGGAACGGGTGGGGGCGCCAGCGCGTGATCGACCAAATCCGTCACGAAATGGGATGCCAGGTGCGTCTCAACCGAGGGCCCTCGAAAGTTCGTCTCTCGGCTCCCACGCTTTTGGCGCGCGTGAAGAGGTCGGGGTCGTCCGGGCGGCTTCATGACGAGTTCGCCGCGGTTGCCGATGGGTTGACGGAACGCCGGTCCCGGTTCGCCCGCGGAGCGCCGGGCCCGATTACGAGCGAGCCGAGTTCGAGTGGCGAGATGCGCACGAAGCCCTTGCCGAGTCCGAGTCGCGCGATACGCTGGGCGTGTGAGCTGGGTCGATCTTGTCGTAGCCGAAACTATCGCCGACCGAGTCTTCGCGAGCGCGGCGAGCCGTGGCGACGATCACGCAGACGACGCAGACCCGATGCCCGCCTCCCGGCACTTCGCGCGCGAGGCGTTGACCGATGCGGAGTCCGAGGCCAGCCTTGTCGAAGCTCTGAACCAGCGATGCGCAGGTCGAGCATTCGTCGGAGGCGACGATCTGGCCGCAGTTGCAAGCCTTCAGCGCCTCGCCCAGACCGCGTGGATCCACTACTGCCACGCGGGCTCAGCAGCCGCCGAAGCGGGCGATGATGACTTTTTTCGCCCGCTCGCGCAGCGCGCCGTTCGCCGTGCGCATCACGCTGCGCTGGCGATCCGCCGCGTCGCCGCGCGCGCCGTGACCCGTGCCGCCGTTCACGCGCATCAAGCCGCGCGCGTAAGGTTGGGAGCGCCGATGCGTCCGCAGCTCGCGCGTCGACGGACGACGGGACTGTCTTCGCGAGTACGAGCACCCGCACGTCGTCGCGTTCGCGTTTCTGCGGTTGCCGGCGCCGGTTCGGGTACCGAGGAGCCAGGTCCAGAACCATCCTCCTCGCGTGGCGCGTTCCGCCTCCTGACACGGAGGCGTTCTTGAACGCGCACTCTCCCGCGGACGGCGGCATCGCGCGCGCCGAGCTTGAATGCTTAACCGCCGAACACGATGCCGACGCGACGGCGACCGCGTGCGAGAGCGTCGTCACTCAGCGCCGCGCGCCCGACGCGCCTCAAGACGTTCCGGAGAACGGAGCCAGCCTCCCCGATTGCCCGCCGCAGCCGGTATCTCTCGTGGAGCAGTGCGCGGGCCTCAAGGTCCGATCGTGGGGGCCGGCGTTCCCGTCGACGATCGAGGTCTACCTCGACCGCTGGGCTCACTACTTCGCCACGGATCCGTGCTGGTACGGCGTCTACCGCACGACGCAACGCGAAGCCGAGCCGGATGAGCTCGCGCATCAGATCTTCTGCCGCCGCCTCGCCGCGGCGCTCGCTCCGGTGATGCTGGACTCATGCGGAGCTCCCGCGATCAAATCGTGGGGACCTGCGCCGCCGTCGACGAGGGATGACTACGCCGCGAGCTGGGCACCGTTCATCTCCGCGTTGTTCGCTTCGAAGAAGGTGGGCAGCTCGACGTCACAACCGCCGACCATGGAGCGGGTGGTGATCCCCCCGCCCGCGGTCGAGCTATCGCTGCGCGAACCCCGGGCAACCCCAGGTGGCGGGGAGGGGCCTACCGCCGTGCGGACGGCGCCGTTGAGCCTCGCGGCCCTTCCGATGCCGGCTACGCCGATCGAAGCGGATGTCGCTGTGCCGCTGCCGTCCGCAGCTCCGTTGCTGCTGATCGTGGATGACGCTCGGGCGCTTCGGGTACAGCCGCCGGCTTCCTCGTCGCGTGATCTCGCGCCGCCGCGCCGTGGGCGATTACGCGCGACTCCGTCTGCGCCGTGGGCGCCCCCACCGGCGGCACACTCATCACCGGCTCCAGTTGCTGCGCGCGCGAGCGATGCAAGTGAGCACCCGGTCCTCACGCGCGGCGTGCTCACCACGGCCGAGGCGGCCACCTACTGCGGCTACAAAGATCCGAGCGCCATCCGCAAAGCCCACGGCGAACGACGCCTACGACCCGCGGGCCGCCGGGGCGGCAACGGCCCGTGGATGTGGGCGCGAGAAGACCTCGATCGTTACCTCCGAGGCGAGGCGCCGGCTGCTACAGTAGCGCCGGACCGCCTGAGTGCGCCTCTCGACCAAGGAGACGCGCATGAAGGAAAAGAAGTGGGTATTTCGGTGGAAGAGCTGGCTCGCACCGAGCACGGTGCCGAGCGTCTGGGAGCGAAAGGAGGGCGGACACTTCGTCCGCGCCCGCGTCGTCGATCCGACGACGGGGAGGATGCGAGAGATCAAGAAATCGCTGCCGCAGGCCGACCTGGCAACGGCATTCATGTGGCTCAACGACGAGCGCAAGCGCATCCAAGCAGGGCCGCTCCTGGCTCAGCGACGGACCGAGCGCTTCGCCGACTACGCGGTCTCGCTGCTGGAGCGCAAGGTGAACACGCGGGAAATCAAAAGCGCGCGAAGCCGTGAGAAGTGGCGCTACACGCTGGAGCACCTCATCGCGGGAACCGAAGCGGTCGCCGCAGGAACCGAAGCGGTGTCGGGCTTCGGCGAGATGTTCGTCGACCAGATCCGACCCCTCCATGTGCAGGCGTGGAGGGTTGGCGTCTGCCAGCTCATCGCGGCCGGCACCTACTCGCCCGTGACCGCGAACGGGTGGCTCGCGGTCCTCCATGTGATCATGAAGGCGGCGAAGCGAGACTTCGAGCTGCCCTCCAACGCGACGGAGGGCATCCCGAGCTTCGACACGTCCGAGCATCCGACCTACACCGAGGAGGAGCCGAACACGCTCACCGCGGACGTGGCGGCGGAGTTTCTGACCTACATGCGCGAGGAGTGCCCGCAGCACTACGCGATGACCTACCTCGGCATGGCGACCGGGCTGCGTCCCTCCTCGATGCGACCTCTGCGGCACGCGGGGCCGACGCCTGACGTCCTCTGGGACAAGGCCGTCATCCTCGTCCGCCGCTCGCACACGCTGGGCGACGAGATCATGGACACGACCAAGACCAAGCTGCGGCAGCGCATCAACGTGCCCGCGGAGGTCATGGACGTGCTCCGTTGGCACGTCGAGACCCAGATCGTCACCCCCGAGCAGCGCGCCTCCGAGCTGCTCTTTCCTCGGGAGGACGGCGGCCTGCGCACGGAACACGTGCTGCGCAAGCCGTTCGCTCGCATCAAGGCGCTGATGGGCCTTGGGATCCGCTTCACCCCGCGCGGGTTGCGGCGAACGTTCAATGATCTCGCGCGCATGGCGGGGGTGGAATCGCTCATCACCCGCAGCATCTCCGGTCACGCCACGGACCGGATGCGGGAGCATTACTCGACCGTGACGCCGGTCGAGCAACGCGAGAGCATCGGGCGTGTGCTTCACCTCGTGAAGCCCGCACCCGATGACCCTGACTCGGCGCGTCGTGGTGCTCCGAGTGGTGCTCCAGGTCCTGCGGGTGGTGCTCCGCAGGAGAAAGCGACGGGTTAACTATGTGAAAGGATTATAGGCGCGGCCGGTTTCGAACCGGCGACCCCTACCGTGTCAAGGTAGTGCTCTACCACTGAGCTACGCGCCTGCTTCCGAGCGCCGCGGTGGGCGGACTCGTTTTCAGAGGGGCTCTGGTATCAAGGCGACCTCGAGATGTCAATCCCCGATTTCAAGGTTGCCCCATTTCGCTGTCGGGCTCCGGGGCTTGACCCCCCGGCTCGTACGGGTGACTCAGCCTGAAATGGCGACCACCGAGCGACGGGCGAAAGGGACGGACCAGGCGGGGGCGCTGCTGGCGCTGCTCCTCGAGGTCGAGAAGCTGACGAGCGACGTCGTCGTCCAGGCCATCGACGGGATGACGCCGGCGGGCGCGGTCGGCGCGGCGACGGTGTCGGCGCTCGCGGGGCAGCGGGCCGCGGTGGTGCTCGAATCGGACGAGCTGTTCGGCGCGCTCGGCGCGATCCACGCGGCGGCGCGCGCGCGGGCGCCGTTCGTCATCCACGTGATCGATCGGGTCGGCGCAGGCGCGACGCTCGGCCGCGACGAGCTCGCGCCCGCGCTGGATCTCGGCGCGGGAGTCCTCGCGGCGTGGAGCGCCGAGAGCGCGGTCGATCTCGCGCTGGCCGCTCGCCGCGCCGCAGAAGACAGCGAGACGCCGTGGATCCTGGCGTCCGAAGGGCTCTGCGGGGCCTCCGGCGTCAAGCCGCCGGAGCGATCGCTGATCGCGCAGTTCCTCGGGGAAACAAGGGTCGAAGCGCCTCGTTCCGGCGCCCCGAGCGCGCCCGAGGAGCACCTCTCCGCCAAGCGCGCCGAGCGCAGCTACGCGACGCGCGCCCCCTTCGCGCTGGCGAGCGCGCTGCGCCAGCTCGGCGATCTCACCGGCCGTCCGCTCCACGCCGTCGAGCGCCACGCCACGGTCGACGCCGAAGAGATCATCGTCGCGTTCGGCGCCGCGTTCGTGGTGGCCTGCGCCGTCGCCGATCAGCTCCGCGCCGAGGGCCGCCGCGTCGGGGCCGTCGGCGTGCGATCGCTGCGGCCTTTCTTCGGCGCCGAGGCCGTGAAGGTCGCCGCCCGCGCCCGCGCGATCGCCGTGATCGAGCCGCTCGACGTGGCCCTCGCGCCGTCGGGCCCGCTAGCGACGAGCTTGAAGGCGGCGTTCGCCGACGCGCTGACGTGGGCCGCAGGTTTCCCCGGTGTGGGGCGCATTCCGCCGATTGTGTCGGCGGTCTTTGCCACGCTCGACGGCGGCGTGGGCGAGCGCGACGTGCGCTCGATCCTCGACGAGCTGCGCAACGGCGACCGCGCCCGAAGAGTCCTCGTCTTCGGGAGCGACGCGCCTTGAAGCGAGGACTCGTGCTGCGCGGGGCCGCCGCGCTCTGGCCGCCTCAGGCAAACTTTTTGCCGGGCTCCGGTGGGCCTTCCTTGCATGGCTCCGCGAACATGGCTAATGGAGCGGCCGCCCCTGGAGGGTTTAAATGAGCACCTTCTTCTCCCAGCTCCCCGCCTCCGGCCAGCAAGGCCCGGCGCCCGCGCCCGGTCAGCCTGTTCAAGGCCCGCCCCCTGACGCTCCGTCCGGTGGCGCCCCGCCCATGAGCGGGATGACGACGATCCTGTTCATGCTGATGCCGGTGCTCCTCATCGTTTTCACGATGCGGAACCAGTCCAAGAAGCAGAAGGCGATCGAGCAGAACCTGAAGACGGGCGACACGGTCGTCACGCAGTCCGGGATGATCGGCAAGATCATCGAGATGAACGAGCGTACCGTGCGCCTCGAGATCGCGCCGGGGGTCAACATTCGGCTCCTGAAGACGGCGATCCAGGGCATCGACGCCGGCGATACGAAGGTCGACCCCAAGGCCGACTCCAAGGACTCGAAAGACAGCAAGGACGCGAAGACGCTGGAGAAGAAGGCCTAGCCCTTCTTCGAAAACGCTTCATTCCAGGGCTGAAAGAGCCTTGAACGAGACCGGGATCGACGGCGATCCCGAGCAGCGTGGGGTCGACGGCGACCCCGACCAGGCCGGGGCGAACGACAGCCTCGACCAAGCCGGGGCCGACCTCGGCCTCGACCTCCGGGGCCGCGACGCAGCCCCGAACCCCGGCGCGAACGTCCCCCGCCGGAACGGAAACAGACGCCACCGGCTCCGGGTTTCGGTACGAACGTGATCCACAACTTCTTCCAGTTCGGATTCGCCGGCATCGCCGGTCTCTGTTTGATCGCGGCCCTGCTGCGGCGCCCCAAGCGGGGCAGCTTCGCGTGGGCCACGATCAGCGCCGGATCAGCGGCGGTCGCTGCGCACTACGACGTCTTCTGGGCGCTCGCGGTGTTCGGGTTGATGGTGCCGTGGGCGCTGGTGAGCGCCTCCAGCTTCATCGACACGGCCTGGCGCGTGAAGGCGGGAATGGTGCTGTTCCTCGCGCTCGGCGCGGCGCTCTGCATCTACCCGACCTTCCACGACGAGCGTCACGGCAAGCTCGACGACTCGGGCCTCCCCTCCGACGAGCGCAGCGACGTCGAGACCCGCGCCCGCCGCGGCACGCTCGACACGATCGGCGGGCAGCGCGTCGGCGCGGCCGATCAGCTCAGCCGCTACCTGCTCTCGAACATCCCGTTCCGGCTCGTGCGCGGCCTCGACCTCAAGGGCGGCCTCCGGCTCGTCTACACGGTCGACGTCGACGAGGCGATCAAGGACAAGCGCGATCGCTACTACGACGAGCTCCGCCTGGCGCTCACCACCGCGCTCGGCTTCCACACCGGGGACAAGCCGCCGACGGTGGAAGAGCTCGGCAAGCTCCCCACGAAGGTGCGGATCGAGAAGAGCCGCGAGCACGCCGGCACGATCACGCTGACCTTCAACGACTCCGCGGACGAGGCGAAGATCAACGAAGACTTCCTCAAGAAGTTCCTCAGCGAGCTCCAGATCCAGCGCTCGGCCGACCGCAAAAAGGTCACCTTCCGCGTCAAGGGCGACGTCGAGTCGCAGATCCGCAACAACGCGGTCACGCAGGCCAAGGAGACCGTCAAGCGCCGCATCGACGGCCTCGGTCTCAAGGAGACCAACCTGACGTCGCGCGACGAGGACATCATCATCGAGATCCCCGGCGACGACGAGAAGTCATTCGCCGAGATCCGCGACATCATCAGCCAGACGGCGCGCCTCGAGTTCAAGATGCTCGACGACGACGTCGACTTCTTCGATCAGTACTCGCGCGCCAAGACCGAGGATCTCCCGACGGGCCTCTCGTTCTCGATCGAGAACGCCCCCGTGGGCGCCGGCAAGACCAAGCCGAGCCACTACGCGCGCATCATCCGCGGCGAGCACGAGGACATGCGCGACGCGCTCAAGCGCTTGAAGGAGTGGGTCGGCACGCTCCAGGTCGATCCCGATCACGAGGTCGGCTTCTCGAAGTTCGAGGAGTACGACGAGGAGAAGGACACCTTCGAGGAGCGCGGCTGGCGCACCTACTACCTCTTCAACAAGGCCGAGATCACCGGTGACATGGTGCGCGAGGCGCGCGCCGAGCCCGAGCCGGCCGATCGCGGCGGCCTCGGCGGCTGGCACGTGTCGATGGAGTTCACGCCCCTCGGCGGCGACCGCTTCGAGGAGATCACCGGCAAGAACATCAAGCGCCGGTTCGCGATCATCCTCGACAACAAGATCGAGAGCGCGCCGGTGATCCAGGCGAAGATCGCCGGCGGCCGCGCCCAGATCTCCATGGGCTCCGGCGGGCCGGAGCAGCAGCTCACCAATGCGAAGAAGCTCGAGCTCGTGCTGCGGTCGGGCGCGTTGCCGGCCCCGATCTCGCCGTCGAACGAGCAGCGCATCGGGCCGTCGCTCGGCGCCGACTCCATCGCCCAGGCCGGCAAGGGCGGCCTCGCGGGCCTCGCGCTCGTGCTCGGCTTCATGGTCGTCTACTACAGCCGTGCGGGCCTCATCGCCGACGTCGCCGTGCTCTTCAACATGGTCCTCCAGATCGCCATCCTCGCGATGTTCGGCGCGTCAATGACGCTCCCCGGGATCGCGGCGCTGACGCTCACGGTCGGCATCGCCGTCGACGCCAACGTGCTGATCAACGAGCGCATCCGGGAAGAGCTCCGCCTCGGCAAGAGCCCGCGCTCCGCGGTCGAGGTCGGCTACGACAAGGCCTTCAGCGCCATCATCGACGGGCACGTGACCACGTTCATCTCCGGCCTGATCCTGATGCAGTTCGGCACCGGGCCGATCAAGGGCTTCGCCGTGACGCTGGTCATCGGCATCGCCGTCAGCCTCTTCACCGGCGTCGTCTGCACCCGCCTGATGTTCGACTGGGCCGTCCGCCACCGTAAGGTCAAGAAGCTCTACCTCGGCTGAGCAGCTGGGTCGCGCGTCCGCCGGGGTGAGGGCCCCGGCAGGCGCGTGCAGGTCGCGCACCTCGAGGCATTCAAGAAGCACAAGGCTCCGCACATGGAATTCATCAAGCACGGCCGCCAGTTCGACTTCATGGGGAAGCGCTGGTACTTCATCGGGCTCAGCGGGACGCTGCTGCTGCTGTCGATCATCGCGTTCTTCTATCCTGGCCCCAAGCTCGGGACGGACTTCAAGGGCGGCACCGAGGTCGAGGTCTCGTTCCTCGGCCCCGAGGGCTCGATGAACGGCGGCACCGTGCGCAACGCGGTGGAGTCGATCGGCTTCGCGGATCCCGACGTGGTCACGGTGACCGACGCCTCGCACCCAAACCACTTCCTGATCCGCGTGCAGCAGGTCACCGTGCTGACCGAGGACCAGAAGGCCGCCATTCGCGCCAAGATGTGCCTCGTCCCCGAGGGCTCGGCGCCCACGCCGACGGCGCAGTGCCCGGCCGCCCTCCAGGCCAGCGACGTCAAGTTCAGCCCCGGCGGCGACAAGATCACGGCGCGCTACGAGACGGAGCCGGATCTCGCCGGCATCCGCAAGCAGCTCGTCGGCGTCTCCGGCGTCGATCTCCGCGACGAGGGGAAGAACCCGCAGGTGGTGAGCGAGCGCGACCACAAGGTAGAGATCGCCCTCAAATCTAAGGGTGATCAGCTCCTCGACGGCCTCCGCAACAAGCTCGGCGCCGACAAGGTCCCGGCGACCCCGCTGCGCGTCGAGTGGGTCGGCCCGAAGGCCGGCGCCCAGCTCCGCAACGCCGCGCTCTGGAGCGTGGGCATCGCCTGCTTCTTCATCATGGCGTACATCGCCTTCCGCTTCGATCTCCGCTTCGCTCCGGGCGGCATCGTCGCCCTCATCCACGACGTCGGCATCGCCCTCGGCGCGATGGTCCTCGCGCGCAAGGAGATCACCATCTCCACCGTCGCCGCGATGCTGACCATCGTCGGCTACTCGATCTCCGACACCGTCGTCGTCTACGACCGTATCCGCGAGAACCTCGGCAAGCACCGCGCGATGAGCTTCTCGCACGTGATCAACCTCTCGATCTCCGAGATGCTCGGCCGCACGATCATCACCTCCGGCGTCACCGCGCTCTCCATGGTGATGTTCCTCGTGTGGGGCACCGGCGTGATCAAGGACTTCGCCTTCGCGCTGCTCATCGGCATCATCGTCGGCACGTACTCCTCGATCTACGTCGCCGCGCCGCTGACCGAGTGGATCGATCGCCGCTTCTTCGGCGCCTCTGCGGACCAGAAGAAGGCCCTCACGCGCACGCGCATGACGAAGCGCGCCGAGACGGTCGTCTGACATGGCCGGAGCTCCCGGGCTGGTGGGGTGAACCACTGGCCCGGTGATCGGCGTGGACGCGGCCCGGGTTCTCGAATAACCCAGGCCCTGGATGCTGGAAGACGCGCGATCGGGCGAAGGGCAGGGGGCCGCGTCGCGCGTCTCGGGAGCGCTCATGGTCGGGCCCGAGCTCGACGTGGAGATCGTTCCCAACGTCCCTCCGCGCGCCGTCAGCGCGGGTAGCTTTCGCGATCCCGGCGAGGCGTCGGCGGCCGCGGTCGATCTCTCGCGCGAGCTCGGGATCGCCATCAGCGCGGCCGACGCGCTTCATCGCGGCGGCTGGGCCGCGGGCGAGGCCACGCGTCGCTTCCTCGATCCGAAGCTCGCGCACCTCACGCCGCCCGAGGCGATGATCGATCGCGACGCCTCGGCCGAGCGCATCGCGCGCGCCGTCCGCGCCGGCGAGAAGATCTGCGTCTTCGGCGACTACGACTGCGATGGGATCACCTCGGCCGCGATCCTCACGTCGATCCTGCAGGCGCTCGGGGGCACCGTCACGCCGCTCCTCGCGACGCGTCTCGAGGGCAGCTACGGGCTCTCGCACAAGGCCCTCGGGCGCGTCTTCGCGACCGGCGCCACGCTGCTCGTCACGTGCGACTGCGGCTCCAGCGATCACGAGCGCCTCGCCGTAGCGCGCGCACGCGGGCTCGACGTCGTGGTGATCGATCACCACCTCGTCCCGCCCGAGCCGCTGCCCGTCGTCGCGTTCCTGAACCCGCACCGGCCCGAGTGCGGCTTCCCGTACAAGGGCCTCGCCTCGTGCGGCCTCGCGCTCTCGCTCGGGGCAGCGGTGCGGCGGATCCTCGGCCAAAACCTCGATCTGCGCCCCTTCCTCGATCTCGTCGCCATCGGCACCGTGGCCGACGTCGCGCCCCTCACCGGCGACAACCGCGTCCTCGTGAAGGCCGGCCTCCAGATCCTCGCCAACGGCACGCGCCCCGGCCTCCGCGCCCTCGCCTACAACGCCAAGATCGATCTCCCGAAGGGCGCCACGGCCGAGGACATCGCCTTCCGCATCGCGCCGCGCCTCAACGCCACCGGCCGCCTCGGCGATCCCGATCTCTCGCTCGATCTGCTCCTCGAGAAGAACCCGGTCAAGGCCACCGGCCTCGCCGCGACGATGGAGCAAATCAGCCTGAAACGCCGCGCGATTCAGGACTTGATCCTCACCGAGGCCTTCGAGGAAATCGAGCGCTGCGGCTACGCCGACGCCCCGGGGATCGTCCTCGCGCGCGAGGGCTGGCACCCCGGCGTCGTCGGCATCGTCGCGGGGCGCATCGCCTCGCGCTTCAAGCGCCCGACGATCATCGCTTCGATCGAGGGCGTCAGCGGCCGCGGCTCGGTGCGCGGCCCCGCGGGCTCGCGGCTCCACGACGCGCTCACGGTCTGCAAGGGCGAGCTCGTGGGCTTCGGCGGCCACCAGGCCGCGGCCGGCGTCGAGGTCCGCGCCGATCGCGTCGACACGCTCCGCGACGCCTGGTGCCAGGTCTTCGCCGAGCGCGGCGCCGGCCGCCCCGCCGTCGACGCCGACGAGCTCCTCGCCGACATCCGCCTCGACGATCGCGACGATCTCTGCGCCGCGGCCGACGATCTCGCGCGCCTCGAGCCCTGCGGCGAGGGCAACCGCGCGCCGCTCCTGCTCGTGCTCCGCGCGCGCCTCCTCTCCGCGCGCAACCTGAAGTCGCACCTCAAGGTCGAGATCATGTTCGGCCGCCGCGCCACGATGGGCGGCTTCGCCTTCGAGCTCGGCCACCTCGCCGACGCCCTCGCCAAGTCGTCGCACGTCGACGTCCTCGGCCGCCTCCGCCGCGACGCCTGGCGCGGCGGCGACGCGGTCGAGCTCAAGATCGAGCGCATCGCCGCGGCCTGATCACGCCGCGAGCTGCCGGTACATGATGTCGGAGCGCACCGCGTACTTCACGCCGCTCGTCACCGCGCACCCCTCGTGCAGGATCGCGTGCTGGAACAGGAGCGCGCGCCCGGTGCGCGGCACGACGACCTCGCCGAGATCGAGCAGCGCCGTCTCGCCGCCGGTGAAGCCCTCGTTCAGGTAGATCATGAACGTGAGCGTGCTCCGCTCCTGCGCGTCGCGAATGAACGCGCCGTCGTGGTGCGGCGCGAAGTACTGCCCCGCCTCGTACCGGTAGCAGCGCAGGCGCTCGTTCGCGCCCACCACGCCGCCGCCCGACATCGTCGCCGGCAGCCGCTCGACAACGCGCGCGTAGAGCAGCGCGGCGAGCGCGGGATCGTCGAACATCACCCGCGTGTTGTTGCGCATGCCGAGGTCGACCACCGGCCCCGCGGGGTAGCTCACCGGCGCGATCTTCGGCCCCGCGGCCTCGATCCGCGCGATCAGCGCCTGGCACTCGGCGGGCGTGAGCACGCCGTCGATCGTGAACGAGAGCGGCTGCGAGACATCGATCCGGTGCATCTTCATGGTTCACCCTCCGGGGTAACGGGCGGGGCAGTGCGGAGGCGATCCCGATCGTCAACGCCGTGCCCCGGTGGACATCGCTGTGATCCGTCGTCGTCAATCGTCCTTGGACGTCCTCAAACGGCGCCGCGCTTCACGAAGCGGTAGAGCTCGGCGGGGCGGTGCGAGGCGTCGCGCTCGTGGGCGCCCGTGGCCTCCAGGAAGCCGCTGGCGAGCATGCGGCGGCGGAACGAGTCCTTGTTCACGGCCTCGCCGCGGACGGCCTCGTGCACGTCCTGGAGCGAGCGCAGCGTGAACTCCGCGGGCAAGAGCTGGAAGCCCACCGGGCCGTCGTCGAGCCGGCTGCGCAGGCGCTTCACCGCCATCCCGAGCACGTCGGCGTGATCGAACGCCGTCGGCAGCGCCTTGCCCAGGTGATCGAAGAGCTCGACCGGGCCGCCCGTCTCGCCCGGCCAGGGGACGCGCACCGTCGCCACGCGCGCGCCCGGCGCCGTGGTCGCGCGCGCGAGCCTCGCCGCGTCGACGAGCGCGAAGTACGCGACGGTGATGATCCGCCCGCGCGGATCGCGCCCGATCGCGCCGAAGGTGTAGAGCTGCTCGAGGAACACGCCGCGGAGCCCCGCCTTGCCGTGGAGGAGGCGCGCGGCGGCGGCGTCGAGCGACTCGTCGAGGCGCACGAAGCCGCCGGGGAGGGCGTAGCGCCCGAGGTGCGGGTGCTCGGCGCGCTGGTACACGGCGACCGAGAGCGAGCCGCGCGCGAAGCCGAGGACCACGATGTCCACCGCGACCGAGGGCCGCTCGAACGCGGCGAGATCGTAGCGGGCGAGGAACGCGGCCTCGGCCTCGCTCTCGCTCCCGGTCTCGCGCCCCGCCGCCGGCTTCTTATCTCCATGTCGCATATATGTGAAAAGAATATATGCACGATGCATCGAAGGTCAAGGCCTGGCCCGCGACGGGCCGCGATCCGGCCCATGGAAAAGCGAAAGGCGCAGAGGGATGACCTCTGCGCCTCTGCGCCTCAGGCGATCGTGAAGGCTACTTGCGGGGCTTCAACGTCGGCCCGGCTTTGGGGGCGGCGGGGGCCTTCGGATCGACCGGCTTCGCCGCGGGGACGGGCGCGGTGCCGTCCTTCTGCTCCGACTTCGGCGTGACGTCGGCCTTCTCGAGGATCTTGAACTGCACACGGCGGTTCTTGGCCTTGTTGGCCTCGCTGTCGTTCTCGACGAGCGGGTTCTCCTGGCCGTAGCCCTTGGAGGTGAGGAGCTTGTCCTTCACGCCGCGCTTCACGAGGGCCTTGCGCACGGCCTCGGAGCGGCTGCTGCTGAGGATCTTGTTGTGCTGCTTCGTGCCGCTGTTGTCGGTGTGACCCTGGACTTCCATCCGCTTGATCTCGGGGTGGTCGTTGATCACCTTGGCGACCTCGTCGAGGAGGGCGTCGGAGGCCGGCTTGATCGTCGCCTTGTCGACGTCGAACTGGACCTGCTCGTTGATCTCGATCTCCTTCTCGGTGAAGACGACGAGCGGGCAGCCATTCTTCGAGGGGTTGGTCTCGTTGGGGACGCCCTTCTCGTTCGGGCAGGCGTCCTTGTCGTCGCGGATGCCGTCGCCGTCGGTGTCGGGCGGGCAGCCGTTGGTCCTGGCGTCGCCGGTCGCGATGCCGGGGATGTCCGGGCACGCGTCGTTGTCGTCGATGACCTTGTCCTTGTCGCGATCGCTGGGCGGGCAGCCGTTCTTCTTCGGATCGGCGCTGGCGACGCCCGGCTCGTCGGGGCACGCGTCCTGCTCGTCGAAGATGCCGTCCTTGTCCTTGTCGCCGTAGGGGCAGCCGTTCTTCTTCGGATCGGCGTTGGGGTAGCCCGCGACGTCGGGGCAGGCGTCGGCGTCGTCGAGGATGCCGTCGTGATCGCGATCGCTGGGCGGGCAGCCGTTCTTCATCGGATCGGCGTTGGCGGGGCCCTTCACGTCGGGGCACGCGTCGCTCGGGTCGAAGATGCCGTCGCCGTCACGATCGGTCGGGGCGGCCTTCTCGCGGCCGGTACCGAAGCTGAGGCCGAGGCGCGCCGCGAGGAACGTCGACGCGCCCGCGCCCACCGCGCAGCTGTCGAGCGAGCCGCTCGTGCCGCGGACGTGGTCGGCGCCGAGCTGCCCCGTGAGCGCGATGAACTGCGAGAACACGACGTCCATACCGACGCCGGCGCGGAGCCCGAAGCCGGCCGAGTCGCTGCCGGTGCACTCGAACGGGTTGACCGTGGTCACGCCCGAGGTGCCCGTGGTCAGCGTGGTGCCGCTGGCGCCGACGTGCTGCCACACCGGCCCGAGGCCGAGCTGCACGAACAGGGCGATGTTGTCGTTCTGCCAGGGATAGACGCGGCCGAGGGCCCACAGCGAATCCCACGAGCGGCTCCGCTCGGTGAACGTGCCGTTGTCGAAGTCGGCGCGCTCGCGGCCGAAGAAGGCGCGCTCGTAGCCGATGCCGGCGCCGAAGTAGCGGTTCGGAAGGACGAGCGCGTCGAGCCCGACGAGGCCGCCGCCGCGCGCGAGATCGACGGTGTCGGCCGTCGAGAGATCGCCCACGCGATAGAGGAGCCCCGCGTAGAGATCGAAGTTGAACCGGATCGGGTCGTCGACCTTCGGCGTGGGCACGGCCTGCTGCGCGGGCACGGCCTGCTGCGCGGCGGCCGGTGCGGACGCGAGGCTCACGGCGGCGGCGAGGGTGGCGCCGAGGGCGCCGAGGGCGAACGAGCGACGAATCCGCATGGGGAGCGTGTCCTTTGTACTTGCCGGGGGCGATGAAAGCGGCGCCAGGGAATTCCAGATCCCCCGAATCGTCAAGCCCCGTAACACGCTCTCGGGCCGTAGAAAACGATTGGGTGCTCGACGCGATGCTCCAATCTGCAGAGCCCCCGAAGCTTCCCCTGCGTGATACCGTCGCGCCGTGCCGGAGCCGCTGATTCGCTTCAAGAACGTGCAAAAAGCTTTCGGGGACAAGGTCATCTACCGCGGGGTGGACCTCGACGTGTACCCGGGCGAGACCATCACGATCATGGGCGGCTCGGGGGTCGGCAAGAGCGTCCTCCTCAAGCTCCTCATCCGCTTGCTCGAGGCCGACGGCGGGTCGATCACCTTCCACGGGGACGAGGTGACCACGATGAGCAACGCCAAGATCGGCCTCGTCCGCCAGCGGATCGCGATGCTCTTCCAGGGCGCGGCGCTCTTCGATTCGAGCTCGGTCGGCGACAACGTCGCCTACGGGCTGCACGAGCACTACCGGTACACGATGACGGAGGCGAAGATCGCCGAGCGCGTCAACTGGGCGCTCTCGCTGGTCGGCCTCCCCGGCATCGAGGCGATGCGCCCGGCCGATCTCTCGGGCGGCATGAAGAAGCGCGTTGGCCTCGCCCGCGCCATCGCCGTGCAGCCCGAGGTCCTCCTCTACGACGAGCCGACGACGGGCCTTGATCCCATCAACACCGAGCGGATCAACCACCTGATCAAGGGGCTGAAATCGGCGCTCAACGTCACCAGCATCGTCGTCACGCACGACATGAAGAGCGCGTTCTCGATCTCGGATCGGATGGCCATGGTGTACCGCGGGGAGATCATCCTGGCGGGTACCCCCGACGAGTTTCGGGCCTCCACCGATCCGCGCGTGCGAGATTTCATCAACGGTACTGCACCGGTGAACGAGGACGTGGCGACCTTGCTGGGCGCGTGATCAGCGCTGGCGGCGCCCGCTCGGCTGGCGCACTATGGCGCGGCCAATGAACCAGGCGCGTAACGTGAAGGTCGGTATCTTCGTGCTCGCGGGGCTCGTTTTCTCCGCGTTGGTCATCTTCCTCATCGGCGACGAACGGCGCCTCTTCTCGTCTTCGGTCTCGTTCCGCGCCGAGTTCTCCGACGTCCAGGGCCTGAAATCCGGCGCGCCCGTGCAGATGGGCGGCCTCGACATCGGCCACATCGGCAACGTCGGCTACGGCAAGAAGACCGAGGACACGACGATCTACGTCGAGATCGAGATCGTCAAATCCGAGGCCGGGCGCATCAAGACCGACAGCCTCGCGAAGATCTCCACCAAGGGGCTCCTCGGCGACAAGATGATCGAGATCACCAAGGGCAACAACGCCGAGGTGCGCAAGCCCGGCGAGCTCATCCCCTCGGACACCTCGCCCGGCATCCTCGATCGCGTCAGCAGCTTCGGCGACAAGGCCGGCGCCACGCTCGACGACGTGAAGAAGGTGACCGCGAGCCTCGCCGACGAGAAGCTCCAGCGCGATCTCCACGAGAGCGTCGCCTCGGTGAACGTGGTGCTGAAGCAGGTCGCCGAGGGCGACGGCTACCCGCACCTGTTGCTGACCGACAAGGCCGAGGCGCAGCGGATTTCGCACACGCTCGAGAACCTCGACCGCAGCGCGACGGAGCTGTCGCTCACGCTCGCCGCGGTGCGCGACGTCGTGGCGCGGGTCAAGACGGGCCCCGGCTTCGCGCACGACACCATCTACGGCGACGGGCCGCAGAAGGAGATCGCGCAGTTCGGCGGCGCCGCGAACGAGGTCGCGATCACGCTGAAGGGCATCCGCGAGGCTGACAGCCTGGTCCACGACGCGGTCTACGGCGGCAAGGGCAACGGCGCCGAGGCGCTCGCCAACGTCAACGCGATCACCGCGGATTTGCGGGCGATCACCGCCGGCATCCGCCAGGGCAAGGGCACCGTCGGCGCGCTGCTCGTCGACCCTTCGGTGTACGAGGACATGAAGCTCGTGCTCGGCAACGTGGAGCGCAACGACGTGCTCCGCGCCCTCGTGCGCTACTCGATCAAGCAGGACGAGAAGAAGCCCGCGGTCTCGATCGGCAAGGCGCCCTAGGGCGTCACAAGTCGAGGGTGGCGGCCATGCGGCGCACGGCTTCGCCCAGCTCCTTCTCGTCGAGCGCGGCGAACCCGAGGCGGAGGAAGCCGCGCTTGCGACCGTCGAAGGCGAAGCGCTTCGCGGTCGAGAACGCGACCTTGCGCGCGAGGGCGCGCTCGGCCCACGCGTCGACGTCGATCCCCGGCGCGGCGCGGGCCCAGAGCGCCATGCCGCCGGCGGGTGGCTCGAACGTGAGCGCGCCGCCGAGGTGCTCGGTCAACGCCTCGGCGAGCGCGTCGCGGCGGGCGAGGTAAGCGCGGCGCGCGCGGCGGGCGTGGCGCTGCACCTCGCCGTCCTCGAGCAGCTCGGCCACGGCGCGCTCCATCGTGTGATCGCCTTGCCGATCGATGAACGTGCGGACCGCGGTGAGCTTCGCGAGGAGCGGCGGCGGCGCGACGACGAAGCCGAGGCGCAGGCCCGGCGCGAGGATCTTCGAGAGCGTGCCGATGTAGACGACGACGCCGGCAGGATCGGCGCTGGCGAGCGGCAGCACGGGGCGGCCTTCGTAGTGGAACTCGTGATCGTAGTCGTCCTCGATCACCGCGATCCGTTTGGCGCGCGCGAGCTCCATCAGCGCGAGGCGCCGCCCCGCGGAGAGCACCGCCGTCGTCGGGTACTGGTGGTGCGGCGTCACGTAGACGGCGCGCACGCGCTCGCGCTCCGCGAACTCGGCGAGGGCGTCGACGTCGAGGCCGTGCTCGTCGACCGGGAGCGGCGCGAGGCGCGCGCCCGCGGCGCGGAACGCCGCCCACGCCGGGCGATACCCGAGCGACTCGATCGCCACGACGTCGCCCGGCGCCAGCAGCGCGCGCGCCACGAGATCGAGCGCCATCTGGCTCCCGCGCGTGACGAGCACCGACGCTGCCGGCGCGGCGAGGCCTCGCAGCGCCGCGAGCATCGCGCCGAGCGCCTCGCGGAGCCGCGGGTGGCCCTGCGGATCGCCGTAGTCGAGCGTCGAGCGCCCGCGCGATTTCCCCTCGCCGAGCGCCCTGCGGTACGCGCGCGCCAGCGCGGTGCGGGGGACGAGGCGGAGATCGGGGACGCCGCCCGTCATCACGAGCGTGCCCGCCGGGTACGCCGGGACGGGGTAGGGATCGATCGCCGGGCCGAGATCGAAGCCCACCGTCGCCGAGGGGATCGCGGGCGCCGCGCGCGTCGATCGCGCCGGCGTCCCCACCGCGCTCGACACCACCGTCCCGCGCGCCGGCTCCGCCTCGATCCAGCCCTCCGCGGCGAGCTCGCGGTAGGCCGCGAGCACCGTGTTGCGGTGGACCGACAGCGATCGCGAGAGCGCGCGGCTGCTGGGCAGCGCGTCGCCGGCGCGGAGGCGGCCGCGCCGCACGTCGGCGGCGACGGCGCGGGCGATCTGGAGAAACACGGGCAAATCCGCGGCGGGATCGAGGCGGACGGCGAGCTCCCAGGAGCGCATCGATCTGGTCTAGCAGAAATCGCCGAACTGGACCTTCTGGACAGACCATCGGCGTGACACCGTCAGGGCATGCGCAAGGAGATTTTCCGCATGGCTCGCGCCGACGCCGTCGCCCTGCTCGAGCGGGTCCCCGTCGTCCACCTGGCCTCGACGACGCCCGACGGGAGGCCGCTGATCCGCACCGTGCACGGCGTGGTCGTCGGCGACGCGCTGGCGTTCCACGGCGCGCCCGCGGGCGAGAAGACCGAGACCGAAGGCCGCGACGCCGTGGTGAGCGCCGAGGAGATCGTCGCGGCGATCCCGAGCTATTTCCTCGATCCCGAGCGCGCATGCCCCGCGACGACGCTCTACCGCAGCGCGCAGATCCACGGCATCATCGAGCGCGTCGAGGACCGCGCCGAAAAGGCCCGGGTGCTCGCGGCCCTGATGACGAAGTACCAGCCCGAGGGCGGGCACGCGCCGATCACCGCGGACCACCCGCTCTACCGCAAGGCCGTCGACGGCATTCTCGTGCTCCGCGTCGCGCTCGTCGACCTCGACGGCAAGGCCAAGCTCGCGCAGAACCGCACGCCCGACGATCGCGTCCGGCTGATGGAGAAGCTGTGGGAGCGGGGCGCGCCGGGCGACGCCGCGGCCGTCGAGCTGATCCGCGCGCACAACCAGGGCACCACGATCCCCTTGTTCTTAAGGGGTCCCGAGGGCACCACGCTCGCGGCGTGGCTCGGTGAGGCCGACGCGGACGCCGCCGCGTCGCTCGTCGACGGGGCGTACTGGAACGACGGCTTCGCGGTCGAGACGCTGGCGCTGGCCCACCGGGGATCGACAGCGTGGGTCGGCGCCCGCGACGCGAAAGGCGCCCTCGTCGCGACGGCGCGGGCCATCGGCGACGGCGAGAAGCGCGCGTGGATCTACGACGTGATGGTCGCCCCGGCGTGCCGCGGCAAGCGGGTAGGGGACGCGGTGATGCGCCTCCTGCTCGACCACCCCGCGCTCCGCCGCGTGCGCCGCGTCTACCTCGCCACGCGCGATGCGATGCCCTTTTACGAGCGCCTCGGCTTCGGCGATCGCCGCGAGCTCGACGTGCGCCCGTACCCATCCACGGAGATGGTTCTTCATCGCGCGCACGAGGGGGTTCACCAGCCGTCGCGAGCGACCCGAGGCTAGGGAGGGCGCGGGAGGCGTACGAAGGTACGTCGAGCGCGCCCGACCGACGACTCGGGTCGCGCAGCAGGCTGGTGAACCCCCTCGCCTGAACACTTGCATCGGGGAACGCGTCCGCCTATCTCTTCGCCCTCATGTCACGGAAGCTCGCAGAACGGCTCTCATCGGTGGCCCCCAGCGCGACGCTGGCGATGGCCGCGCGCGCCGCGAAGCTCCGCGCTGAAGGGCACCGCGTTTTCCCGTTCGGCGTCGGCGAGCCCGACTTCGACACCCCCGCGCTCATCCGCAACGCGGCCAAGGCGGCCCTCGACGCGGGCGCCACGCACTACACCGCCGTGAGCGGCACCGCCGAGCTCAAGTCGGCCATCTCCGCCGCGACCGAGCGCCACCGCGGCTATCGCCCGTCGCCGAGCGAGATCGTCGTGTCGTGCGGCGCGAAGCACGTGCTCTTCAACATCGGCCTCGCGCTCTACGAGCCCGGCGACGAGGTGGTGATCCCCGCGCCCTTCTGGGTGAGCTACCCGGAGCAGGTGCGCCTCCTCGGCGCGACGCCGATCCTGGTACCGACCACCGAGGCCGAAGGCTTCAAGCTCAGCCCCGAGAAGCTCGAGGCCGCGCTCACGCCGCGCACCAAGGCCGTCGTCCTGTGCACGCCGTCGAACCCCACCGGCGCCGCGTACGCTGAGCCGGAGCTGCGCGCTCTGCTCGAGGTCCTGCGCCGCCACGACTGCTGGATCATCATCGACGAGATCTATGCCGACCTCGTCTACGACGATTTCAAGCACGTCTCCATCCCCTCCATCGCCGAGGATCTCCGCGACCGCGTCGTCATCGTCGACGGCGTGAGCAAGACCTACGCGATGACGGGCTGGCGCATCGGCTGGAGCATCGCGCCGCCCGCGTTGACGAAAGCGATCGACATGGTGCAGAGCCAGAGCACGACGAACGCGGCGGCTGTTTCGCAGGCGGCGGCGGTCGCGGCGCTGAACGGCCCCCGCGACGAGATCGACGCGATGCGCGCGGCCTTCGATCGTCGGCGCGTGCGCATGGTCGAGGGGCTCCGCAGCATCCCCGGCGTGCGCTGCCGCATGCCCGAGGGCGCGTTCTACGCGTTCGCCGACGTGAGCGGCCTCTACGGCGCCAAGCACAACGGCGTGGAGCTCGTCACGGACGACGCGATCGCCCTCTGGCTCCTCGACGCGGCGCACGTCGCCACCGTCGCGGGCACGCCCTTCGGCGCCCCCGGCTACCTGCGCTTTTCGTACGCCTGCTCCGAGGAAGAAATCGAGCAGGGCATCGCCGCGATCCGGGAGGCCGTCGCCGTGGCGAAAGCCCAGTGACGCCGGATCCCCTTGCTGCGCTGGCGAAAGCCCCTACGTGCTCGCGACCTCGAGGTCGCCGAGCCAGGTCACCGATCCACCTCTCACCCGGCCGCCGGGAAACGAAAATAATTCGCTGGGTCGAGGGGGCGGGCCGCGTTGACGGCCCGGTTTCCGATTTGGTACAAGGCGCGCGGAAAGGCGTGTAAAGGTACGTCCGTGGCGGGCACTGTCAAAAGCGAAGACGGCACCAATCCCGAGGGACACATCTGGCGCATCGCCCCTACGCGACGCGACCTCCTCGGATTCCTCGGCTGGGGCGCGGTGCTCAGCTCCATCGGCATCGGCACGCTGGCGTTCGTGCGGTTCATGTACCCGCGCGTCCTCTTCGAGCCGCCGTCGCAATTCAAGATCGGGCGACCGACGGAGTACGCGCCGCTCTCCACCAGCGAGAAGTGGATCAAGGCGCTGCGCCTCTGGATCGTGCGCTACGACGATCGCTTCATCGCCATCAGCGCGATTTGCACCCACCTGGGCTGCACGCCGCGCTACCTCGGCACCGAGGACAAGTACAAGTGCCCGTGCCACGGCTCGGGCTACCGCGGGTTTTCCAGCGGCTGGAAGGTGAACGCCACGAACTTCGAAGGTCCTGCGCCTCGCCCGATGGAGCGCTTCAAGCTCGCGCTCGCGGACGACGGCCAGATGATCGTCGACAAGAGCGCGACGTTCCGGATCGATAAGCTCGAGTTCGACAAACCCGGCGCTTATCTCCCGTTTGCATGAGAATTTCGGCCGGAGCTCCGCAGGAGCGATCCGGCCGCTGACGTCTTCGTAAGACAATTTCGGAGGATCGCGTGGCGGAGCAGAAGAAGGGCTGGTTCGACGTCGTCAAGAGCTCGTACGTCTGGAAATCGATGTTCCGGCACGAGTATCAGGACACGTACCGGAACCGTGTCCTCCAGGTCTCGTCGAACGTCTTCCTGCACTTGCACCCGACGAAGATCCGGCGCCACGCGCTCCGGCTTCGCTTCACGTGGTGCATGGGCGGGATCACGTTCCTCCTGTTCCTGATCCTGGTCGTGACGGGCGTCATCCTGATGTTCTATTACCGCCCGACCGGCGAGTACGCGTACCACGACATGAAGTATCTGCAGTTCGACGTCCCCTTCGGGATGATCATGCGGAACATGCATCGGTGGGGCGCGCACGCGATGGTCATCGCGGTGTGGCTGCACATGTTCCGCGTCTTCATGACGGGGTCGTACAAGCCGCCGCGCGAGTTCAACTGGGTCATCGGCGTCAACCTGCTGGTGATGACGCTGATGCTCTCGTTCACGGGGTACCTGCTGCCCTGGGATCAGCTCTCGATCTGGGCCGTCACCGTCGGCACCAACATGGGCCGCGCGACGCCGATGATCGGGCAAGAGGGGCCGTTCTCGGAGCTGCTCGGCGTCGACGCTCGTTACGACGCGCGCGCGCTGCTCACCGCTGGTCGCCTCATCGGGCCCGCCACGCTCCTGCGCTTCTACGTGCTCCACTGCATCTTCATCCCGCTGATCGCGGCGGTGCTGATGATCGTGCACTTCTGGCGCGTGCGTAAGGACGGCGGGATCAGCGGTCCGCTGTGAGTCGTTGTTTGGGGCTCACGCCCCAAACAGTTTTTTGTGGGGTTTGATTTCGCACGGTTCGTCACGTGGAACCAAGGGCGAGCAGGGCTCGCCCGCGATCGTAGAGAGCTGACATGTCTCAAGCGACGACCACCATTCCGGAAGTAGCGGCGACGACGAAGGTCAAGGAGCGCGTGGTCGAGGCCGAGCGCCTCACCAAGCTCGTCCCCGACAAGGTCCACACCTGGCCATACCTGGTCCGGCTGGAGATGCTCGTCGGCACCATCGTCATGGCCTTCATGACGATCTGGTCGATCGTCGTCGACGCGCCGCTCGAAGAGCCCGCGAACCCGACGAAGACGCCGAACCCGTCGAAGGCCCCCTGGTACTTCCTGGGCCTCCAGGAGATCCTGGTTTACTTCGATCCCTGGTTCGCCGGCGTGATCCTGCCGGGCCTGATCATCGTCGGTCTGATGGTCATCCCCTACGTCGACATCAACCCCAAGGGGAACGGCTACTACTGCTTCAAGGATCGCGCCTTCGCGATCTCGACGTTCCTCTTCGGCTTCCTCGTGATGTGGATCGTCCTCATCATCATGGGCACGTTCATCCGCGGTCCGGGCTGGTATCTGTTCCTCCCCGGCCAGTACTGGGACGTGCACAAGTCGGTCGCGATCACCAACCGCAACTGGCCCGAAATCTTCGGCATCACCGGCAAGATCCCCGCGGGTCTCTTCGGCGCCGCCAGCGTGATTGGCTTCCTCTTCGGCGTCCCCGCCATCTACTGGAAGGTCCGCGCGAACAAGAGCGAAGTGCTGCAGAAGCTCGGCGCCGTTCGCTACTGGATCACCGCGTTCTTCTTCATGGCGATGATGGGTACGGTGCTCAAGGTCATCCTGCGCCTCGTCCTCAGCGTGAAGAACATCATGGTCGGCCCCTACAACTTCAACATCTGAGGCCATCGTGGCGCGATTCATTCGAGACGAGAAGCGGACGTATCCCTTCATGTGGATGGCCATCGGCGGCGTCTTCGCGGCGTCGGCGGGGTGGGCTGTCTATGCGGAGCTCGTGACCCGAGTCCCGTGGCAGAAGCAGCAACAGGGCTTCTTCGACATGGAGCTCGAGCAATCGAAGCAGGCGCGCAAGCGCTCCGACGAAGAGTGGAACGAGGTGCTCGTCCCCCAGCTCAAGGAGAAGCTCGACCGCAAGGCCGTGCTCGCCGAGAGCATGAAGAACGGCGCCTACTCCGAGTCGCGCAAGAAGCTCGACGACCTCAACGTGCAGTTCGCCACGGCGGAGAGCGCGAAGACGTTCGGCACGAGCGATCTCGACGAGGCGTACTACCACCGCAACATCGCGGAGTACGAGCGCGACGCGGCGGCCGTGAAGGTCCGCGACGTCTTCCACGAGGTCTTCGCGTCGGTCGGCGGTGACGAGGCGCAGAAGCGCGCCGACGCGATCTACGTCGATCCCGCCGAGCCTGCGAAGGCCGCCGGCGAGACCGACAAGATGCACCACCTCTACTCCGAGATCGCTCGGATGACGGCGCACGTCGCCAAGCTCGACGAGGCGATGCGCACGCCGCCCGCACCCGCGACGCCCACGGGGGACGCCGACCCGGGCGTGAAGAAGTGGTACGACCTCCTCGTCACGCGCGTCCGCACGACGCTCGCCGCCTCGAAAGAGGCCGAAGAGAAGGTCATCCAGTCGCTCGAGGTCGAGCTCAAGCACCAGAAGCGCGTCGACGACGCCCTCGTGAAGATGGCCGCGATCGACGGCCCCGCCGATCCCGCTGCGAACGAGAAAGACGCGACGAAGAAGGCCGAAGCGCGCAAGGCCGTGTGCGGTGGTCACGACGACACGCGCAACTGCATCCAGTGGCTCGCGCTCGATCCGGTCGATCTGGAGCTCAAGGCGCTCGACGTCGAGGTGGCCAAGCGCCGCCGCACGCTCACCGACGCCGAGCTCCGCGCCGACAAGGCCGAGCTCCGCGCCAACCCCAAGTTCACCGCCGACAACCTGATTAAATCGCTCGTCGGTCCGTTCCAGATCCAGCAAGTGGTGATGAACTGGATCGAGTACGATCGCGACGTCGATCGCGAGCAGGTCGATCGCTGCACGACGTGCCACATGGGCTCCGACTCCGGCAGCTACCAGTCGGCCGCGATCCCGAAGCAGTTCCGCACGCACCCGCATCGCAACACGCTGTTCGCGTCGCACCCGATCGAGAGCTTCGGCTGCACCTCGTGTCACCAGGGCCAGGGTCGCGCCACGGACATGAAGTCGCACTCCGGCTGGCACCTCGAAGAGAAGGCCGGCAAGGAGCGCTGGCACTACGCGGGCGATCATTACTGGGACGATCCGCTTCTCCCGATCGGGCTGCTCACCAAGGTAATCGTCGACGATCGCAACGACTCGCTCGAGGTCAAGCTCGGCCGCGGCAAGTGGGAGACGATCAAGATCGCGCACCGCAACCCGGCGGAGCACGACAAGGGCACTGTCGAGTCCTCGGACTACGAGGAAGAGACCGAGCTCTTCGCGCAGATGCAGGAGAAGCTCACCGAGATCGTCAAGGCGTCGAACGACACCGCGGCGAAGTGGCATGCGGTGGTGCGTCGCCTCGACAACCGCGTCCAGATCGGCCTCGAGCAGAACAACCCGGCCGACGTCATTCCTGCCAAGGAAATCCCGGCGTTCGGCGTGAAGTTCGCGAAGCGCGATCTCGCCGAGGCGCTCGGCTTCAACCCCGGCGAAGAGATCGTCAGCAAGGCGTCGCTGCAGACGGCCACGCGGCCGCCGTCGACGCCGGTACGCGCCGACAGCATGCCGACGTGGGACGAGAAGACGGGCCGGTATCACCCGCCGCGCGGCGCCGAGGGCCTCCAGGTCCCCGACGAGATGCGCAACCGATTCATCGAGGGCCTCCCCGAGGTCGAGGCCGGTTGCCTGCGTTGCCACACGAGCGACGTCGATCTCAAGCAGCGCGCTTCGAAGGCGAAGTTCATCGCCGACAAGCTCGACTACGAGAAGGCCGAGGCGTTCCGCAAGGCGGATCCCGATGGCTACAAGAAGGCCCACGACGGCTCGGATGAGCTGCCCGCGGTGCGCACCGATCCGGCCTCGGTCGAGAACCCCGTGCCGACGTTCTCGGAGGGCCGCGCGCTCTTCAAGAAGCTCAACTGCACGGGCTGCCACATCCTCGACGGCTTCGCCTGGGATCGCAACGCCGGCCCCTCGCTCGACAACGTCAGCGCCAAGGTCACGCCCGAGTGGCTCCTCGGCTGGATCCGCTACCCGCGTGGCTTCCGCGCCAAGACGCGCATGCCCAACCTCTGGCCGAAGCCGCTCGATCCGGGCAGCAAGCGCCCGTACGCGCAGGGCACGCCCGAGTACCAGCAGTGGGAAGACCAGATGCGCGAGCAGACGACGGCGATCGCCTCGTACCTGATCGATCGCAGCGACAACCCCTCGATGCGCGCCGGCGCCTCGAAGGACGCGCAGCCGCTGAAGAAGCAGATCCAGGGCTACGCCGACGTCGACGGTGCCACGGCCGAGAAGGGCAAGGTCGTCTTCGAGTCCTACGGTTGCCAGGCCTGCCACGCGCGCAGCGACGGCGACACGAAGGACGGCGAGAAGCTCCCCGAGCCCTGGCGCAGCCGTGAGCGCGACATCGCCCCCACGCTCGCCAACATGGGCGGCAAGACGACGGCGGACTGGATCGCGTACTGGGTCGAGGATCCGTCGCGCTACTGGCACGGCACCAAGATGCCGAACCTGCGCCTCAACCGTCAGGAAGCGGCCAGTGTCGGCAAGTACGTGTCGTCGCTCAAGGAGGCTCCGCTCGATCCCGCGTCGGTCGACAAGGCCGACGTCGCGGTGGTCACCGATCCGGCCAAGCGCGCCGAGAAGGTGTCTTGCTCGGCGGCCGGCGGGGCGATGCTCACGCGCACCGAGTGCGGCGAGCGGACCATCGGCTACTACGGCTGCTTCGGCTGCCACCAGATCAGCGGCTACGAGAAGTCCGCGCCGATCGCGCCGGAGCTCGGCGGCTTCGCGAAGAAAGACGTGACCACGCTCGACTTCGGGTACGCGCTCGCCGATCACCACCTCCACACGACGGAGACGTTCGCCACGCTCAAGCTCGACTCGCCGCGCATCTACCGCCGCGATCGCATCGAGCTGAAGATGGGCGACTACGATCTCTCGCCCCGCGAGATCCGCTCGCTCGTGGTGTTCCTCAAGGGCCTCGTGTCCTCCAAGCCCAAGACGGCGTTCAAGCCGCAAGAGCACCCGGAATACGCCGCCGCCCTCGAGGGTCGCCAGATCATCGAGGACTACAACTGCCGCGGCTGTCACGTCATCGAGGATCACGGCGCCGACATCGACGGTTACCGCCAAGCGCAGCTCGCGGGCGATCCGCAGGCGCGCGCGCCGTACCTCAACGGCGAGGGCATGCGCGTGCAGCCGGAGTGGCTCTTCACCTTCCTGCGCGAGCCGGGTCAGCACGGGATTCGTCCGTGGCTCCACCCCGAGTGGGCTTACGGCGAGGGCGCCGTGCCGGACGACAAGCTCGCCCTCCGCATGCCGACGTTCAACTTCTCGAACGATCAGGTGACGGCCATCGTGCGCTACTTCGCGAGCTGGGACGGGCAAGAGTACCCGTACCAGGCCGTGAAGACGAACGAGCTCGCCGAGACTCAAAAGGCCTATGCGCTCACGCACATGCTCGCGAGCGACGCCGCCAACTGCCTCTCGTGCCACTATCAGGGCGATTTCCCCAAGGATCGTGGCCTAAGCGAGCTCGGCAAGATGGCGCCGAACTTCAACAACGTGGCCCGGCGCCTGCGGCCGGAGTGGGTGAAGGCGTGGCTGCTCAAGCCGCAGAACTTCCTCCCCTACACGAAGATGACGGCCTTCTGGGCCACCAAGGACCGCGAGAAGGATCAGATCTGGCCGTCGGAGAGCGATCCGTTCATCTCCGGCCCCCAGAACTGGAATCACATCGCCGGCTACCCGACGGTCACCGCCGAGCAGCAGGTGGAGATGGTCCGCGACTTCCTGTTCAGCCTCCCGGCCGACGCGAAGTTCCCCGCGACGCTCGACGAGGTCGCCGACTCGCCGCTCGTGAAGAAGCGGTCGCTCGAACAGGCCGCCGCCGCTGCGGCGGACAAGGGCGACAAAGCCAAGGACAAGAGCAAAGACAAGAAGCTGCCTTTGAAGAAGACCGGTCGCATCGACGGGCCCGCGCACCTGTAGCGCTCGTCCCGCGCTGAGTAGAGAGAGCCGAGGCCCGGAAGGGACCTCGGCTTTTTCGTCTCCATGACCGTGATTTTCTTCGCGAGGGGTCTTGTCGAATCACGCGGGGTGAGGTACGAACGCCATCCCGCCGGCCGCAAGGCTTTCGGGCGCATAACTCAGTGGTAGAGTGCGTCCTTCACACGGACGAAGTCGCAGGTTCAAATCCTGCTGCGCCCACCCTCTCTCTTCCGACTTGGCCGCAAGCGGCGCGGCGCGCGGAGCGCGCGTTCTTTGTTTTCGATGGGGCGGCAAGCGGCCCCAAACCCCCGACGCGCTTTGCGGGTCGTTTTTCAGCTCCGCTGAGGCGTTGAGCAGGCCCGGAGTCCGAGGCGCGGCTGCTTCGGCGAAGCGTCGGGCTCGGCGCGGTCACCTGCGTCGTGCGTCGTTGACGCTGCGAGTGCTGCGTTGATGCGAGTGGCGCTGCGTCGCGCGTCGTTGACGAAGGTGTCCCCGCGCTCTCGGCGGGGTCCGCTTCTGATGTGGGGCGGGCCTCCGTGCCCGCCACATGGACAAGCAAGAGAGAGCTCGATGGGGATCGAGGCCGCGGCGGCGGGCCCGCCTTCCGGTGTGGGTCAAGCCTCCGCGCCCACCGCATCGACCTTCGCAAGCGACCCCGACGCGCGCCAGGTGCCGGCTACAGCGGCGTGCGCCTCGCCTCGATCGCCGCGATGGCTTCCTTGAGCTCGGCGCGGTTGCCGAAGCAGTCGTAGCAGTCGCCGCGGCGGAAGAAGCCGCAGCCCGTCGTGGCGACGAGCGGCTTGAGGTACGCGAGGGACCGAGCGTCGCCGGCGTCGCGGGCGCGGGCGAGCAGGAGCTTGCGCGCGCACGGGAGGACTGCCCGGAGCTCGAGCGCGACGAGGAGGGCAGGGGAGGCGAGCGCGCGCACGGCCGGATCGTCGAGCTGCTTCGCGGCGCGCTCCTTCGGGTACTTCGCCGTCGCGGGCGTGGTCACGAGCTCGAAGAGTAGATCCGGCCCGGCGCTGCCCAGGCGCGTCGCGATGAGGTCGAAGGCCTGCGCCGCGACGTCGGGCGAGCCGTTGGCGCCGAGGATCAGCACGCGGCGGACGTCCTCGTCGGCGGCCGCCTTCGGCGACACCTCGAGCAGCCGGCGCGCCACGCCGACGGCGGCCGCGTAGCCGGCCTTGTCGGCCGCATGAGCGAGCATCAGCGCCTCGAGCACCGCCGGATCACTCGGGAATCGCTGGGCGAGCGGGCCGAGCGCCACGAGGCCGATCAGGCGCGCGGAGGCGAGCTCGGGCGCCGACGCCGTCGTGGCCAGCGCGGGCGCAGGCGCGTCGGCGGTCGTTGCGGCGACGCCAGCCCGCGCGCCCGGCGTCGCGGCGCCGTCGACCGGCGCGACGTCCTCGAGCGCGTCGAGCGTCTTCGGGCTGCGCACCGCGACGGCGAACAGCACCACGGCCGTGATGCCGAGCAGCCCGAGCCATGAGAGCAGCGCGCGCGCCGGCACGTCACGCAGCGGCGCTGGCAGCGCGGCGATCATCTGATCGAGCTGCCCGTCGCCGGCCGTCGCGCGCGGCGAGGAGACGAGCGAGGCGCGCCGCGCGGCGATGGTCGGCATGGAGACCGGGCGCGCGACCGCGGGCATCGGTCGCGCAGCGAGCGTCGACTGATCGGCGTGGCGCATCGCCGCGCGCGCGGGCGCTGCGGGCGTGGTCCCGTCGATCGCCGCCACCACGTCGCGCGCGCTCTGGAACCGCGCGCTCGCCTCCTTGTGCAGGAGCCGCAGCACCAGGGCCTCGAGCGCGGGCGCGACGTCGCCGCCGGGCACCATCGCCGCGAGCGGCGGCGGAGCCGTCGTCGTCACGAGCCGCGTCAGCTCGCCCCGATCGGCCGCGTCGAACGGCCTTCGCCCCGCGAGCATCTCGTAGAGGATCACGCCGAGCGCGTAGAGATCGGCGCGCGCGTCGACGTTGCCGCCGAGCGCCTGCTCGGGCGCCATGTACTCCGGTGTGCCGTAGGCGACGCCCGCTTGCGTGAGCGGAGCTCGCCCCGGGTGGCGCCCCGCTTCGTGCGCCGCGGGGACCTTCGCGATCCCGAAATCGAGCACCTTGACGACGTCGGCCGTCGCGTCGTCACGCACCAGCATCACGTTCTCGGGCTTGAGATCGCGGTGAACGATGCCGATCGCGTGGACCGCGTCGAGGCCGAGCGCGATCTGTCGCGCGATGCGCAGCGCGCGCTCTTGCGGCAGCGCGCCGCGGTTCACCAGCGCGCGAAGATCTTCGCCCTCGAGGTAGTCGAGCACGAGGAAGCACGAGCCGTCGTCGAGCCGCCCGACGTCACGCGCGGCGGCGATGTTCGGGTGGACCACGCGGCCGAGCGCGACGGCTTCGCGTTCGAAGCGCGCGACGGCCTCGGCGTTCCCGAGCATCTCGGGGTGGAGCACCTTGATGGCGACGCGGCCGCGCGTCGTCACGTTTTCGGCCCGGTACACGGCGCCCATGCCGCCGCCGCCGACGACCTCGTCGATGCGGTAACGCCCCGAGATCACCTGCCCGAGGAGGCGCCGCGGGTCGCCGTTCGTGCCGCCGAGCTGTCGCGGATCGTCCATCGCGCCGGGATCCTACACGGCGCGCGCGCCGCCAACCACGCGCGATCTCGTGCTATCGCACCGCGGTGAACGCTGGCGCCGAGAGCCCCCACGACGCGCGGACGCAGCTCTTCACCGGAGCGCTGCGGGCGGCCCTCGCCGCGCGCGCCCCGCTGCGGCGCGAGGCGCCCGGCGCCAGGGCCGCCGCGGTGCTGGTGGCCCTCTTCCCCGGCCCGAGCGGCGTGCCGCACGTCTGGCTCGTCCTGCGCCCCGAGGCGCTGCGCTCCCACAGCGGCCAGGTCGCGCTCCCCGGCGGCAAGCGCGACGCCGAGGATCCCGATCTGATCACCACGGCCCTCCGCGAGGCCGAGGAAGAAATCGGCCTCCCGCGCGCCGCGGTCGAGATCCTGGGCGAGGCCGACGATCTCGTGACGGGGACCGGCTACGTGATCACGCCCGTCGTCGGCTGGATCCACGCGCCGTTCGAGCCGGTGATCAACCCGTTCGAGGTCAGCCGCCTCTTCTCGGCGCCCTTCGCGACGTTCCGCGACGCCGGCCTCGTCGAGCTGATCCCGATCGAGTCGCTCCGCCGCCTGGTGCGCGCCTACCGCATCGAGGGGGAGATCGTGTGGGGCGCGACGGCGGCGATCCTCGCCGCGCTGGCCGAGCGCCTCGCGACGCACGCGCCGTGAACGATGGCTCCGCGTGGATCCCGGTGTTGCCCACCGTGATCCAGCGGGCAACGACGGCGACCGGCGTCGAACAAAAAAGAAAACGGGGCAGGCGTTGCACCTGCCCCGTTCGCGTCAGGGACGCTGCGGCCGATCAGCCGTAGGGATCGTCGACCGGCTTGGTCTTGACGGGCGGCGGCTTCGGCTTGTCGCCGGCGGGCGGCGGAGCGACGACCGGCGGCTTCGGCGCGGCCGTGACGACCGGCGGCGGCTTCGGCGCCTCCGGAGCTGCGGTGGCCTTGGCGGTCGTCGCGGCGCTCGCGCTGGGCGCGGCCGAGGCGCTCGCCGCAGCGGTCGCCGTCATCGTCGGCGTCGGGGTCGCCGTCATCGTCGGGACGGGCGCAGCCGTCATCGTCGGCATCGGCTTCGCCGTCATCGCCGCCGTGGGCGCGGTCGTCGTGTCGGGCGTCGCGCCCGAGGACGAGCCCGCGTCGGTGCGGCCGAACAGCAGCCACGCGGCCGCGCCGAGGCCGGCCACGACGAGCAAGATCGTCAGCATTTTCCCGCTGCCGCCGCTCTCCTCCGGCTCCTGCATCAGGGGCTTGGGCGCGGGCTTCGCGGCGACGGCGCGCTCCTCGGCGGCGGGCTTCGTCTTCTCGGCGGGCTTGGCCTTCGGAGCGTCGTCCTTGGCCTTGGGCTTCGCGGGCTCCTCGTCCTTCGTCGCTGCCTTGGCGACAGCGGCGACGGCCACGGCGACCGCCTCGACCTTGGCGTCGGCCTTCGCTTCAGCCTCGTTTTCCTTCTTCGCTTCGGCCTTCGCCTCGAGCTCCTTCGCGGGCTCTTCCTTGGCGGCGGGCTTCGGCTCTTCCTTCGTGGGCGCCTGGAGATCCTTGAGATCGTCGAGCGATCCGCCGGCCTCGGCGAGCGCTTGCTTGAGCAGCTCGGCGGCCTGCTTCATCACCGTCCGCTCTTCCGGCGGCGGCATTTCCTTCTCGGGGTTCGTGCGCGGGAAGAAGCCGCCGTCCTTCGCGGCGTGCGCGTCGGCGGCCGATTCCTTCTTGTCGTCGGTCTTCGAGGAGCCGCCGATCGAGCCGAGACCGAGCATCGTCGAGGCGCGCTTCTGCGGCGCCTTAACGGCGCCGGCCGCGCCGGGCGTCTCGATCTTCTTCGTCGCGTCGTCCGAGGCGACGTCGTCGCTGCTCGCGCCGCTGCCGTCCTTGCCCGCCTCGAATGCCGACGCGGTGCCTTCCGGTTGCGACTCGACGAGGCGCTGGATCAGGCCCTTGGACTTGTCGTCGATCTTGATGAACTTCACGCCCATGCCGGCGGGCGACTCGGTGCCGGTCTCCCCGGCATCGCGCTTCCAGACGACGCGACCGACACCGGCGAGAACCGACTGCTCATCCTGGATTCGAATCTCGAATTTGAGCAGCGTGCCGGGCGGGAAAGGCGACGGGGTCTTGATGAAGATGCCGCCGCGGCTCACGTCGTGCGAGTGGTGCTCGATGAACTCATCGACCGTCGCGCTCTTGTAGCGAACGGTCATGCTGAGCACCTTTGCTCGCGGATCTTTTCGTGTGTCCTGGGCCATCAGGGTGAACTCCGGGCTGTATCGGCGAGACTGCCGACGTCGCGCGCAGACGCAGCACGGCATGTTACCTTCGGTCGGGGGCGAAACTCAAAAATGATGGTCGCGCTGTCGTCTTTCTCGGCCCGCCGCGGATTTCATCGGTGATCAGCGCGCCGGTGAACGTGAGCTGCGTCCCGACTCCGTGAGCCCACGCCAGGGGCGTAGCGGCCGTGGTAAGGTCGCCGCCCTCGAATGGCCGCCCGCGATCACTTCCGTGCGCATGCTCGGCGTCGCGTCGAGCTCGGAGCCGTCCTCCGTTCTCCCGCGGGCCTCACCCGACAGGACGTGCGCATCCGCGATCTCGGCCTCGGCGGCGTCTGCATCGAGCTCCCCGAGCTCGGCGCGGCCGCGGCGCGCGAGCCTGGCCGGGCCGCGCGCCCTGGCCCCGTGACGCTCGAGCGCGAGGCGTCGGTGACGCTCGAAGTGCTCGCCCCGTCGCTGTGGGATCCGCTCGTTCTAGCCGGGAAAATCGCCTGGATCCGCCGCAGTGGCCCGGGTCGCGCCACGCGCGCCGGCGTCCGCTTCGAGCACCGCGAGCCGAGCGCGCTCTACGCGTTATTTCAACTGCTCGGCGCGCACGGTTACGACGCCTAGGCGCGATTCAGAGATCTTTCAAGCGGCCGGGGAGGCGCTTCTTGATTTCGGGATCGGTGCTGAGCGAGACGCGGTGGCCGGCCTGGTTGTACTGCCACGTGTAGAGCGCGCCGAGGATGCCGGAGAGCGCCGCGGCTGCGACCAGGAACGGGACGGCGAACATCAGCGAGAAGAACGCCAGGACCTTGAAGCCGACGACGACGACGACGGTCGCGAGCGCGACGACCTTCCACGGCGCGGAGTACGCGAGGCCGAGGCCGGGGACGACGGCGCCGATCAGGGCGCCCGTCGCGATCTTGCGCGGCTGCGCGAGCCCCGTCGCGGAGGCGCCGGGGAGGCCGAGCGCGCCCAGCTTCTGCTGCACCATCGCGCCCACGGCGGCCTTGCGGAGCGCGCCTGTGAGCGAGTCGCCGCGACGCTTCGGCGTGAGGCCGCGGACGCGGTACACGATCACGCCGTCGTCGCGGTCCGCGTCGAGGTGGCCTTCGCGCTTCATGCGCTCGAGGTGACGCTCGGCCTCGGACACCCCGATCCGCAAGCCGACGACGATGTTGGCCACCGTCAACGGTGTCCCCTCGCTCGCGAGCTCGACCGCAGCGACCTGGAATTGGGGGTAGTCCACCCCGACGTTCTACCACGAACGCGCACATGGCAAGGCGCGGCCGAGGTCGCTCCCTCGCCGCGCCGTGCTGGAATGTGACTCGAGGTGACGGCGCTGGATGCGCCGCCGCTCGAGCCACGCCGCGTGGAGCTAGAAACCCACGACCGGGCCGAAAGTCGGGGCGAAGACGAAGCCCGACGTCGGCACCATGATCATCATCTTCAGCTCGGCCTGGATGCCGAAGTTCGCCGTGAGGCCGTAGGTCGCGCCGCCGCCGAACCCGATGAAGTTGAGGCCGGTGATCTGGTACGCGTCGACGTCGACGAGCTTCGCGGTGGGCTTGCTCTTGATGCCGCACGAGGTGCCGGCGGCGCCCGCGTCCGTGTCGCAGACCTTGATCGGTACCGCGGCGTTCACCTGCGCGAGGCCGCCGCCGACGAAGGCGTACGGGCGGAGCTTGCTCTTCTCGAAGAAGCCGAGGAAGTGGTACTCCGCGCGAACCTCGCCGTGGAAGCCGAGGAACGCGTTCGCGGGCGTGGCGTGGTGGACCTTCAGGAAGCCGTCGGCCGCGACGTTGTCAGGCTTGGGCGAGCCGCCGAAGGCCCAGCCGAGGCGCACGCCGAGCGTGAGCGGGACGCTCGCGAAGAGCTGGCGATCGTAGCCGGCGAGCACGCGGACGTCGGCGAAGCTGCCGCCGCCGACGACGCCGTTGGTGCCGCCCTTGTTGGCGATGACGCCGTCGAACTGCGTCGTGGTGCCCGAGATGAAGCACGCGTACGAGCCGGCCGCCGCGGGGGAGCACACGTCGGACTGGCTGCCGACCATGAGCCAGTCGAGCTGCACGCCGAGGCTGACCAGGTTGCGCTTCGCGCCCTTGGATGCCTTGTCCTTCGACGAGCCGTCGTCCTTGCCTTCTTCGCAGGCGCCGTTGAGACAGACTAGGCCCGCCGAGCACTGTTGCGTCTCTTCGCAGCTCGCGCCCCAGCCCTTGTCGCCGCGCTTGACGTTGTCGCCGCCGGCGCCGCCAGCTGCAGGGCAGCCCGGGAGGCCCGGCGGACAGTCGACCTTCTCCTTGCACTGATCGGGGGCCTTCTGCCCGGGGAGCGTCGGCGCTTCGCCTTCAATCTCGCTCTTGATCGTGACCTTGTACGGATCCTTCGTGGTGCCGAGGGTGCCGGCGGCCTCGCCGCTCTCGTCGGTCAGCGCGAAGAAGTACTTGATGTCGCCGGTGGTGGTGACGTCTTCGCACGGGATCTCCCCGCCGAAGCCCTTGCCCATCTTCTTGAGCTCGACCGACTTGTACGTCTTCGAGCCGAAGGGCTTGTAGCGAAGGGTGACCTTCGACGTCGGCTGCTCGTCCGACGGCTCCATGTAGATCGGGACCGGGGTGTTCACCGCTTGCTCGGGGGGCGCCTTGTGCGTGCCCGCGTCGCCGTCGGCCGGCGGCGGCTTCTTCGGGCCCGTGCCCGCGCCGCCCGCGCCCGCCGCGCCGCTGCCGCCCGCCGACTTCTTCGCGTCGGCGAAGACCTTGTCGAGGTCGGGGTTGGTGAGCGACGTGTCGACGGTGACCGTCGGATCAGCCTTCAAACCAAGGATGAACTCGTCCTTGGCCTGATCGAGCTTGCTCATGCCGGCGCCGTAGATGGTGCCGAGCGAGACATGGATCTTGGCGACCACGGCCGGCGAGCAGCCGTCGGTGCCGCACTTCTTCAGCGCGTCCTTGAGCTTCCCGGTGGCCTTGGGGAAGTCCGCGTTGAGGTAGTCCTCGTTGATCGCCTGGTCGTGGAGCTTGAGCGCCTCCTTGTCCTTTTCGCCCGCGGCGCTCGCTGAGGAGACCAGGCCGAGGAGCAAGAACGACGACACGGCGGCAGCAGAAAGCGACCGAAACGGACGGAAGTGCACGGTGTCAAACCTCCACGGACAAAGAAATACGGCATGCGAACAAAGCGGTGGTCGCGCTCTGGCGTCAAGTGCCGGCTAGCAGGACCTGGACGTACGTGGGCGTCGCGGGGCCTGACTTCGGCTCCCTCACCAGAAACTCGGCGTCGCCGGTCGGAGCTTACGGGGCGGTCTCGGTTCGGACAAATTGAACGCGGCGATTGAGCGCGCGGTTCTGATCCGTCGTGTTGGGCACGACCGGTTGCTCGGCGCCGTAGCCGTGCGAGACGAGGCGCGATGCCTCGACGCCCTTGCCGACGAGGTACTTCTTGACCGAGGCCGCGCGGCGATCAGAGAGCTTCTTGTTGTACTCGGCGCCGCCCTTGTTGTCGGTGTGCCCCTGGACGTCGATCTTGATGTTCGGGTTCGTCTTGAGCACGTCGGCGACGGCGTCGAGGACCGGGAAGCTCTCCGAGCGGATCTTGTCCTTGTCGAACTCGAAGTGGATCTGCTGCGTGATCTTGATCTCCTTCGCGGTGACGATCACGAGCGAAGGCTTCTTCGGGCAGCCGGGCTTGTCGCCGCCGGGCGGGCCGGGCTCGGCCGGGCACTGATCCTCGAGATCGACGACGCCGTCCTTGTCATTGTCGAGCTCGGGGCAGCCGTCGGCGTCTTCGAAGCCGTCAGGATCTTCCGGATCGTTCATGCACGTCTTGCCGGTCGCGTCCTTGTCTGCCGTGTCGGGCACCGTGTCGAGATCGTTGTCGGGATCGGGGCAGCCGTCGTCGTCGAGGTAGCCGTCCTTGTCCTCCGGCGCGAGGACGCACTGGTCCTTCGAGTCGGGGATCCCGTCGCCGTCGGTGTCGGGATCGTCGGGGCAGCCGTCGTCGTCCTGGTAGCCGTTGTAATTCTCGGGCTCGTCCGGGCACTTGTCGTCGGGATCGAGGTAGCCGTCGCCGTCCTTGTCGCCGGGCTTCGGCGGCGGTGCGTCCTCCACGAAGCCGCGCTCGGCGCACTTCTGGGGCGGCGAGAGATCGTAGGCCGCGTGCGCGTTGGCCTCGGCGATGTCGAGGTGCTCCTTCGCGCGCGTCCAGAAGCCTTGATCGAGCTCGACCGTGGCGAACTCGAGGTGCGATTTCGCGAGGGCGAGCTCGCGCGGCGCGCAGCGGATCGCGCCGTTGCGCTCCGCTTGATCGGCCACCTTGGTGAGCCCCTCGATGCTGCCGCGCATCGTCGAGACCTGCGAGCACGACGCGAGGAAGATCGTCGAGGTGATCGCCACGACGAGGCGCTGAGCGCGGGACGTCGATCGCCCACGCAGCCACGGAGCTCTATTCATCGACCCGCGCCCTCGTGCGCCTGCTTGGAGAGCAGGATGGCTTTGTCGGCCGATTTCTCGGCCGCGTCTGCGAAGTCGAGAGCGTCGCCGTAGTCGGCCGAGGACGCCTCTTCCATCGCCTTCCAGAGGTGCTCGTACGCGTAGTAATACTCGTACGGCGCGTACTTCTCGGCGCCGAGCGCCTGCGCCTGCTCGAGCCGCGACGCCGCCGCGCTGGCCTCGAGCCCGTAGAAGAAGCCGCCGCAGCCCGTCGCGCCGAGCGCGATCACGCTCGCCACGGCGAGCAGCCAGCGCGGTGCGTGCGAGGCGCGGGACATGGTGTTCATTTCAGCCCTGGAAGTCCGCTCGTTGGTCGTCACGATCGCGTTCTTTCTGCGCGAGCCGCGGGAAACGTCCCCGAACGGTGCGATCGGACGCTACCAAGTGCCGCATCAACACGTCAACTGGAGCCGGGTGCTTTTCGTCGAGCCGGGCGCGGGGCCGGCGTCGGTCGACGCCAGCCACATCGGAGTTAGCCCCGGAGCGGAGTTAGTCTCGGAGCGCGAGGGGGTGATCTGTTTCGTAGCGCCGCGCTTCCAGTCGACAAAAAGCGAGCGAAGCGAGCGCGGGGTTTGGGGCCGCTTGCGGCCCCATCGAGACTAAAGCTTGCGGTAGACGCCGACGACGACGCCGAGGAGCATCGTCGGTCGGAAATCCGTCGCGCGGACGAGGATCGGGGCCATGTGCTGGTTGGCCGGCTTGAAGGCGATGTAGTCCTTCTCGGGGTAATAGTACTTGACCGTCGCCTCGTCGCCGATCAGGGCCACGACGATGTCGCCGCGCTGCGCTGCGAGCTGCTTGCGCACGAAGATGTAGTCGCCGTTGAAGATGCCGGCCTCGATCATCGAGTCGCCGTTGACGCGCAGGCCGAACACGTCGCGCCCGCCGCGCACCATGCTCCGCTCGATGCGGACGGTGTCGAGGATGTGCTCCTCGGCGAGGATCGGCAGGCCGGCGGCGATGCGCCCGACGACGGGGATGCTGAGGATGTCGTCGTCGTTCTCGGCCTTCGCCTCGAGCGTGCTCAGCGGGAGCTCGGCCTGGAGATCGACCGGCCGCAGCGCGCGACTCTTCATGTCCTCCCGGGTGAGGTAGCCCTTGCGCTCGAGGGCGCGAAGATGGTCGTTCACCCCATTCGTCGACCGGATGCCCATGTGGGCCCCGATTTCACGCAGCGTGGGAGGGTACCCGCGCTCGTGAATCGACTGACGAATGTAATGAAGGACCTGCTGCTGACGATCGGTGAGGCCTTGCACGGCTTGGCACCTTACTGAACAGCTGGTGAGATGTCAAAAAAGTAGCCGTGGTGCCTGCACAGATGGGCGGTTTCGCTTGATTTTTCCCGGGCATGACGGGGCGCGAAGTCGTTCGCGGCGGACGGGCGATCACTGATTTGCAGCCCTGTGCAGGGCCGCCGAACAGTGGTCGAGGGGGCGCGGATTTTCAGCGGGGCAGGCGAGCGGGCGGCTGGCCGACGCCGCCGCGACCTTCGAACATCGCGCGGAGCTCGTCGGCGTCGCTCGAGGTCTCGAAGGCGACCTCCTGCGTGATCGCCCGGCGCTGCACGAGGCCGTAGAGCGTCTGGTTCATGGTCGTCATCCCGCTGCCGCCCTGGCCCATCTGCATCTGCGAGTAGATCTGGTGGAGCTTGTCCTCGCGGATCAGGTTCTTGATCGCGGCGTTGGGGATCATCACTTCCATCGCGAGGGCGCGGCCGGGGCCGCTCGCGCGCGGGAGCAGCACCTGGGTCATCACGGCGGCGAGCGTGAACGAGAGCTGCGCCCGGATCTGCGACTGCTGGAAGGCCGGGAACACGTCGATGATCCGGTTGATCGAGCTCACCGCCGAGTTGGTGTGGAGCGTCGCGAACACGAGGTGGCCCGTCTCGGCGATCGTCAGGGCGGCCTCTATCGTCTCGAGGTTGCGCATCTCGCCGATGAGCACGACGTCGGGATCCTGGCGCAGCACGTACTTGAGCGCGTCCTTGAACGAGGCCGTGTCGGCGCCGACCTCGCGCTGGTTGACGATGCACATCTTGTGGCCGTGCAGGTACTCGATCGGATCTTCGATCGTCATGATGTGCAGGCGCTGCTCGGTGTTGATCTTGTCGATGATGCTCGCCAGCGTGGTGCTCTTGCCCGAGCCCGTCGGCCCCGTGACGAGGACGAGGCCGCGCGGCTTGTTGGCGATCTCGGCGGCGACAGGGGGAAGGCCGAGCTCTTCGAACGTCAGGATCTTGAAGGGGATCTGGCGGAAGGCGCCCGCGACCGCGCCGCGCTGCACGTAGATGTTGGCGCGGAAGCGCGAGACGTTGCGGAGCGGGAACGAGAGGTCGAGCTCGTTCTTGCTCTCGAAGGTGGTGCGCTGCTCGTCGTTGAGCATCTCGTAGCAGAGCTGCTTGGCGTCGGACTTCGACAGCGGCGCCAGCTTGAGCGGGACGACGGAGCCGTCGATGCGCAGCACCGGCGGCGAGCCCGCCGTGATGTGCATGTCGCTCGCGCCCTTGTCGACCATGGCGCGGAGGAGCTGCTGGAGGTTGTACTTGAGCCCCTCGGGCGGCGCGCCGCCGGCGCCCTGATCGACGTCGCTCATCGGTCAGTCCCCCATCGTCACGCGGCCGATTTCCTCGGTCGTGGTGACGCCTGCGAGCACCTTGGCGATGCCGCTCATGCGGAGGGAGCTCATCCCGTTCTTCACGGCCGAGGCCTTGAGCTCGGCCGTGGAGGCGCCCTGGAGGACCATCTCCTTGAGCTGCTCCGTGAAGCGCATGACCTCGTAGATCGCGACGCGGCCGCGGTAGCCCGAGCCGTTGCAGTTCTTGCAGCCGGTGCCCTTCATCAGCTTGGCCGTGGCCACCTGCTGCTCGGTGAAGCCGAAGTCGAGGAGGACCACCGGATCGTGCGCGAACGGCGCCTTGCAGTCGTTACAGATCTTGCGAGCGAGACGCTGGGCGAGCACCAGGTTCACGCTGGCGGTGATCAGGAACGGCTCGACGCCCATGTTGAGCAAGCGCGAGATCGTCGACGGCGCGTCGTTGGTGTGGAGCGTCGAGAGCACCATGTGGCCGGTGAGCGCGGCCTTGACCGCGATCTCGGCGGTCTCGAAGTCGCGGACCTCGCCGACCATGATGATGTCCGGGTCTTGCCGGAGGAACGAGCGCAGGGCCATCGCGAAGTTGAGGCCGATCTCGTCGTGCATCTGCACCTGGTTGATGCCGTGGAGGTTGTACTCCACCGGATCTTCCGCGGTGCTGACGTTGGTGCCGACCTTGTTGAGATCCGAGAGCGCCGAGTAGAGCGTCGTCGTCTTGCCCGACCCGGTAGGCCCCGTGACGAGGACCATGCCCCACGGCTGATTGATGGCCCAGAGGAAGTCTTCGAGGGGCTTCGGATCGAAGCCGAGCTTGGCCATGTCGAGCTGGAGGTTCGACTTGTCGAGGAGCCGGAGGACGATCTTCTCGCCCCAGATCGTCGGCAGGACGGAGACGCGGAAGTCCATCTCCTTGCCCTTGCCCATCTTGAGCTTGATCCGCCCGTCTTGCGGGAGGCGGCGCTCGGCGATGTCGAGCGAGCTCATGATCTTGAGGCGGCTGGCGATGGCGTTCTTGAGCTTGATCGGAGGCTGCATCTCCTCCATCAGCACCCCGTCGATGCGGTAGCGGACGCGGAGCTTCTTCTCGTAGGGCTCGACGTGGATGTCGCTCGCGCCCTTCTTGATCGCGTTGAGGAGGATGGCGTTCACGAGGCGCACGACGGGCGCGCCCTCGGCCTGCTTCTCGAGCTCGAGCAGGTTGATGTCGTCGCCGTCGATGGTGAAATCGACCTCTTCCTCGGCGAACTCCGAGAGCATGTCGTCGTAGTTCGAGGCGGCGCCGCCGCTGCCGTAGGCGCTCTCGATCGCCGCGATGATCCCCGTCTCGGAGGCCACCACCGGCTCGACGTTGAAGCCCGTGAGGAACTTGATGTCGTCGATGGCGTGGAGGTTCGTCGGATCCGACATGGCCACGACGAGGGCCGAGCCGGAGCGCGAGAGCGGGATGATCTTGTGCTTCTCGCAGACCTCGCGCGACACCAGCTTGACCAGATCGCCGTCGATCTCGTACTCGTCGAGGTTGACCGCGGGAACCCGGTACTGCGACGAGAGGAAATTGGTGATTTCCCCGTCGGAAATGTAGCCGAGCTTGGCCAGGGCGTAGCCGAGGTTCGAGCCGTTCTTGCGCTGCTCTTCCTGCGCTTGGCGGAGCTGTTGAAGGCTGATGAGCTTCTCGCGGACGAGGAGCTCTCCGAGGCGGTTGGTGGTCGACATCCGGCCTTCCATGGTGAGTGATTGAAGGCTTTCGAGTCAACGTCCGGGTGAGGACGCCTGCCCGGCCACCGGTTTGCGCGCGCGCGCTCCGTGACGACGCGCCGATCCGCATTCTCCGCCACCGCGGTGAGCGAAGGGCGCTACCATCCGCGAGTCGTGGGCTTCTTCGACCGATTCGTGCCCAGATCCCAGCGCACCAGCCGTCAGGTGAAGGCCGCGCGCGCCAAGGAAATGTCGGGCGAGCTCGCTGACGCCGTCGATCTCTACCAGGAGGCCGGGCTCCCCGACGAGGCCGCGCGCGTGCTCCTGATGCGCGCCGACGGCGAGCGCAGCGCCGAGAAGCGCATCGCGCTGCTCGCGCTCGCGGCGTACACGGCGCAGAGCGAGGACATCAAGAAGAAGGCCGCCGGGCGCAAGGCGCAGGTCTCGTTCGACGTGCTGCGCGGGCGCGGCGGATCGTTCCTGAAGAGCGAGGTGCTCGCCGTCGCGCGCGAGCTCGAAGAGGCCGGCGAGCTCGAGCCCGCGGCCGACGCCTACGCGCTCGCCGGCGACGCCGACGGCGAGATCCGCGCGCTCACCTCGGCGGGGGCGATCGATCGCCTGGAAGAGCGGCTCCGCGAGACCGAGGCGGCCACGCGCGACGAGCGCGATCTCGAGCTGACGCTGCGCAAGATCGCCGATCTCGATCGCACCGCCGAGCGCCGCGCCGCGCTCGAGCTGGCCCTCGCGATGCTCGCCAAGCGCGACGACGAGCGCATCGCCGACGCCGCGCGGACGATCCGCGCGCACCTCACGCGCGGCCCCGTGGTCGATCTCGAGATCGACGGCGAGCCGCGGCGCTACGCCCTCGGCGCCGAGGTCACGGTCGGCCGCGGCGACGCCACCATCGTCGTCGCCTCGCGCGCCGCGAGCCGCAAGCACCTGCGCGTGCGCCGCGATCCGATCGAGGGCCTCGTCGCCGAGGATCTCGACACGCGCAACGGGACGCTGCTGGCGGGCGCGCGCATCTCCGGCGCGATCGCCGTGGGCGACGGGCTCCGGCTCGAGCTCGGCGGCGAGGTGCTCTGCGTGATCACCCCGCGCCCCGACGGCAACGTCGACGTCGAGGTCGCCGGCGTGGCGTACGTCGCGCCGCTCGGCGAGCTGATGATCGACGGCTGGGCCGTCGAGCACGAGGCGGTGCGCGACGAGTCGTTCGTGGTGCTGCGATCGCCGGCCGGGGCGGCGCGCCCGTACCTCGGCGATTTCCAGCTCGCGGCGCGGGTCGAGCTCTGCGCGGGCGACGAGATCCGATCGTCGCGTGGCGGCCCGGTGCGGCTCCGCGTGCCCACGGCGCACGCCGGGACGCGCTCGCAAGAAGAGACGATGATCTACACCCGGGACCGGACATGAGCCTGCTCTCGCGGGTCCGGAGTTTTTTCTCGACGGGTCCGCGAGCAGGAGACGATCCCCCGGCAGACGACGCGAAGGCCGCCGGCGTGGAGCGCGCGATCGCCGCCGCCGAGTCGAGCGCGGCGATCGCCGGCGAGGCCTCGGGGACGCTGCCCCAGATCCAGCGGCTCGCCGACGTGGGCGCGCGCGGCGGCCCGACGGTGGACGAGGCCATCGGCCTGCTGCGTCGCGTGCGCGGCACCGTGCACGAGGCCGCCGCCGTGCTGCAGGTGCAGCGCGCGATCGAGCAGCACCCCGTCCCCGATCCGGTGCGCGTCGCCTGCGCGGATCTGCTGGCGGCGCGCGGCGACGAGGACGGCGCGCTCCGCGTGCTCGAGGGCACCACCTCGACGGCGGGCCTGGTGCTCGCCGCTGATCTCCACGCGGCCGGCGGACAGCTCGCCCGCGCGGTGGGCACGATCGAGCGGGTGCTGGCGCGCGATCTCGACGCCCCCGGGGCGCGCGAGCGTCACCTGCGCTGGACCACCGCGCTCGGCGTGGTGCGGCGCGAGGTGCGCAAGCTCGACGAGGCCACGATGGTCGCCGCGAGCCCGACCGGCAGCCCGTACCGCCTGTTGCGCGAGGTCGCTCGCGGCGGCGCCGGCGCGGTGTACGAGGCCGAGGACGCCGCGTTTGGCCGGCGAATCGCCTTCAAGGTCTATCACGGTCGCGGGGCCGATCAGGCGCTCCTCCAGCACGAGGCGCGCGCGGCCGCGACGCTCGCGGGCCCGGGCGTCCTGCGCATCTACGACGCCGATCCCGCGCAGGGATGGCTCGCGCTCGAGTGGGTCCCGCGCGGCTCGGTGCGCGACATCCTCCGCGCGGGCGACCTCGCGCCGCTCACGCCGGTGAGCCGCTGGGCGCGCCCGCTGGCCCGCGCCCTCGCGCGCGTGCACGCCGAGGGCCTCGTTCACGCCGACGTGAAGCCCGCCAACGTGCTGCTCCGCCAGCCGCACGACGCGATCCTCGGCGACTTCGGGATCGCCCGCCCCATCGGCGCGCCGGGGGAGGGCGGCAGCGCGGGGTACGTCTCGCCGGAGCGCCTCGCCGGTCGCGCGAGCCACCCGCGCGACGACGTCTACGGCTACGGCCGCGTGATCGAGGACGTGCTCCACCGCCTCGAGTCCGCGGGCGTCGCCGCCGGTGACGACGCCGAGGTGTGGCGATCGTTCGCGCTCACGTGCATCGGCCCCGACGAAGGTCGCCCCGAGAGCGGCGCCGAGCTGGTGCAGCGCCTGCCGTGACGCGCGCTCACGCGGCGTCCGCGCGCCCCGTGCGATCGCGAAATGAGCTGCGAATGCAGCCGAAGACGTTCAGGGCGCGGCGCAGGTGTTGGTGCACTTCAGGAACGCCTTCGCCCCCGCCGAGGTCCCGGCTCCGTAGGCGTCCTGGAGCGCGGAGCACTCCGTCTGGTTCACGCACGCGGCGATGCACGCCGTCTCGCCTTCGCACTTCGCGGTGACGGCCGGCGTCGACGACACGGGCGAGCTCACCGAGTTGACGCAATCGACGACGTGCGTCGCGGCGAGGTCGCACTCGGTGGCGCCGCCGCAGCCGACGCTGGCGCGGGCCAGCGCCACGAGCGCGACGAGCGCGACCAACATGAACCGGGTGCCGGCGTGCGTGCTCTGCAGGGTCATCGTTCTGTTCCCAACTCCTGGGCGCCGATGCGCGCCGGTCCGTGCGCTTGCTACCCGAAGCCGCGGAAAGGAGCAAACCCCGTCGCGCGTCGGGTCCGCCGGTGACGTCTCCATCCCGGCTCGTCCCGCGTCGCGCGCCCGCTCGCCGGGTGGTGCGGATTGCCGTCCTCCGGGCCCAACGCAGATGGCTTGATCCCGTGATCGCGCGAAGCGGCCGTCGACGTACCGTGACTATCGAACCACATCGATCGAGGCCGGGTGACTCGATGGCTCTGTCAGGCCATCTCGCCTCGGAAAATTGCAGCGCTTGACCGCGTTTGCCCGCAGATCAGGGCGTCTGGCATTTCGTGTAGCAGTCGAGCAGGACCTTCGACGCGTCGGTTGGCTTCGTCGAGTAGAAGTCCTTCAGCGTGCTGCACTCCGCGCCGTTGACGCAGCCCGCGATGCAGGCCGGCTCGCCTTTGCAGGTCGTCGCTCTGGCCGCAGCGGAGCTCGGCGTCGCCGCAGCGAGACACTCCGTCAAGTGGGCGTCGGCGTTCGCGCATTCGTCGCCTCCGCAGCCGATCGCCGAGGACGCGATGGCGATGAGCACCAGCGCCGCGCAGGTGGAGAGTGTCTCGAAGGCCATCGTCTGATCCTGCATCCCGGCGCTTCACTCGAGCCAGCCGGTCGGATGCAGGCTCGACGGGACACGCCTCCGTGAACTCTACTGGACTCGCCGACGCGCGAGGCGCTGACGGCAAATCGTGGACGAAAAAAAACGCGCGCGATAGATGAACTATCGCGCGCGCCTCTCATCGTCGCAGGCCCGGAGCTGCGCTTTCGCGAAGACTACCGGGTGGCTGCGACGACCGTGCTCACTTGCAGGCCGTGAAGGCGTCCGTGAACTTCTTCGCGTCGGCCGGCATGCACTTGGTGGGATCGCCGCCGCCGATGCAGTCGCACGAAGCCGCCGTGAACGCCGCCGCCTGGCAGGTCGCGATCGTGCCGGCCGCGTCGGTGCAGGCGGGGGCAGCCGCCGTGGTGCTGGACGTCGTCTTGACGGCCGGGGGCTTCGGGCAGCCGGCGAGCTTCGCCGCGATGTCGTCACCGGCCTGCGTGCAGGCGTCCGCGCCGCAGCCGACGGCAAAGAGACCACCAAAAGCCATCATCGCAACGCCAACAATCGCAATCTTGAAGTTCATTTTCGTTCTCTCCTTGGGGGTGTCGACCGGCAGTGTAACGGGGCGACGAGGCGCGGTTGATACTCGACGAGCGAGCACCTTACAACGCTCTTGTGAGCCCCGGAGGTTCCCCGGAGCGCACCCTGTACCTGGCTTAGTCTTGAAAAAGAAACACCCGGCGTACCGGGTTCGGTTCCTGGACCACTGCTTAGCAATCCCTGGACCGGCGGCGCCACTCTATCGAAACGGCGCTATCCGTCAACTTCCAATGCAGCGGGATAGGTCTCGTGTGACTTCAGCGCCACAGCGTGCCGTGAGGTGTTGTGCAGGATTCACGGGTGCCGGCGCACGGCGTGCGGCACTTCCAGGTGCACCATCGTTTTGTGCCGCGACTGTGAGGTGACCGCGTGGGCGGTAGATTCACACCCAGCTCATCATGGGCGTGGTCCAACCCGGCGTGGCTGCTGATACATTCCCCGCGATGATGCGTCTCGCGATCGTCGCGGCACCGGCGGCGACCTCCGACCTCCGACCAGCGCCTGGAGCGCTCGACGGGGATGCGCTCCGATCCCGGCTGCTCCTCCCCGACGCCGGCTATCACGTGGTCGATCTGGACCCCGCGATCGACCTCGCGGAGCAGCTCGAGCTGCTCTTCGAGGAGACGCCGCTCGAGCCCGGCACCCCCGCGCTCTTCTATGCGTCGGCGCGCGTCGCCGCGAGCGCCGAGGGCGAGCTGTTCCTCTGCCTCGATCCCGACAACCCGGAGACCGGCGACTCGGTGCGCGACATCGCGGCGGTGGTCCGCGATCGCGTGCCCGGCCCCGTGGCGTTCGTGATCGAGTGTCGTCACGCGATCGACGAGCAGGATCCGTTTCGCTCGGCGACGATCGTCGGCGCCGCGAAGGACTCGCTGCGCGGCCTCGGCGCGAACGGCGCCAGCGTCGAGGTGCTGGTCGCCGCGAGGCCGCTGACCGCGGACGTCGAAGAGACGACGTCGCCGCTGACGCGGGCGCTGATCGAGGCGCTCGATGACGCCGATCCCGCGGTGGGGCTGTCGCTCGTGGCCTTCTTCGAGCGCGTGCGCGACTCCGGCGCGCTCGTCGGTGTCCCGTGCTTCGCGCACGTGAAGGCGCGCGATGCGTTCGTCGTGCTCGAGGCGACCGGCGCGCTCGCAGACGCGTCGGCGGTGGCCGACCCGGCGATCGAGCCCGTCACGACGATCGAAGCCGCGCCGATCGTCGAGCCCGCGCCGACGATCGAAGCTGCGCCGCCGATCGCGGCGCCCGAGGTCGACGAGGGCATCTCGGTCGATCTCGACGAGCCATCTTCTCCATCGGCCCCGATGGTCGCGCCGACGCCCGTGGTCGCGCTCGAGCCCGAGGCTCGTCGGAGCTCGGCGCCTCCCACCGTTCCCCCGGAGCCGCGATCGATCCGCCCCGAGAGCGAGACCGCCGCGCTGCCCAGGGTGATGCTCGCCGAGCCGCGCACGGCGTCGACGCCGCCGAAGTCCGCGATCAGCGAAGAGAAGGCCGCTCGGTCGACCAGCGTTCCCGCGCCTGCGCCGAGCGTGCCCGCGCCCGCGCCGAGCGTGCCCGCTCCGCCGCCTGCTCCGGTGACGTTCACGGACCATGTCGCGGAGGGCGAGCGGCTCGCCGCGGCGAACGATCACGAGGGCGCGCTCGCGGCGTACAAGCGCGCGTTCGGGATGCTCGGCCCCGCCGCCAGCGCCGACCGCGCCGACGTTCACGTGCGCGTCGGGCAGGTCAAGCAGCGGCAAGACAAGCGGCGCGAGGCCATCGCCAGCTTCGAGAAGGCGCTGTCGATCTCGTCGACGCACACCACGGCGCTGACGGCGCTGCTCGATCTCAACGTGGCGGAAGGGGATCTGCGCGCGGTGCAGATCGCCGAGGATCGCGTCCTCGCGACCATCAGCGATCCCGGGGCGCGCTTCGCTCGGCTCGTGGAGTTCGGGGCGCGGTGGCACGATCGCGCAGGCGATCCGGTGCGCGCCCGCGCCGCGTTCGAGCGCGCCGCCGAGCTTCGTCCCGACGATCCGGGCGTGCTGCTGCGGCTCCGCGGCCTCTACGAGCAGGCCGGCGCGATCGAGGACGCGATCTACGTGCGCCGCCGCTACGCGAAGAACACCGCCGACGCCCGCGGCCGCGCCGAGCAGTACTTCGCGCTAGGCCGCTACTTGCTCGACGATCTCAAGCGCGAAGAGCCCGCGCTCGAGCTCTTCGACGAGGCCCTCGCGGCCGATCCGAGCATGCTCGAGCCGCTCGCCGTGATCGCGCGCTTCTTCGCCGAGAGGCAGGAGTGGAGCGAGCTCGAGAAGGCCTACCGCCGCATGCTCGATCGCGCCCCGCGCATCCCCGACGCCGCAGTGCGGAGCCAGGTCACGTGGGAGCTCTGTCGCCTGCTCGGGACGCTGTTCCGCGATCACCTCGAGGATCCCGCGCTCGCGCTCGACGCGTTCGAGGACGCCGTCTCCGAGAAGCCGCGCGAGCTCCAGAGCCGCCTGACCGCCGCCGAGCTCGCGCGATCGATCGGCGCGTTCGATCGCGCGGCCGTCCACCTCCAGGCCGCGGCGGCGCTCGATCCGTCGCGCCTCAGCACCTTCCACACGCTCTTCGATCTCTTCCAGAAGCTGCGGCGCCCCGATCAGGCCTACTCCGCGGCGTGCGTCACGATGTCGGGGCGCAAGGCCGAGTCGCGCGAGCGCTTCGTCTTCGACGAGCACAAGCCCGAGGGCGTGCCGCAGCTCCTGCACGCGATGCGGCAAGACGGGTGGGATCTGCTCCGCACCCCGGCGCGCGACCTCAACCTCGAGGCGGTGCTCACGACGATCACGCCGGCGGCGATCGCCGCGCGCCTCTCGCAGCTCGAGGACGAAGGGCGGCTGCCCAAGCTCGATCCGGCCGCGCGGCAAGATCCCGCGAAGACGACGATCTCGATCGTGCGCTCGTTCAAGTGGGCGAGCCATTTCCTCGGCGTCGCGCCGCCGGCGATCTACCTCCACGACGACGCGACGGTCGGGCTCGCGACGATCATCGCCGTGGAGCCGACGGCGCTCGCGGGCGGGCGCGTGCTCCGCGGACGATCGCTGTCGGAGCTCGCGTTCCTCGCCGGCCGTCACCTCGCGTACCACGTCGGCGCGCACCAGCTCGTGCTGTACTACTCGTCGATCGACGAGCTCTCGGCCTGCTTCCTCGCGGCCGTGAAGATCGCCATCCCCGATCTGCCGGTGCCCGCCGCGTCGGCCGCCGTGGTGAACGATCTCGCCCTGCGCCTCGAGCAGCACCTCGACGACGCCACGCGCGCCGAGCTCGGGAAGGCCGTCGTCGCGTTCGAGGCCGCCCGCGTGCGCGCCGACATCGCGGGCTGGGTCGGCGCCGTCGAGCGCTGCGCCACGCGCGCGGGCTTCCTCCTCGCCGGCGATCTCGAGGTCGTCGCCACCGTGCTCCGCAGCGATCCCCTCGGCCTCGTGTCGGCCGACGACAAGATCGCCGACCTCGTCGGCTTCACAGTGTCCGACGAACACCATGCCCTGCGCGACGAGCTCGGCATCGCGATCCAGCCGTAGCTCTCGCGACGCCCGCGGTGCTCGATGCGCGGATCTCGCAGACGAGCACCGGATCTCGACGCAGCGGCGCAAAGACGCGGAGACGCAAAAAAAAGATCCGGAGGTGAAAAACTCCGGATCTTCTCCGCGCCTTTTTGCGCCTCTGCGTCTCCGCGCCTGAGCGTTAAATTCCCCTTCTTTTCCCGCTCCGCTCGCTTCTCAGAGGGCCTCGCCCTTGATGTACGCGAGATAGGCGTCCGTATTGGGAGCGCGGCCGAGGAACTTCGTCACCATCGCCTGCTCGTCCTCGCCACCGCCCTTCGAGAGCACCTCGTCGCGCCACGATTTCGCGACCACCGGGTTGAGCAGGCCCTCCTTGCGGAAGCGGGTGAGCACGTCGCGCGAGAGCGAGAGCGCCCACTGGTAGCTGTAGTAGCCGGCGTCGTAGCCGATGAGGTGGCCGAAGCTCGACTGGAAGTGCACGCCCTTCACGTAGGCGAACGAGTCGTTGGCGTTGGTCACCTCCTCGTAGACGGCCGTGGTGTCGAAGCCGGGCGCGCGCGTGTGGTACTCCTGATCGAGCGTCGCGAAGACGAGCTGGCGCTGCGTCTCCAGGGCCTTTCCGAAGCCTCGTGCGCGTTGCAGCGCGTTGAAGAGATCGTCGGGGATCTTCTTCCCGGTCGTGTGGTGCACGGCGAACAGATCGAGCACCTCGCGCGACCACGGCCACTCCTCGAACATCTGCGACGGGGCCTCGACGAAGTCGCGCACCACGTTGGTCCCCGAGAAGTGCGCGAGCTCCGACCGCGTGAGCAGGTGATGGAGCACGTGGCCGAACTCGTGGAAGAACGTGACGACGTCCTCGTGCGAGAGCAGCGCGGCCTCGGCGCCGGGCTTGGGGAAGTTGCACTCGAGCGACGCGACGGGGAGGCGGACGCGACCGTCGGACATCTTCTTCGACGTGACGACGGGGAACATCGCCATGTGCTTGAACTTGTCAGGGCGCGAGTAGAGATCGAGGTAGAACTTCCCGATCAGCTTGCCGCCCGACGAGACCTCGTACGCCGTGACGTCGGGGTGCCAGGCCTTCGCGGGGACCTCTTTGTAGTCGAGGCCGTACATCTTCGCGGTGATGTCGAGGAGGCCCTTCTTGACGGCGCCGATCTCGAGGTAGCTCGACAGCTCCTGCGTATCGAGCTTGTACTTCTCCTTCTTGACGCGGTCCTGGAGGAAGTAGCGCTCCGAGGGCGGCAGCTTGTCCGTCGATTTGCCGAGCTGCTTCACGTGCTCCTTCATCAGCTCGGCGAACTCGATCTTCGCCGGGGCGCGCAGCGCTTCGCGGATCTGACCGAGGAACGCCTTCACGGTCTTCGCGTCCTTCGCCATGCGCGGCTCGAGCACGTAGTCGGCCCACGACGCGTAGCCGAGGAGCCTGGCCTTGTCGCTGCGGAGCTTGAGCAGCCGCTCGAGGAGCTTCACGTTCTCCTCGCCGCCGCGGTTCGAGAACTTCACGTAGAGCTCGGTCGCGGCCTTGCGATCCGTCGAGTAAGTCACGAACGGGAAGTAGTCGGGGTAGTCGATCCCGATCTCGATCTTGCCGTTCTTCGCCGGGTGCTTGGCGATGTACTCCGGCGGGAGGCCCTTGAGCGCGTCGGCCTTGACCTCGATGTGGCCCGCGGACGAGGCGATGTTCGACTCGAAGTCCTGGCCGATGTGGATGATCTCTTCGCTCATCCGGCGCAGCTCTTTCTGCTGATCGGGGCCGAGATCGAGGCCGTTCCTGCGGAAGTCGCGCAGCACCTCGACGAGCAGCTTCTTGCGCTCGCCGTCGAGCGGCTCGCTCTTCGCGGCGTAGGCGCGGATCACGCCCGCGAGATCGGCGTCGAGGTAGAGCCCCGTGAGGAACGCGTCGGCGCGCGGCTCGCAGAGCTTCGCGGCCTCGCGCACGGCGACGTCGGGGTGCGCGACGGCGGTGAGCTGGTTGAACTCGCCGGCGCTGTCGACCTCGAGCACCACGTCGTCGAAGCGGCCCAGCACCGCATCGTAGGTGAGCTGCGCGGGCGCGGCGCCCTTCAGCGTCTTGATGCGCTCCACGAGCGCCTGCGCGGCCTTGAGGTGCTCGTCGCAGAGCCGCTTTGCGCCGTCGACCGACATGCCCACGGCGACGGGATCGAAGTCGGCGCTGGGGCGGACGTCAGGGCCGAGGGCAGGGGCGGCCGACACCGACGACGCGCTGCCGCCGACGACCGTGGGCGGCGTGGGCCCAGGCGGCGTGACCGGCTCGGGGGCCGGGCCGCAGGCGCCGAGCGCGAGGACGGGGAAGAGCAGCGCGAAGGAGCGGATCCGCATGGGCGGCCCCATATCACGGGCGCGCGCGGGCTTCACTCGACGTCGGGATCATGGAAAAGCGACGGCGCGCCCCCCGAGGGGAGCGCGCCGCGCGTGCGTGTCAGAGACGAAGTCTCAGCTCAGGGAACGGGAGCCGCGACGCCGATCGAGCAGTGGTAGTACGTGCCCGTGACGAGCGGATCCTGCGATCCGGCCTCGACCTTGAGGACGACCTTGGTCGTACCGGCGGGGAGCGTCACCGGCGTCATGCCGCCGATGAACACGTCCTTGTTGGGGAGCTCCGCGAGGACGTTGCCGGTCCCGAGGGCCGAGCCGTCCGTCTTGAGGAGGCTGAACTTCGCGTTGCGGAGGCCCGAGCCCGAGCGCTGCGCGTCGCAGAACAGCGTGGCGCTGACGGCGCCCGTGGCCACGTCCATCGTGTAGTAGTCGACGTCGACGGGCGTCGAGATGTTGCCGTCGACGAAGTAGTTACCGGCCGTGACCATCGCCGGCGTGGTGAGCGTCTCGGCCGTGAGGACCGTGTTGTTCACGTCGGGGCTCTTCTCGAGCTGACCGTAGTAGTAGCTGCCGATGAAGTGCTTGATGAAGTAGTAGTCCTGCAGCGGGACCGAGGCCTCGATGCCGTGCTTCACGAAGAGGTAGTACGAGTGGCCCGCTACGACGGGGACCGACATGGCGATCGGGCCGCTCGCCTGGTTGTCGCCGTCCGAGTAGTTGACCTGGTCGACCTCGGCGATGTGCTTGGTGATGTCGTCGGCGTCGACGACCCAGAGCTTGGCGTTGGTGGCCGCGCCCGTGCCGTTGTTGGCCGTGATCGGCTGGACCCAGAACTCCGCGTGCGCGCGCTGGTTGGCGTCGAACTTGGTGTCGGCCGGGATCGCGAGCGAGTACGCGTCGGTGTCGGTGGCGGTCTGGAAGCTGCCGTCGAGGATGGTGATGCCGTAGTTGCCGGCCGTGCCCATCGTCGGGACCTTGTAGGCGACCTTGACGGCCTTCGCGGTGTCGTCGTTCGGCTCGGCGCCCTCGTTGATCTCGGGGGCGTTGAGCTTGTCGACGTCGGCCACGAAGAGCTCGTAGTCGAACGTGGTGACGTTGCCGGCGTTGGTGCAGGCGCCCGCGACCGACGAGAACGCGGTGCAGAAGTTGGTCACGGTGACGTAGTAGTCGCCGTCGGCGGGGAGGACGGTGAAGGCCTGCGAGTCGGTGCTCGGGCGGGGCCACGCGTCGTCGTCCTGCGCGATCTGCTTCTTGCTGGCGTCGAAGATCGTCACGACGGTGTCGATGACGGTCGCGTCGTTGGGATCGTGCCCGGCGGTGGTGACCAGGCCCTGGGCGTTGACGACCGCGGTGATGCGCTCGCCCTTGGTGCCGGTGATCTTGAAGTAGTCGGTGGTCGTGTCGGCATCGATGAGCGCGCCGGCGGTGTTCGCCATCGGGTTGATGTCGATCGGCGTCGCGCTGGCGAAGTCGTGGTTGCCGGTGGAGCCGCCCGCGCCCGACGAGGTCGTGTTCGAGCCGGTCGTCGTGGAGGTGGTCGTCATCGACCCCGTGGTGGTGTTGCTGCCGGTCGTGGTGTTCGAGCCCGTCGTCACCGACGAGCCGCCGCCCTCCGCGCCGCCACCCGCGCCCGTGGTGCTGGTGCTGGTGGTGCCGCCGCCGCAGCCCGTCCCCACGAGCGCCATCGCCGCGAAACTACCCACGAAACACAGACCCAAGAAATGCTTCGACCTCATAGCGCCTCCAAATTCTTTCTTTCGGCGTCACGACGAATTCATCGTCGCTCGCTCGTCAAGGAAAGGGCTTCCTACACCTCCGCCCGATCGCAGACAAGTCCGGGTCGTGCTCTCTCTCACGGCCCAAGGATCGCGCGGGGCGATCGCCGCTTTCTTGGGTCGCCGCGCCGCGTGAGGCACGATGACGCATGCACCAAGACCGAGGCCCCGAGTCGATCCCCGAGCGCCGGAAGAACCGCAGCGATAGCCCGCTGGAGGCCGCGAACCTCTACCTGCGCGCCGCGCTGCAGGGGCGCGACGTGCACGCCGTGGCCATCGCCAACGAGGACGGCTTCCTCGTGGCGGCCGCCGGCCAGGGCTACGATCTGCAGGGCCTGGCGTCGCTCGGCCCGGTCTACGGGGGCGATGGAATCGGGCACGGCTTCCCCGAGGCCCTGGTCGACGACGTGACCCACGGCGACGATCTCTACGCCTCGGCGATCGAGGTCTGCGGTGAGACGTTCTATGTCACCTCGATCGGCGCGCGGCTCCCGCGGCAGCGCGAGACCCAGGTCGCCTTGCAGCGGATCCTCGCCCCCGCGCTCCTCGCCTGAAGCGCGCGGGCTACTCGGCGCCGAGGAACGGATAGCCGAGCTTGCGGGACGGCGCGAACGTCTCCTTGATCGTGCGCGGCGACATCCACCGGTAGAGGTTGAGGGCGCTGCCCGCCTTGTCGTTGGTGCCCGACGCGCGCGCGCCGCCGAACGGCTGCTGCCCGACGACGGCGCCGGTCGGCTTGTCGTTGATGTAGAAGTTGCCCGCCGAGAAGCGCAGCGACCGCATCGCGCGCTCGACGAAGACGCGATCGTTTCCGAAGATCGCGCCGGTCAGCGCGTACGGGGCCGTCGTGTCGCAGAGCTCGAGCGCGCTCGCCTCGCCTCCGTCGGGGTAGACCCACACCGTGAGGACCGGCCCGAAGATCTCTTCGCGCATCAGGCGGTGCCGCGGATCGGTCGTCTCGATCACCGTCGGCTCGACGAAGAAGCCAACGTCGCTCTTCGCGCCGCCGCCGGCGAGGATGCTGCACGCCGTGTCGCCGCGCGCCTCGCCGATGTAGCCGGTGATCCGCGCGAAGGCGCGCTCGTCGATCACGGCGCCCATGAAGTTGCGGAAGTCCGACACGTCGCCGACGCGGATGGTGGCGATGAGGTCGAGCATGCGTGATCTGACGGCGGGCCAGATCGATTTCGGGATGTACGCGCGCGACGCGGCCGAGCACTTCTGCCCCTGGTATTCGAATGCGCCGCGCACGAGCGCGACGGCGAGGGCCTCGAGATCGGCGCTCGGGTGCGCGAAGACGAAGTCTTTCCCGCCGGTCTCGCCGACGAGGCGCGGGTAGCTGCGGTAGCGGGCGATGTTCTCGCCGACGCGCCGCCACATCGACTGGAACACGCCCGTGGATCCGGTGAAGTGCACGCCCGCCAGATCGGGGTGATCGAGGCAGGCGTTGGAGATGGCCTCGGGCGGGCCCATCACCAGGTTGATCACGCCGTCGGGGAGGCCGGCCTCGCGGAACGTTTCCATCACGAAGTGCGCGGAGTAGAGCGCGTTGGCGGCGGGCTTCCACACCACGGTGTTGCCCATCAGCGCGGGCGCGGCGGGGAGGTTACCGGCGATGGCGGTGAAGTTGAACGGCGTGCTCGCGAAGACGAACCCCTCGAGCGGGCGGGGCTCGACCAGGTTCCAGACGCCGGGGCTGGAGATGGGCTGCTCGGCCGCGATCTGCCGCGCGAAGTGGACGTTGAAGCGGAGGAAATCGATGAGCTCGCACGAGGCGTCGATCTCGGCCTGGTGCGCGGTCTTGCTCTGGCCGAGCATCGTCGCGGCGCAGATCGTGGGCCGGAGCCGGGTCGCCAGGAGATCGGCGGCCTTGAGGAACACGCTGGCGCGCGCCGTCCACGGCATCGACGACCAGCCGTCGTGAGCGCGCTTGGCCGCGGCGATCGCCTGCTCGACGTGCGCGACGGTGCCCTGGTGAGCGCGGGCGAGGAGCAGCCCGCGACGGTGCGGTGAGCGCACGTCCTGGAGCTCGCCGGTCGTCACCTCTTTGCCGTCGATGACCATCGGGATCTCGATCGTCTCGGCCGCGCGACGCGCGAGCTCGGCCTTGAGCGCCGCGCGCTCGGCGCTGCCGGGGGCGTAGTCGAGGATGGGCTCGTTGACCGGGTGGGGAGGGGAGACGATGGCGTCGATCATGGCCGGGCAGCATAGTCGATCCCGGAGGGGCTGCGATCGGTTCTCGAACGACGTGGAGCCTGCTATTCCCGGGGTATGCGCACCCTCGAAGCTCCGCCGTCTTCGGTTCTCCACCCCCTGAGCGGCGCGGTCCTCGCCGGCTCGTTTCGCGGCGGCCTGCCCCCGCGCGTCGATCTCGCGGCGCTCGAGGTGGGCGGGCTGCCGGTTATCGGCGGCCACCTCTTCCGCGTCGCGCACGAGAAGCGCTGGATCTACGCGGCGATCGCCGCGGGCGATCTCTTCGTCGGCGCCGCGATCATCAAGCTCGGCTACGCGTCGAGCGCCTTCGTGTTCGCGTTCGATCGCGCCTCGGGGCGCATGCTCGCCGACGTGTCGCTCCTCGGTCCGGCGGCGTTCGCCTCGGTGAACGGGTCGCCGCGCGAGGGCGCGTCGTCGCGGTTCTCGTCGCCTCTGCAGCGCGCCTCGATCACCTGGACGCGCGCCGCGGGCGCGAGCGGCTACTCGCTCGCGGTGCGCGCCGGCGACGTGGTGATCGACGCGCACCTCGACGGATCGAGCGCGCCGCCGCCGATCGGCGTCGTCGCGAGCCTCGGCGCGCCTGGCCTCGTCAACACCACCGAGAAGGGCGCGCTGCTCGCGGTGACGGGCTCGGCGACGGTCGCGAACCGAAGGTTCACGCTCGACGGCGGGCTCGGTGGCTACGACTACACGCACGGGTATCTCGCGCGGCGCACTGCGTGGAAATGGGCGTACCTTCTCGGCCGCGCCGAGAGCGGCGAGCGCGTGGGGTTGAACCTCGTGGAGGGCTTCGTCGGCGAGCCGGAGTGCGCGCTCTGGATCGACGGCGCGCTCCACCCGCTCGCCGAAGGACGCTTCACCTTCGACGCCAAGCACCCCGGCGATCCGTGGATCGTGCGCACCGCGGACGACAGCGTCGACCTCCGCTTCGAGCCCGGCGCCATCCACCAGGAGCACAAGAACTTCGGCGTGATCACCTCGCGGTTCATCCAGCCGGTGGGGTGCTTCTCGGGCACGATCCGCGTGCCTGGGCGCGATCCACTCGTCCTTGCACGCGCCCTCGGCGTCGTCGAGGACCAGGACGTGCTCTGGTAGGTGAGAAGTAGGTGAGGAGTAGGTGAGAAGTAGGTGAGAGCGAGGCTCGTGACGCGCCGACCCGGCGTCTTCACGCGAGGCGTCGAAGGGCAAATCGCCGCGAGAAAGCCGGGCTTTTTCGCGGTGTTCCAATCGGCCGTGGATTCCCTGTACGGGGCGGATGGGTCCGTGTAACTTCCCCGCGAAACCATGGATCCTCGGGAGATGGAAACGCTCATCCAGCGCCTGGTCGCGAACCCGCACGATGAGGAGGCGCTCGCTTACGCGCACCGCGCGGGCACGCAGGACCCACGGGCTTACGCCATTCTGCTCGAGAAGGTCGGTGCCGCGACGACCGACCCGGCCTACGCCGCGCACTGGCTGAGCGAGGCGGCGAACGTCTGGTCGACGACGATCGGCGACGCCCACCACGCCGCGCGCACGCTCATGGGAGCGATCGAGAAGGATCCGACGGCGCGCAGCGCGGCGGATCGTCTCGCGCAGCTCTACCGCGACAAGGGCGATCAGAAGGCCGTCGTCGCGCTGCTCGAGCGCCTCGTGAAATCGCTGACGCCGCTGCTGAACGAGCGGCCCGAGGTGCGGTCGCAGCTCACGGCGATGCATGAAGAGCTCGGCCGCCTGTGGAGCGATCCGCCCTTCGGCAGGCCCGAGCGCGCCCTCGAAAACTGGCGCCGCCTGGCCGAGCTCGATCCGCAGCACGCCTACGCGATCTACGCCGCCCGCGAGATGCTGAAGCAGCAGCAGCAGTGGGCCGAGGCCGTGCCCTACTTCGGCATGGAGCAGGCGCTCGTCGACGATCCCGATCGCAAGCTGGCGCTCTACCGCGACGAGGCCGAGATCCGGCGGCGCGCGGGCGATCTCGCCGGCGCCACGCAGGCGCTGCGCAGCGCCCGCCAGGTGCGCCCCGACGACACCGCGCTCAAGCAAGAGGTCGGCGTCGTCATCCTCGAGCGCATCAGCGCCGGCGAGCTGGTCCCGCAGCCCGAGCGCGAAGAGTCGGCGCAGCTCTTCGTCTCGCTCGCCGAGACGTACGACGGCGAGTACGGCCTGTCGTACTCGGTGTCGGCGCTGAAGGCCGTCCCCGGCAACGATCGCGCGATGCAGCTCGCCGATTACTACGCGGGCAAGCTCGGTCGCATCCAGGAGCTCGGTCCGCGCTATGCGGCCTACCTCCAGGCGAACCCCGGCGGCTTCATGGCCGGCGAGGCGCGCAACAAGGCGGGCAGCTCGCTGCCCCCACAGGCGCCGCCGTCGATGCCCGGTGGGATGCCGTCGGCGCCCGGCGCCTCGCGTCCTTCGTACAACGCGCCGGTGATGCCCGCCGCGGCGGCCGCGTTTCAGCAGCAGCAACCGGGCGCCTCGCAGCCCCCCGTCGCGCCCACCTTCGGTGCTCCGCAAGGCGGCGCTCCGTCGTTCCAGCAGCAGCCCGTCGGCTCGGCGTCGCGGCCCTCGTTCCAGGCCGTGCAGCCGGGCCAGGCGCCCGTCGCCGATCCCCCGTCGGGCGGGGCCGAGCCGGTCGCCACCGCCAGCATCGGGCAGCTCCTCGAAGAGGCGCAGGCCGAGTCGCAGAAGAACCGGAAGCCCCAGGCGCTCGCGAAGTTCCGCGAGGCGCTGAAGATCGATCCCGCCAACTCCGAGGCCCTGTCATGGGTCGAGGAGCACCTCCGCCAGAAGCGCATGTACGCCGATTTGCGCGACGTGCTCCTCGCGGCGTCGCGCGTCTCCTCGGTCTCGGCCGACACGCGCAAGGCCCAGCTCCGCGACGTCGCCGGTCTGTGCGAGTCGCAGCTCCGCGACATCGACACCGCGATCCAGGCCTGGAAACAGGTCTGCCAGATCGATCGCGGCGACGAGCAGGCGCGCGATCAGCTCCGCCGCCTCCTCGAGCGCGGCGCCCGCTGGGACGATCTCGCGACGGTCCTCGAGCAAGAGGCGATGGGCACGCTCGACGTCGAGCAGAAGATCGCCCTCGAAAAGAAGCTCGCGGCGCTCCACGAGACCAAGCGCAAGGATCCCGCCGCGGCGGCCGAGGCCTGGGCCCGCATCGCCAACCTCTCCCCCGAGGACGAGACGGCGATCCAGACCGCCGTCAAGCTCTACGAAAAAGGCGAGCGCTTCGACCTCGCCGCTTCGGTCATCGCCGACAGCATCTCCGGCATCACCGAGCCGACGGTGCGCGGCGGCCTGCTCCAGAAGCTCGGCGAGCTCCGCCTGAAGACGAACGATCCCGGCGGCGCCGGCGAGTCGTTCGCCGAGGCGGCCGAGGCCATCGGGCAAGCCAAGATCTGGGAGATGGCCGAGAAGGCCTACATCGCGGCGAGCCGCTTCGCCGACGCGGCGAACGCCCTCGATCAGCGCGCGCAGCTCTCCGACGGGAAGCAGCAGGCGACGCTCTTCGCGCAGGCCGCAGACCTCCTGCTCAAGGCCGGCGACGCGGGCAGCGCCATCGTCAAGCTCGAGCAGGCGACCGAGATCGATCCGGCGAACGACAGCTACGCGCAGGCGCTCGACGAGCAGTACCGCCGCGACGGGCGCGAGCCCGATCTCGTGCGCTTCCTGCTCAGCCGCGCCGAGAAGCTAAACGACAAAGCGCGCCGCATCGTCGCGCGCCGCACCGCCGCCGACATCCAGGCCGGCCTCGGCGATCGCGAGGGCGCGCGCGAGAGCTTGCTGCTACTGCTCGCCGACGGCGACGACGCCGAGGCCCTCGCCAAGCTGGTGGAGGACGCCGGCGAGCGCGGCGATTACCAGGAGCAGGTCGCGCTCCTCCGTCGGCTCGGCGCGGCCACGAAGAACCCGGCCGAGAAGCTCGAGATCGCGCTCCGCGAGGCCTCGGTCCTGGCCGAGAGCACCGACGACGTCGAGGGCGCGATCGATCGCTACGAGGCGATCTTCAAGAGCCTCGATCCGAAGAGCCGCGTCGCCCTCCACGCCATCGCCGATCTCGAAGAGCGCCGCGGCAACCACCAGGGCGCGGCCGCCGCGCTCGAGCGTGAAATCCCGCTTTCCGAAGGCCCGGAGCGCGTCGAGCTCGCCCAGCGCGCGGCCCAGCTCTACGAGGGGCCGCTCGCCAACCCGCGCGGCGCGATCAAGGCCCTCGAGATCGTCCACGAGGCCGATCCCGAGGATTTCGACGCCATCGCCCGCCTCCAGAAGCTCTGCGAAGAGGTCGAGGACTGGCCGCGCGTCGCCGCGCTGATGACGACGCTGATCGAGGTCGAGGGCGACGAAGAAGAGGCCTCGCGCCTCAGCGTGCGCCTCGCCGAGATCCTCGAGCTCCGGCTCAACAAGGGCGACGAAGCCCTCGCCGCCCTCGAGAAGATGGCCGATCAGGGCGACGAGCCGTGCCGCGTCGCGTACGTCGCGCTCGGCGACAAGCTCGGCTGGAAGGGGATCGTCGCCACCAAGCTCGTCGCCTGGAACGAGTCGGCGTCGGGCCCGCAGCGCAACGAGGCGCTCCGCTCGGCCTTCCTCCGCTTCCTCGACATCGGCCGCGACAGCGACGCCGCCCGCGTCGCGATGGAGCTCGCGCGCTCGCGCGGCGCCGATCGCGAGCTCGCCGAGAAGCTCGAGCAGATCGCGATCAAGCTCAAGGATCTCGATGCCCTCGGCGTGGCCCACGACATCCTCGGCAAGGAGGCGTCGGGCTTCGCGCGCGCCAGCGAGCTCGTTCGCCAGGCCGAGGTCCAGGTCCAGGCCGGCGTCGATCCGCTCGAGGCCATGCAGCACGGGGAATCGGCGCTCACCAGCGTCCCGCCCACGGACGTCGAGCCGCTGCTCACGCGCCTCGCCGCGCTGACGCAGGCGCCGGGGCACGTGATCGATCTCTACGAGCGTCAGGTCGGCCGCTGCCGCGTCCCGGCCGATCGCCTCGTCGCCCTCGCTCGAGCCGCGCAGGTCGCCGCCGAGCGCGGCGCCAACGATCGCGCCCGCAGCTTCTTCGAGCTCGCCCTCGGCGGCGGCGTCCAGGAAGACACCATCAGCGCCCTCGAAGCCGCGGCTCGCCTCGGCGACGATCGCGCCGGCGGCACCGCGCTCCGCGCCATCCTCGCCGACGCGCTCGCGGCCGGCGGGCAGGGCTCGCGTGACGGCGGCCGCACCCGCGGCGCGCTCCTCCGCCGCGCCGCCACGCTCGCGCACCACGATCTGCTCGACGTCAACAAGGCCTTCGGCTGGATCGGCGACGCGCTGATAACGCACGTCGACGACGCCTCGCTCGAGGCCCTCGAGCAGCTCGGCCGCGAGGTCAACGACATCGCGCGCGTCGAGGCCACGCTCAGCCGCGCCCTCGACGAGGTCTTCGACGGCCCGCTCGTGCGCAAGCTCCTGCACCGTCGCGCCAAGCTCCGGCGCGACGTCGTCGGCGATCGCAAGGGCGCCGCCGTCGACCTCAAGAAGCTCCACGACCTGTCCCCCTCGGATCAGGACGTGATGAACGATCTGTCGAGCCTCCTGCTCGAGCTCGGCGATCACCGCGGGATGATCCAGCTCTACGAAGATCAGATCCTCCGCGGCCGTGATCCCGCGCTCCGCGCCGAGCTGGCGCGCAAGGTCGCCCGCATCTGGGAGGAAGACCTCGGCGACGCCCGCGAGGCCGCCGATGCGTGGCGCCGCGTGCTCCGCATGAAGGCCGGCGACACCGAGGCCACCGCGGGCCTCGATCGCGCCAAGGCCGGCAAGCTCAAGCGCGCGCCGCCGCCGCCCCAGGGCGGCCTCGCGGCGGCCCCGCGCTCGCCGTCGGCGCCCCCTCCGGTCGGCGCGCCCGCGTCGATCGCCGCGCCCGCGTCGATCGCCGCGCCCGTGGCCGTCTCGACCACGCCGTCGGCGCCCCCGCCGTCGTCGGGCCGCTCGCACGACGAGGACGTCGAGAACACCGCTGACGGCCCGCCGCGCGGCTTCTCGCACGCCGAGCTGGCTGGCGGCGCGGAGCCGCAGCCGGCGCACCTCGATGCGACCGGCGATGCCGCGGCGCATGCGCCGCCGGCGTACCCCGCGCCCGTAGCTCACGATCCCCACGCCTACGCGGCGCCGGAGCACGCGCAGTACGCTCCGCCCGCCTACGAAGCGCCGCCGCAGGGCGGCTACCCGGGCTACCCGCAGGCGCCCCAGCCGGGCTACTACCCCGAGCCCGGTCACGACGCCCAGCAGGCCCCGCCGGCCCATCCGCAGGCCGGCTACGAGGCCCCGCAGTACGCGCAGCCGCAGTCCGGCTACGAGCAGCAGGGCTACCCGCCGGCTCCCGGCTACGCGCCCCCCGCGTACGATCCGCACGCGGCCCCGGCGGCCCCCCAGGGCTACTACCCGCCCGAGGCTTACCCGGCCTACGCGGCGCCGCAGCCCCCGCAGCCGGCCCACCCGGCTCATGCGCCCGTGGCCGCCCACGCGCCCGACGACGGCGGCGACGAAATCGCCGAGGTCGACGACGCCGAGCTCATCGAAGAAGACACCGACGCCCACAAGCGCTGATCAGCCGCCGCACCGCGGCCGCGGACGCCGTCAATCGCGAGGTTGACGGCGTCGTGCGTTTCGGCCCCTCACCAGAAGATCGAACGCCGCTCTTTCAGCCCGCGGTTGAGCATCGACTGGATCGTCCCCCGCACCTTGGCGACCTTCTCCTCGATGACGGCGTCGTCGTCGTCGGGATCACCCTCGAACGCCATCGGCTCTCCGAAGTAGATGCGGTATTTCGTCGGCAAGGGTAGCTGCCCACCCGGCAGCAGGAACTGCGGCAAGATAGGAAAGTTCGGCATCCCGAAGGCCTTCGCCAGAGCGCCGAAGTTGCCGAACGAGATGTACTGCTCCTCGGCGCCGATCACCGCGACTGGCACGATCGGCGTATCGGTCTCGAGCGCGAGGCGCATGAAGCCGAGGCCGAACTCGCCCAGCTTGTAGCGATTGGCGAAGCTCTTCGAGATCCCGCGCGCGCCCTCGGGGAACACCAGGATCGCCTCGCCCAGATCGAGCAGCCGCCGCGCGTTCTCGGGCACGCCGACCACCTGCCCCACGCGCGAGAACATCGTGGAAATGAAGGGCAGCGTCTGCGTCCATTTCTCCACCATGCTCCGCACGATCCGCGGAGGCTCGGAGTCGAGGAACATCGACGCGCCGAGGATCATCCCGTCGAGCGGGAGCTGCCCCGAGTGGTTCGACACGAGGAGAACACGGCCGCTCGGCACGCGATCGATCCCGTGCACGGCGGTGCGAAAATAGAAGCGATGGAAGAACGCCGCGACGCCGACCGCGTACTTCGCCCACGAGGGATCGAGGCCGAACGGATCGACGCCGCCGCTCCCCATCGCGACCGAGACGCGCGCGAGCCGCTCCTCGAAGTCGCGACCGAGGAGGCGAGTCGTGAAGTCGTCGAGCGCCTCGCGCACCGCGTCGGCGCCGAGCCGGGCGACCGGGAGAGCGTCGTGCGTGGCGAAATGACTGAGCCGGGCGAGAGCCTTCGAGTTGGCCATGGGGTGGGGCGCCAAGCTACTCCAACGCCCCACGAATCGCAGCCCTCCGGCGACGAAAGCGGGTGTTTGCGCGCTGACGCGTCGAGACGAAGGAGAGCCCTGCTGCCCGATCGGGCCCCTCCTCGCAGGGGATCCCGAAACAAGAAGTCTTGACGATCGGCCGGACCCGGCGCCACGGTCCGTTCCCATGAACCGCGATGAAACGCCGCTCAGCGTGCCTCCGCAGGTGCACCTCCCGTCGTCGCCGCCGCCGCGCCCCCCGCAGCGACAGTCGCGCCGCCCGCCGCCGCTCGGCGAAGAGGTGGACGCCCCGCCGATCCTGATCACCGGTATCTGCGGTCGCCTGGGCAAGCGCCTCTGCCGCGTGCTCCACCGCGACGGCCGCGTCATCGGCATCGATCGACGCGAGTTCGAGGGCCGCCCCAAGGATGTCCAGCACTATCGCTTCGACATCCGCCGCAAGAAGACCCAGGACATTTTCCGTCAGCAGAAGCTCGCGGCGGTCGTCCACCTCGGGGTCATGCACGATCCGCGGGCCAGCGCGGCCGAGCACCACAGCTGGAACGTCGCCGGCTTCCAGCGCCTGCTCGAGTTCGTCGCTCAGTACGACGTCCCCAAGCTGGTCGTCCTCTCGAGCGCCAACGTCTACGGCCCGCGCCCCGACAACCCGCAGTTCTTGCCCGAGGAGGCGCCTCTCCTCGGCGGCGCGGCCTTCAGCGAGATCCGCGATCTCATCGAGGTCGACATGCTGGCGCAATCGTTCTTCTGGAAGCGCCCCGAGACAGAGACGGTGATCCTCCGCCCCGTCCACATCGTCGGTGGGGTCCGCAACGCGCCCTCCAACTACCTTCGTCTCAACGTGATACCCACGCTGATGGGGTTCGATCCCATGGTGCAAGTCCTCCACCAGGATGATGTGGTATCGGCGATAATCGCCGCGCTTCGCCCGTCGATTCGCGGGATCTTCAATGTGGCTGGGCCGCCGCCGCTGCCGCTCTCGCGCCTGATCTCGCTCACCGGCAGGCAGCGAATGGCGATACCGCACTTCCTGGCTCAAGGCATCATCAAGCGCCTCTGGCAGTACCGCGCCACCTCGTTCCCGGCGCCCGAGCTCGATCACATTCGCTACGTGTGCATGGTCGACGATGGACGCGCTCGCGAGGTGATGGGCTATTCCCCGGCCCATGGCATAGAGTCGGCGGTGCGCGCAGTCGACGATCCCTGCTGATGAAGCGGAATCTGTTGAATTTGATGTCGAAATTCGAATTCAACATGGCTCCGAAGGCGATCGGTCCGGGGGCGCGCGGGTCGGCGGCGCCACCGGCAGGAGCTCGTCGTTATCCTTGCATGAATTCGCCGCGAACCGAGTTCGTGCGGCGGCCAGCGCCGGGGCGTCGCGCTTGACAGCGCGCGATGCTCGAAACTAACGTGCAACCCCCCTGAATCCCGATCGCCGACACCCCCCGTCCCGTGGGCCGCAACGCTGAGATGAGCCGGAACAACCTCGAAGACATCTATCCGCTCGCTCCCCTGCAGCAGGGTATCCTGTACCAATCGCTGGTTGCCTCCGAGGCATCGGAGCCAGGCGCGTATTTCGTTCAGGCGGGGTGGACGCTGCGGGGCGACGTCGACACGAAGGCTCTTGTGCGCGCCTTTCAGGAGGTGGTCGATCGCCATGGCGCCCTGCGCACGGCCTTCGTCTGGGAAAAGCTCGAGCAGCCGATGCAGGTCGTCTGGAAGCGAGTGAAGGTCCCGGTGACCGAGGTCGATCTCCGCGGCCTACCCGCGGCGGAGCAGGCGGCCCGCGTCGCGGCGTTCGCCGAGGAAGATCGGCGCCGCGGCTTCGATCTCACCCGCGCGCCCCTCCTGCGGCTGGCCTTTCTTCGGCTCGACGAGGACGCCTATCGCTTCCTCTGGAGCTCCCATCACCTCATCCTCGACGGCTGGTCGAACCCGATTCTGCTGTTCGAGGTCTTCGGCCTGTACAACGCGAGGATCAATGGTCGCGAGCTCCAGCTCGAGCGCGCGCGCTCGTACCGCGATTACGTCGCATGGCTGCAAAAGCAGGACGCCAGCAAGGCCGAGGCCTTCTGGCGGGCCCGCCTCGCTGGCCTCACGGCGCCGACGGCGCTGCCCGGGGGGAACGTCGCTGCGCTCGTCGCAGGCGCGCCGCGCTTCGGCGAGCGCAAGCGCGAGATCAGCGGCGCGTCGCTCGTGTCGATCCAGGAGCTGGTCCGCCGCAACAACCTCACCCTGAGCACCCTCCTGCAGGGCGCGTGGGCGCTCCTCCTCGCGCGCTACAGCGGCGAGGACGACGTGCTCTTCGGCGCCACGGTCTCCGGCCGCTCGGCGCCGGTCGCCGGCATTGATCGGATGGTGGGCCTGTTCATCAACACCGTTCCGGTGCGCGTGCGGGTGCCGCAGGGCGAGACCGTCCTCGCGTGGCTCACCGCGCTCCACCGGGCCCAGGGCGAGCTCACCGAGTTCGAGTACAGCCCGCTCGTCGACGTGCACGGTTGGAGCGCGATCCCCCGGGGAACGCCGCTGTTCGAGAGCCTCGTCGTCTTCGAGAACTACCCGATCGATCCGACGACGGCGCCGCAGCAGGTGGGGGCAGGGAAGGGGCCGTCGGGACCGCAGAAGCGCACCGCGATCAGCGAGGGGTCGACCCTCGAAACGCCGCCGTACCCGCTCACGCTCCTCGGCGCCCTGCGCCAGACGCTGATGCTGAACATCGGCCACGACGCGCGCCGCTTCGACGCCGCCACCGTGGATCGCGTCCTCGCCCACCTCGTGACCATCCTCGAGGCGTTCGCGCGCGATCCCGCCGCGAAGCTCGGCGATGTGTCGCTGCTCGACGAGGCCGAGCGCCGCACGCTCCTCGTCGCGTGGAACGAGACCGCCGCGCCGATCCCCGAGGGCGTGGGGCTCCACCAGCTCTTCGAGCAGCAGGTCGACCGCACGCCGGACGCCGTCGCCCTCGTCGCCGGGACCGAGACGGTCACCTACCGGCGGCTCGACGCGTGGGCGAACGCCGTCGCCCATCGGCTTCGTGAGCGCGGGGTGGAGGCGGGCACGCTCGTCGGCGTCTCGGTGCACCGCAGCGCCGCGCTGGTGGCAGCGATGCTCGGGATCCTCAAGGCGGGCGGGGCCTACGTGCCGCTCGATCCTGCGTACCCGCGGCCGAGGCTCGCGCAGATCCTCCTGCAGGCGCAGGCGCCGGTGATCGTCATCGACGACGCCGCGCGCGCGGCGCTCCCCGAGAACGCGGCCGAGCTGCTCCTCGTCGGCGAGCCCCCGCTCGAGGCCTCCCCCCGCCTCGCCGGCGGCGCCACGGCGCGCGATCTCGCGTATGTGCTCTTCACGTCGGGCTCCACCGGCACGCCGAAGGGCGTCGCGATCGAGCACCGGAGCGCCGTCGCGCTCGTGGCCTGGGGCCGCCAGGTCTTCTCGGCGGCCGAGCTCGCGGGGGTGCTCTTCTCGACGTCGATCTCGTTCGATCTCTCGGTTTTTGAAGTGTTTCTCCCGCTCGCCGTCGGTGGCAGGCTCCTCATCGCGACGAACGCGCTCGAGCTCCCGACGCTGACCGCGGCCGATCAGGTCACGCTGATCAACACCGTCCCGTCGGCGATGGCCGAGCTCCTGCGCATGAAGGGCATCCCCGCGTCCGTGCGCACCGTTTGTCTGGCCGGCGAAGCGCTCCCCGCGAGCCTCGCCGCGGCGGTGTACGCCGAGCCGACGATCGAAAAGCTCTACAATCTCTACGGCCCGACCGAGGACACGACGTACTCCACGTACACGCTCGTGCCGCGCGACGGGAGCGCGCCGCTCATCGGCCGGCCCATCGCCAACGGCACCGCGTACATCCTCGACGCGCGCATGGAGCCCGAGCCGATCGGCGTCGCGGGCGAGATTTACCTCGGCGGCGCGGGCCTGGCGCGCGGGTATCTCCATCAGCCCGGAATGACGGCCGATCGCTTCGTGCTGAGCCCTTTCGTCGCCGGTGAGCGCCTCTACCGCACCGGCGATCTCGGCCGCTACCGCGAGGGGGGCGAGCTCGAGTACCTCGGCCGGCTCGATCACCAGATCAAGCTGCGCGGCTTCCGGATCGAGCTCGGCGAGATCGAGGCCGTCCTGCGCAAGCAGTCCGGCGTCCGCGACGTCGTCGTCGTCGCGCGCGAGGATCAGCCTGGCGACAAGCGCCTCGTCGCGTATGTCGTCGGGGCCGACGGCGCGGCGCTCGCCACGTCGGAGCTCCGCGTCGCCGTGAAGAACGCGCTGCCCGAGTACATGGTGCCGGCGATCTTCGTCGCGCTCGACGCGCTCCCGCTCACGGCCAACGGCAAGGTCGATCGCCGCGCGCTGCCCGCGCCCGGGGCGACCGACACCTCGAGCGAGCGCGAGTACGTCGCGCCGCGCGGCCCCGTCGAAGAGACGCTCGCGGCCATCTTCGCCGAGGTGCTCAAGGTCGCGTCGGTCGGCGCGCACGACGGCTTCTTCGAGCTCGGCGGGCACTCGCTGACGGCGACGCAGGCGGTCACCCGGATCCGCGGCGCGCTCGGCGTCGAGCTGCCGCTGCGCGCGCTCTTCGAGGCTCCGACACCGGCCGAGCTCGCGGCGCGGATCGCGGGCTCGCTCCGCGGATCGGCGTTGCCGCCGCTCGTCCCGGTCGCGCGCGCTCGGAGGCTCCGTCTCTCGTTCGCGCAGGAGCGGCTCTGGCTCGTCGATCAGATCGATCCGGGCAACCCCGCCTACAACGTGCCCGAGCCGCTGCGCCTGCTCGGGCCGCTCGACGTCGCCGCGTACGAGCGCGCGCTGCGCGAGATCGTCCGCCGCCACGAGGTCCTGCGCACGACCATCGCCACGGTCGACGGTCGCCCGGTGCAGATCATCCACGCCGACGTGTCGTTCTGGGGCGGCGTCGTCGATCTCTCGGCGCTGCCGGTGGCCGAGCGCGAGGCCGCCGCCCGCGCGATGGTGGCCGACGACGCGCGCCTCCCGTTCGATCTCGCTCGCGGCCCGCTCCTGCGCGCTCGCCTGATCCGCGTCGACGAGGGCGAGCATGTCCTTTCGTTGACGATGCACCACATCGTCTCCGACGCCTGGACGCGCGGGATCATGAGCCGCGAGAGCCGCGCCCTCTACGAGGCGTTCCGCGCGGGCGAGGCCTCGCCGCTGCCCGAGCTCACCGTGCAATACGCCGACTTCGCCGAGTGGCAGCGCGGCTGGCTCAGCGGCGGCGTGCTCGACGCCCAGCTCGCGTACTGGAAGACCAAGCTCGCCGGCGCTCCCCTCGCGCTCGAGCTCCCGACCGATCGACCGCGACCGCCGGTGCAGACGTTCCGCGGCGCGCTCCGCGGGATGGCGCTCTCCGCCGACGCCACCAAGGCCCTCGTCGATCTCTCGCGCAAGGAGGGCGTCACCCTCTACATGACGCTGCTCACCGCGCTCGATCTGCTGCTCTACCGCTACACCGGGCAGCCCGACGTCGTCGTCGGGACCTCGATCGCGGGGCGCACCCAGGCCGAGACCGAGAAGCTCGTCGGCTTCTTCATCAACGCCCTCGTCCTCCGCACCACGCTCGACGAGGACGCGACCCTGCGCGCCACGCTGCAGCAGGTGCGCGAGACCTGCCTCGGCGCGTACGCCCACCAGGACATGCCCTTCGAGCGCCTCGTGCACGAGCTCGCGCCCGAGCCGGATCGCAGCCGCGCGCCGCTGTTCCAGGTGATCTTCACCCTGCAGAACGCGCCCCGCGCCGGCCTCGCGCTCCCGGGCCTCGACATCCGTAGCCTCGGCGGCGGCGGCAGCACCACGGCGAAGTACGACCTCACCTTCCTGATGGGCGAGATCGAGGGGAGCCTGCGGGCCTCGATCGAGTTCAACACCGATCTCTTCGACGCCTCGACCATCGACCGCATGCTCCGCCAGCTGAGCACGCTGCTCGTGGCGATGCCGAGATCCCTTGAAAAGAAGGTCCGCGAGATCTCGCTCCTGCCCGCCGAGGAGCGCGCGCGCCTCCTCGTGGAGTGGAACCCCGCGTCGTCGTCGCTGGGCGAGGGGGCGTGCCTGCACGATCTCTTCGAGGCCCAGGTCGATCGCACGCCCGACGCTACGGCGCTCGTCGCCGGCGAATCGCGGCTCACGTTCGCCGAGCTCGATCGCCGCTCAAACCAGCTCGCGCATCACCTCCGCGAGCTCGGCGTCGGACCCGACTCCGTCGTCGGCCTCTGCCTCGGCCGTGGCGCCGAGGTGATCATCGGCCTGCTCGGGATCCTCAAATCGGGGGGCGCGTACCTCCCGCTCGAGCCGGGCTACCCGGCGGGCCGCATCGCGCAGATCCTGGGCGAAGCCCGGGCGACCATCGTCGTCACGCAAGCCTCGGTCGCCGCGTCGATGCCCGCGGGCACGACCTCGATCCTCCTCGACGACGGCGCGGCGGCGCTGGCGATGCGATCGACCGATCGCCTCGAAAACGAGGCTACTTCGAGCAACCTCGCCTACGTGCTCTTCACGTCGGGCTCGACGGGCAAGCCCAAGGGCGTTGCGGTCGAGCACCGTCAGCTCGTCAACTACACGCTCGGGGTGAGCGCGCGCCTCGCGCTCCCCGCCGGCGCGAGCTACGCGCACGTGTCCACCTTTGCGGCCGATCTCGGCAACACCGTGCTCTTCCCGCCGCTCGTCACCGGCGGCGTGCTCCACGTGATCGGCGAGGAGCTGACGACGGATCCCGACGGCCTCGGCGCCTACTTCGCGCGCGAGGGGATCGACTGCCTCAAGATCGTGCCGTCGCATCTCTCGGCGCTGCTCTCGGCGTCGCAGCCCGCTCGCGTGCTGCCGCGCGCGCTCCTCGTGCTCGGCGGCGAGGCCTCGAGCTGGGAGCTCGTCGATCGCCTCGAGCGCCTCGCGCCGGCGATGCGGATCCTCAACCACTACGGGCCGACCGAGACCACGGTCGGCGTGCTCACCCACGCCGTCACCAGGGGCGCGCGCCCGGACGCGGCGATCGTGCCGCTCGGCACGCCGCTGCCGAACAACCGCGTTCACGTGCTCGACGGGCGGATGGAGCCCACGCCCACGGGCGTACCGGGCGAGATCTACATCGGCGGCGCGCAGATCGCGCGCGGCTACCTCGATCAACCGGAGCTCACCGCCGAGCGCTTCGTCCCCGATCCGTTCACTCCGGGAGCGCGCCTCTACCGCACCGGCGATCGCGCGCGCTACCTCCCCGACGGCACGCTCGTGTTCCTCGGTCGGATCGATTTCCAGGTCAAGATAAGGGGTTTCCGCGTCGAGCTCGGCGAGATCGAGTCGGCCCTCGCGGCCCACCCGTCGCTGAAGGAGGCCGTGGTCCTCGCGCTCGACGACGGCGACACCGACACCAAGCGCCTCGCCGCGTTCGTGGTGAGAGAGAGCGCGAGCGAGGCGCCCGCCGCGGCCGACCTCGCGACCTTCCTCGCGCAGCGCCTGCCCGACTACATGGTGCCGGCGTCGTTCGACTTCCTCGACGCGCTGCCGCTGTCGTCGAACGGCAAGATCGATCGCCGCGCCCTCGCGACGCTCGAGCGGCCGCGGGCGATCCCGGAAGGCCACGTCGAGCCGCGCACGCCGACGGAAGAGGTGCTGGCGAGCATCTGGGCCGACGTCTTCGGCAAGGAGCGCGTCGGCATCGACGAGCGCTTCGCCGATCTCGGCGGCCACTCGCTCCTGGCGATCCAGATCGTGGCCCGCGCGCGCGACGCGTTCCAGGCGCAGATCCCGCTGCGCGCGATCTTCGAGCACCCGACGATCGCCGCGCTCGCCGCCGTCGTCGAAGCCACCGTGCGCGAGGATCAGGGCCTCGAGGCGCCCCCGATCACCCGCATGCCGCGCGGCGCCGAGCTCCGCCTATCGTTCGCGCAGGAGCGGCTCTGGTTCCTCGATCAGCTCGAGCCCGGGAGCTCGTTCTACAACGTCCCCTCGGCGACGCACTTCGCGGGGCCGTTCGACGCTGGCGCGCTGGTGCGCGCCTTCCGCGAGATCGTCCGCCGCCATGAGGTGCTGCGCACCACGTTTGCGCTTGAAAACGGGCAGCCGATCCAGGTGATCCACGACGTCGTGACCACCGAGGTGCCGCTCGTCGATATGGGCGAGATCGCGCCTGGCGCTCGCGAAGCGGCCACCCGCGCCGCGATGCGCGAAGAGGCCGCGCGCCCGTTCGATCTCGCTGTCGGCCCGATGGTCCGCGGCCAGATCCTCCGCCTCGGCGACCACGATCACGTCCTCCTGTTGACGCTGCACCACATCGTGTCCGACGCGTCGACCCGCGTGATCTTCCAGCGCGAGCTGATGACGCTGTACTCGGCCTTCGCGAGGGGCCTCGGCTCGCCGCTCCCTGAGCTGCCGATCCAGTACGCCGACTACGCCTACTGGCAACGCCACTGGCTCGACGGCGAGGTGCTCGAGAAGCAGCTCGCGTACTGGAAGAAGCACCTGGAGGGGGCGCCGACCGCGCTGGTGCTGCCGACCGATCGCGTCCGCCCCCCGGTGCAGACCCACCGCGGCGATCGGCGCTCGATCACCTTGCCGAGGTCGCTGCTCGTCGCGTTGAAAGAGCTCTCTCGCCGCGAGGGGATGACGTTATTCATGACCCTGCTCGGCACGGCGTACGCGCTGCTGAGCCGCTACAGCGGGCAGGACGACATCCTCGTCGGCACGCCGATGCTCAACCGCCAGCGACGCGAGGCCGAGGGGCTGATCGGCTTCTTCGTCAACACGCTGGTCCTGCGCGCGCGGCCCACGGGCGAGCTCTCGTTTCGCGAGCTGCTCCAGCAAGTGCGCGAGGCTTGCCTCGGCGCCTACGCCCACCAAGACGTCCCGTTCGAGCGCCTGGTGCAGGAGCTCGCGCCCGATCGCGACCTTGGCCGCTCGCCCCTGTTCCAGGTGATGTTCACGCTGGAGACGGTGTCGGGCGAGGCCGGCAGCGGTGACTCGGGCTTGCGGCTGCGCGGGATGAGCGCGCCCACCACCACCGCCAAATTCGATCTGATGATCGGAATGGTCGAGGCCGCGTCCGGCCTCGGCGTGAACCTCGAGTACAACGTCGATCTCTTCGACGGCGCGACGATCGACCGGATGCTCCGTCACCTGCGCGCCTTGCTCGAAGCGTTCGCCGCAGATCCGGATCAGACGATCCGCGCCGCGGCGATGCTCGCGGACGACGAGCGCCGCCAGATCCTCTTCGACTGGAACAACACCCGCACCGAGTACCCGCGCGGCGCGAGCCTCCAGTCGCTCTTCGAGGCCCAGGTCTCCGCACGTCCCGACGCCGTCGCCGCCACGTTCGGCGAGGCGAAGATCACGTATGGTGAACTCGATCGGCGCGCGAACCAGCTCGCGCGTCACCTGCGCGGGCGCGGCGTCGTCCACGAGACGCCGGTCGGCGTGCTCGCGGCGCGATCGATCGAGATGATCGTCGCCGTGGTCGGCATCCTCAAGGCGGGCGGGGCGTACGTGCCGCTCGATCCCGACTATCCCGCGCCCCGCCTCGCGTTCATGATCGACGACGCCGGCGTGGAGCTGATCGTCGGCACGGGCCGCTTCCCGGCTGCGCTCGAGACGAAGCCGCTGGTGCGTCTCGATGCGGACGACGAGGCGATCGCCCGCGAGATCGAGGCGCCCCTCGACGACGTGGGGGCCTCGGGATCGAGCCTCGCGTACGTGATGTACACCTCGGGATCGACGGGTCTGCCGAAGGGGGTCTGCGTCGAGCACGGATCGGTCGTGCGCCTCGTGATGGGGACGAGCTACGCCGCGTTAGGCCGCGATGAGGTAGTCCTCCAGATCGCGCCGATGACGTTCGACGCCGCGACCTTCGAGGTCTGGGGCCCGCTCCTGAACGGCGGACGCCTGGCGATCTTCCCACCCGGCATCCCGGCGCTGGACGACATCGCGGAGGTGATCCGCCGCGAGCGGGTCACGCTGATGTTCCTCACATCGGGCCTCTTCAACGCCATCGTCGAGGGGCCCGTCGAGGCCCTCGCGACCGTGCGCCGCGTGCTCACCGGCGGCGACTCGCTCTCGATGTCACACGTGAAAATGGCGCTCGCCGCGCTGCCCGACGTGGACCTCGTCAATGCCTACGGGCCGACGGAGGGCACGACCTTCACCACGATGCACCCGATCCCTCGCGAGCCTCACGACGGCGCGATGCCCATCGGTCGACCCATCTCCAACTCGACGGTCTACATACTGGACGAGGCCCTCGCTCCCGTGCCGATCGGCGTGTTCGGCGAGCTCTACGTCGGTGGCGACGGCGTCGCCCGGGGCTATCTGAACCGACCCGAACTCACGGCCGAGCGCTTCATTGCTAACCCGTTCGTTGCCAGCGAGCGCCTCTATCGCACCGGTGATCTCGCTCGCTTCCTGCCCGACGGAGCGATCGCGTTCGGTGGTCGACGCGATTTTCAGGTGAAGATCCGCGGCTTCCGGATCGAGCTCGGCGAGATCGAGGCGGCGCTCAGCCGGCACCCCGCGCTGCGCGAGTGCACCGTCATCGCGCGCGAGGACACGCCGGGCGACAAGCGCCTCGTCGCGTACCTCGTGCCCTTGCCGCCCGCCGTCGCACCGACCGCCGCCGAGGCCCGCGCGTTCCTCAAAGAGACGCTGCCCGATCACCTGATCCCGACGAACTTCGTCGTTCTCGAGCAGATGCCGCGCACGGCCAACAGCAAGATCGATCGCGCCGCGCTGCCCGCGCCCGACGCGGGCGCGGGCCGGACGCTCGCCGGGACCGCGGCGCCGCGCGACGAGCTCGAGGCGCAGATCATCAACGTGTGGCGCAGCGTGCTCGGCGTCGCGCGGATCGGCATCAAGGACAGCTTCTTCGACCTCGGCGGTCACTCGATGCTCGCCGTGAAGATGACCTCGGAGCTCAAGAAGGCCATCGGTAAGACCATCCCTCTGACGTCGCTCTTCGAGGCACAGACCGTCGAGCAGATCGCCGATCTGCTGCGCGACGGCGCGGCCAAGCACGTGTGGAAGACGCTGGTGCCGATGAAGGTGACCGGCTCGCGGCGGCCGTTTTTCCTGGTGACCCGACCCAACGCCAACTCGCTCGGGTACATCGCGCTCGCGAAGCGCCTCGATCCGGATCAGCCGGTGTACGGCCTCCAGTTCCAGTACCCAGAGGAGTCGTACCTCGGCCGGCCGTACACGCGCGACGAGTACGAAGAGCGCGGCCGCTCCTACTGCGAGATCCTCCGCGCGTTTCAGCCCGAAGGCCCCTACCTGCTCGGCGGGATGTGCGAGGGCGCGCTCATTGCGTTCGTGATGACGCGCCAGCTCGAGGCGGCCGGTCAGAAGGTGGCGTTCCTCGGGATGATGGACGCCTGGCCGGAGGAGAACACGCGGCGGCGGTTCGTGAACTTCGCGTCCAAGTACTACCAGAAGCTCACCGACTTCCTGGCGATGACCCCGCCGAAGAAGCAGAAGTACGTCAAGCAGATGCTGGGCAGGCTCGCCGCGCGCATCCGGCCCAAGCGGCAGAACGAGCCGGCGTCGAACGCCGCCGCGCGCGATGAGGCGACGCGCGCGGCGTCGTTCGCCGCGACCACGCAGGCCCTGTGGGACGAGCGCGTCTTCCCCGGGCCGAGCTTCGTCCCGCCAAAAGTCGACGCGCCGATCACCGTGTTCCGCGTCAAAGAGCAGCCCCCCTGGCGGATCAAGGACGAGCGGCTCGGCTGGGGCGATCGCACGCGCGGCGGCGTCGATCTGCACCACGTCGACGGCGTGCACACCGACTTCATGCGGCCGCCGCACGTGGCGGTGCTGGCGCGCGAGCTCAACATCGCGCTGAGCAAGGTCCACGCGGCGATCGATCGGGCCGACGCGCTGGCCGCCGCCGCCGCGCCCGCGAAGCCGGGGAAGGAGCCGTCGCGGTGACCGGCGGCGCGCCGTCGCTCGTCCTCGCGAGCACGTCCCCGTATCGCCGCGAGCTGCTCGCGCGCCTGGGCGTGCCGTTCGTCGCGGCCGCGCCCGATTGCGACGAAAACGCCCACAAATTCAGGGGATTATCGCCGCGCGAGCTCGCCGAGACGCTGGCTCGCCTGAAGGCCGAGAGCCTGCGCGCGGCCCACCCCGACGCCGCGATCCTCGGCGGCGATCAGGTCGCCGCGATCGACGATCTGATCCTCGACAAGCCCGGGACCGAGGCCGCCGCCTGCGCGCAGCTCGCGCGCCTCGCGGGGCGCACGCACACGCTGATCACGGCGGTGGCGCTGCTCGTCGAGGGCCGCGTCCTCGCGCACACCGACGTGACCCGACTGACGATGCGGCCGCTCACGCCGGCGCAGATCGCGCGCTACGTCGCCGCTGATCAGCCCCTCGACTGCTGCGGCTCGTACCGCCTCGAGCGCCTCGGGATCGCGCTGTTCTCGCGGATCGAATCCGACGATCACACGGCCATCATCGGCCTCCCGCTGCTCGCGCTCGGGGCGATGCTCGGCGAGATCGGGTTCGTGATTCCATGACCTCGGCGCGGTGATAGCGTCGAGCGATGTCCGGCTACGCCACGGCTGACCGCTCCACGTCCCCGCCCATGATCGCGATCCCGCGCGTCTACAACGCGGCCGCCGACTTCGTCGATCGCCACCTCGCCGAGGGGCGCGGGGCCAAGGTCGCGTTCATCGACGACACCACCGAACTCACCTACGCCGGCCTCGCCGAGCAGGTCAACCGCGCGGGCAACGCGCTGCGAGGCCTCGACGTGCGGATGGAAGAGCGCGTGCTCCTCGTGCTCCTCGACACGGTGCGCTTCCCCGCGGTGTTCTTCGGCGCGATCAAGATTGGCGCCGTCCCCGTGCCGGTGAACACGCTGCTCACCGCGAGCGACTACGACGCGCTCCTCCGCGACACGCGCGCGCGGGTCCTGGTCGTCTCGGCTCCGCTCTTCGACAAGATCGCGGCGATCCTGCCCGGGCAGCCGTTCCTCGAGCACGTGATCCTCGACGGCCCGGCGGCGGGGGGCGCGCTCGCGCTCGACGCGATCCTCGCCGCGGCGAGCCCCGCGCTCGAGGCCGCGCCCACCTGCGCCGACGACTTCGCGTTCTGGCTCTACACGTCGGGCTCCACGGGGCAGCTCAAGGGCGCGGTGCACCGGCAGTCGGATCTGGTCTACACGGCCGAGTACTACGGCACGAGCGTCCTCGGGATCCGCGAGGACGACGTGGTGTTCTCCGCCGCGAAGCTCTTCTTCGCCTACGGCCTCGGCAACTCGATCACGTTCCCGCTCCGCGTCGGCGCGACCGCGCTGCTGATGGGCGAGCGCCCCACGCCCGCCGCGGTCCGTCGTCGCCTCGTCGAGAAGAGGCCGACGATATTTTACGGCGTTCCCACGCTCTACGCCTCGCTCCTCGCCGAGCCGGGCGAGCTGGCGTCGAGCGCGCTCCGCGTCTGCACGTCGGCCGGCGAGGCGCTCCCGAAAGACGTCGGCGATCGCTTCGTCGCGCGCACCGGCGTGGACATCCTCGACGGGATCGGCTCGACCGAGATGCTGCACATCTTCCTCTCGAACCGGCCCGGCGACGTGCGCTACGGGACGACGGGCAAGCCCGTCCCCGGCTACGAGGTCGCGATCCGCGACGAGCACGGCCACGCCGTCGCGCCCGGCGGCGTCGGCGATCTCTGGGTCAGCGGCCCGTCGGCGGCGGCGCTCTACTGGAACAAGCGCGAGCAGAGCCACGCCACGTTTCACGGCCGCTGGACGCGCACCGGCGATCACTACCTGTGCGACGCCGAGGGGCGCTACGTCTACCAGGGCCGCTCCGACGACATGCTCAAGGTCGGCGGGATCTACGTCTCGCCGTTCGAGGTCGAGACCGCGCTCGTCGCGCACCCCGACGTCCTCGAGGCCGCCGTCGTCGGTCACGCCGACGAGAACGGCCTGATCAAGCCGCGCGCGATCGTGGTGCTCGCCGAGGGCGCGCTCGCGTCCGACGCGCTGATCGAGGCGCTCAAGGTCCACGTGAAGGCGACGCTCGCGCCCTACAAATACCCGCGCTGGATCGAGATCGTGGCCGACCTGCCGAAGACCGCGACCGGGAAGATCCAGCGCTTCAAGCTGCGAAAGCCCTGATTTTTCGGTGTTACCGGGCGGGCGCGCTCGCGCGTATGCTCGCGCGGTGATGATCACCATCCGCCCCACGTCGCTCGACGAAGACGCTGCGCTTCTCGGCCCGATGGGGATCGCGTTCGGGATCGGCGCCGTCCCGGAGCGCGTCGCGCGCCTGCAATCGCTCGCCGAATTCCAGATGCGCCTCGGCGCCTTCGACGGCGACGCGCTCGTGGGCTCCGCGGGCTCCTGGTCCTTCGCGACCACCACGCCGGGAGGCGTTGCCGTCGAGACCGAGGGGCTGACGATCGTCGCGGTGCTCCCGACCCATCGACGCCGCGGGATCCTCCGCGAGCTGATGCGCGCCCACCTCGACGAGACGCGCGCGCGCGGCAAATCGGTGGCCTCGCTCTTCGCGTCGGAGGGATCGATCTACGGCCGCTTCGGCTACGGCGTGGCCTCGTTCGGCGGCTCGATCGCGCTCGATCGCGATCGCTCGCAGTTCTCCGGAGCGCCGGGCGCCGCCGCGACCGCGCGCTTTCGCCTCGTCGATCTCGACGAAGCGGCCCGCGAGTTCGCGCCGATCTACGAGCGGGTCCGCCTCGCGACGCCGGGGCTGCTCTCGCGCTCGCCGAGCTGGTGGCGCTCGCGTCGCCTGTCCGATCCCGACTGGGCGCGCGCCGGCCGGCCGGCGCAGCTGCGCGTGCTCTGCACCCTCGACGGTCGCCCGGCGGGCTACGCGGCGTACCGCGTCGGCACCCACGTCGTCGACGACGTCCTCGCGGGATCGCTCGACGTCGTCGAGGCGCTCGGCGACTCGCCCGCGGCCACGCGCGCGATCTGGCGCTACCTCTGCGACACCGATCTGGTGCGCACGATCAGGGCCTCGCTCCTGCCAATCGATCACCCGCTGCTGCACCTCGTCGTCGAGCCGGGGCGCCTCGGCATGCGCCTCAACGACGCGGTGTGGATCCGCCTCGTCGACGTCGCCGCGGCGCTCTCGCAGCGCGGCTGGGAGGCCGAGGGCCCGCCGCTCGTGATCGGCGTACGCGACGCGTTTTGCCCGTGGAATGAAGGCTCGTATCGCCTCGCCGACGGCAAGGCCGCGCGCACCGGGGAGGCGCCGGATCTCACGCTCGACGTCGACGCGCTCGGCGCGACGTACCTCGGCGGCGTCGGCTTCACCCGCCTCGCCGACGCCGGGCGCGCCGTCGAGCGCACGCCGGGCGCGCTGCTCCGCGCCGACGCGCTCTTTCGTTCGGCGCGCGCCCCGTGGTGCCCCGAAGTCTTCTGACGCTTTCACCCGAGCGACGAAGCCCTTCGTCGCCCGCCTCGCGCTCTGGCGTCTCCCCGCAAAATCGCAGGGATTATCTGGTGGGTCGACGGGGACTCGAACCCCGGACCAACGGGTTAAAAGCCCGCAGCTCTACCGACTGAGCTATCGACCCGGTGAAAGTGCGCGGACCCTAGCACATCCTCCTGGAAGTTGGTGTCGATCGTTCGCCTTCGTCGCTCTTCGCGAAGGTCCGCGCGAAGACCGGGTTTCGCGCCCTTTCGCGCCCGCGCTCCCCGCGCTATGACCCCGGCCCATGTCCACGCCTTCCGGAAACGCCGACTCTTTCGCCAACCTTTTCGAGCAGTCCAGCGACGCGCGGCGGGGTCGCCGCGAGTACCGAGTCGGCGAGCAGGTCGAGGTCACGATCGTCGCCATCGCCCGCGAGGCGGTCTTCGCCGAGCTGGGCGGCAAGCAAGAGGGCGTGTTCGAGCGCATCGGCCTGTGCGACGCGGACGGTAAGATCCGCATCGAGGTCGGCGGCCGCGTCTCGGCGATCGTCGCGTCGATCGACAAGGAGACGGGGCAAGTTCGCCTCAATCCCACGGTGATCCGCCACGCCGACGCCGACATCGGCGTCGCCCGCGCGACGGCGTCGGGCCCCGCCGGCTCGACCGGTCCGACCCTCGTCGAGGGCGCCCGCGTGAAGGGCAAGATCACCGGCATCGAGCGCTACGGCGTCTTCGTGCAGATCGACGGCACCTTCGGTCGCAGCGGCCGCGGCCTCGTCCCCTCGCAGGAGACGGGCACGTCACGCGGCGCCGATCTCAAGAAGCACTTCGCCATCGGCCAGGACATCGACGCGAAGATCCTGGCCATCGACGAGACCGGGAAGATCCGCCTCTCGATCGCGGCCCTCGGCGCCGACGACGAGCGCGGCCTGTTCGAGGCGTTCAAGTCGGGTCAGGCGCCCGACGCGGCCGCGACCGGCGACGCGGCGGCCGCGGGCGGCCCGCAGAAGGGCGCCCCGAAGAAGCCTGCGAAGCCCGAGCCGCGCAACTTCGGGACGCTGGCCGATCTGCTCTCGAAGACGACGGTGAAGGCCGCCCCCGCGCCCAAGGCCGCCGCGCCGAAGGCGACGACGCCGGAAGCGTCGCGCCGCGCGCCCGCGCCGAAGCGTTGATGCGTTGATGCGTTGAGCGATCAGGGCCGCGAAGCGGGGGGCTTCGGGGCCTGAACGCCGGTCGATCCGTACCCGCCGCTCCCGCGAGACGTGGGCGGCAGCGTCGTCATCTCGACGAGCTCGGCGCGCGCGGTCGGCGCGATCACCAGCTGTGCGATGCGATCGCCGCGCGTGATCACGAACGGCTCGCGGCCGTGGTTGATGAGCAGCACCAGGAGCTCGCCCCGGAAGTCGGGATCGATGGTGCCGGGGCTGTTGAGCACGGTGACTCCGTGGTTCAGCGCCAACCCCGACCGCGGTCGCACCTGGCCCTCGAAGCCTTCGGGAACGGCGATCGACCAGCCCGTGCCGACGAGCGCGCGATCGCCGGGGGCGAGCGTGAGCGCTGCGTCGACAGCGGCGCAGAGGTCCATCCCGACGGCGCCTTCGGTCTGGTAGGCGGGGCGAGGAATGTCGTGCGCGCCGGTGCGAGCGCAGTGGACGCGTAACGGGAGACGGCGAGGGGACATGGATCAGGGTCTCGGGAGGACGGTCTCGAGATCGGGGCCGGTGCGGAGCGCCTCGAGGGCAGCGTCGGACCATGCCCGCGCGCGATCCGAGAAGCCAGCCTCGACCGCGCGACGCAGCCACTCGACCGCGCGATCGTGGCTCCCGCCGAGGGCGTGGGCGCGCGCCGCCGCGTAGGCGTCCTCCGCGCCGCGCACCCGCTTGAAGATCGCCTCGAAGAGCCGAGCGGCGCCCTCGAAATCGCGGTGTTCCAGGGCGATTTCGGCCATCTTGCGCGCGTCGTCCTCCGACAGGGACTCGACGATGTCGAGCGCCACGGCCGCCGCGCGCGCCACCTCGCCCTGCTGGATCAGGACCTGGATCAGCGGGCCCACGACCTCTTTGCGGCTGTCGCCGGCGCTCCTCGCGGCCTCGAGCACCTCGCGCGCCGAGGCCAGATCGCCCGTCGCGTGCAGCGTCGCACCGACCAGCGCCGCGTCGACCTCGCCGAGGCTCTGCGCGGATTTCACGGCCTTCGCGGCCTCGCGCGGATCGTCGCCGAGGAGGTGCGCCCAGCCGACGATCTCCAGCGCGAGCACCGCGGCGCGAGGCGGCAGCGGCTTGGCGATCAGCACCGCCTGCGCGATCTCGATCGCCTTCGCGAGCCTGTCGTCGGCGAGGGCGCTGCGAGCCGACGCCAGCATCGCCGCGAGCTCGGCCGGGATCGCCGATGCGGGCGGCGCCGCCTTCTTCTGCGGCATGATCACCGAGTGCGCCGGGGGCGCGTTGAAGCGCTGGAAGCTCTGCATCGCCGACATGCCGAACAGCATCGCGACCCACCACTGCTTGCCCATCATGGCGGCGATGGCCACCCCGGCGCCGACGAGCCCCGAGATCGCCGCCGTGAGCTTCACGTGGCGCGGGCCGAGCGCCTGCTCCAGCACGTGACCGCCGTCGAAGGGCAGCACCGGCAGCAGGTTCACGAAGCCCCAGCCGAGGTTGACCCAGATCATGTCCGAGATCAGCTCGTGGGCGAGCATCGGCAGGCGCCAGTTGAACATCGGCGCGACGAACCAGTAGTGCCCCGGCAGCCCGAATATGCCGCCGAACACCATCAGGATCGGCAGCCCGAGCGCGAAGCCGGCGAACGGGCCGGCGAGGCTTATCATGATGTGATCGAGGCGCGACGTGGACGAGCTCGGCATCCACGAGGTCGTCCCGCCCATCCCGTGCAGCGCGATCTCCGGCTCGAGGCCGTGGCGCTTCACGGCGAGCGCGTGACCGAGCTCGTGCACGAGGACCGAGATGAACACCGCGAGGATCCACATCGCGACGCCGGCCAGGTTGCCGGCCATCAGATCTTCGTAGGCGAAGAACGCGGTCGTGAGCCAGAAGAACATCTGGACCTGCACGTCGATGCCGAAAAGCCGAAATCTCATGGGAATTTCCGTTCCTGAACCGCGCTTTGCTCGCGCGAACCTTGCCACAACAAACGGGCTCGGTCGCCAGAAGATTGCGACCGCGACGGCGCCCCGCCTAGAGTGCGCGACCTGCGCCTTCCCCGAGGTTTTGTCATGCGCCGAGCCCCCGCTGTGCTTTCGTTGCTCCTCGCCGCGTGCGCCTGTGCGCCGCCGACCCCCGGCCCGACGGCGCCGGAAATCGTGTCGGCGTCCGCGGTGTCCTCGGCGCAACAAGCTCCGCCCGCGCCGGCCCTGGCCGCGTCGTCCGCTGTGCCGGTCGCGTCCGCAGCGCCGATCGCGCCGGTCGCTCCTGCCCCGCCGCCGATCCCCACGGGCACCGCGGTGCTCCATATCGGCGACTCGTTCGCCGTCGCCGGCTTCGCCCAGGCGCTCAAGCCGCACATGGCCGCGCTCGGCGTTCGCTACGAGGTCCGCGCCGAGACCAGCTCGTTCACCACCAGCTGGGCCGGCAAGATGGATCTGCTCGTGGCCAACACCCAGCCCGATCTGGTGATCATCAACCTCGGCGCCAACGAGTTCACCAACACCGATCCCCCGGCGCACGCGCCCGCGGTGCGTCGCATCGTGAAGTCCATCGGCAACCGCCCCTGCGTGTGGGTCTCGCCGCCCTCGTGGCGCAAGGACACCGGCATCACCGCGGTGATCCGCGAGAACACCGCGCCGTGCCGCTTCTTCGACTCCGACGCGCTCGTGAAGCAGCCGATCCCGCGGCAAGGCGACAAGATCCACCCGAGCGAGGCCGGCGGCGCCATCTGGGCCGAGGCCTTCTGGGCGTGGCTCAACGCCGAGCGCGCTCCGGCCGAGAGCGGCGTCGTCGGCGGTAGCCCGTGGCGCCTCCGGCAGGCGCCGCCGGAGGAGCATCGCGCGGCCGTGTTGCCGCCTCCGTGAGACGATTCCCTTCGACAAAGCACCGGTATAGAGTCGTGACGAGGCTCCCTCGTCCGGGGGCCGATCCGGGAGCGCGTATGTCGAAGCGATCGTTGCGTTTGAATGCTCCGCGGGTGGGCCTGGCGCTGCTCGGGGCGGGCCTGCTTGGGGCGGGAGCCGGCGCGTGCGGGGGGCTCGGCAACGACGACCTCTTCGACTCCGGCGCCGCGTCGGGCGCAGGTGGCGCGGCGACGACGTCAACGTCGTCCACGGCGTCCACGATGGTGACCAGCACCGGCCAGGGCGGCGACACGACCTCGACGACGGCAGCGACGAACCCGACGACGACGACGGCCTCGGGCCCTGGCGGCGGGGGCGGCGCCGGGGGATCGAGCACCGCGACCACGGGCGCGACGACGTCGAGCACGAGCACCGGCGGCATCGGCTGCGGCGACGGTATCAAGGAGCCGGGCGAGCAGTGCGACCAGACCGACTTCGGCACGCTCAGCTGCACGAGCTTCAACTTCACCAACCCGGCGGGGCTGATCTGCACCGCGGGCTGCAAGGTCAACTTCGGCCTGTGCAAGCCGACGTGCGACGGTCAGAAGGTCGAGCCCGGCGAGCTCTGCGACGGCGCGCTGCTCAACGGCCACGACTGCACCGACGTCGGCTTCAGCAACCCCGTCGGCACGAAATGCGTCAACTGCCAGATCGACACGACGGGCTGCGCGGCGACGTGCGACGGCCAGAAGCTCGAGACCGGCGAGACCTGCGACGGCCCGTTCCTCAACGGCCACACGTGCGTCGATCTCGGCTACTCGAAGGGCGATGGCCTGAAATGCACGGGCTGCCAGCTCGACGGCGCCGGCTGCAAGGCCACCTGCGGCAATGGCAAGCTCGAGCCGACCGAGCAGTGCGACGACGGCAACACCACCTCGGGCGACGGCTGCGACTCCGCCTGCCACACCGAAGTCGTGAGCTCGGCCGGATCCACCTGTGGCACCGCGATCCCGGTGACGATCGGGCTCGGCGGGCAGGACGTGTCGGGCTCGACGACGAACGGCGGCGACCACACCGCGCAAGGCTGCACGTCGGCCGCGACCGATCGCGTCTACGCGGTGAAGGCCACGGCGAACGGCTTCCTCACGGCCAACCTCGTCCGCAGCCAGACCACCTTCGACAGCGTGCTCTACGTCGCCGCGGCGTGCAGCGACGCCAATGCCAACGCCACGCTGCTCTGCAACGACAGCTACGATCCGCAGAACCAGCTGATGTTGAACGGCGGCGAGGTCGTCTCCATCCGCATCCAGCAAGGCCAGACGGCGTACGTGTTCGTCGACGGCTTCAACGCCGGCGACGACGGCAGCTACAAGATTCACTTCGATCTCTCGTCCGGCCTCGACTGCAATGATCCGGTCCCGATCCCCCTCGAAATCGGCTCCGGGATGACGGTGCGCGGGTCCACCACGGGCATCAACGGGTTCCCCACTGTGCAGGGGAGCTGCGGCGGCCAGCCCGGCGGTCAGGTGGTCTACGCCGTGACGCGCGCGGTCGCCGGGCCGCTCGACGTCGACACCGTCAACGCCAACACCAACTACAACGCGGTGCTGTACTCGCGCTCGTCGTGCGCCGACGGCAACTCCGAGCTCACGTGCTCCAACAACGGGGGCAACGCGGCCGAGTCGATCTCCATGGGCAACGTAAACGGCGGCGCGGCGACGTACGTTTACGTCGATGGCAGCGTCATTGGCGGCGGCAACTCCGCGGGCAACTACGGGATCACCTTCACCCCCTGATCGCCGCGGGAGACTGGCAATCACCGCGGCCCGGCGACTCCATAGTCACGGGGCGACGCCGAGGCCAGAGGCGATCGCACACCGTACCTCGCTCATCAGCTCCTTGCGCCGCTCGATGCCGAACGGCGCAGGATCGATGGGCGGGAGCACGGTGACAGTCACCGTCTTGCCGCGGTGAACCGTCCAGTCGGTCGAGGCGAGCACGTGGCGCGTGCCGTCGACGACGACGGGGAGGATGCGCACCCCGAAATCGAGCGCCATGCGGAAGCCTCCGCTCTTGAACGGGCCGAGCTCACCCGTCTTGCTGCGCGTGCCCTCGGGGGCGATCCACACCCGCGTTCCCTGCGCGAGGAGCGCTCCGCCCGTCGCGCGCAGGCTCTCCACGGCCTGCTCGCGATCGGCGCGATTGATGCGGATGAAGCCCGCGGCGAGCATGGCGCGGCCCCAGACGGGCATGCGGAAGAGCTCGGCCTTGGCCACCATGCGGAGCGAGCCCGGGAGCGCCTGGAACAGCACCGGGATGTCATAGAGGCTCTGATGATTGGACATCACGATCATGGCCTCTCGGCCGTCGCCGGCGTGCTCGAGGCCGCTCACGTGGAGATCGACCTCGGCGTCGCGGAGGAGCTTGGCTGTCCACCAGGAGAGGCGCTGCTCCGTCACCGAGGCGGGGACGGGCCCGCGCAGGCTGTCGGCGACGGTCGGAAAGCTGATCCGCGCGGTGTCGAACAATCCTACGACGGTCTGTATCAGGCTCATGTCGTCCTGGTCGGGGCCGGGGCCGCGCGACCCCTTCGCTACTTGGCGTGGAAGCGCCGGTCGCAGGCGCCCACGCAGTCCTGGTCCTTGCACGCCGCGGCGCACTCGTTCCAGTTCATGGGGTCCCACGATTTCGCCTCGACGGGGCCGGCGTCGGCCTCGTTGTGATCGTGGGCGGGGTGGTCGAGCGCGGAGCAGGTGCCCGTGCTCCCGCAGAAGCTGCCCGGCGCGCAGTCGGAGTCGTAGTGGCACTCGACGCAGCGCAGGCTGACGCACACGTTGCCGAGCTTGCCCGCGTCGCGCTGCTGACAGTCTGCGTCGGTGTGGCACACCGGGAAGCGACCCTCGCCGCAGCCCGTCGCGAGCGACAGGAGGCCGGCGCTCGAGGCGACCGCGAGCGGCGTCACGAGCATCACCGCGAGGAGGAGGCGCCCATTCATGCCGGGCGCCGAAGATACACGAAAACGGCTTTCCCTGGTGGTCCGTCGGCCAGCGTACCGGCGCAATTCTCAGCCGAGAACGGTGACGATCAGGCGCCGCGCGTGCGGGGCGGCGCGGTGCTCCCACAGGTACACGGCCTGCCACGTGCCGAGGGCGAGGCGGCCGCCGGCGATGGGGATCGTCTCGCTGGTGCGGGTCACCGCGCTGCGGAGGTGGCCGGGCATGTCGTCGGGGCCCTCGTCGTCGTGCTCGTAGACGTCGGACTCGGGGGCGAGCTTCGCCAGCCAGCGCTCGAGATCGCGGAGCACCGAGGGATCGGCGTTCTCCTGGATCACCAGGCTCGCCGAGGTGTGCTGGACGAAGATCGAGCAGAGCCCGACCGTGACGCCGGAGCTCGCGACGACCTCGGCGACGGCGCGGGTGACGTCGATGAGGCCGCGTCCGCGGGTGGGGATCTCGAGGCTGCGCTGGTGAACGGAGGCCATGGAAAAGCCTTGTTAGCAGCTCAAACGACGACGTCGACGATCCATCGGCGCGCGGTCCATTGCTGGAACCACGGTCCGACCTGGGCGCCGAGCTGCTCGGCCGCTGCGGCGTCGAGCGTGGCGGCGACCTGCTCGCAGGCGGGCCCGAGCGCCTCGCCCCGCGCGAGCGCGTCGAGCAGCGCGAACGCCGTCCCGTCGAGCTCTTCGAAGCGGATCAGGTTGTCGTCGCGGTAGAGCACGAGGTTCGCCGGGGCGAGGGCAGGGGGCTCGGTGCGCGGCGCGGCGTCGCTGTCCTTCGCCGCGAGCCGGAGCCGGTGCACGGGGAAGCGCACGCGCCGGTGCACCAGAAGCGGGTGGATCACGACGCGCGCGCGCTCCCACGCGTCTTCCGGGATCGAGGTGAGCTTCTGCGGATCGAGCGGCGGCGGCTCGGCCCCGTCGAACAGATCGATGAAGGCGTGCTCGTAGGCGAGCATCTCGCGCGCCGCAGCCTGCACGTCGTCGGCGAACGCGTAGCCGTCGCCGAACGTGACGATGTCGCAGCCGAGATCGCGGAGCGACTTGTGGCGCGGCGGGTACGCGACGAGGTACGCGCGGAGGAAGACGTCGAAGGCCTCTTCGCCGACGAGGTGCGCCACGCCGGGGTAGTCGTCGGCGAGCGCGTCGAGGTGCCGCAGCCAGTACTGCCGACGGTAGATGTCGACCTGCTCGGCGGGCGTGAGGCGGCTGTTGCCCGTCACGTGCGCGGCGACCTCGCCCGCGATGGCGGCGTCGCCGGCGAGCGGATCCACGCGGCGAAACGCGGGCTCGAGGAAGGCCATCACGGCGTCCATCGGCTCACGCGGCGCGGTCACGGGCCACCTCGTCGCGAATGACACGGGCCTTCTCGGCCTCGGCGCAGAGCTCGGCGAAGGGCGGGATGTCGTCGTCCCACTCGATCAGCGTCGACACGGGGCCGCAGCGCTCGATGGCCTGACGGTAGAGCTGCCACACCGGATCGATCACCGGGGCGCTGTGCGTATCGATGATGTACTTCCCGTAGTTGGTGTGGCCCGCGAGATGGATCTGGGCGACGCGCGCGTGGGGCACCCCGTCGACGAAATCGCGCGGATCGAAGCCGTGGTTGAACGACGAGACGTAGATGTTGTTGCAGTCGAGCAGGAGCCCGACGTCGGCCTCGTCGGCGATCGCCGTGAGGAACTCCCACTCGGTCATCGTGCTCGAGGTGTACGTGAGGTAGCTCGACACGTTCTCGAGCAAGAGCCGCACGCCGAGGATGTCTTGGACCTGGCGAGCTCGCGCGGCGACGTGCTTCACCGCCTCTTCCGTGTACGGGAGCGGGAGCAGGTCGTGGAGGTTGACGCCGTGCGCGCCCGTCCAGCACAGGTGATCGCTGACCCAGGGCGTCTTCGTCTCGCCGATCAGCGCCTTCAGCTTGCGCAGGTACTCGAGGTCGAGGGCCTCGGTCGCGCCGATCGAGAGCGACACGCCGTGCTGCACGAGCTGATACCGCGAGAGCGCGCGGCCGAGGTTGTAGCGAGGCAGGCCGCCGGGGAGCATGAAGTTTTCGCTGATGATCTCGAGCCAGTCCATCCGCGCGGGCTCGGGGCCGTCGAGCAGATCGGCGTAGTGCGGTATGCGCATTCCGACGCCGACGCCGAGGTCGGGGAGGCCGAGGCGGGCAGGGGGCTTCGTCGACATCTTCCGTGCAGATCTCCGGCGCTAGAAAATGCTGAGCCCGGGTTACCGCTCCTCGTGGAGCGGCGGCCCGGGCCAGCCGACTCTCGAGCTGCGTGAACCTACCTCGCGGCGGGCTCAGCGGCTCGAGGACGAGTCACTTGCAGTCAGCAGCCTTGCAGCCGCCGGTGCCCTTGCACTCGTTCTTGCCCTTGCAGTCGTTCTTGTCGTTCTTGCAATTGCCCTTGCCCTTGCACTCGTTCTTGCCCTTGCAGCAGTCCTTGGCACCGACGGCAGCGCCGGCAACGCCGGCCGCCTCGGGGCTCTTGGCAGCCGCACCGGCGTCGGCCGCTGCCGTGCCGCCGCAAGCCGCGAGGCCCGCAACCATGCCGCCCACCGCCGTAAACGCCAACGCCTTGCCGATCTGAATCGCCATCTCAACCTCCACCAACGTTACCGATTGGACGCCGCGCAGACAGAATGGTCGTCGCGACGAAGGCGACCCGCAGGCCAGAGGCCAGGGATCGCCAGAACTTTCTCGAAACCGAGGACGCTGAATCCTCTCCCGAACCGGGATGGAGGGCCAAGCGACCTTCGGCGGAACCTACGCGGCTCCGCTGCAAACGTTTCGTTCGAGCGTGCAGATCCTTCGACGCACCACCCGGCCGAACTGGCTCACGTAGGTACCGCGGCTCTTCGCTCCGGGGCAAGCGAAAGCGTAAGCTCGCGGGGCCGATGGACCGCGACGCAGCGCAGAAATCTCGTCGATTCAGCGCCCCTACCGCGATTTTTTTCGCGCTGAGCTGCGCCGGATGCGGGCCCGTCGCGGCGCCCGGGAGCGCAGCGGCGACGGGCGATGCGAGCACCCTCGCGATCGTCGACGCCGAGCTGACGGCGCTCAGCGACGGCCTGACGTCGGCCCATCGCGCGACGTTCCGGGGGATCCTCGAGGACACGATCGCCAGCGATCCCTACGCGTGCGAGCCGTCGCCGCGGGCGGTGTTCTTCGGACCCGCGCCCGACGGGGAGCGGACGATCGCCGGCGAGATGCCGCACTACGGCTTCTTCTTCGGGCCGATGCACTACCGCGTCGCGCATCGCACCGTCGACGGCGCCGGGCGCTTCCGCGTGACGGTGACGATCGCCATCGCGCCTCCGCTGGGCGTGGCCTCGCTCGAGCTCCCCGACTGCGGCCTCGTGCACGAGGTGGGCGCGGACGAGAGCCGCTGCTCGGGCACCCCGTACTCGGCGTCGCCGAAGACCGAGGCCTGCCCCGGATCGGGATCGTTCTCGATCAGCGCGACGCCGGCCCACGTGCGCGCGCTCCTCGGCCGCTGGTCGCGCGAGGCCGAGCGCTACTACACGCGCGACGCCCGCGCCTTCGGCCTGCCCATCGACTACGATTTCGAGTTCGTGCTCGCGGAGGGCGGGGCCCCCTCCGGCGCCGACCTGCTGGTGCCGCTCTCGCCGACGTGCGGGCGCACGCCGTATTTTTCAGCGTTTCGAAGCGGTTGGTCGCTCCCGATCGTGGCGCACGAGGTCGGCCACATGCTCGGCCTGCTCGACGAGTACGAGGCGTTCTCGGGCCTGTCGTCGCTCTACCCGAAGACGCCGTTCCCCGGCGCCGAGGTGAGCTGCATGGGCCTCTCGATGCGCGAGGCCACCCGGGTCCTGCCGCTGCACCACTACCTGATCGTGCGGCGGTACTTCTGCGCGGAGCCGCGGGGCGGCGGCTTCTTCGCCAGCCAACCGCTTTGAGCTGCAACCGTTGGAGCTGCAACAGTTGCAGCTCCAACAGCTCGAGGCGGCGGATCAGTAAATCGAGGGGCTGGAGGGGCGGCCGGGGCGGACCGAGAGGGTGCTCTGCGCGCCCTTGGGCAGGTTGCGATCGAGCAGCAAGAGGGCGGCGGGGAGCACCAGCACCGCCGCGAGGAGGCAGGAGATCTCGCCGAGCACCGCGGCGATGCCCAGGCTCCGCACGGCGTAGTTCATCGAGCGCACCAGGGCGAGGTAGCCGAGGGTCGTCGTCATGCTGCACAGGATCACGGCGCCGCCCGTCTCGCGGACGGCGATCAGCGCCCCGCCGGCGCCCTCGCGCACGTAGCGTTGCACGATGTTGACGGCGTAGTCCACGCCGATGCCGAAGGTGATCGGCAGGGCGATGAAGTTGAGGAACTGGAGCTTCACGTCGAGGAGCACCAGGAGCCCGGCCATCCAGCCCACGCCGACGAGGAGCGCGCCGAGCACCGCCATCGAGGCGCGCCCGGCGCGGAACGCGATGATCACCACCAGCACCGTCGCCGCGAACGAGAAGAGCACCGCCGGCGGCACGTCGGAGATGATCGCGGCCCACATGTCCGCGTAGATCACCGCGCGGCCCGAGCCGATCACCTTGCTGCCATCGGCGAGCGGCGTCTCGCGGTACGAGTCGGCCCAGCGCAGCAGGTAGTGCGCGTCGTCGACGGCCTCGGGGGCGATCGGGCTGATGTAGACGATGCGGCCGCGGGTCCCGTCGATCTCGGTGAAGGCGCGCGCCACGCCCGCGGGGAGCCCGCTCATGTCGAACGGCTTCAGATCGTCGGGGGGCAAGAAGTCCTGGAGCTTGGTCCAGTCCGCGTCGCTCACGGCCTTGAATTTACGGGCCCGGACCAGCTTGTCCTTGATGGCGAGCAGGACGGGGATCTTGGCCTCTTGCCCCGTCGGCACGAAGTCCTGGATCGAGTGCACGTCCTTGAAAGGCTTCAGCCCTGCGGGCGCGGCGTCGCGGCGCGCGTAGAGCGCCTTGCGCAGCGGCTCGACCTGGTCGGCGCGGTCGACGAGGATCGCCATGCCGTCGGAGCCGACGTAGCCGGTGATGTCCTCGCTGATCTTGGTCAGGTGGATCTCGTCGGCGCGCTTGCTCTGATCGGTGCGCAGGCGGGTGAGATCGTACTCCATTGGATCGGCGCGCACGTAGCGCACCGTGGCGACGAAGCCGGCGATCGCCAGCGCCACGCCCACGCCGAGCATCAGCCGCGGCGACTTGGGGACGAGCGCCGCGAAGGGCTTGCCGAAGGCGACGCCGCCCTTGGTGAAGCGGCGGAGGCGGCGGAGGAAGCCCGGCGGGCGCCGCGTCGACGGCACCCCGTCGGCGGTGAGCACGACCTTTTCCATCGGGAAAATGCGCTCGATCACGGTGAGCACGCTGGGCAGCGCGCCGAACGTCGCGAGCCAGCAGAGCACCATGCCCACGCTGCCGATCACGCCGAAGTCGCGGAACCCGCGGAACTCGGTGACGCAGAGCGAGCCGTACGACGCGGCCGCGGCGGCGCCGGCGGTGAGCGTCGGCAGCCACGTCTCGCGGTGGGCGATGCGCACGCCATCCTGCAAGGTCGCGCCGCGGCGCCGCGCCTCGAGGAACCGCGACATGTAGATGATGCCGAAGTTGATGCCGTTGCCGGCGATGATCGTGAAGAGGAAGCTCGTCGCCAGGTTGAGGTGACCGATCGTCAGCTCGGTGAACCCGAACGTCCACGAGACGCCGAAGGCGATGGTGATCAGCATCGCGAAGAGGATGCGGACGCGCAGGTAGTAGAGGAACACCACCGCGGTGATCATCACCACGCCGAAGACGCCGACCTCGGTCAGGTCGCGGTTGATCGCCGTGTACTCGGAGATGCCCGTCTGCAGATCGCCGGCGAAGCCGTAGGTGATCCCGGGGTCGAACGTCTTCACATCGAGGCGATCGACGACCTCGCGCACGCGCTTCAGCGCTTCGGTGCCCTTCTCGAAATCGCTGCCGAGGACCTTGGAGCGGATGGCGACGACGACGACCTTGCCGTCCTGCGACTGGTAGTAGCCGTCGGGGTAGCGGTTCTGCTGGTCGTCTTCGAGGCCGAAATCGGCCTTGATCTTCGCGGGATCGATGGCCGGCGGCGGATCGGAGTCGTCGAGGAGATTGCCGCCCTTCTTCGCCACCTCGTAGTCGAAGCGCGCGGTCACGTCGTCGCGCAGCTTCTCGAGCTTGGCCTGGTCGGCGAACAGACCGGAGCGCGGCGCGAGGAAATGCAAGGCCTCGTGGACGCCGTCCTCGACGCTGCCGACCCACGGGGAGCCGAGCTTGTCGATCTCGGGGACGAGCGCGTCGGCGGCCTTGCGCAGCGACTCGACCTTCGTCGTGGGGCCGCCCTGGAGGACGACGAAGAGCGTGGAGACGCCCGCCGTCTTGGCGGCGACGCGGTTGAGCTCGTGGACGCTGGGGCGATTCTCCGGCAAGAGCGCGTCGAAGCCCATGAGGAGCTTGAGGCGCAGCGCGAAGAAGAGCGAGATCAGCGTCATCGCCGTGGCGATGACCAGCGGGATCCACGGCCGGCGCACCTGGAAATCGGCGAGGCGGTAGGCGAACGCGGTGCTCACCGTCGACGCCGGGGGGGCCTCTTCGGGGCCGGGCGGCGGGAGGCCGACGAGCCGGGGCATGGCCGGAGGCCGGGGGATCGCAGGGGTTCGGGGATCGGAGCTCAGGGGGACCTCGCGCTAGCCGACAGGGATCGAGCCACGCTCCGTATAGAACAAACTTGCGCTGTGTCGGAGCGAAACCCGACGCAGCGGCGCGCCGCGTGACCCGGGAGCACTCTCCCGCCGCGGCCCGCCGTCCGCATGCCCGCGGGCGACGCCGGTGGGACGCTCCCGCCTCGGTCGCCCTTCCCTCGCGCGAAAACCTCAGTAGGGTGCGCCCCCGCAATGCTCGGCACCTCGAACCTCGGCAAGTCGTACGGCGCTCGGACCCTCTTCGAGGGCGTCTCGCTCAAGCTCAACCCTGGCTCGCGCTACGGCCTTGTCGGGGCGAATGGCTCGGGCAAGACGACGTTCCTCAACGTGCTCTCGGGGCACGACACCGCGACCGAGGGCAACGTCAGCCTGCCGAAGGAGGCGCGCCTCGGCGTGCTCCGGCAGGACCGCTTCCTCGACGACGCGGAGATCATCCTCGACCTCACGATGATGGGCGATCGCGCGGTGTGGGACGCGCTGACGGAGCAGGCGCAGATCCTCGAAGGCAAGGGCGATCCGACGCACCTCGTGGCCATCGAGGACGTGCTCCGCGCCCACGACGGCTACACGCTCGAGTCGCGCGCGACCTGGATCCTCGAAGGCCTCGGCATCCCCTTCGCGACGCACCGGCAGCCGCTCGGCACGCTCTCGGGAGGCTTCAAATTACGGGTGTTGCTCGCGCAGGTGCTGATCGGCGGGCCCGACGTTCTCCTGCTCGACGAGCCGACCAACCACCTCGACATCCTCTCGATCCGCTGGCTCGAGAAGTTCCTCGCCGCGTACAAGGGCTGCGCCGTCGTCATCAGCCACGATCAGCGCTTCCTCGACAACGTCGCGACGCACGTGCTCGACGTCGACTACGGCACCATCACCGTCTACACCGGCAACTACGCCGCGTTCGTGATCGAGAAGGCCGCGATCCGCGCGCGGAAAGAGTCGGAAATCGCTCAAAAAGAAGCCGAGATCGCTCACAAGCAGTCGTACGTCGACCGCTTCCGCTACTCGGCCACGAAGGCCCGCCAGGCCCAGAGCCGGCTCAAGCAGATCGAGAAGATCGAAGTCGAGGAGCTCGCCGACAGCACGCGCCGATCGCCGCGCTTCCTCTTCGAGCCCGAGCGCCCCAGCGGCCGCGAGGTGCTCACGCTCGAGGGCGTCTCGAAGGCCTACGGCGACAAGCAGGTGCTGCGCGACGTGTCGCTCACGGTGCGGCGCGGCGAGAAGCTCGCGGTGATCGGGCCCAACGGCCTCGGCAAATCGACGCTGCTGAAGATCGTGATGGGCAAGCTCGACGCCGACCGCGGCGAGTCGCGCTGGGGCCACGAGGCGCGCGCCGGCTACTTCGCGCAGGACCACCGCGAGATCCTCACCGACGCCGCCGAGACGCCGCTCGACTTCATGTGGGCCGCGTGCCCGAAGGAGGCCACGGCGTTCGTGCGCGGGCAGCTCGGCCGCGTGCTGTTCTCGGGCGCCGACGTCGAGAAGAAGATCGGATCGCTCTCCGGCGGCGAGGCTGCGCGCCTCGTCTTCGGCCGTTTGATGGCCGAGAAGCCCAACGTGCTCGTGCTCGACGAGCCCACCAATCACCTTGATCTGGAGGCGATCGGCGCGCTCGTGACCGCGCTCAAGGCCTACGAGGGCACCGTGCTCTTCGTCTCCCACGATCGCTGGTTCGTCTCCGAGCTGGCGACGCGGATCCTCGAGGTCACGCCCGACGGGCCGCGCGATTTCCCGGGCACGTACAACGAGTACCTCGCGCGCTGCGGCGACGATCACCTCGACGCCGACGCCGTGGTGCTGAAAGAGAAGAAGGCCAAGCGCGTCGAGCCGGCGACGACCAGGGTCGAGGCGGCGACCGGCGGATCGTGGGACGAGCAGAAGCGCAAGCGCAACCGCGCCAAGGATCTCCCCGCGCGGCGCGACAAGGTCCTCGCCGACATGGAGGTCTGCGAGGCTCGAAAGAAGGCGATCCACGATCGCTACTGCGTGCCGGGCTTCTACGAGACGACGCCGAAGGCCGAGATCACCGCGCTCGAAGCCGAAGAGGCGGCGCTGGGGCCGAAGATCGACGCGCTGATGACCGAGTGGGAAGCGCTGGAGAGCGAGATCGCCGCGATGGGGTGAGGGGCCGAGTGGGCAACCCTTGCTCAGCCCGCTGACCGGCACCCCGCGTCGACGGCGTGGAGCAGAGTCTCCAGATCCACCGGTTTTCGCAGCACCGAGGTGCCAGCGCTGAGCTTCTCGCCCACGGCCGAGACCACCGTCACGGGGATGCTCGATAGATCATCGTTGGCGCGCAGCGCCTGGAGCAGCTCGTAGCCGCTCATCACCGGCATCATCAGATCGAGCAAGATGAGCCTCGGTCTGGGCATCTCGGCGAGGGCGTCGAGCGCCTCCTTTCCGTTGGAAGCGCAGCGCACGCGATAGCCCTCCATCTCGAGGATGTCGCGGAGCGTTTCACGGATGTCCTGCTCGTCTTCGACGACGAGAACGGCGGCGCTGGATCGGGCAACCATGCAGGGGAGAAAAGCAAAGTCGCGGCCAACTCCGAGCATGCAGTCAGGGTATGGCTTCAGGGATCCACACGCTCGGGACGCTATCGGGCGCGACTCGCGTCGGGCACCGCAGCCACGCGCGGCTCGGGAGACGAACGGCTTCGCAGAGAGCCGTCCCGGTCGGCTGCACGACGAGAAAAAAGCTGAGGCACGCAGCCCCCGGGCGCGGCCCAGTCGGGCTGGCCGTCGTCGTCGAAGCGGTGATGCACGAGGTTGTGCGAGGGGATGCTGGCCGAGGCGGGGTCGAGCGCGCCGAAGCTGAGCACCACGCGCCACGCCAGGTTGAGGCGGCGGCTCTTGAAGATGCCCTGGTGGAGGTGATTGTGGATCACCACCGCGTTGAGGAAGCTGGAGTAACAAGCCGCGCCGAGGAACGCGACGTTGCGACAGGCCGGCACGAGGTACATCGACGCGAGCAGGCCGAGGTACACGGCGACGATGCCTATCTGCCGCCACTCGGCGGGGTGCTTCACGAGCCAGGGCTCGCGGGGCGGAGAAGCGGCGGGAGAGCGCAGCCTGCTACGCGCCAGGTGCAACAATTTTGTCACATGCTCGCCTCGGCGCGCGGTGGCACACGATGTGCGGTTCATTCGCCTGCGACGCCATACGTTCCGATGCGTAGCCAAATTCGCGGCGATCTGAGCGTCCAGAGATCGACGTTACACGATGGACAGGCCGCAGAAAGTGCGGTACTTGCGGCCGTCCAAAGAAGTGTCAGTCGGGGCATAATGCCCCGTGCCCGCCCCAGGAGGCCCACCGGTGACCGCCATCGCATCCACCCTGACGTCACTCCCCTTCACCCAGCTGCGGCGGAATCGATACTTCTATCTGTATTACGACGGCTTCTATGCAGTCCTCTGCGTGATCGCGCTGGCGGCCATGTACTTCGGCCATCACGCGCCGCTGATCGAGCACTGGGACGCTCGATTCTGGCTCTTGTTGCCGCTGGCGATGCACGCCCAGATCCTCTGCAGCGTCTTCATCCACAACTGCACGCACACCAATTTCCCCCGGGCCATCAACCGCCTCGTGGGCGAGATCTGCGGCGTGGTCGTGCTGACGCGCTTCGCCTCGTGGGAAGTCATTCACCAGCGGCATCATCGCTACTCGGATGACGTCGAGAAGGATCCGCACCCCGTCGTGTCCAGCTACTGGGCCTTCACGGTGAAGACGATCGTCGGCGTCGAGAAGCAGCTCCAGGCCATCTACTTCGATCTGTACGGCGATACCCCGGCGAACCGGCGTTACGAGCAGATCCGCGCCTACGTCAGCTACGCGACGAACCTGCTCCTGGTCGCGACCTGGTACGTGTTCCTCGGTCCGCTCGCGTTCTTCTGCCTCTTCGTGCCGGCCTCGATCGTCGGCTTCCTGCACCTCGTGCACTTCAACTGGTCGACGCACAACGCCGTCTCGCCGGAGCACGACTTCAAGCCCGTGAACCTCAACCACGGGTATTACCGGATTGGCAACGTCCTCTGGCATGGCATCTACATGCACGCCAATCACCACAAGCGCAGCAACCTGTTCAATCCGGCGCGGATGAAGGACAGCCTGCCGATCACGCCCCCGCTCGGCGGCTGATGAGACGAGACTGAATCCTTCTTCCACCGTACCGCGGAGAGCGCGAGACCGGCGGGAGAAGGAGCTGGTGCCCACCCCCGTCCGTGCTCGTCGCTGCGCGACTCCGCGCGGCCGGCCCCTCCCAAATCGCCGACCGCGTCGGCTCAGGGAGGGGCCCAATCCTCCTCACGATCGAGCGATGATGTCCCGGCGGCTCTGCCTCCGGCGGCGGGCGGCTGCGAGGGCAGCGAGGCCGATGCCCAGCCAAGCGGGGGTAGATGCAGGGGCGCGATTGGGTTGAACGGCGCAGCCGCCGCTGGCGACGATCGATACCCCACCTGCGCTGCTCGTCGCGCTGGTCACCGTCATCGGCGCACCGCCGTTGCCGCTGCTGGCGGCCGTCGCGCTGGCCGTGGAGCCGGCGGTGACGGAGGATGTGGCGCCTCCGGCACCGGCCGCCGTGGTCGATGTCGCGGTGGAGGCGGAGGTTCCGCCGCCGCCGCCGACACCGGCGCTCGCCGAGGATGAAACACCGCTGCTGCTGGTCGTCGATGCGGCGGTGGACGATGACGCCGAGCCGCCGCCGACACCGGTGCTCGCCGAGGACGAAACACCGCTGGTCGTGGTGGCACTGGTGGACGATGACGCTGAGCCGCCGCCGACACCGGTGCTCGCCGAGGAGGAAACACTGCTGCTCCCGGTGGTAGCGCTGGCAGAGGAGGACGAAGCCGAGCCGCCGCCGACACCGGCGCTCGCCGAGGAGGAAACGCCGCTGCTGCTGCTGGCGCCAGCGGAGGAGGACGAAGCGCTGCTGCTGCCGGGGGGCGTGCAAACGCCCGACTGGCACGTTCCAGCGCTGCAGGGCGTGCCGTCGGTCACGGGCACGAGGGGGCCATCGCACGATCCCGTCGCGAGGTTGCACGTCTCGGCGTTGCAGGCGTCGGCGTCCGGGCAGACCTTGGGAGCGGCCGGATCGCACTGCCCTGCCGACTGCACGCAGTAGCTCGAATAATGACAGAGATCGGGCGCCGGGCAGATCGCGGGCGAGCCTCCGCAAACGCCGGCCACGCACGTCTCGCCGCTGGTGCAGGCGTTGCCGTCATCGCATGCAGCGCCGGTGACGGGCGCGCCGACGCAGGATCCCGACTGGCACGCATCGCCGGTGGTGCAGGAGTTACCGTCATCGCAGACGAGGCCAGTCGCCGGGGTTCCTGCGCAGCCCGTCGCCTGGCAGGTGTCGCCCGTCGTGCAGCCGTTGCCGTCATCGCAGGTCGCGCCGGTGAACAGGGTGCACGTGCCGTCGGCCGTCGCGCCGAGGGCGACCGTGCAGGCGTCGCAGGCGCCGAGATCGCAGCTCGTGTCGCAGCAGACGCCGTCGACGCAGACAGCGCCATTGCACGTCGCGCTGGTGGAGCAGGGTTGACCGAGCGCGGGTGGCCGCGTCGAGGTGAGCTCGACGTTGACGGTCGCCCAGACGCCGTCGGTGGTCTTCAGGCCGAAGCCGACGAGCAAGCGGCCGTCGGGGAGCAGCGTCGCCGTGTTTTCGTTGCGATCCGGAGCGAGCATGGCGCCGAAAGGAGCCCAGGTGTTCGCGGTGGGATCGTAGCGCTCGGCACCGAAGCCACCACCGGTGACGATCACGTCACCATTGGCGACGAGCGTCGCGGCGTGGCCGGCGCGGGCGTGTGCCATGGAGGCGACAGGCGTCCAGAGATCGGCGGCGGGATCGTAGAGCAGCGCGCTCGTGCTCGGTTGACCGAGATCCCCGCCGGTGACGAGGACCTTTCCGCCGGTGAGCAGGGTGGTGGTGTGACGCGCGCGCGGCGCGGGCAGGGGAGCCGGGGATAGCCACGTATCGGTCGGAGGATCGTAGAGATCGACTGCCGTGCTCGTGGTCTCACCGACCACCAGGACTCGCCCGTTCGGGAGGAGCGTGGCGGTGTGGTGGTCCCGGGGGATCGGCATCGGCGCGGCGATCGTCGAGATGCCGGTTGCGGGGGCGTAGAGCTCGGCGGCCGAGAGGGGAGAGGCGGCGAAGCTCTGATTCTCGCCGATCCCGCCGAGGACGAGGACCTGGCCGCCGGGGAGCACCGTTGCCGTGTGGTACTCTCGACCAGCCAGGAGCGGACCAGTCGAAGCCCAGGTGTTGCTGGTCGGACTGTAAACCTCGTTGATGGTCCCCGGGATCTGCTGGTAATACCCTGTATGCACGCCTTCGGTCGCGCCGCCGAGGACCAGCACGTTGCCGGTCGGGAGCAAGGTCGCTGTGTGGCCATAGTGCGAAGCGGCCATGGAAGAGGCCGTCCACGTGCTCGTCGCAGGATCGAAGACGTCGCCGTTCTCGAGGACGCTCGTCGCCTGAGAGAAGGAGTTCACGATCAGGGTGTCCCTTCCGCCGGCGACGAGGACCTTGCCGCCGGGCAGCAACGTCGTGGTGTGCTCGAAGCGCGCGAGCGTGAAGTGACCCTCCGGGAGCCAGCAATGGATCCCCGTGCACGCGGGAACGCAGAAGCCGTCGACGCAGAGGTCCGCGCCGCACGCGGCGGTAGTCGCGCACGAGTGTCCAAGGGGGTTGGCGTTCCCGATCGACGCGAGGTTGCCACCGACGCAGTTGCACGGTCCCGGCGGGCCGAATAGCCCGCACGATTGCCCGGCGGGGTATTGCGAGGCGGGGAGGCCGCCATTCGCGCCGGCGTAGGCGGTGCAGCCGATCCCGAGCGGAGTGTTGACGCTGTTCCCGCAGGGATAATAGCCGTTCCCGCCGCAATGATTGGAGCCGGCGGTCGAGGTCATGCATCCCCCGCCGTTGCAATTCCCGGCGGTGCGGCGTTGTTCGTCGTCGCGACCCCGTAGCACGCGCCGCCCACGGTCACGCACGCTCCGGTAGCGTCGCTTCCAATGCACTCCGAGCCGCACGCGGTGCTGCAACAGACGCCGTTCGCGCAGAAGCCGGAGCCGCCCTGGGAGCTCTGCGAGCAGGTCGTGCCGAGCGCCCCGGGAGCATCGTTGAAGAGCTCGGAGGTGGCGCTGACGGCGCCGCCGGCGTGGAGCGCCATTCCGTTGTCGAGCAACGTGACGGTGTGACCGGCGCGCGGGGCGCTCATCGGTGCCAGAGAAAACCAGGGATTGGGCAGATATCTCGAGTGATCGTAGAGGATGCGCGTGACGCGCTGATAGCTCTCCGCAGTCGCCACAGGTCCGGAGATCCCCTGACCGCCGGCGACGACGACGTGGCCCAGCGGCGTGGTCAGCGCGGTGTGATCGGCGCGGGCCTCGGCCATGGCCCCGGCAGGCGTCCACAGGTTGGTGAGCGGTGAATACCGCTCTGCGCTCGCGAGGTTCCCGGCCGTGCCCTCGCCTCCGACCACGAGCAAGGTGCCGTCCGCGAGCGGCGTCATCGCGTGACGTTGACGCGCGGTCGCGAGCGGAGCACCGAACGACCAGGTGCCTTTGGCGGCGCTCAGGATCTCGATGGTCGAAAGGGGGTTGCCGAGGCTATCGACACCGCCGATCACGATCACCCGCCCATCGGCGAGCAGCGCTGTCGTGTGCCGCGCGCGGGCCTGGTGCAGCGGCGCAATCGCCGTCCAGGTATCATTGGCGACATCGTAGATTTCGCCGCTCGCGAGCGTGGCAGTCCCGTCGGTCCCGCCGAGAACGAGCACGTTGCCGTTCGCGAGCTTGGTCATGGTGTGGCGAGCGCGCGCCTGCGCCATCGGGGCGCGGGGCATCCACGTCGTGGCGAGAGGATCGTAGAGCTCGATGCCGACGACAGCGCCGCTCGCGTCGGGGCCGCCCGTGACGAGGACCTTGCCATTCGCCAGCACGACCGCGGCGTGCTGCTCCCGCGGCTGCGCCATCGGCGCGGGGATCGCCCACGTCGAGGTGGCCGGAGTGTAGATCTCGGCCGACGCGAGGGGCCCTGTCCCATCGGTGCCGCCCGCGACGAGGACCTTGCCATTCGCGAGCAACGACGCCGTGTGCCGCGAGCGGAGCGCGACCATCGGTGACGCCGGCGAGACGAAGAGATCGGGTGTGATGGGCGTCGCTGGTGGGATCGAGTCGGCCTGGCTTTGCGAGGCGAGCGTTTCGTCGCGAGGCCCCGCGAGATCCGGAGCGTCGCCATCGCAGGCGGCGAAGACCAGCCCGAGCAGCGCCGCGGGTACGAACGCGGCGAGACGAGATCGAGGGTTCGGCATGACGGTGAGGTGAGTCTGGCCGGTCCGCGGGATTTCTTCGGCGAAAACGTCGGGCCGTTCTCCGCGCATGGCCTCGATAGGCAGGCAATCGGCTTGATTTCACGGTACGTTGAGCGCGTGAGCCCGCCCGAGATCCCCACCGCGGCGAAGGTCCGCGCCGCCCTCCAGGCGCTGCAAGATCCCGAGCGGGCGCTCGGCAGCGCTCGCTTCTTCAAGACCGGCAAAGGGCAGTACGGCGAGGGGGATCGCTTCCTCGGGATCACCGTCCCCGCCCAGCGCGTCGTCGCCCGCGCGCACCGGGGAATGCTGCTTGCCGAGATCGAAGCGCTGCTGGCCTCGCCGATCCACGAAGAGCGGTTGACGGCGCTGCTGATCCTCGTCAACGCCTACGCGAAGGGCGATGAGGCGACGAAAAAGGCTTGCTTCGATCTCTACCTGAGGAACCTCGCGTGGGTGAACAACTGGGATCTCGTCGACTCGTCGGCGCACCTGATCGTGGGCGACTGGCTAGCTTCACGCGATCGGCGGATCCTGCGCAAGCTGGCGCGATCGCCGACGCTGTGGGAGCGGCGCGTGGCGATGATCGCCACGCTGGCGTTCATCCGTGATGGCGAGTCCGATGACGCGTTCGCGATTGCCACGCTGCTACTCGGCGACACCGAGGATCTGATGCACAAGGCGGTGGGGTGGATGCTCCGCGAGGTCGGCAAGCACGCGAGCGAGGACGCCCTCCGCGGCTACTTGAAGGAGCACGCCGCGGAGATGCCGAGGACCACTTTGCGTTACGCGATCGAGCGCTTTCCCGCGCAAGAGCGCCAGGCGTGGCTCGCGATGAAGCGACGCTGACGCCCGGCGCGAGCCGTCACTGGATGTCGAGGAACACGGCGCTGGGGACGCCCCAGTTGCCGTCCGCGCCCTGGCTCTCGACCATCAGCAGGTGACGTCCGACGGCCCAGCCCGCCGTGCTGATCTGGGCGGTCACGTCCTCGTTCGTGGCGTCGAAGCTGGAGTCGGCGGCGCTCATGGCCACGCTGGTGATCCCCGGGGTCCACGAGGCTCCGTCGACGGAGTACCGCGCGGCGGCGATGTCGTGAGTCGCCTGCGCGCCCTGGCCGTAGCCATTGCTGGCATAGCGGGTGGCGTCCGAGGTCGTCGTGAGAGTGACAGTCGTCCCCGCGCTGACCGGGCTCGCCGAGACGCTGACCTCCAGTGAATCCGGGCCTGCGGGCGCCTGGTAGGGCCGACGGGCGGCCTTGAACGCGTAGAGGATCGCCGGCAAATTCGCGGGAGCGACGGTGTTCTCGTAATCACCGCACTCCTGGAAGAAGGTGGTCCCCATCTCGAAGGTGAACGACGCGACGCCGAGCGCGCCATACGTCCAGTCGTCGGTGCTGCCCGTCGCCGAGTAAAGACACGTGCTGGGCTGACACACCGGATAGCCGTTGAAGTAGCCGAATTTCCGCCCCAGCGTCGCGAGCTCGGCCCCGTTGGGCGCGCCGGCCGAGGTCCACGCCCAGGGGTAGAGCACGTACGGACCGTAGCTGTGCAGGCTCAGGAAGACCCCGCTGGCGTCGGCCGGAGCCGCGTCGCTGTCCTTCGGGCCGCGCTGGTCCGGGAAGATCGAGGCGAGGTAGGCTTGAATAGCTTGCGTCTCGGGCTCCGATCCGCTCGAAGCGCCGCGGTACATCTGATCGCAGGGCGACTGGCTCGCTCCCGCGCCGCCCCACCGGAACGTGCTGTTGCGGTTGAGATCGGTGCCCGCCTGGCTCCACGGCGTGGGGGGATTGGAGCACCAGCCACCGGCGCTGGTGTCCCGGTTCTTGCGCTGGTAATACCCCTGTTCGGCGATCTTGCGGCCGTCGGGGTTGGCCTGCGGGAGCACGTGAAGCTCGTAGTTGTCGAGGAGCCAGGTGGCGTCCGGATCTGTGCCGTGGCCATTGACCATCTGCTCGGCGAAGCGCATCGCCGTCTCGGCGGTGACGTACTCTCGGGCGTGGATGGCCCCCATGAGGAAGAATACCGGCTTGGGGCCGGGGATCGCCCGGTTGGTGACCTGCAAGACCCGCAGATCGTGACCGCCGCTGCCACCGCTCTTGGTCTTCTCCCACGAGTCGCCGATGTCGACGACGCGGGCGAGATCGGGGTGATCCGAGGCGAGGGTGCTCATCGCCGCCTCGGTCTCCTCGACAGTGCGGTAGCACGGGTAACCCTGGATACCCGACGACGAGTAGGCTCGCGGCCGGAGGGGGGACTCGTGAGAGACGATGTCGACCCGGTAGCCCCGCGCGAGCAGGCCCTGATAGCCATCGAAATCGAGGAGCGCCTCGACCCAGCCGGCCTTTCGATCGGCGTTCTCCAGCAGATCGAGCTCGGCCGCGAGGCGCTGGAGATCGTCGGCGTCGTGGTAGTGAATGCGCGCGAAGATGATGTCGTGAGCGCCCGGCGTCGAGGTCGCGAGAGCCAGCGGCTCGGGGGAGCCAGGGGCGATGTTCTCGGTCGCGGCGGGCCCGTCGGAGCAGGCCCCGCTGCCGAGCCCTGCGGCGAGGAAAATCCCCGCGCAAGCGAGCACCAGCCGGCGCGTGGAAGCGGGTTTCATCATGTCGTTCACACCCTGTCCGGGGAACGGGAGGCCGCAGCAGCAAGCCATTTGCCGGCGCGGCAGCTCAGGTGCGCTGGACGCTACGCGACGACCGGAGCCGGGCGCAAACGATTAACGACAGGGTCGCGCCGCGAGCCCTTCAATCGTCGATTCCGGTGGGGTGAGTGACCGATATTTGCCCTGCTAGCCGCGACAAACAGGAAGATCGCATCAATCGTGTCGAGGGGCACCACGCGCCCGTATCACTCGCTCATTCCCGGGAGAGCAGCTCCAGGAGATCGGGTGTCGAGAGGGCGGCCGCCGCGTCGGTGCCACTCAGAACCTGGGCCACCAGCTCGCGCTTCCTGGCGTGCAAGGACAGCATCTTCTCTTCGATGGTCCCCAGCGTGACGAGGCGATAGATGGTGACGGGCCGCGTCTGGCCGAGGCGGTGCGCGCGGTCCGACGCCTGGTCCTCGACAGCGGGGTTCCACCAGGGATCGAGGTGAATCACGTTGGTCGCCGCCGTGAGGTTGAGGCCCGAGCCGCCGGCCATGAGCGAGATGAGGAAGAGAGGCGCCGTGCCGTGCTGGAAGGTGGCGACGCGCACGCGCCGCGCCTGCTGCGGAGTCTGCCCGTCGAGGTACACGTACTCGATTCCTCGCGCGTCGAGGGCCTCGCGCACCAGGGCGAGGTGCGAGGTGAACTGGCTGAACACCAGCGCGCGCTGCCCCTCGGCGCGGAGCTCGTCGACGAGCTCGAGCAGGCGCGTGAGCTTGGACGAGACGAGCACCGAGCGGACGTCGTAGAGGCGCGGGTGCGAGGCCAAGAGGCGCAGGCGCGTGAGCGCGGCGAGGACCTCGACGCGGCGCTGCTGCGCTTTCAGCTTCGATCGCGTCGTCCCGAGGTCGGACAGGGCCGCGAGGCGCGCGTCCTCGTAGAGCTGCCACTCGGCGCTGGAGAGGACGATCGGCACGCGCACCTCGGTCCGCGCGGGCAGCTCGGTCTCGACCTCGGCCTTGGTTCGCCGCAGCAGAAAGGGCGCGAGCACGCGGGCGAGCGCGGGCGCGGCGGCGGGATCGATGTCCTTTTCGATCGGCGTGGCGTAGCGATCGCGGAACGACGGCCAGCCGCCGAGCAGCGCCGGGAACACGATCTTGAACAGGCTCCAGATCTCGCCGGTGTGGTTCTCGATCGGCGTGCCCGAGAGCGCGAATTTGAAGTCGGCGTGCAGACCACGGGCCGCGGCGGCGCGCTGGGTGGTGGCGTTCTTGAGGTTCTGCGCTTCGTCGAACACCAGCGTCGCAAAGTGCTTCTCGGCGAGGCGATCCGCGTCGCGCGCGAGCAGCCCGTAGCTCGCCACGAGCACGTCGCCGGGGCCGAGTCGGGCGAGGGTGCCCTCGCGATCGGCGACGTCGGCGTAGAGCGTGAGGCGGAGCGACGGCGCGAAGCGCGCGGCCTCGTCTTTCCAGTTGAAGGCGACCGACGTCGGCGCGAGCACGAGCGCGGGGCCGAGCTCGCTCCGATCGAGCAGCACGGCGAGCGTTTGCACCGTCTTTCCGAGGCCCATGTCGTCGGCGAGCACCCCGCCCGCGCCCCACGCGGCGAGGCGCATGAGCCAGCGATGGCCCTCGATCTGGTAGGGCCGCAGCTCGGTCTGGAGCGCCCGGGGGACGGTGGGCGCGAGCTCGCCGGCGGCCGCGACGCGCGTCGCGAGATCGCGGAAGCTTGCGTCGGCCTCGACGACGACGCCGGAGCGCACGAGGTCGTTGAAGATCATCGAGGCCGCGGGGCCGACCGCGAGGCCCTGCCCGGACGCGTGGGCATGATCGGCGAGGCGATCGAGCTGACGCCGCAGCGCCGCGTCGATCTCGACGTACGAGCAGGCGTCGATCTTCACGTAGCGCTCGCTCCGGCGCACGGCGTCGAGCAGCCGCGCGAGCTCGACGCGCTCGCCCGAGACGCTCAGGGTGCCGAGCACGCCGAACCACTCGCCGCGGCGCTGGATGACGACCTTGAGCGCCGGCGGGCCGTGCGCGCCGAGCGATCGGATCTGCGGACCGATGAACTCGAGCTCGGGCGGCTCGGGGAGGTCGGCGCAGGCGGCGATCAGATCGAGCGCGCTCTCGGCGCTGGCGAGGCGGTAGTGAAAGGGCTCGTCGAGCTCCTCGGCGTGGAGCCGCGGGAGCTCGGCCGCGAGGGCTTTTGCAGCGGTTTCCTCGATCCGGAGATCGCGCACGGCGTGCGCTGCGCTCTCGCCGCGGCGCACGTGGACGTCGCGCGCGCCCTGGCCCGGGACGAGCGACGGCGTGTCGCGGAGCGGCTTGACCCGGATCTCCATCTCGACCGAGCCGTCGGCCTGCGCTTCGAGGCGGAGCACCAGCACCACGAGCGCGGCGACCGACTCGCCCATCACCGAGCGCGGCATCGTCACGGGCACGCGCTGCGCCCATTTCGCGAGCGACTGGAGCAGCACGGCGCGGCTCTCGGGCGGGAAGACGTTGCCGTCGCGGAGGAGCACGTCGAGCAGCGTCTTCAGCTCCGGTTTGACGTCGACGAGGGTTAGCCGCTGGCCGTCCCACAGGAAGATGGCCTCGTCGGGGCGCGACCTTCGCGCGCGCTCGGCGAGGGCCTTCGGCAGCGCGGTGCCCTCGATCCCGACGCTCACGCGCACCGATCCGCCGCGCTCTTCGGCCACGACGCCGAGCGGCGCGCGGTCGAGGATCACCGCGCGATCCGGCGCGTCGCGGACCACGACGCGCGGGTGATCGAGGAGCGCTTCCAGCAGCGCCCGCGTCGCAAAACCTTCATTTTCCGGGAGAAGCGCGGCGACGCGGGCGTCCTCGGGGGCCAGCTTGGCCCCGTGCTCCATCAGCAAATGGCGCCGGCCGATCCGCGACGCCGCGCCGAGCTGGCCCTTCTTGCCGCGCTTCTGGATCCACGGCGTCACCTCCACGGCGACGTCGTTGACGACGTGGACGCGCCAGGTGAGCGCGAGCCCGGTGCGCGCCGCGGGGCTCTCGTCGAGGGCCTGATCGAGGGCGGACAGCGTGCGCTCCCACGCGGGCCGCGCGAGCGCGTCCAGCGCCTGCGCGAGCGCCCCGGTGACGGGCCCGCGCAGCCAGAGCAGCACCGCGTCGATGGCCGCGAGCGCGTGGACGCAGGGGCCGGGACCGCACGTGCAGTCGAGGGTCGGTCGCGCCGAAGCGAAGCTCACCCGCGCCTCGGTCTGGAGGAACCCGCCAGTCGATCGCGGCAGCGGCTCGAAGGGCCGGGGATCCCGGAAACGAAAGCCCGGGAGCGCTGTATCGAAGTGCCGCGCGTCGGGCCCGAGCGTGTGCACGAGGCGCGGCGCGATCGCCTCCGGCACCGTCGCGCGCAGCGCGCAGAGCTCGGCGTGCACGGCGCGGGCGCGGGCCTCCGTCGGCGCTTCGAGGAGCACGGGGACGGCGGCTCGCGCGCGCGCGGCGTCGGCGTCCTCGGCGTCGAGGAAGCTCCAGACGAGCGGCGGCAAGAGCTCACGGAGGAGCGAAGGAGGCAGCCAGTCCACGGTGCGCGCGAGGGCGTCGGCGCTGGCGAGATCGATCAGGTGCCGCCGCGCGCCGAGCGAGCGGAGCTGCGGCCACAGGGCGGGATCGACGCGCGGCGCGAGCGCCTCGAGGTTGAACCGCGCGACGTGGGCGATCCCGCGCTGCGCTAGCCAGGCGAGGAGGGCCGCGCGCGTCTCGAAGGGCGTGCCGGTCGCGCGAGCCACAGCGATCGGGAGGCCTGGCGCCGGAGGATCCACGCGCCCGGCTTGGCAGAGCTTTCGCGGGGCGTCACGCGTCGAGAAAGAGATCCTCCGACGCGCTGACCGCCGCTACTCGCCCGAGCCAGCGCTCCAGGATCGCGAGGTCGGAGCAGCCGCGGATCCGCTCGCTCGCTTCGGCGCTGATCACGAGGCCTCTGACGGTGAGGATCGTGAGGATTGCCGAGGCGAGCTGCGTTGTCGCCTGCTCGGCACGTGCCTCTTCTTGCCCCGCCCGCGCGACCGCAGCGTCCACCATTTGCTCGAGCTTTCCGACGATCTCTCGGTCGGTGATCACCATGGTGTCATCTTCTTCCACGGACTCGAAGGCGAGCAGCGCGTCGGTCGCTTGCGCGCGCTGCACGGGGGTCATCGCGGCCCACTCGTCTGCGGTGGGCGCCGTGGGGGCCTCGGCAGGGAGGGGATCGGACGGTGATCTCCGGGCGGGGGCGGCCATGGCTTGAGTCTAGGCGATAGGGCCGAGGAAGTCTGGAGGCGTCGGCGGCGAGGCGACCGAGCGAGGCTCGCGGACGCGCGACCGCAGCGTGATGATCATTCTGCTCGATCGCCGTCGCGTGATTCGCGCGTCGTTCGAGCGCTGACCGATCTCGCGCGCCGCGCGCGTCGCGTCGCTGACGCCGCCCGACGGCGGTCGCGGCGATCGACGCGTCACGCGGCCGCGGATCGTGCTCCGCGGCCGCGTTCGTGCCGACCACGGCGCCCCGCTTCCAGCTCGGTAGCGCGATCCGCCAGGTCACGATCGGCTTGGTCGAGCGCGGCAGCGGAGATCGCCTCGTCAAGCCTCCCCGTCAAGCGCGGCCGCGGAGATCGCCTCGTCGCGCGCTCGCGGTCCGACTTCGCGAGAAGATCCCTTGCGTGACGCGACGAAACCGAGGATCCACCGCGACGACGGCGTGACGACGCTCGATTTGCTTCATTCTTTCAACGGGATGCGAGCAACGCGTCGACTACGCGCATGATTTTCTGTCCCAGCTACCGTCGGCTGGATAACGTCTCTGCATGAGCCGCATCGCAACCTTCGGTACCGACGACACTCTGCCCACGGTACGCACCGCGTACCTCTACACCCTGAGCCTGCTCCTCAAGAACCAGTACACCGCGCCCTTCGTCGCCGCGTTCCAGTCACTCGGACCAGTCATCGATGCTGCCATCAAGACCCAGAGCAACCTCGACGACGCGAGCGTCATTGCCTCGGCTGCTCGGGTCGCGGCGGACGATGCGCTCGATCCGCTCCTCGGGCAGATCATCAATGCTCTCCTGATCGTCACCAGGAACGACCGCGAAGATCCCCTCTTCGTCTCCTATGTCGGGACCCAGACGCCCGCCGAGATCCTTCGCCCGGTGCTCGGCGCCGAGCTCGTCACTGCCACCGAGTGGATCGATCCGCTCCAGCAGGAGGCTGATCCGGTGCTCCAGGCGTTCTCCGCGCCGCTCGCCGATGTCGTGGCCACGGGGCAAGCCGCCGAGAAAGAGGTCAAGTCGACGGACAAGGCGCTCAGCGATTTCCGTCTGCTCGGCGAGCGCAAGAAGGTCGTTGACGCCGTCAATGCGGGACGAGGGAGCCTGTTTGGAGAGCTGGTGAAGTTCCAGCACGACAACACCGGTCTTCGTCTTCCCGGCGACTGGGCGGAGAGCTTCTTTCAGCGCTCGGTGAAGAGCGCGAAGTATGGCGCCACCGTCGCGCAAGCCGAGACGATCCTCGCGAAGCTCGCCGAGGAGACGACCGCGGCGCAGGAGAACCTGGCGGAGCTGAAGCAGAAGGCGGCGGAGCGCGAGACCGCGAAGGCGAAGCGGTCGCAAGCGCGGCTCGATCTCGCGGCGTCGCGGAAGGCAGGGAAGGAGAAGCGGAGCCAGGAGAAGGCGCTGGAGGTCGAGGCGAACAAGAAGCTGAAGTAGAGAGCCTTGGAGGTGGGGCGGGCGGCGGGACGCGTGCCCCCCGCGCCGCGTACGCTGCCGATTTTCGGCGGGCGCGACGTGGTAGCGTTCCCACCATGGTCGCCGACCGAAAGCTCCCGCGATGAGGCTCGACAGCTTGGTACGGGCAGTCGGATCTGCCGATCCGTCCGCTTTTCGTGAGATCGCACTGCTGTGTCTCGACAAAAGAGGCTTCCAGCCGAGCCTGGTTGACGGTCCCCACGATGGTGGGGCCGACTTTCTGGTCCACGTTCTGCCTCCGACCACGGCGAGATTCGCGGTGCAGATCTCGGTGGAGAAAAACTGGGAAAAGAAGCTGCGCGCCGACGCCGCGAAGGCCAGAAAGCGGCTCGGCGTTGACAATCTCCTCTTCCTGAGCTCGCAGGTGATGACGCCGCCTCTGTTCCAGGAGATCGCCGATGATCTTCTGCGAACGGTCAACGTCCAGGTTCAGAAAATGGACGCGAAGGACATCGCGAGCCTGGCCGAGCTGCGCGGGTTCACCCGTGAAATCCTCGGAAAGCTCGGTATCCACGTGCCCGCCCCGGCGCCTCGGCCGTTTAAACGCCCCGATCTCCGCCAGGACGTGGCCTATGCCTGTGCGTTTTTCGGCACGGACGCTCAGGCGTTCCGCGAGACGGTGATCGAGAACGCGGTTCTTGCCGTCGTCTTCCAGGCGGGCGGCTCGGCGAAACGCGAGACGATTGTCGATCGCGCGGCGCTGAGCCTGGGGCTCACGTCGAATCAACGCGTCCAGACGACGTCGGCGATCGACAGGATGCTTCAAGATGGCCGACTCTCGGGGAAGAATGGCACAGTCGCGCTCGATGCAACAGCGAAGGATAACTGGGCCAGCGTGCGGGCGCTCCAAGAGGAGGAACGGTCAACGCTTCTCGCGCAGCTTGATGCATTGCTCGCCCCGCACGTGAAGAACGCGGCAACGCGAGCAGATGCCGTGGACACCGTCATGCTCGATCTCGGCGCGCTCTGGCTCGACACCGGGCGTTCAACGAGCAACGCGCTCGCGGATACCGAGGCGTCCGGGCTTGCTCATGATCCCCTCCGGGATCGGTTGCGTCACCTCGATGCGACGCTGGACACGCTCGGGATCATCGACAAGGGCCGACGCGATAAGCTGCTCCGAGAGCTCAGCGCGCTCGCCGCGGGGTCGTCGTTCGGGCGCGCGCTCGTTGCCGGAGAGGTCTTCATCAACCTGGTGAGCCTGAAGTCTCCCCAGATCTTCCGGGCGTTCGGCGGCGGGAAAGATTTCTCTGTCATCCTCGATACGTCGGTGGCGATGCCGCTTCTGTGCAGCTTGCTCTACGGCGCGGCGGATCAGGACTTTTTCGTCGCCGCCAAGCATGTCTACGATCAGCTCGTCGCGCATTGCGCCACGATGATTTTGCCCCGGGACTACCTGGAAGAAGTCGCGAGCCATCTCCGTGACGCCTACGTGCTCTATCGTGATATCGTCGACATAGATCCCGATCTTCGCGGCTCGAAGAACGCGTTCGTGGCGCATTACGTCGCGCTTCGTGCGGCGGAAGGAGAGGACAAGATCGGATCCTATTCATCGTACCTTGCGGCGTTCGGCCTCACTGCGTCGATGGCACGCGGCGACCGGGAGGTCGTGCGTGATCTCTTGATGAACAAGTTGCGAGGGCGATTCACGGAATACGGTATTCAAACCGTTGCCCCTTCAGCGAGTCTTTCGTCAAAGAAGAGGGCCGAGATCGCGCTCGCGTACGCGATGCAGGCGCGCGACGATCTGAGGCGAGAGCCGATCCTCGTCCGACACGACGTCAATACACTCGGGTGGCTCCTGGATTGCGCCTCGGATCCACAGATCGCCCATGTTATCTGTACCTGGGACAGACTGCATCCCTATGTTCAGAAGCATGAAGAGGCGGAGTGGGATGTGCTCGATCCTCTCGCATTCGGCGACGTACTGTCGCTTGCAGCACCCGGAAGCGAAGACGTGAAGATCGTCTCGCCCATCGTTGTTGCGCTCATGCTGTCGGCCGACGCAGAGAAACGTGGTGCCGCCGTCTGGGATATGTTGGTGAAGCTCGAGAACGAGAATCTTCACGACGCTCACCTTCGCAAGGCGGCGCGTGCATTCAAGCAGAGCTGGGTGAAGAAGACCGCAAATGAACAGCGGTCTCGTAACCTACAAGGCGCCTGGGAGGCTTGGAAGGAAACCCATCTTGCGGGGCCGTCGAAGCTGGAGACCGCGGCGAATAAGAAGCTGAAGTAAGGGAACCTCGATAGCTATCGATCCAGCCGCTCCGGCGGGGCGGCCCCCTCGTCGAGCCACCGCGGAGCGCCGGTATCGTCGAGCCGGCTCCGATAAAGCCTCCTCGCCACCACGCCTCTCCGACGCAAGTCGACCTCCAGCAGGCCGCCCACGCGGTGCCGCTCGTCGAAGCCCATCCCGGCAAATACGAAGTTTCCGAGGCCGTAGAAGATCAGCCGCCCGCGATACCACTCCTCCGGCTGGAGCACGTGGACGTGGGAGCCGACCACCAGATCCGCGCCCGCGTCGACGAGGGCATGGCCGAAGGTCTGCTGCGCTCCGAGCGGGCTACTCTGGCCCTCTTTGCCCCAGTGGTTGAAGACGACCATCAGATCGACACTCCCGCTCGCGCGAGCGCGGGCGACGTCGCGACAGGCCTTGTCGAAGTCGACATCGAAGAAGCCGAGGAAGCCGATCTTCAGGCCGTGGACCTCACGGATCAACGGCATTTCAGCCGCTATCGACGGGCGCCCGACGCCGATGTGCGGCAGCTTGGCCCGATCGAGGCGAGCCACCATGTCGTCGAGGGCTTCAGGGCCGTAATCGAGGACATGGTTGTTGGCGACGCTGACGAGATCGAACCCCGCGCGCTGGATAGCGCCAAATGCCACCTCCGGCGCGCGGAACGTGACGGGCGCGGTGGGCTTGGGCGTGCCGAGCGGCGAGACGACGCACTCCAGATTGCCAATCGCGAGATCGGCCGCGGCGATGCGCTCCGTGACGCCGGCGAAGGGATAGCCAGGCTCGACTGCCGCGCTCCCGGCGGCGAGCGCCTCCAGGTTCTTGCCGACGTCGAGGGCCATCGCGAGATCGCCCACGAAGGCCAGGTGGACAATCGGCCCATCCGCGTCGGCGATCGCGTCGATCGCCTGGAGCGCGGACGGCCCCACGCGCGGGTACGCCGCGGCGAGGAGGCCGAGCAGCACCAGCGGCGCGATCACGGCCCGATCAGACCACGCGCGCCGCTCGGGCGGCTACTTCCTGGCGGGCGCCGCGCTGGCTGCGGGCGGGGCGCTCGCGCTCGGCGCCGCCGTTTCCACCGGCGCGGGCGCGCTCACGGGCGGCGCGGGCGGCACCACCGGCGCCGCCGGAGCGACCTCGCCCGACCAGCAGTCGGCCTTCGGAGGCGTGGAGAAGCTGAACGCGTGCGAGGCCGCGTCGTGCTTCTTCGTGACCAGCTTGTCGGTCTTGTAGACGACGGCCTCGCCGCAGTCGTAGGCCGTCGTGTCTTTGCCGGCGTGGCGGGTCTTCGAGGGCGCCGTCGCGGGGCGCGGGGCGCGGACGTTGGCGCACTGCGCCCACTCCAGCGCGTACTCGGCGTTGTCGTCGGGCAGGAGCGTGTGCGACGAGGGATCGCTCGGCAGGCGCTTGCCGCTGAGGATCATCTTCATCATCACGTTCTTGCCGTCGAGGATCCGCAGGCGAACGGGGTACGTCAGGCCGCCGATCATCTTGGTGGCGTGCGTCGTCCCGATGTCGATGTCGGCGCAGACCGGCTCGCCCTCGATCGGCGCGGGGATCGGCGTCCCGGCGCAGGCGACGACTGTCGTGCCGAGGGCCAGCAAGGCGAGGGAGGAGAGCGCGAGCCCGAGCTTCGAGTCCATGGGTGGCAAAGCGAGTAACAAAGCCCCCGGTGGAGCGCAACTCAGGAGATCTTCGTCTTGCCCATCTTGAGGATGCGATCGAAGTGCTCTTTCGAGACAGGCACCACGCTGAGGCGCGAGCGCTTGAGGAGCTGGATCTCCGCGAGATCCGGCTCGCTCCGGATGTCTTCGAGCGAGACTTGCAGCTTGAGCGGGACGACCGGGGCGAGCTCGACCACGCTCCAGTCTTCGCCCTCGGCGGTCGGATCCGGATACGCCTCGCGGGTGATCTTCGCGACGCCCGCGACGGCCTTGCCCTCGTTCGAGTGATAGAAGAGCACGAGGTCGCCCGCCTTCATGGCGCGGAGGTTGTTGCGAGCCTCGAAATTTCGCACGCCGTCCCAGGTGGTCGACCCGTCGCGGAGCAGCTGCGCGAACGAGTATTTGAACGGCTCGCTCTTCATGAGCCAGTGGCTGCGGGGCATGGTCCTCCACCGGCCGGCACCCATCGGAGCCCCGGCGCGGGTGGCCCACCGTAGCACCCGTCGCGGGCTCCCGTGCGATTGATTAATCGGTGATGACGATGCGCGTTCCGTTCTTCACGACGGCCGCGACCTCGTCGATTTCATCATCGTCGAGCGCGACGCAGCCGAAGGTCCAGTCGTGCTCCTTGTGGACGCCGTTCCAGTCTTTGTGGCCGGTGCCGTGGATGCCGATGCCGTTGCCGACGCCGTGGCCCTCGGGGACTTCGCCGCGCTTCTTGAGCTCGGCGTAGCGCGTGCGGTCCTCGTCGTTGGGGTAGCTGACGACGAGGAAATTGTGGAACAGGCCCTTGATGCGGCCGGTCACGTGGTACGTGCCGACGGGCGTGACGTTGTCGCCCGCCATGCGCTTCGGCCCCGCGCCGCCGCTGCCGATCGCGACGCGGTACGTCTTCACCTCCTGGCCGTGAGCGCGGAGCTGGAGGCTATGGTCGGCCTTGTGGATCAGGATCTCGTCGACGCCGTTCGCGTCCACGGTCGGCGCCGATCGAGCGCCGGCTTCCGTGAAGAAGAGCGGGAGCGCGACGAGCAAGGCGAGCAGGGAAGAGCGTCGATTTCGCATTCCCGTCGGTCGCGAGACGCCGCTGGAGTGTGACGCGAGAGCGATCGCGAATAGGATCGAAAATACCTGGTCACACTCCGCGCGCCTCCGGCGACGGACGACCGATGAGCGCGACGATGTCCACCGAACCTCCCGCGATGAAGACGCTGCTCGGCGATCCGGCCCTCCGGCGGGCGCTCTCGGATTTCGTGCGGCGCCGCGTGCCGCCGTCGGACGTCGACGACGTCGTACAGACAGTGCTGGTGGACGCGCTGGCCGCGACGAACGCGCCGGCCGATCCGCGCGAGCTGACGCGGTGGATGCTCGGCGTGGCCCGGCACAAGGTCGCGGATCTCCACCGCCGCGCGCACCGCGAGCCGCCGGCCGAGCTACCGGACCTCGAAGCGGCGCCCGCGCCGATCGAGGAGATCGAGATGGCGCGCTGGGCCGAAGAGCAGGCCGGATCGAGCCGCGACGCCAAGCAGACGCTGGCGTGGATGGCGCGCGAGGGCGAGGGCGAGAAGCTCGAGGCGATCGCCACGGACGAGCAGGTGCCGGCGGCGCGCGTGCGGCAGCGGGTGTCGCGGATGCGCCGGTGGATGAAGGAGCGATGGCTCGCGGAGCTGGCCGCCGTGGCCGCGCTCGGCGTCGTCGCGGTCGTGGCGTGGTGGGTCCTCACGCGCGCCGATGGACCGGTCGCGCACCCGGTGCCCGCGCCGTCGGCGCCCATCGTGCCGGAGCCGCCGGACTCGATCGATCGCGCTCGCGCGCTCCGGGCCGACGCACTCGAGAAGTGCAAGCGCGAGGACTGGGCCGGCTGCCTCGAAGGCCTCGATCAGGCGCGCGGGCTCGATCCGGTCGGCGATCAGTCGCCGGAGATCGGCGCCGCGCGATCGCAGGCGAGCGACGGCCTCAAGCAGAACAACAACGTCGCTCCCGACGCGACCGACACGCCGAAGGGCCTCGTCCCCGCGCCGAAGCCGTCGCCGTCCGGCGCGACGGCGCCGTTCCCGTCAACGCCGTCCACATCGTCCACATCGTCCACGAAGTCGACGCCGTTCGACGTCGACGGCCTCAACCTCGGGAAATCGAGCGGCGGCTCCGTAACACCCGGCACGGGCACGGGCACGGGCGGCGTGAGCAAGAAGTCGGGAAAGGTCGCGATCCCGACGAAGCCGACCACCAAGAGCAAGCCCGCGCCGAGCGACTTCGGCGGCGGAACCAAGTAGCCCGGAGCGCTCCGTGTGGGGCGGGCCTCCGTGCCCGCCACATGGAGTCTCGCTGGCAGCCAAGCCTTTCCGGGCTGGCAATGAAGGCTGATGCGAGCGGATCTCGATCGAAGAGGGTGCTCGCTCTTGCCGGTCCATGCGGCGGGCACGGACGCCCGCCTCACATCAGACCAGACCCGGTCAGATCAGATCAGATCAGATCAGATCAGATCAGATCAGATCCGCCCAAACCCGGTCAGATCAGGTTCGCGGCGTGGGGCTACAGCGTGGCGGTGCGGGGGCGGATGATCTCGACTTTGCCGATGTGGGTCGCGTCGGAGTCGCGCACGATGAAGTGCAGGCCGAACTTGCTCACGGCGGTGCCGACCTCGGGGATCTTGCCGACGTGGTCGGTGAGCATGCTGCCGAGGGACTCGGCGCCGTCGTCGGTGGTGATGCTGCCGCCGAGGTAGTCGCCGAGCTCGCGCATCGAGACGGCGGCGTCGGCGACGAGGCGGCCGTCGCCGAGGTCCTCGATGCCGGCGTCGTCGGCTTCGTCGTGCTCGTCGCGGATGTCGCCGACGATCTCTTCGAGCACATCTTCCAGCGTCACGATGCCGGAGATGCCGCCGAACTCGTCGACGACGATCGCCAGGTGTTGCCGGCGGCCGCGCATCTCCTTCAGCAGCGTCGAGAGGGGCTGCGACTCGGCCACGAAGTTCGCCGGCTGGCGGATGATCTCGCGCAGCGTCGTCTGCTTGCGATCGACGTCCTCGAGGAGCTTGAAGAGGTCCTTCGCGTAGAGCAGGCCGACGACGTTGTCGATCTGCTCGCGATAGACCGGGTAGCGCGAGTGGCCGCTGTTCGAGACGAAGGCCAGGGCCTCGTCGAGCGACATGCTCACGTCGACGGCCTCGACTTTGTTGCGCGGGATCATCACGTCGCGCGCCGTGCGATCGGCGAACTCGAGCACGTTGCGGATCATCTCGGCGGGCTCGCGGCCGAAGAGGCCGGTGCGCTCGCCCTCCTCGACGAGGGCCTCGACCTCGGCCTCGGTGACCCGCGGATCGACGGGCTGCTCGCCGTCCTTCTTGCGGCTGAGGCGCTCACCCAGCCAGCCGAGCGGGCCGGCGAGGGGCAGCACGGCGATCTCGAGCGGGCGGAGGAAGCGCGCGGCTATCGGGGCGACGTTGTCGGCGTGCTTCTTCGCGAGCGAGGTGACGATCTCGAAGATCGTCGACGTGAGCAGCACCGTGGCGATGAGCGCGAAGTACTGGCGCTCGCTGACCGGCTCGAACGCCTCGAAGAAGCAGAACGCGGTGACCGCCGTGGAGGTGATCCTGCCGACGAGGTAACGCGAGCGGATCCGCGCCTCGTGCGCCTGGATCCGCTCGAACGCGGCGCGACGCTTCCCCGTCGCCTGCTCGATCAGCGCGTTGAGGTGCGTCGGGCTGAGGCTCGTGACGGCGGTGTCTGCTCCTGCGAACAGCGCGCCGACCACGATTGATGCGCTTGCCCCCAGGAGCGCAGGCCAGGGGATGATCAAACCGAGCTCCTTTGGCAGCGAGAGTACAGGAGCCTTGCGGTTTCACGCAACCCGAGGGTTGCGTGGGTGGTACTTGGGAGCGGGGTGTCGACGGGCATCGGTGCGGACGGGGGGCTCGGTGGAGGCGGTGACGGGGTGTGGCTCGAAACGCGCCACGGTTGCATGAAGCATAGCCCACGGGGGAGGCGCGCGCGGACGTGGCGCTAGGTGCGAAATCCACGGTGGTTGACGAGCTCGGTCGCCGTCCGGGTGCCCACGGCGACGAGGCGACCCGCCGAGTCGAGCCAGGCCGAGGCCTGATCGAGGGGCGGCAAGAGCACGAAATCGGCTTCGGAAAGCGGCTTCCCGTGATGCGCGCGGATCGCGCCTTCGTCCGTCAGTGTGCCCGACGCGAGGGCTTCGACGGCTGCGTTGGGGACGGGGACGAGCGCGCCCGGCGTGATGTCGTCGAGGCCGACCGCTCGCTCGAGCGTGAACGGACCGCTCGCGGTGCGGCGGAGCGCGCCGAGGTGCGCTGGGAGGCCGAGGCGGGCGCCGAGATCGCGCGCGAACGAGCGCACGTAGTAGCCCTTGCTCACGTCGAGATCGACGTCGAGGAACGGGTGCTCGGCGTCGGCGTCGGCGCCGGCGGCGGTGATCGCGCGGAGCGTGACGTCGCGCTCGGGGAGATCGACCTCCTCGCCCTTGCGCGCGCGATCGTAGCTGCGGCGGCCGTCGACCTTGATCGCCGAGAAGGCAGGAGGGATCTGCGCCGTGCGCGCGAGCTCGCCCCGGAAGGCCTCGGCGAGGCGCGGCCCGAGCGCTTCGCCGCGGGTCAGCGCCGCGAGCTCGTCGCGGAGCCACGCGGGGATCGGGGCCGACGCCGTCTCGTGGCCCTCGCGATCCAGGGTGTCGGTGGCGACGCCGAACGTGACGCGGGCGCGGTACGTCTTCTCGTGCGCGGTGACGTACGGGCCGAGCTTCGTGCCCTCGCCGACGAGGAGCACGAGCACGCCCGAGGCCATCGGATCGAGCGTGCCCGCGTGGCCGACGCGGCGCGTGCCGAGCTTGCGGCGGGCCTTGCCGACGCAGTCGTGGCTCGTCGGCCCGACCGGCTTGTCGACGACGAGGACGCCGTGCGGCCCCGCCGTGGAGTCGGCGTTGCTCAACCAGTCACCCGAACCAGACCGATTTGCGCGCCGAGACCATGCGATCGAGCATGCCCTGGATCGTGGCGCGGACGCGCTCGGCGAGGCGCCCGACCAGGATGTCGTCGTCGGCGGCCTCGGGCCCGTAGCCGTCGAACGACAGCGGCTCGCCGAAGACGACGCGCCACTTGGTCGGCGCGGGGAGCAGCCCGAGCGGCCCGAGCGCCGGGAACGTCGGCGTGATCGGCAGGTACGGAATGCCCAGCGTCTTGGCCATGTACTCGATGCGGTAGAGCATCGGATTGGCCTCCTCGGCGCCGACGATCGCGCAGGGCACGATCGGCGTCTGCGTGCGCAGACACAGGCGAATGAAGCCGCCGCGGCCGAATCGCTGGAGGCGATACCGATCCTTGTAGAGCTTGCCGATGCCCTTGGCGCCCTCGGGGAAGACCGCGACGAGGCGCTCTTCGGCGAGCAGGCGCTCGGCGTTCTCCTGGCAGGCCCGCACCGCGCCGAGGCGGTTCATCGCCGAGCCGACAAAGGGTAGATAGTACACGAAGTCTTCCGCGAGCCAGCGGAGCTCGCGCTGTTTCTCGTGCTCGCGGCGGACCACGGTGCGCAGCATGATCCCGTCGTAGGGCAGGGGCCCGCCGGAGTGGTTGCCGACGACGAGGCAGCGCCCAGCGTTCGGGATGTTCGCCGTGCCCTCGACCTCGACGCGGAAGTAGCTCTTGAACAGGAAGTCGAAGAACGGAATGAACCGCGCCTCGTAGGCCGGATCGTGGCCGAACTCGTCGACGTCCTCCGAGCGGGTGCGCAGGCTCTGGCGCCCCCACTGGCGCTGGTAGAAGTCGCTCGAGAGCACCTCTTTCGCGGTGGCGCCGGGGCCCGTTTCGGGCTCGGCAGCGGGCGCCCCGGCGGGCTCGGGCTCGTGGCGCTTCGTCCCTGATTCGACCGTCGTCGAGGGGGGCGGCGGCAGCGCCGACGGCGAGGCCTTCTTGCGCCCGATCATCTCGTCGAGGCGGGCCTCGAGATCCTTGATTTGCTGCTCGAGGTGCTCGCGCGACGCCGAGCCGGCGATCGCCGCCGGGCGCGGCTCGTCCGACTCGGGGCCGTTCGGGTGCCGGTCCAGGAACGCGTACTCGGTCGGGCCGATCGGCGCGATGTCGGCCTGCGTCTCCTCGCTGAGCTCGTAGCCCGACGAGGGTGAATCGCCGGCGGCGAACGAGGTGTCGGGCACGCGCGGATGGCGCGGGATCGCCGGGTAGGCGCGGGTCGCGTCGGTGTCGTGGGCGTCGTCGCCCTCGACCACGTCGGGCTCGCGCGCGCCGAGGTTCACGGTGATCTCGGCGGCGGCGGCCGGCCCGGCCTCGGTCGACGGGAGCGTGGGGATGACAGGGCTCATCTCGGTGGTCTCTTCTGGCGCGGAGGGCGCCGGGGCTTCCGGGCTCGACGCGCCCCGCGGCCCGCGGTGGCGAAGATCGGTGATCCACGCCGAGGGCGGTGCTTTGCCCTTGTTGCGCTTGTTCTTCTTGCTCATCGTCGCCGAGCCTTCACGTCGCCGTCTCCTGGAGCAGGCGCACGTCGCGGAGCCGCTGCGCGCTCACGTAGTCGAGCAGCGCCTCGCGCGTGGTGTACGCGGGCCGGAAGCCCATGACCCGCGCGGCCTTCTCGCCGTCGGCGATGCTGACGTAGCGGAGATAGCGCAGGAAGCTGGCCGGAGCGTACGCGGCCTGGGCCGCCCAGCTCGCCGCGATCAGCGTCTCGGCGAGGGGATGGAAGATCGGGAGCGAGGTGCGTCCGGCGATCTTGATCGCGGTGGAGATCGGCAGCACGCCCTCGCCGACGATGTTGAACGTGCCCGGGAAATCGCGGTCGATCGCCAGCTTGAAGGCGGCGATCGCGTCGACCTCGTGGACGAACTGCCAGAGCGGATCGAAGCCGAGCAGGGTGATCACGAAGCGCTCGGCGAGGTAACGCGTGATGTAGTTGTTGACCGTTGGCCCGACGATCGGCGCGGTGCGGAGGATGGTCACGACGGTGCCCTTGGCCTTCGCCGCAAACATCGCGACCTCGCGCTCGGCGGCGATCTTGTCGGCGAAGAACGGCTCGTCGGCGTCGGCGCGGAGCGGGTGGCGCTCGCTCAGAAAATTGGGGTTCGTCGGGTGCGCGCCGTAGAGGATCGTCTGGCTCCAGAGGATGAGCTTCTGGAGATCGACCTGCCGCGCCGCGTTCAGGAGGTGCATCGTCCCGACCGACTCGAGCTCGTGGGCCCAGGCCGTCGCGTGCGTCGGCGACGAGAGGAACGCGAGGTGGAGCAGGGTGTCGACGCCCTCGGCCTGGAGGATCTCGGCGACGCGCTCTTCCGAGGCGGGGGCTGTCAAATCCACGGGGTACATGCGGGTCTTGGGGCCGCTCGTCGTCGGCGCCTTCACGTCGATGGCCACGATGCGGGCCGTGCGCGGATCTTCTTCGAGGACCCCGACGAGGTTCTTGCCGAGGAACGACGAGGCGCCGGTGATGGCGACGACCCGGCCGCGTGATCGAGCCGACCGCGGGCCGTTCGCGGCGCTCTGGCGGTTCGAGTCGGGAGACCTGAGCTTATCGTGCGCCATGCAGGGGCGCGACACTAGCCGCTCGAAGGCGCCTTGCAAACAGGATCGATCGCCCGCTCACTGCGCGGCGCAGCGGAGGCGCATCCAGGTCACGCGGGCCTCGTTGTGGACCCAGAAATCGACGTCGGCGCCCGAGGCGGCGACCGCGTAGCTGGTGGCGTCGGAGACGGCCATGGGCGCGCTGACGGGGGCCCCGTCGGCGTCGAGGACGACCGCGTAGACGACGCGCCGGGGGCGGCCGCACCCGAGCGGCGCGATCCACGTCGCGAGCGCGCCCTGATCGAGGCGTCGCAGCGATCCGCCGAGCGGCGGCGCGGGGGTCTTGATCTCGATGCTCGGGAGGCCGGTGCGCTCGAAGCGGATCGAGGCGCCTCCGAGGGAGCCAGGCTTCACGCAGCCGTCGTCGTCGAGCGGCGTCCCGTAGGTCATCGCCACGGTGCGCGCGGGCAGATCGAGGACGTCGATCAGGCCGTGGTGCGCGGGGATCCGGCCTTTTTCTCGCGTGGATCCGCCCTCTACCCGATCGAGGACGATCTCGCCGCGATCGATCAGCGCCGCGGTGATCGCCAGGCCGCCGCCCGGCTCCGCGTCGACCGACGCGAGGCCGAACGGGCGCGCCTCGCTCTCCGGATCGGTCGGCGCGAGCTCGATCTGCTGCCAGCGCGCGGCGGGATCGGCGGCGGTGCCCGTCCAGATGATCGCGCCCGGGATGGCCACGCGACCGACGCGGCTGGTGAGCAGCGCGCAGCGATCGCCGACGCACGCGAGATCGGTGGCCTCGAACGCGTCGCCTTCGCCCAGCAGATCGATCGCCCCGTCGCGAAAGAGGCCGACGCGGGTCGCGCCGCCGTCGCCGGGCCGATCGAACGCGCCCACCCACAGCCCCGCCGCGGTGCGGCCGAGCCGGGGCGCCGACGAGGGCACAAGCCACGGGATCGGCTTCGGATCGTGCGTCGCGCCCGCCGGAGCGAGGGTGAGCGCGGCGGCTCCCACGAGGCGCGGCGGATCGTCTCTGCCGTCGGCGATCAGCAGCGAGCCGAGCGTGCGCGGCTCGGCGACGAAGCGCGCCGTCCCCGCGATCGGGGCGCGCACGAGCGGCGCGCGCGTGGCGCATTTCTCCGGCGCGGCGACGTCGTAGTCCATGCGCACGAGCGAGAACGTCCACGCGGCCGGCGGGGGCAGCGTCGTCACGGTGAACGGGGCCGGGCCGCCGTCGATCGTGGGCTTCGGCGACCCGCATCGCCCGCACCCTGCGAGCCCCAGGAGGACTATCCACGCCGCCGCAACGCGCCTACGCACCGGGGCCACCGTACTCCATTCGGTCGCGCCATCACCCCCCAATTCCCGCTCGCGATGCTCCCTCTCGATACCCTCTGGCTTCTCCTCGGCTTCGTCGCCGTCGTCATCGTCGGCCATGGCCTGCGCGCCTCGGGGCGGCTCCCCGCGTCGGCCGCCGACACGCTCAACACCCTCGTCACCGACGTCACCATGCCCGCGCTGATCCTGGCGACGCTCGGGGCCCGCGCGGTCCCGACGACAGCTCCGCGCGCGCTCGTCGCCGCGAGCCTCGGCCTCGTCGCGGGCCTCGGGCTCGGTACGCTGGCCGCGCGCGCGCTCGGCCTCGGCCGGCCCGGTCAGGGGGCGATGGCGCTGACGGCGGGCTTCTCCAACACTGGATTTCTCGGCATTCCGTTGATCCTCGGCCTCTACCCGGACGTCGCCGACGCGGGCGCCGCGGCCGTCCTGATCGACGCCTTCGTGACGACGCTCTGGCTCTACACGGCGGGCGTGTTCTGGGCGCGACGCCACGGGGAGGGCGGGGATCGCGCGCCCCACGTGCTCCGCCTGCTGCTCACGCCGGCGTCGATCGCCGTGGTCTCCGGCCTGGCGATGAGCCTGCTCGGTCTGCGTTTCCCGGCGCCGATCGCCCGGTTCGCCGGGCTCGTCGGCGGGGCGACGGTGCCCCTCGTGTTCCTCGCGCTCGGCCTTCGCCTCGACTGGAAGGGCGTGCGCGGCCGGCTCCGCCCGATCCTCGCCGTCGTGGCGATCCGCCAGGTGGTCGTGCCCGCCGTCGTGCTCGGCGTGGCGGCGACGCTCGGTCTGCGCGGCGCCGTGCGCGATGTCACCGTGCTCGAGGCGGCGATGCCCAGCGCGATGATGGCCGCCGTCGTCGCCGATCGTTACGGCTGCGACGGCGCGCTGGGCACCGCTGCCGTCGTGGCGACGACGCTCCTCGGTGTGGTCACGATCCCGATCTGGATCACGGCGCTTCACGCGATCGGCCCCTGAAACCCTGGCGTCGAGCGCCCGCGCCCACCCGAAGGGCTTGCCCGTGCGGCGCGGCCAGGCTAGCGAAATCATGAGCGTCCTGCGGCGGCGCTCGCCGCGCGGCCGGGATACGCCGTGGCGCTCGAACGAGGAGAATAGGGAAGCATGAGAACGGTCTTCGCGATTACGGTGCTGGCCCTGGGCATCGCGGCGGCGGGCTGCAAGAAGAGCGTCACCGTCACGCACCCGGCCTTCCCGGGCACGGCGGATGGAGCCAAGGCGTTGCTCGCCGAGTACGTGAAGCCGGGCGCCGACGTGGCCGCGCTCAGCAAGAGCCTGCGCGCCGATGCGGGCGACTACGCGACCGTGTTCAACGGCGAGGCCGCGACGAAGATCCAGGCCGCCACGGACGCCGCCTGGAACAGCGGCGGGCACGTGATCAAGGCCGCGAGGCCGACCCAGACCGAGCTGCTCCTGTTCAGCGCCACGACCGACGAGCTCAAGGCCGGCTCGCCCAACTGCCCCGCTGGCTACAAGGACGTCGCCGCCGAGATGAAGCCCGGCCTGACGGTCTATTGCTTCAAGTTCGTGGAGCCCGGCAGCAAGACGGGATCGGCCTACGACGGCCTGATGTTCATCAACGGCCACTGGGCCATGATCCCGAGGCCCTGGCACGCCCTCAAACCCTGAACCGGGGGCTTTTCGCCGAGGCGGGCGCGGGGCCGGCGTTGTCGTCGTCACCGTACTTGCTTGCGTACGGCTCCTCCTCCGCCTTGGCCGCGCACCCGCCTCGGCGAAAATCCCCTTCGGTTCAGTACCTTGGTGGGGCGGTTCGGCGGGCTCGGGGCCCGCCGGGCGGGGGGGCGGAGCGGGAGTCAGATTGTTAGTCGGTCGGATTGGTTCGTTGGTCGGGCGGACTGGTTTTCGGGAGTTGCGGCTCGCTGGCTCTGGCGGTCGGAGCAGTTCCCGGTGCGTGGATGCCAATCTGGTTCTCGACGATGCTGGCCTTCACCAGGGCTCGGAGCTGCTCGCGCGCTTCGTCGTGGTAGAGCGCGCTGTCGATCGAGTCGACGCGCTGCATGGGAAAGCCGGTGATGTCGGTCAGCATCAGTGACCAGGCGTCAGGTCGCCTTCTGCACCTTGTCTTGCGTCTTCGTATCGAAGTCACTCGCCTCGTGGCGCTCGAGGAGCTGCTCGGACGGTTCGCCGAAGGGCCGATTGACCATGCGCCCACGCTTCACGGCAGGGCGAAGAGCGATGGCGTCGGTCCAGCGCTGAACGTTCTTGTACTCGTGCACCGCGAGAAACTCGCCAGCACCGTAGACGAGCCCTTTCGCGAGCGCTCCGTACCAGGGCCACACGGCCATGTCGGCGATCGTGTATTCGCTGCCGGCGAGGTACTCGCTGTCGGCGAGACGACGGTCGAGAACGTCGAGCTCCCGCTTCACCTCCATGGCGAAGCGATTGATCGCGTATTCGATCTTCATCGGCGCGTAGGCATAGAAATGACCGAAGCCCCCGCCGAGGTACGGGGCGCTCCCCATCTGCCAGAACAGCCACGACAGGCACTCGGTGCGCGTCACGTGATCCGTGGGCAGAAAGGCGCCGAACTTCTCCGCGAGGTAGAGCAAGATGGCGCCCGACTCGAACACGCGAAGGGGCGCGGGGCCGCTCCGGTCCACGAGGGCGGGGATCTTCGAGTTCGGGTTCACGGCCACGAAGCCGCTCCCGAACTGATCTCCTTCGTTGATCTTGATGAGCCACGCGTCGTATTCGGCGCCCGTGTGCCCGGCCGCGAGGAGCTCTTCGAGCATCACCGTGACCTTCACGCCGTTCGGCGTGGCAAGCGAGTAGAGCTGGAGCGGATGGCGGCCGACCGGAAGCTCCTTCTCGTGCGTCGAGCCGGCGATCGGACGGTTGATGCTGGCGAAGGCCCCGCCATTGTCTCTGTCCCAGGTCCAGACCTTGGGAGGCGTGTAGGTCGGTTGATCACTCATGGCAGGTTCATACACCAGGTTCGCCCTCGACGTCGACACGCCGTCCAGCCAACGACGGCGGAACGCTCCGGGTTCCGTGGTCGCACGGCGGGATCGCGATCCGCGCTCGCACGGCGCGGTGCTAGGCTCCGCGGCGATGTTCATCGTTGCCATCGGGGAGCTCGCGACGACGCTCGAGGTGGAGGCTGCGGCGCTGGCCGGGGATCTTGGCACCACGATGTACGAGGAGCGGCTCAACCTGCTCACCGGGTTGCCGGCGGTGGTGTTGACGACGGTGGATCGGGGGGAGGCGCTGGGGCTCCTGGCGAAGATTCGCGCGCGCAAGCACCGGGCGTTTGCCATCGATGCGGCGGCCGTCGTGCCGAGCTCGGCGATGATTGCGATGCGGGGGTTCGAGCTCGGCGCGGAGGTGATCACGGCCGGGGAGCACGAGCTACGGTATGACGAGATCACGGCGCTGCTCCGGGCCATGCACCGGACCAGCACCGAGACCCACGGGGAGACGAAGAGTCGGCAGTTCAGCGCGGGGAAGGCCCTGCTCACGGGCGGGCTCGCGTTCACCAAGACGGTGACGAAGGAACAGAAGAGCGCCTCGCAGGCGAGCGAGCAGGTGCTCTATGTGTTCCGCGCCGAGGGGGAGACTCCCTGGTTGCTGCGCGAGCGGGGGACGTCGTACGCCGGGCTCGGGGCGGCGCTCACGGTGTCCAGCGCCCAGAACTTCCTCGCGACGATTGCCCAGCTCCGCGCGCGGGCGCCCGGGGCCGTCTACGACGAGCGGCTGCTGAACCCCCGGGGCGCGACGAGCCGATTGACTCGCTCCGGCACCGCGACGGCGTCGACACTGTCGGTGAGCTCGGCCGGCGGCGTCGATCTGCTGGCCCATCTGCTGGCGCTCGGCATCTCTCGGCGGAAGGGGCCTTGAGGGCGCCCGCGGGGCGGCGCCGTCAGGGCGCCTGACCGATCGACTCGATCTCGCCCAGATACGGCCCCACCATCGTCTGGGCCTGTCCGTCGTCGCCCTCTTGCGAGGGCGTGCGCGCGTGGAGGACGGCGACGATCTCCACCCGCCGTCCCGCGAAGCGCTCAATCTCGTCGAGAGGCCGGATGCCCTTTGGACCGTAATAGATCTCGAGCATGAACGTGAGCCCGTAGGAGGTCTCGAGCGCCGCGGTCGAGGCCATCGGCGGCCCGGGGTGCCCGCCGTCGGCGCGCTCGATTCGCTTCGACAGGTGCACCGGCGCGTACAGCCCGACGACGCGGACGCGGACGCCGTCGAGGCGCTGCACCTCCTGGTTGCCGACACAGCACGAATGGGGCGGGGGGACCGCCGCGGCCGAGCTGGGGGCAGGCGCGGAGATCGCCGGCGGATCGTGGCGCTCGGGCGGGAGCGATGAGGGCGTCGAGCAGCCGATCGCGAAGAGCGCGGCGGCGACGCCGGAGATCAGCCGCCGAGTGGGGTCCGAGCGGCGGGAGGGATCGTTCATCGGGGCCACACCATGGCACGGGCGAGCCCCGGTCTCTCGTTCTTCCCGTGGGGCGAGCGTGCTCTCTCGCCGACGTCGCGATCCGCGTCGACTCAGAACGTCCCGCCGATCCCCGCCGCCGCGCCGCCCGGCAAAGGCACCACCGAGGGCCAGAACGCGGCTTTCTTCGGGGCGTCCGGCAGCGCGGGCGCGCCCCAGGCGAGCGCCGCCGCGTCGAGCACCACGGCGCTCGCGCCGCCGAGGATCATCCCCGTGAAGACGGCGTTTGCGACGCAACCTTGCTTCGATCCGGGGCTGCACTCGAGTTTTGCCGCCAGCGCGCCGCCGCCCGCGATCATGGCGTAGCTCAGCGGGACGCTGACGTAGGCCTTCACGGTGTCCCCGTGTAACCCGTGCATCGTCATCGTGGTCAGCGGCGAGAGCAACGATCCCAGGAGCAGGCCCGCGCCGGGATCGTTCTTGAGCAGCGCGAGGGGCAAGACGAACATCGCCGCTCCGCTGACCAGCGTCTCCCATCCATACCAGATCACGGGAGGAGGTGAGATCGGCCGACGCGCGGGCGCGAGCTGCGGTGTGGGCGCAAGCTGCCGTGCAGGCGCGAGCTGCCTTGTCGGTTCGTCGGCGGCGGCGGAGAGCGATCCCAGGAGGACGGCAAGCAGGCACGAGCGGCCGAACCAGGGACGGAGCTTCGCCATCATGGCCCTCGCGTCGCAAGGGTCGCACCAGACGCGATCTCGCGGCGGCGGGGCCTCCACTGTTGCCATGCGTCACAGGCGCGCCGTGAAATCGACTGCGCATCACCCGGGATTGGCGTCATCCGTGAGGGATCGCCCGGCGCACCCTGGTGTGACCTGCCGTCATCACCGCGCCGCTCCGCGCTTCACGAGGTGGCGTGAACGAGCCAGCGCACCAGCGGCGCCGTGATCCGGGCCCGCGCAACGAGCCAGTCGAGGAGGCTCCGGCTGGCCACGGCGCCCGCGGGGATGGCCGATGGTGGCCGGCGGCGCCGACGGTGGAGGAGGCTTTGGGCGACCGCGGCATGGGAGCGAGGCGGTCGCGGCGCCCCGAGCGCGTCAATGGCCCTGGGTGCCGGCGAGGTGCGTGAAGAGGAACGCCATCAGATAGGCTAGCTCGGCCTCGCGCTGCGCTCGCGGGGGCGCGGCCTGGGCCGCGGCGCGGAGGAGGATCGGCGCGTTGCTCGTGGTCGCCGCGCGGAGCCGCGCCGCGAGCTTGCCCGCTTGCCAGGGCTCGACGTGGAGGCTCGTCATCGGGATCGGGTGCGCGAGATCCGATCGTGGATCCGCGAGCCCCGTCGTGAGCAGCACCGCGGGGTAGCGCGTCGCCGGCGTCACGCGCTGGTACGCATCCATCGCGAGGAGGCTGCGAAATCCGGCCTCGGTCGTGATCGCGCCGAGCTCGGGCGCCACGAGCGCGCCGGCGTCCGCCGCGTCGAGGCGGAGCGGGTCGGTGAGGCCGTCGAGGATCACCGCCGCGCCGAAGAGCTCGGGCCGCCGGGTGATCGCCGCGCCCACGGGGATCGCGCCCGCGCCCGATCCGACGACGCCGAGGCGCCCCGGCGACGTGAACCGTTCGCGCGCGAGCGCCTCGGCGCAGGCGATGAGATCCTCGGCGGTTCGAGCCTTTTGCTGCAATGTCGCCGCGTCGTGCCAGGCCTCGCCGCCCTCGCCGCCGCCGCGCGCGTGGCAGACGGCGTAGACGCCGCCGCGCTCGAGCCACGCGAGGCGCTCGGGCGAGAAGCCGGCCTCGATCGAGGCGCCGAACGCGCCGTGCACGCTCAGCCACGCCGGGTGCGCGCCGTCGAGCGCGAGGTCTTTGCGGTGGAGGATCGAGAGCGGAACGGCCGTGCCGTCGGCGCTCGCGGCGGTGGCGCGGACGGCGGTGATCCCCGAGTAATCGACGAGCGACGGCGGGACGATCCCGGTGTCGCGGGCCTGCCCGGCTGCCGCGTCCCACGTGTACCAGCGCGGCGACGTCGTCCATCCGTCGAGCTGGAAGAGAGCGCCCTCGGAGAGCGGCTGGGTGTAGATCATGGCGATCGTCCCCTCGGTCGGGAGCGTGAGGATCTCGATCGGCCGCGCGGCCTTGCCCTTCCAGGCGATGCGCAGGAGGTGGCTCGTGCCGCCCTCGGTCGCGCGCGCGTAGAGGCCGTCGCGCGCGGCGCCGATGGCGTCGATCACCCGCGTTCCCTCGGCGATCAGCGTCGAGGCGCGCGCGAGATCGGGGTGCGAGAGGCTCATCCGCAGCACCTTGCCGCGAGAGGCGCCGCGCCGGCCGAGGAGGAAGAGATCGTCGCCGCGCACGTCGAAGGCGGTGACGGCGTCGGTGGCGCCGTCGGCGAGCTTGCGCCACGGCGTATCCTTGCCGGCGAGGGTGCTGCGCGGCGCCATGTAGAGCGACAGCTCGGCCTTCACGCCGTGGCGGGCCGCAGCGAACACGTAGCGGCTCCCCGGCGGCGCGACGCCGAAGCTCACCGCGTCGTCGCCGAGCGGGATCTCGGGGGTGACGCCGGCGCCGAACACCGCAGCGTCGCGCTCGGGATCGAGGCCGAGGCGGTGGACGTGGACGCGGCCACCGAGCGCGCGGATCCGGCCTCCGGCGGCGGGCTTCGGTAAGCGCGTATAGAAGAAGGATCGCCCGTCGGGGAGCCACGCGACGCCGCCGGGCTGCACGCGATCGACGGTGTCGACGAGCGCGTGCCCGGTGCCCGTCTCGACGACGTGGAGCACGCCCGACGTGGTGACGTACGCGACGAGGCGGCCGTCGATCGACGGGGTGAAGGCCTCGATCGCGGCCTCGGCGCCGCCGGGATCGGGATCGACGAGGAGGCGCTCGGGGCCGCCGAGCCCGTCGCGCACGTAGAGGCAGCGCGCTTCTTTGCCGGGCTCGGCGACGAGGTAAAACACCTTGCCGCCCCACGTCTCGGCGTCCCACGCGCGGCTCCCGGCGTGATCGAGCTCCTGGATGCGGGCGAGCAGCGCCGCGCGATCTGGCAGCGCGTCGAGTACGCGGCGCGCGTGGGCGTCTTCTTGTTGCAACCAGGTTGCGAATTCGCGCGAGCCGGGCGCTTCCATCCAGCGGTACGGATCGACGACGGTGGTGCCGAAGTGGACGACGCGGATCTCGCGGACGGGCGCGGCGCCGGGCTCGCCGCCGGCCGGGGCGCTCGCGGCGGGGCGGGGGAGGGGCGTCGTCGCGGAGGCGGTGATCGCCGGCGCAACGAGGGGCGCGGGCGCCGCGGGCGAGCACGCCGCGAGGAGCGCGAGCGCGGCGATCCGGAGCGGCGCGCGAGGGATCATGGACCGGAGGTAGCGCGCCTCGGGCGGGGAGGGAACTCTGTCAGGGGGCAGCGCTGGCGGCGGGGATCGCTCGCCCGTTTGAAGGCGACCCATGCTGCGCGCGCTGCGCGACGATCGCCACGAGCGCGGCGAGCGCCAGCACGGCCACCACGATCAAGAGCGGCGAGCGCCGCGCCGCGGCGGGCGTGGCCGTGACGTTGGCGCGGCGCGACGGCGTCGCGACGATCGGATCGCGCGGCAAATCCCGGGGCGGACCGATCGCGCCGAGGTTCTCGGCGACCGTCTCGTCCGAGGCCGTGGGCTCGACGTCGTCGGCGCTCGTGAGCGGTCCGGGGACGAGCGGGGTGCGCAGCGAGACGCTGGCCGGGGCGCGATCCGATCGCGGCGCGACGACGAGCGGCGCCCCGGTGATGTCGGCCGTGACGCCGCGCGCGACGGCCCACGACGTCAAGGCGCCTCGCAGCGCGGCCATGCCGGGCCAGCGATCTTCGCGCGTCTTGGCGAGGCCCCGCGCGAGGATCGCCCAGAGCTCGGGATCGCCGCCCATGAGCTCCGTCGTGGGCCGCGGATCGAGCTGGATGATCGCCGCGATGGTGTGGCCAACGTTGGCGCCGGAGAACGGGACGAGCCCGGTGATCAGCTCGTAGAGCACGATGCAGAAGGCCCACACGTCGGCCTGCGCGTCGACGTCGCGCTCGCCCATGGCCTGCTCGGGCGCCATGTACCCGGGGCTGCCGAGGACCGATCCTTCGGCGGTGAGGCGGCGCTGCGAGGCCTCGAGCCTTGCCAGGCCGAAGTCGACGATCTTGGGGAGCCGCGTGCCCTCGTCGCGATCGAGCGGGACGACGAAGATGTTGTCGGGCTTCACGTCGCGGTGGACGATCCCCTTCTCGTGCGCGGCCTGCAGCGCCGCGGCGATCGGTAGCATCATCGCGACGGCGCGCGGCTCGCGCATCGGCCCGCCGTTGTCGATCACGTCGGCGAGCGACTCGCCCTGGAGCAGCTCCATCACGAGGAAGGGATCGCCGAACGCGGTCTCGCCGAGATCGAACACCCGGACGATCGACGGGTGCTCGAGGGCGCCGGCCGCGCGGGCTTCGAGCTTCAATCGATCGACGGCCTCGGCCGACTCGCGATCGCTGCGGATGAGCTTCACCGCGACGTCGCGCCCGAGCGCGAGGCTGTGGGCGCGCCACACGGTGCCCATCCCGCCTTCGCCGATCGGGCTCACGAGACGGTAACGACCGCTCAGGAGATCGCCGGCCGCGTAGCTTGCGGGAGGCGGGCCAGCGAGGGCAGGTCCGGGGATCGCGTGAGCCATCATCGCTGGGCTTACCATCAGCACGCGCCGAGCCAAGCCGCGTCGTGCGCGTCCTCGATCGTTTCGAGGCGTTTTCAGGGCGTTTGCGCCGGATCGACGTGGACGGCGTCGCCCCGAGCAGCGCGCTGTGAGGCCATCGCTCCTCGGTCGGCGGCGCGCCTCGCGGCCCCGCGCCCTCACCCCGCGATCACGTCGTCACGGCTCGGCGCATTTGTTGATCTGCTCGATCGATCCGGCCTTGAGCAGGCAGTCCATCTCCTTCGGATCGACGCGCCGGCCCATCAGCTCTTTCTTGCACTCGGCCGACCAGTCCGCGACGAGCTTGTCGCCCTCGCTCTTGATCACGTTGCGCGCCTTCTCACTGTCGGCGCCGTCGGTCGACGCGGCCTTGGCGGACTCTGCCCGCCAGACCTGGAGCATGTTCTCCCCGACCTTGCGGCAGTCGTCGTCGGTCACCGTCTTGCCGCAGCCGGCCGCCGTGGCGGCGAGGAGGATCAGCGCGGTTCGCATCATCGCCCGGAAATGAAACACAGATCGCGCGCCGTCGGGGGCGCTAGTTGAGGAACCGCTTGTCTTTCGGCGGTGCGTCGCCTCCGCCGTGGATGATCCGCAGGGGCGGCCCGCCGGCGCGGCGTCGCGCGGCGGCCTGGCCGGTGCGCAGCGCCTCGGTCTCGGCGCGGAGGCGGCGCAGCCGCAGCTCGAGGAAGTAGCGGCGGAAGGGCGACGCATCGCCGAAGATCCAGCCCGCGAGCATCCCCCCGAACGGCGTCACGAGGCCCTCGCTCGGGGCCTTCATCGCGAAGACATTGAGCACGCTCATGGCGAAGACGAACACGAGCAGCATCGTCCCCGACACCGGGAGCACGAAGAACAGACGCACCGTCGAGTTGCGGTTGTTGAGCGCCCAGGCCACCGCGACGGCTTCCGTCATGCCCATCGAGCCGTACCAGATCGGCGTCGCGAGCTGCGGCACGAGCGCGCCCACGGCGATCTGGATCAGGTAGGCGAACACCGCCGATCCGAACAGGAACGCGAGGAGCTTCCGCGCCCCCCAGCGATCCTCGAGAGTCGTCCCGAAGAAGTAGAACGCGAACAGCGGCATCAGGAGATGCGACGGATCGTGGAGATCGTGGAGCATCGGCGCCGTCAGCAGCACCCAGAGATGCCCGCTCGCGAGCGCCGAGCCGCTGCCCACGAAGAACCGCAAGACCGCGCTGTCCGCGTGCCCCCAGTTGATCCCCACCGCGAAGAGCACCCAGATCGCCACCATCGCGACCATCATCCCGAGCACGGCCTTCCCCGGCCTGGGCATACCTGCGCTCATCTGGGGCTGTTGCATCGTCCCCCTGAGCTACCAGCCCAACCCCCCGCGAGCAACCGAGAGGGTGTTCCCCGGCCTGCTGCGCGAACCGAGTCGTCGGTCGGCCTCGGTCAACGTGCCGCCGCAAGCCTCCCTCGGCGCTCCCTGGCCTCGGTCCGCTCGCGACGGCCGGGGAACACCCTCTCTTGCGAATCTCAAAAGAAGTTGCCGATGGTGAACTCGAAGACGCTCGCCTGCTCGTACTGGAGGGGCTTGAACGGGAAGCCCCACTCGAAGCGGAGCGGCCCGAGCGGCGAGAACCAGCGGATGCCGAAGCCCCACGAGGTGCGCACGTCGAGCAGGCTGCCCGGCGTGAAGCAGGGGTTCGTGGCCGCGTTTGGCGAGGCCGGGGCCGCCTTGCAGTAGAGCGACTCGAGGTTCCACGAGTTACCGAGATCGGTGAACACCACGCCGCGGATCTGCACGGCCTCGATGATCGGGAACTCGAGCTCGAGGTTCTGGTAGTACATCAGGTTACCGCCGATGTTCGCCCCGTTGACGATGGGCGCGGCGTTCTCGTCGAGGCTCGATTTCAGCGGCAGGCGGGGGCCGATGCTGCGGAGCGGGAAGCCGCGGAGATCGAGGATGCCGCCGAGGAAGAAGCGGGCGAAGATCGGCACGCCGCCGGCGCTCGGGCTGGTGACCATGCCCGCCTCGGAGTTGAGCTTGAGCACCACCGAGTTGTCGCTGGTGATCGGGTAGTAGAAGCGCCCCGTCGTGCGATACCGGATGAACTCGTTGTGGCTACCGAAGGCGGCGGACGCGAGCTCGGCCGAGCCTTGCAGGTAGATGCCGGCCGAGGGGAAGAGCTGGTTGTTGCGCGTGTCGTACGTCAGCGTCGGGCGGATGCTCGAGGTGATCCCGTCGTTGAACAGGTTCGCGAGCGGCAGGCGCTGGAACACCGAGACGGCCGTCGCGGTGCCGAGGAACGTCGACGTCGTCGAGGTGGAGATCTTGTCCGACGAGAGCGTGTACGCGAGCGACGCGCGGAGCTGCGGCTGGATGATCGGGTAGCCGACCGTGAGCGAGCCGCCGGCCGACGTCTGCGAGAACTGATCGTAGATGCGGAGCTGATCGAAGACGTTGATCGACGCCGAGACGCGCGTGTCGAGGAAGTACGGCTCGAAGAAGCGCACGTCGACGAGCTGCCGCAGCCCGGAGATCTGCGCCTGGAGGGCGAGCGACTGGCCGTTGCCGAAGAGGTTCGCCTGCTGGACCTGGGCCGTGGCGATGAAGTTCTCGATGCTGGAGAAGCCGGCGCCGACCTGGAACGTGCCCGTGGGCTTCTCGCCGATCTCGACGTTGACGTTGACGTGATCGTTGTCGTCGCCCTGCTCGGTCGAGATGTCGACGCGCTCGAAGTAGCCGAGCGCCGTGATCCGCCGCTTGCTCCGCTCGAGTTTTGTTTCGCTGAACAGGTCCTGCTCGGCGATCTCCATCTCGCGGCGGATGACGCGGTCGCGGGTCTTGGTGTTGCCGCGGATCTCGATCCGGCCGTATTTCACCGGCTGGCGTCGCTTGATTGCGACGATGATGTCGACCTCCTGCTTCTCGGGATCGAGCTCGGTGGCCGGCGGTGCCTCGACGTTGGCATAGCCCGCGTCGCGGTACATCGTCTGGATCGCCCCGAGGTCCTTCACGAGCTCGGCGCGGTTGAAGAAGTCGCCCGGCTTCGCGCGGATCATGTCGCGCAGGTGGCGGCGGCCGCCGAGCGGCTCGATCTCCTTGCCGTCCTCGTCCTTCTCGAAGACGCGGAGCTGGCGGATCTTGTAGCGAGGCCCCTCGGTGATCGCGAGCGTGATCTCGATCCCGTTGCGGTCGGGCGTGAGCATCACGCGCGGGGTCGCGACCTGGACCGAGAGGAAGCCCTTGTCGTAGTAGAGGGCGTTGATGATCAGGACGTCGCGCTCGAAGGCGTCCTGGCGGAACGGGCCGCCGGTGCCGAAGTCGAGGAACGCGTTCTGCTGGCCGGTGATCATCACCTCGCGCAGCTCGGAGTCGCTCACGTGGACGTTGCCCACGAACGTCACGCGGCGGACGCTGACCTGCTCGTGCTCGCGGATGGTGAACTTGACGACGACCTGGTTCTCCTTCTGCGGGACGACCTCGTACGAGACCTCCGAGAGGAAGTAGCCGTCCTCCGCGTACTTATCGCGGAGCTTCTGCAGGCCGCGGCGGATGGCCGCGTAGCTCAAAATGTTGCCGGCCTTGAGCTCGACCGACACGGCCTCGGTCAGGTCGTCCTTGTCGATCTTCTCGTTGCCGGAGAACTCGATCGCCTTGATGCTCGGGCGCTCGCGCACGAGGATCCGCAGGTAGACGCCGTCGTCCTTCTTCGTGAGATCGACCTCGATGTCCTCGAAGTAGCCCGAGTCCCAGAGCTCGCGCACGTCCTTCGAGAGGCCCTCGGGCGTGAACGTCTTGCCCGGGCGCATCTGCTGGAGGTAGCCGGCGATGTCCTCGGCCGCGATCCGGCGGTTGCCCGCGAGGACGACCTTGGCGATCGGCGCGCCGCGCGCGAGCTCGGCCGGGGTGGGCGCGAGCACGGGGATCGCCGGCTCGGGCGGAGCGTCGGGCTGCGCCGCCACGGTCGCGGCGGGCGGCGTCAGGGTCGGGGCCGGGGCCGGCGCTCCGGCGTCGGCGGCGTCGACCGCGCCCCCGGCGGGCGGGGCGCCTGCGTCGTCGGCGCGCGCGGGCTGGATGCCGGGCGCGCCGAGGAGCAGGAGCGCGAAGGTCGCGACGAAGGCGACCCAGCGGGCAAGGCCGTACCGCGGACGCGGGGGCAAGGGGAGCGGGTGACGGCCGGTCGCGAACAAGGCGCCTCCCCGTAGCCCAGCGCGCGGTGAGTCTCAAGGCCGGACCGGTAATTGTGGAAGTCGAGGCGGGATGCCGGCAGCTTTTTCTGATCGCGCCCCCGACCGTCGCGGACCTGGCGACGCGTTCCCAGCGCGGACAAAAAACGTCCATCATCCGAGGGGCCGGGCGTGGTGCGCTTGACCCGATCGCGGGTTCATGGGTAATTGCGAACCCCGCGATCGCGTACTGAACGCCGGTTCAATGATGCCCAGCCAAAACCCGCAAACTCCCGCTTCGCCCAACGGCTCGCCGCCCCGCGGTCGCCGCGGCGCCGCGCCGCCTGCCCACGGCAGCGACGCCCCGCCGCCGATTACCGACACCTCGCTCTCGGACGAGGCGCAGCGTCGCTACCTGAACTACGCGCTCAGCGTGATCACGTCGCGCGCGCTGCCCGACGTGCGCGACGGCCTCAAGCCGGTGCAGCGTCGCATCCTCTACGCGATGCACAACGATCTCCACCTCGGCCCGGACGCCAAGCCGCGGAAGAGCGCGGCGGTCGTCGGCGACGTGATGGGTAAATACCACCCGCACGGCGACTCCTCGATCTACGAGGCGATGGTGCGGCTGGCGCAGGACTGGGCGATGCGGGCGCCGCTCGTCCACGGCCACGGCAACTTCGGCTCGCTCGACGGCGACTCGCCCGCGGCCATGCGTTACACGGAGTGCAAGCTTCTGCCGCTCGCGCTCGATCTCCTCGGCGAGATCGGCCGCCGCACGGTGAGCTGGCGGCCGAACTACGACGGTACCCGCAGCGAGCCGATCGTGCTGCCGGCGCGGTTCCCCAACCTGCTCGTCAACGGCTCGCAGGGCATCGCCGTCGGCATGGCGACGAGCATCCCGCCCCACAACCTGGGCGAGGTGATCGACGCCTGCATCGCGCTGATCAACAACAACCGCGATCTCCCGATCGGCCAGCTTCTCAAGAGCATCAAGGGCCCCGACTTCCCCACGGGCGGCCAGCTCCAGGCCACGAAGAAAGAGCTCGAGGCCGTGTACACGTCGGGCCAGGGCTCGCTCAAGCTGCGCGGCGAGTTCAGGATCGAGGACGCGGGCGACAAGAAGGGCGCGCCCCCGCCGATGATCATCATCACGTCGATCCCCTACGGCGTGGAGCGCAAATCCATCGTCGAGAAGATCGCCGAGGTGGTGATCACCAAGAAGCTCCCCTCGATCGTCGACGTGCGCGACGAGTCGACGGGCGAGGTGCGCATCGTCCTCGAGCTCAAGCGCGGGACCGATCCCAACCTCGTGATGGCGTACCTCTTCAAGAACACGCCGCTCGCGACCCACGTGCAGGTGAACCTCACCTGCCTCGTGCCGGTGCCGGCGGCGCAGCGCACCGGCAGCCACGCCATCGGCGAAGAGGGCGCCGACGCCACCGAGATCGCCGCGCCTCGCCGCCTCGGTCTTGGCGAAATCCTCGGCCATTTTCTCGATTTTCGCTTCCAGACCGTCACCCGCCGCACCGCCTTCGATCTCGAAGAGCTGCGGAAGAAGATTCACATCCTCGAGGGCCTCGAGAAGGTCTTCGACGCGCTCGACGAGGTGATCAAGATCATCCGCAAGAGCGAGGGCCGCGCCGACGCCTCCACCAAGCTGATGGCTCGCTTCAAGCTCAGCGAGGAGCAGGTCGACGCCATCCTCGAGCTCCGCCTCTACCGCCTCGCCAAGCTGGAGATCTTGATCGTTCAGAAAGAGTTGAACGAACGAAGGGCCGAGGCCAAGCGCCTCGACTCGCTCCTGAAGACGCCGAAGCACCTCTGGGATCTCGTCAAGACCGAGCTCCAGGAGATCAAGAGCAAGTACGCCGACAAGCGCCGCACGAAGATCCTCGGCGCCGTCGACGAGCCCGAGTACCAGGCCGAAGACTTCATCGTCGCCGAGGACGCCAACATCATCCTCTCGGCCCAGGGCTGGGTGAAGCGCGTGCGCGAGGTGAAGGATCTCGGCACCACGCGGCTCCGCGACGGCGACAGCGTCTTCGCGGCCGTCGCCGGCTCGACGCGCTCGGTCGTGGCCTTCTTCTCGAACCTCGGCGGCTGCTACGCGTGCCGCATCCACGAGATCCCCGCGTCGACCGGCTACGGCGATCCGGTGCAGAAGCTCTTCAAGCTGGCCGACGGCGAGCGGATGATCGCCATGCTCTCGTTCGATCCGCGTGTTCTCGACGTGCCCGCCGCGACCGACGGCGCCGACGAGCCGGAGGAGCCGCTCGCGCTGGCGATGACCAAGGCCGGCTTCGGCTTCCGCTTCTCGCTGCGCACCCACCACGATCCCTCGACGCGGAGCGGCCGCCGCTTCGCCAAGCCGAAGGAGGGCGACGAGGTCCTCGCCGTCTTCCCCGTGAGCAAGGGCGACATCGTCGTCTGCGCCTCGGGCGACGGGCACGCGCTCGCGGTTGCAGTGAACGACATCCCCGCGCTCGCGGGCGCGGGCAAGGGCGCGATCGTGATGGACGTGACCGAGGGCGATCGCCTGATCGGCACGCTGATCGCGCCGAAGAAGGTCGACCGCTTCAAGGCCGAGACCGACAAGGACAAGGAGCGCGAGTTCAAGCTCTCCGAGATCATGGGCTCGCGCGCCAACCGCGGCACCGCGATCTCCAAGCGCGACGCTCTCGTTCGCCTCGTGCTGCCGCCGCTCGAGGCCCCCACCTTCTCCACCGATCGCTGAGCGAGAGCTGACCATGGCCCCCGGAACCACGCCGCCGCCGCGCCCCGCCGCGCAGAGCTACAACGCGTCCAGCATCGAGGTCCTCGAGGGCCTCGAGCCGGTCCGCAAGCGCCCCGCCATGTACATCGGCGGCACCGACCGCCACGGCTACCACCACCTCCTCTGGGAGATCGTCGACAACTCGGTCGACGAGGCCATCAACGGCCACGCCACGCGGATCGAGGTGACCCTCGACAAGGATCACCAGGGCGTCACGGTGCGCGACGACGGCCGTGGCATGCCGGTCGACATCCATCCGAAGCACAAGCGCCCCGCGCTCGAGCTGATCCTCTGCACGCTGCACGCTGGTGGAAAATTCGGGGGCGACGGTAGCTACAAGGTCTCGGGCGGCCTCCACGGTGTCGGCTCCAGCGTGGTGAACGCGCTCTCCGAGCTGATGGAGATGAAGGTCCTCCGCGACGGGTTCGAGCACACCCAGACGTTCTCGCGCGGCGCACCCCAGGGGAAGCTCAAGAAAGGCGCTGCGACACGCAAGCACGGCACACAGGTACATTTTCGCCCCGATCCGGAGATCTTCGGGCCGGGTCGCAGCTTCGACGCCGAGGTCGTCCGCGAGCGCCTCGAAGCGAAGGCGTACCTGCACGGCGGCCTGACGATCATCTACCGCGACGACGCCACGGGTGAGCAGGTCGAGCTCCTCCACCCCAACGGCATCGCCGACTACCTGCCCAAACTGGTCACGCAGCGGGGCAAGCCGCCGACGCACCCGCTCGTCTTCCACATGGTGAAAGACAACGGGATCCGCCTCGAAGCGGCCCTCCAGTGGACCGAGGCGACCGAGGAGTACGTGCGGTCGTACGTGAACGGCATCCCCACGCACGCGGGCGGCGCCCACGAAAACGGCTTCAACGCCGCGATCGTCAAGGCCGTGCGGGCCTTCGTCGAAGCCAAGAAGATCCAGCCGAAGGGGGTGACGCTCAACGCCGACGACATCCGCGAAGGCATCGTGGGGATCCTGTCGATCTACATGCAGGACCCGCAATTTCAGGGGCAAACCAAGGACAAGCTCAACAACCCCGAGGCCGGCCCCGCGGTCGAGGCCGTCGTGCGCCCGGCGCTGGAGCAGTGGCTGCTCGAGAACGGCACGGCCGGTGAAGCCATTGTTTTCAGGGCGATCCTGGCGGCCCGCGCCCGCGAGGCGCGGCGCGAGGCGACGCAGCAAGTCCTGCGAAAGACGCCGATTTCACACCGGCTGAACCTCCCCGGCAAGCTCGCCGACTGCTCGTCGTCGGACCCGAACGAGAGCGAGCTCTTCCTCGTCGAGGGCGACAGCGCCGGTGGCTCGGCAAAACAAGGCCGTGATCGCCGCACGCAGGCCATCCTCCCGCTGCGTGGGAAGGTCCTCAACGCCGAGCAAGCGTCGACGTCGAAGGTCTTCGGCAACCGCGAATTGCAGGACATCATCAGCGCCCTGGGCTGCGGCTTCGGGAAGGACTTCGATATCTCGAAGCTCCGCTACGGGAAGATCTTCCTGCTGATGGACGCCGACAGCGACGGCCAGCACATCGCGACGCTGCTATTGACCTTCTTTTACCGGCATTTGCCGGGGCTCCTGCGCGGCGGGCACGTGTACCTCGCCCAGCCGCCCCTCTTCCGCGTCGACGCCGGCAAGGAGACGTTCTGGTGCCTCGACGAGCGCGAGCGCGACAAGGTGCTCGCGGGGCTCCCGAAGAGCGCCAAGTCCGACATCTCGCGCTTCAAGGGCCTCGGTGAAATGCCCGCGGAAGACCTGAAAGCGACGACGCTCGACGTCCGCCGCCGCCGCGTGCTCCGCGTGGTGATCGAGGGCGAGCTCGAGACCGATCGCATCCTCACCGAGCTGATGGGCAAGGACGCCCAGGCGCGCTTCCGTTTCATCATGGAACGGGCGCCAAACGCCGAGATCGACGTGTGAACGCCGACGCGGACGGCCGCATCGCGACGACGTCCTCACCGGCCCGCGCGTGAACCGTGGTCCACACCCGCCGCCCGGCGGCGTCGGGATCCTGCGCCCGAACGGGCTCGCCTCGGGCAGCCGCGGTCGTCGAAATGGAGGCGTCTCCGCCCCGTCGAAGTGTTCGGCCCGGAGGTTGCAATGCGTTGGTCACGAGCCGTCGACGCCGCGGACGCGGCTGAGCTTTCTCCCCACACGGGGGGAAAGCGCCCCCACCCCGCGACGGCCTGGAGAGGTCCCTGTGAGCAACGCTCTTCCCTTGATGTCCATCCCCGCTGCACCCTCCTCTGCGACGCGCCGGCCGCTGATGTCAGCGCCAAGTGTTTCGCGCTTCTCGGCGCCCACGCCCATGCAGGCGCGGAATACGCCCTTCTCGACGATGACGCGTCCGCCGGGCAGCTTTGCCCCGCTGCCGCGCCTCGTTCTACCGGTGGCCGCGCCCATCCCGCGCACCACGCCCGAGCGCATGCTCGTCGCCAAGGAGCGCATCAAGGCCGCGGCTGAAGCCGGGCAGCGGGTGCGCTCCTACGAGGTTGCCCTGGACCTCGATCTGTCCGAGTTCCACTTTGCTCGGCAGTTCCGCGCCGCCTTCGGGCGCTCGCCCCACGTCTTCTACGACGAGGTCCGCGCCGAGCGCGCGCGCGCCCTGCTCCTCGAAGGCCTGGGCGAGGGCGAGGTCGCTCGTCGCGTTGGCTTCCGCCGCCCGGCCGAGCTCCGCGCTCTGCTCGCGAAGCGCGGGACCACCCCCGCTGCCGAGGTGACCGACGTCGCCGCGGCGACCGAGGCCGTCGAGTCGGTCGAGGCCGTCGACGCTTCCACCGCCGCCGAGTGAGCTCGGGTCACGTCTGACGCCGTCTTCGTTGTCGGCGTCGGGGAAGTTGCGTAGCGTCTTCCCCATGCGCGTCGGGTCGTGTCGGACGATGGGTTTCGCCGCGGCCCTCGGGGTGGCGGCGTGCGGTGGCTCGGCGGCGCACGACGCTGCGGGCCCTTCGTCCCCCGGCGTCAACGACGCGCACCCCGCGGGACCGTCGTCCCCCATCGTCCCCACCGGTAGCCACGCGGCCATCCAGTCGCGGCTCCAGGGGACGTGGGAAATCGTCCGTTACACCTCCGAACATCCGATCCCCGACGACGCTATGCCGTTGATGGGCGATCTGTTCGACAAACTCCGCCTCCACATCGACGGTGACACGGTGGGCGCCCGCGCCGGGCGTCAGGCCGAAGAGCACGCCCACCTCGTCATCGCCGACGAGCAAGGGGACACGTTCCGACTCGTCGCGAAGGGCGGCCTCTTCGATGGGGCCAAGTGCCGCTTCGTCGACGCGGACACGTGGGAAGCCACGGACCACGGGCCCTCGTGGCCTGGCGTGAGCTTGCTCAGGCGTGTGAAGCGCTGATACTCCCCGACCCCGGCGGCAGGTCGCGCCGCAGCACCGGATACGGCTCGAACTCGTGCACGATCTCGAAGCCGTGCTGCGTGAACGCGCCCATCGGTCCCGTCCACAGCTCTTCGTCGCTCACGGGCTCCTTCGGCCGGCGAGGCAAAGCTTCGAGCGCGCGCGCACCCCACAGTGGGGCAAATTGTACCGCTCCTCCGACCAGCGCGGACGCGACGCCGCGGTGGCGGTGCTCCGGGTGGACCAGCGCGCAGCCGATGAGGAAGACGCCGGCGCGATCGCCGTCGAAGCAGGGCAGCTTGCGGTAGAGGCGGCGATCGTAGGCCTTGGCCATGGTCGCGGCAGGGGCGACCTTGAGCCAGCCGACGACGCGCGGCGACTCGGTGTCGATCGTGGCGATGGCCACGACGCCGCGGGCCTCGTCGGAGCCTTCGTCGAGCGCGACGACGAGCTCTGCGCGGCTCTCGTCGGGGGCGAGGGCGCTGCGCTCGAGCCAGGCGTTGTTGGTGCCCGTGAAGTGCCAGAAGCGGCAGTAGCAGGGCGATCCGGCGGACTCGAAGAGCGCGACGAGCCCCGCGGCGTGGCCGGGGCCGGCGGGCTCGACGTGGATGCGCGGCGGGGCGCTCATGCGTCGAAGCGCGGGCGGAGGCTGCGCGCCGGCGAGATCTGCTCCCACGCGTGGGCCACGGCGCAGAGGCGGGCCTCTTCGAGCGCGGGGCCGATGAGCTGGAGGCCGACGGGGAGCGGGGCCGCCGCGCCGGGGACGAGCACCGGCGCGCAGGGAACGCTGAGCGCCGGCAGCCCCGCGAGGCTCGCCGGCAGCGTGTCGATGTCGGCGAGGTACATGGCGAGGGGATCGTCGATCTTCTCACCGAGGCGGAACGCCACGACGGGCGACACCGGTGTGGCGATGAGGTCGACGTCGCGGAAGGCCTCGTCGAAGTCGCGGCGGATGAGCGTGCGCACGCGCTGGGCGCGCAGGTAGTACGCGTCGTAGTAGCCGGACGAGAGCACGTAGGTTCCGAGCATGATCCGTCGCTTCACCTCGCGACCGAAGCCGGCGCCGCGCGTGGCTTCGTAGAGCGCGTTCAGATCCTTCTTCGGATCGACGCGGAGGCCGAAGCGCACGCCGTCGAAGCGGGCCAGGTTCGACGAGCACTCGGCCGTGGCGAGGATGTAATACGTGGCGACGGCCGCGTGCGTGTGCGGCAGGCTGACCGGGCGCACGGTGCAGCCCTGGCCTTCGAGCCCGCGGATCGCGGCGCGCACGCTGGCCTCGACCAGCGGATCGGTACCGGCGGCGAAGTACTCTTCCGGGATGCCCACCCGCAGGCCGGCGACGTCGCGGCCACACGCCTCTTCGTAGGCGCCGACCGGCGCGTCGAGGCTGGTGGCGTCGTGCGGATCGCGGCCGGCGATCACGCCGAGGATCCGCGCCGCGCCGCGCACGTCGGCGGCGAAGGGCCCGACCTGATCGAGGCTCGACGCGAAGGCGACGAGGCCATAGCGCGACACGCGGCCGTAGGTGGGCTTGATGCCGACGGTGCCGGTGAACGCCGCGGGCTGGCGGATCGATCCGCCGGTGTCCGATCCGAGCGAGCCTGGCGTCATTCCTGACGCCACCGCGACGGCGCTGCCGCCCGAGGATCCCCCCGGGGTCCTCGTGGGATCCCACGGGTTGCGCGCGGGACCGAAGGCGCTGTTCTCGGTCGACGAGCCCATCGCAAACTCGTCCATGTTGCATTTGCCGGGGAAGAGCGCTCCGGCGGCGCGGAGACGCGCGACGACGGTGGCGTCGTAGGGCGGACGCCAGCCGCGGTACGCGTCGAGATCACGCTCGCCGGGCTGGGCTGCGCGCGTGAGGATCTTCGAGCCGGCGGTCGCGGGCGAGCCTTCGAGGCAGAGCGCGTCCTTGATGCCGATGGGGACGCCCGCGAGAGGGCCGAGGCGCTCGCCCCGGGCGCGGCGCTCGTCGAGGTCGCGAGCGGCGTCGATCGTCTGCTCGCCCTGGACCGTGAGGAAGGCGCCGAGGCGCCCGTTGCGCTGCTCGATTCGATCGAGCGAGTGGCGCGCGATCTCTTCGGCCGAGACCTCGCCGGAGCGAACGACGCGGGCGATCTCGGGGATCGACCAGTCGAGGATGGCAGCGTCGGCGGCGCTCATCGGCTCAGCCCTCGTCCACGAAGGCGGGCACGGCGAAGCCGTCCTGCGAGGTGCGCGGCGCCTCGGCGAGCGCGAGCTCGTGGTGCAAGCCGACGTGGACCTCGTCCGGGCGGAGGGGCAGCCGATCGATCTGGACGTGCGCCGTCGGCGGCACCCCGGTCACGTCGATGCCCTCGAGCTGCCGGACGTAGGCCAGGATGCTTCCCAGCTCGCGGGCCATGCGCTCCGTCTCGTCGGGCGAGAGCGCGAGGTGGGCGAGGCCGGCGATTCGCCGCACCTCTTCGATCGTGATGGGGGCGGCGTCCTCGGGCTTCATGGGGGCGCGGGATTTAACACCCCCGGTTCCACGAGCGCCACCTCGAAGGAACCGCCGGGCGGATGGAGGCCGAGGGCGGTCCAGAATCTCTCCTTGGTCGGATGCCTGGACGGTGCGCCGCGGAGGGCGATACGCTGCCGCCCCGTGTTGCCTGGTGACGTCGTCAATGGACGATTCGAGATCGAGCGACTTGCTGGCTCCGGCGGCATGGGCGCGGTCTATCGCGCGCTCGACCGATCGACGGGCGAGCTCGTCGCGGTGAAGGTCCTCCTCGAAGGTCGCACGTCGGGCGAGTCTCGCTTCGAGCGCGAGGCGCAGCTGCTCTCGGAGATGCGTCACCCTGGCCTCGCGCGCTACGTCGCGCATGGCGCGATGGCGACCGGCGAGCGCTACCTGGTGATGGAGTGGCTCGAGGGCGAGGATCTCTCGCGACGCCTGCAGCGCTCGCGGCTCACCATCGAAGAGAGCCTGCTGCTGACGTCGCGCGTCGCCGAGGCGCTCGAGGCGGTGCACGCGCACGGCGTGATCCACCGCGATCTCAAGCCGTCGAACCTGTTCCTCGTTGGTCGCCGCGTGGTCGACGTGAAGATCCTCGACTTCGGCGTCGCGCGCTTCGGCGGCGTCACGGGTTCGACGCAGACCGGGACGATGCTGGGCACGCTCGGCTACATGGCGCCGGAGCAGGCGCGCAGCGGGCAGGCGCTCGACTCGCGCGCCGACGTGTTCGCGCTCGGCTGCGTGCTCTTCGAATGCCTCGCGGGCGTGCCGGCGTTCGCGGGCGCGCACCTGATGGCGCTGCTGGCGAAGATCCTCTTCGAAGAGGCGCCGCGCGTGAGCGATCTCCGCCCCGAGGTCTCCGACAAGGTCGACGCGCTCGTGGCGCGGATGCTCTCGAAGGATCCCGAGGATCGCCCGCGCGACGGCGCCGCGGTGGCCTTGGCGATCGCCGCGCTCGGCGGCGTCGCGCTCTCGACGGGGCCGAGCAGCTCCGACGAGCCGGCGCGGCCGTCGAGCCGGATCATCCCCGCGCTCACCGGCGGCGAGCAGCGGCTGCTGTCGGTGGTGCTGCTCGGCGCGCCGAACCCCGGCGACGCGGCGATCGCGGCGACGCTCGGCGAGATGGATCTCTCGACGAAAGAGCTCTCGATGCGCGAGACGTCGGAGTCGCGCGGCGGTCGCTTCGAGCTGCTCGCCGACGGCACGGTGCTGGTGACGATCGGACGCACCACGCGCATCGCCACCGATCAAGCGGCGCTCGGCGCCCGGTGCGCGCTGGCGCTGCGCGAGCTCGGCGAGGGGCGGCCGATGGCGCTCGCGACGGGACGCGCCGAGGTCACGGGGCAGGTCCCGGTGGGCGAGGCGATCGACAGAGCCGCGCGCATGCTCTCGAAGCGCAGCGGCGCCGGTGTCTTCGAAGAGGGCAAGCTCGCGCCGATCGCCATCGACGAGGTGTCCGCGGGGCTGCTCGACGGCCGATTCGACGTGCGCGGCAGCTCCGAGGGCCTCTGGCTCCACGGCGAGCGCGCGCGCGTCGAGGGCACGCGGACGCTGCTCGGTACGCCGACGGCGTGCGTCGGCCGCGATCGCGAGCTCGCCACGCTCCAGGCGCTCTTCGCCGAGTGCGTCGAGTCGCCCGCCGCGCAGGCGGTGCTGGTGACGGCGCGCGCCGGCTACGGCAAATCACGCGTCGCCCACGAGCTGCTCCGGGCCATCGGCGAGCGCGGCGAGCCCGTCGAGATCTGGATCGGCCGCGGCGACTCGCTCCGCGCCGGATCGGCCTTCGGCCTGCTCGGGCAAGCGCTCCGGAGCGCCTGCGCGATCATCGACGGCGAGCCGGTCGGCACGCGCCAGCAGAAGCTCCGCGCCCGCGTCGCGCGCCACGTGCCCGCGGCCGATCAGCGCCGCGTGACGGAGTTCCTCGGCGAGCTCGTCGGCACGCCGTTCCCCGACGACGAGAGCCTCCCGCTCCGCGCCGCGCGTCAGGACGCGCTCGTCATGGGCGATCAGATGCGCCGCGCCTGGGAAGACTTCCTCCGCGCCGAGTCGAGCGCGCAGCCGGTGCTCCTCGTCCTCGAGGATCTGCACTGGGGCGATCTCCCGACGGTGCGCTTCGTCGACGCGGCGCTGCGCGATCTCAAGAGCCAGCCGTGGATGGTGCTCGCCCTCGCGCGCCCCGAGGTGCACGAGCTCTTCCCGAAGCTGTGGGCCGATCGCGGCGTCCAGGAGATGCGCCTCAAGGAGCTCACCGGCAAGGCCAGCGAGCGGCTGATCCGTCAGGTGCTCGGCGCGTCGGTCTCCGCCGACACCGTCGAGCGCCTCGTCGCGCAGGCCGATGGACACGCGTTCTTCCTCGAAGAGCTGATCCGCGCGGTCGCCGAGGGCAAGGGCGCAGCCCTCCCCGAGACGGTCCTCGCGATGGTCGAGGCGCGCCTCGAAGGCCTGGAATCCGAGGCGCGCCGCGTCCTCCGCGCCGCCAGCATCTTCGGCGAGGTCTTCTGGCACGGCGGCCTCGCGTCGCTGCTCGGCGGCCCGGGGCGCACGCACAAGACGCAGGACTGGCTCGCGGCGCTGGTCGAGCGCGAGGTGCTCGTGCGCCGCAACGAGAGCCGATTTCCCGGCGAGCAAGAGTTCGCCTTCCGTCACGCGCTGCTGCGCGAGGGCGCCTACGCGATGCTCACCGAGGGCGATCGCGTCCTCGGCCACAAGCTCGCGGCGCAGTGGCTCGACGACGTCGGCGAGCACGATCCGATGGTGCTGGCCGAGCACCTCGAGCGCGCGCGCGAGCCGGCCCGCGCTGGCGGCTACTACCTGCGCGCGGCCGAGCAAGCGCAGCGCGGCGGTGACACCGACGCCGCGATGAAGCGGGCCCGCCGCGGCCTCGAGTGCAACGTCCCCGACGCGGTCCACATCGCGCTCGTCGGCATCCTCTGCGAATCGCACGCGTGGCGCCGCGAGTGGCAAAGCGTCGCGCCCTACGCCGACGAGCTGATGCGCCTCGCGGCCCCGGGCAGCGCCCCGTGGGCGCAGGCCGCGCCCGCGAAGCTGATCATCGCCCTCGGGCAGGGCCGCATCGACGAGTTCATGAGCCAGCTCCACCTGCTCCAGAGCGTCGATCCGGCGCCCGACGCGGTGGGCACGGTGCTCTTCGGCCTCTCCGCCGGCGCGTTCATCCTCGACGGCGGTGGTCGCTTCGATCTCTCGGAGGGCATCGTGCAGCGCCAGCGCGAGATCATCGCCTCGCTCCCCTCGCCCAACCCGCTCGCGCGCGCGTGGCTGAACATGACGGCCGCGTACCGCGAGACCTGGCACCACGAAGATCCGTGGCTCGGCCTCCGCTGCGCCAAGGAGAGCCTCAACGGCTTCCTCGAGGTCGGCCACCTCCGCAGCGTCGCCCTCGCGCAGGTGCTCATGGGCATGAACCTGTGGTTCCTCGGCGCGCTCCCCGAGGCCGAGCGCGCGCTGCGCGAGACGCTCCACGTCGACGACGAAGACATCGGCCTCACGGCGTCGACGCGGCGCGTGTCGCTCGTGCTGGTTCTCGCCGACGCGGGCGCGCTCGACGAGGCCCGCGTCGAGGCCAGCCGCGCGCTGACCGCGGGCCGCAAGAGCGGCCTCCCGGCCGACGAAGGGCGCGGCCGCTGGCTCGTCGCCGAGGTCGCTCGCCGCTCGAGCGATCGCGATCGCGATCTCGCCCTCGCCACGACCGAGGCCGCCGCGTCGATCGAGCTGCTCGCGATGGCCCCGCTCGATCAGGCCGCCGCGACCGCCACGCTCGCCGCGATCCACCTCGCCGCGGGCCGCACCGACGACGCCCTCACGATGGCGAAGGTCGCCATATCCCGCTACGAAGCCATGCGCGGCTTCGGCTACCGGGGCGTCTTCGCGCGCCTCGTCCACGCCCAGGCGCTCGAGGCCGCGGGCGAGATCGAAGCCGCTGCAATGGCCTTCGCCGCCGCGCGCCAGCACGTCGCCGAGGCCGCCGCGAAGATCGACGACGAGGCCTACCGCTACCTCTTCCTCAAGGCCGTGCCCGAGAACGTCGCGCTGTTCGCGGATCGCTGATCGAAGCTGTCGGAGGCTTGTTTTGCCGCTCGCCGTGATCGGAGCGAGCGTTGCGAGGGAGGCTCGGGAATGAGCCTCCCTCCTCGCGGGCTCAGCTATCGATGAAGCTCTTCAACTGCTTCGACCGGCTCGGGTGCCGGAGCTTGCGCAGCGCCTTGGCTTCAATCTGGCGGATCCGCTCGCGCGTCACCTCGAAGTCCTGGCCCACCTCTTCGAGCGTGTGATCGCTCTTTTCGCCGATGCCGAAGCGCATGCGCAGGACCTTCTCCTCGCGCGGCGTCAGCGTCTTCAGGACCTTCCGGGTCTGCTCGGCGAGGTTCATGTTGATCACCGCCTCGGCAGGCGAGATCACGCTCTTGTCCTCGATGAAATCCCCGAGGTGCGAGTCTTCCTCTTCGCCAATCGGCGTCTCGAGGCTGATCGGCTCCTTGGCGATCTTCAGGACCTTGCGGACCTTGTCGAGCGGCAGCTCCATCTTCTCGGCGATCTCCTCCGGCGTCGGCTCGCGGCCGTACTCCTGGACGAGGTACCGCGAGGTGCGGATCAGCTTGTTGATGGTCTCGATCATGTGGACCGGGATGCGGATCGTCCGCGCCTGGTCGGCGATCGCGCGCGTGATCGCCTGCCGGATCCACCACGTCGCGTAGGTCGAGAACTTGTAGCCGCGCTTGTACTCGAACTTGTCCACGGCCTTCATCAGGCCGATGTTGCCCTCCTGGATCAGATCCAGGAACTGCAGGCCGCGGTTCGTGTACTTCTTGGCGATCGAGACCACGAGGCGGAGGTTGGCCTCGACGAGCTCGGCCTTGGCGCGCTCGGCCATCCGCTCGCCCTCGCGGATGCTCTCGTACGTCTCGCGGATCGCGAGCACGTCGATGTTGAGCTCCTCCTCGACCTTTTTGAGGCCCTTCTGGGCGTTCTTGATCGTCGACTCGAACTCGTTGAGCTCGTCGCGCGTGACGTTGAACTTCTTGGCGAGGCGGCCCTCCGCGATGCGGTTGCCCTTGACCTTGGTCAGCTCGCGCTTGATCGCGTTCTTGTCGAGGCCCGTGCGCCGCTCGAGCTCGGTCGCGCCGGCCTCGGCGCGCTCGACCTTGGAGATCAGGCCCTTCAGCTTCTGGACGATCTTGTCGATCGTCTTCTTGTTGAGGCGCATCTCCTCGAGCGTGCCGACGAGCTCGCTGGTCGTCTCCGTGATCTCGGCGTCGATCTGCTTCTTGCGCGTGTCGGTCTTCACCTCCGCGCGCTCTTCGAGGAGGTCGAGCTTCTTCTTGTCGAGGCGCTTGACCTTGTCGATGAGGCGGATGATGCGGCGGTCCGCCTCTTCCTCGTCGAACTCCTGATCGTCGCTCTCGGCGTCCTTGATCAGCTCCTTGACGCGGATCTTGTGCTTGCGGAGCTTCTCGCCGAGGTCGATGATCTCGCGCACCGCGATGGGCGAGTCGAGGATGGCCGCGTTGACGCGGAGCTCGCCGACCTCGATCCGCTTGGCGATCTCGACCTCGCCCTCGCGGGTGAGCAGCGAGACGCTGCCCATCTTCCGCAGGTACATGCGGACCGGATCGTTGGACTTCGAGTAGTAGTCGACGTCCTCTTCCTTGTCCTCGGGCGTGACGACGAGCTTCTTCTCGTGGGCCTCCTCGTCGGCGATGCGCTTCGGCGCGATCTTCACCTGCGTGGCGCCGTCGACGATCTCGATGTCCTCGTCGCCGAGGGCGCCGACGACGTCGTCGAGCTGGTCGGGAGCGGCGTCGACCGGGAGCGCGTCGTTGACCTCGTCGTAGGTCAGGAAGCCCTTGCTCTTGCCCGTTTCGACGAGCTTCTCCAGGGCCTTGCGATCCTTCTCGCTGCGCTCGGCAGAGGGCGGTGACGAGCCGCGGCTGCGGTCGCGTCCCCCAGCGTTCCCCGCGCCCGAGGGGGCTCCATTCGTCCGACCGGCAGATTGCTTGGCCTTCGTCGCCATTACCAGATGCTCCAACCCGCGGCAGAAGGGCCGCGACCACCGAGAAGGTGAGAAGTCGCGCGCCGACTCCTCGCTTGTGAAACCGCCCGAGGCGCCGCCGCGCTCCGAGAACAGAGAGAGACTTCGTGCCCTCTACCCATGGCGCCCGCGCGGCGCCCTACCTCAACCGCTCTCGTTCCTGGGCCCTCCGGACCGCCTCCAGCATCAGCGCGTTCTCGGAGTCGATGTCGCCTTGGGCCTGCACCCGGTTGAGCCTGTCCATCCCGGCCGCGTTCTCGCGCGATAAGCTCAAGCGCCTCAACTTTCGTGCGTTTCCCAGAAGCTCGACCTTCGCGTCGCCGACGAGATCGAAGAGGGGGGATGCCAGCCGTCCAACCGCGAATGCTTGGATCGACCGCGGGATTTGCGCAAGAAATACGTCGGCGTAAATCCCTTTATTTGACATGGCCGAACCATCGTGCTCGCCGGCCAGCGGCCCAGCATTTGCCCTGGCAGTCTGCGCGCCCTGGGCAGATTGAGCTTGACGCAGCGCGGCCAGGGCCAGCGCAGAATCGCCGTCGAGAATCGTCGCGGCCTCCGCAGCCTCGGGATCGTCGAGCAGCTCGGGAAAATCCAGCAAGGCGCCGACGATGGCCTGCGCGATCTCTTCGTACTGCGAGCGCGACCGGGCCTGATCGTGGGGCAGGGCGACCTGCGACGGGGGCCGGACGTCGGGCTTGCTCGGGCTCGACAGCGATCGTTCCAGCGCGTGCTCCAGCTCGCGCAGGCTGGGCAAAGCCTGGCCGCGGACCACGAGCTTCTGCGAGAGGCGGTCGGCGTACATCTTCAGCATCTGCCGCAGCGTGGCGTCGTCTTCTTCGCCGAGCAGCTTGCCGACGGCGCGCACGCGATCGAGCTGCTCGCTCGCCGAAGCGCCGCCGAAGTCGTCGTCGCCGAGCAGCGCCTCCATCATGTATTCGCGGATCTCGCGGGCGCTCTTGAGCAGCCGCTCCATGCCCTCTTTCCCGTTCTTGCGGACGAAGTCGTCGGGATCGATGCCGTCGGGGAGCGTGCCGACCTTGGCCGAGAGGCCGCCCTCGCGGCAGGGCGTGCGGGCCGCGCGCGTGGCCTTCTTGCCCGCCGCGTCGCCGTCGAAGAGGATGGTGACGTTCGGCGCAAAGCGCTTCAGGAGCCTGGCCTGCGCGGGCGTGAACGCGGTCCCGAGCGGCGCGACGACGTTGCTGATCCCGCGCGCGTGCAGCGCGACGACGTCGAAGTTGCCCTCGACGAGGATCGCCTCGCCCTCGGTGCGGATCGTCTGCCGCGCCTGGTGCAGGCCGAAGAGGTGCTCGCCCTTGGTGTAAATCGGCGACTCGGGGCTGTTGATGTACTTCGCGGGCGGCCCGTCGGTCGCGGCCGCGGGGCCGCTGATCCCGAGCGCGGCGATCTCGGCGGGCGCGGGATCGGCGAGGGCGCGGCCGCTGAAGGCGATCACGCGGCCCATCACGTCGATCACCGCGAACATCAAGCGGTGGCGGAAGCGATCGTAGTGGCCTGTGCCCGACGATCGCGGCACGAGCAGGCCGACCTTCTCGGCCGCGAGCGGCGAGATGCCCTGCTGCCGGAAGAACGTCGCGAGGCCGTCCCAGCCCCACGGCGCGTAGCCGATGCGGAAGGCCTGGAGCGTGTCGGGGATGCGCGCGGCCTCGCCCACGGCGTCGTCTTGATCGGGCAGGCCGAGGCCGCGTCGCGCGAGCTCGTCGCGCGCGTAGCTCGCGAGCGGGTGCGGCGCGCCGCGGAGGCTGCGCTCGAAGAACGTCGCGGCGAGGGCGTTGACCGCGTAGAGATCGTCCTTGATCCGGCGCGCGGCGTTGGCCTCTTTGCGCTCGTCGTCGCTCTGCGTCTCGGTGATCTCGATGCCGGTGCGCTCGGCGAGCAAGCGCACCGCCTCGGGGAACGTGCGGCCCTCGATCTTCATCACGAAGTCGACGGCGCCGCCGCTCTCTTTGCAGCCGAAGCAGTGGAAGAAGCCACGCTCCGGGTTCACGTGGAAGCTCGGGCTCTTCTCCTTGTGGAAGGGGCAGAGCCCGGTGAACGATCGGCCGCGCCGGACGAGCCGGACCGTCTCGCCGATGAGCGAGACGATGTCCGTTCGCTCCTTCACGAGGGCGATGGTTTCCGGCGAAATCATGGGGAGGGTGAAGCGAAGTTTCCCCGGGGCGACCCCGGGGCGCAAGGAGCGGAACCGTCAGACGTCGGGAAACGCCGAGCCGGTCTTGTGGGTGTCGGTCAGGCTCTCCTCGGGGATGCCTGCTTCGACCATCTCCGCCTCGCTGGGGGGCTCGGCGTGCGACGCGAGGAAGCGCGTGTCTTCGCGGACGGTGGGAGGCGGCGCGTCGCCGATGAGCTCGAGCTGGGCGGCGAGCCACTGCTCTTCCTCGATCAGCTCGCGCCGCTTCGGATCCGTGAGCTCGCCCTGCCAGTGGTTGAGCTCTTCGTCGACCTCCTTCAGGCGGAGGCGAACCTTGACGACGTCGACGTCGGGCTTCTTGACGAAGCGCTCCGTCAGGAAGAGGGCCTTGTCGTTCGCGACCTCGGCGAAGCCGTGGTGCACGGCGACGTGCTCTTCGGTTCCATCGACGCGGTAGGTGACGATCCCGGTGCGAAGCGCGGCGAGGATGGGCAAATGCCCCGGCAGGATGCCGAACTCGCCGTCGACGCTCGGCGCCGTCACCTCCGTCACCTGCGCCCGCAGGGCCACGCCGGTGGGCGTCACGATCTCGAGCTGAATGGTCTCACTAGCCATCGATTCGATCCCTGAAAAAATCAGGCGCGCTAGCTGCGCGCCGGGGTTTGGGGCCGCCTGCGGCCCCATCGAGCCTGGGGCCGCCTGCGGCCCCATCGAGACTAGGAAGCCTTTGCCGCGCGGGCCTTCACTTCGTCGATGCCGCCGGCCATGTAGAAGTCCTGCTCCGACACGTGATCGAGCTTGCCCTCGATGATCTCCTCGAAGCCGTTGATCGTATCCTTCAGGCTCACGAGCTTGCCTTCGAGGCCGGTGAACTGCGCGGCCACGAAGAAGGGCTGCGAGAGGAACTTCTGGACCTTGCGGGCGCGCGAGACGACGAGCTTGTCGTCTTCCGAGAGCTCGTCCATGCCGAGGATGGCGATGATGTCCTGGAGATCCTTGTACTTCTGCAGCGTCTGCTGGACGTTGCGGGCCACGCGGTAGTGGCGATCGCCGACGACCTTCGGATCGAGCATCGTCGAGTTCGAGTCGAGCGGATCCACGGCCGGGTAGATGCCCATCTCGGAGATGGCGCGCGAGAGGACGGTCGTGGCGTCGAGGTGGGCGAAGGCCGTGGCCGGCGCGGGATCGGTGAGATCGTCGGCGGGCACGTAGATGGCCTGAACGCTGGTGACCGAGCCCTTGGTCGTCGAGGTGATGCGCTCCTGGAGGGAGCCCATCTCGGTCGACAGCGTGGGCTGGTAACCGACGGCGCTCGGGATGCGGCCGAGGAGCGCCGACACTTCCGAGCCCGCCTGGGTGAAGCGGAAGATGTTGTCGACGAACAGGATCACGTCCTGCCCCTCTTCGTCGCGGAAGTACTCGGCGCAGGTGAGGCCCGAGAGAGCGACGCGGGCGCGGGCCCCCGGCGGCTCGTTCATCTGGCCGAACACGAGGGCCGTCTTCGAGATGACGGGCTCGCCCGTGTCGAGCTTCGACTCGCTCATCTCGAGGAAGAGATCGTTGCCTTCGCGGGTGCGCTCGCCGACGCCGGCGAACACCGACACGCCGCCGTGGGCCTTCGCGACGTTGTTGATCAACTCGAGGATGAGCACCGTCTTGCCGACGCCGGCGCCACCGAAGAGGCCGATCTTGCCGCCCTTCCGGTACGGAGCGAGCAGATCGATGACCTTGATGCCCGTCTCGAAAACCTCGACCTTGGTCGACTGGTCGACGAAGCTCGGCGGCTCGCGGTGGATGGGCAGCGTCTTCTCGCGGGTGAGCGGCGGGCCGCCGTCGACGGGCTCGCCGACGACGTTGAGGATCCGGCCGAGGACCTCTTTGCCGACCGGCATCATGATCGGCTTGCCGGTGTCCTTGACTTCCATCCCGCGCATCAGGCCGTCGGTCGAGTCCATCGCGATCGTGCGAACGGTCGACTCGCCGAGGTGCTGGGCGACCTCCAGGACGAGATTGTCCGCCCGATCCGAGATCGACGGGTTCGTCAGCCGGAGCGCGTTGAGGATCTTCGGAAGCTGACCCGCGGGGAAGTCGACGTCGACGACGGGGCCAATGACCTGAGCAATCTTACCAACCACCATGGAGACGAGGCCTCCTCCCGCGACGCGGGGTTTCCAGGAATGCGCGCGGCGATTAACACGTAGGGGAACGCTTGACTAGTGAGTTCTGCGAGAAGCTGCTCACAGCGGGGCGGGCAGCGGATCGCGCATCGTCACGAACTCTTCGGCGGCCGTCGGGTGGATGCCGATCGTGCTGTCGAGCTGGGCCTTCGTCGCGCCGCACTTGAGGGCGATCGCCAGGCCCTGGATGATCTCGGGCGCGTCGGCGCCGACCATGTGGACGCCGAGTACGCGGTCGGTGGCGCGGTCCACGACGAGCTTCATCATCGTCTGCTCGTCGCGCCCCGAGAGCGTGTGCTTCATCGGTCGGAACCGCGAGCGGTAGACGTCGACGCTGGCGTGCGCGAGGCGCGCCTGCTCCTCGGACAGGCCCACCGTGCCGACCGGCGGCTGCGAGAACACCGCCGACGCCACGCCGTGATGATCGATCTTGATCGGGCGGTCGTTGAACGTCGTTTCGGCGAAGGCGCGCCCCTCGGAGATCGCGACCGGCGTGAGGTTGATCCGATCGGTGACGTCGCCGACCGCGAAGATGCTGGGCACCGAGGTGCGCGACCACTCGTCGACGATCACGGCGCCCTTGTCGTCGAGCTTCACGCCGACGGCTTCGAGGCCGAGCCCGCGGGTGTTCGGCGCGCGCCCCGTCGCGTAGAGCACCACGTCGGCCTCGAGCATCTCGCCGCCGGCGAGGCGCACGCTCAGGCTTCCATCCGGCTCTTTTTCGATGCTCCGCACCAGCGTCTCGCAGCGGATCGAGACGCCGCGCTTCGTCATCTGCTCGCGCAGGTTGGAGCGGATGTCCTGATCGAAGCCGCGCAGGATCGAGTCGGCGCGGAGGACGATCTCCACGTGCGCGCCCGCGCCGTGGAAGATGCCGGCGAACTCGACCGCGATGTAGCCGCCGCCGACGATGACGACGCGGCGAGGCAGCGCCGGGAGATCGAGGGCCTCGTTCGAGGTGATGGCGTGCTCGATCCCGGGGAGCTGCGGGAGCGAGGGCCAGCCGCCCGTGGCGATCAGGATGTGCTTCGCGGTGACGCGCTGCCCGGCGATCTCGACCGCGTGGGCGTCGACGATCGTGCCGCGGCCGTCGAGGACCTTCACGCCCGAGTCGCGCAGCAGGCGGAGGTAGATCGCGTTGAGGCGATCGAGCTCGCGATCCTTGGCGCCGATGAGCTTGCCCCAGTCGAGCGTCGACTCGCCGATCGTCCAGCCGAAGCCGCGCGCGTCCTCGAGCTCTTCGCGAAAATGCGA
>JANYGI010000107.1 GCA_025362495.1 Byssovorax sp. | reverse complement strand
GGTGTATATCCAATAACAAGGATCTCATCTTTGGAGCCGCCTACGAAACTCGCATTGGCGCCGCTGGCGTCGTCCGCGCTGCCCACGGCACCATCGGGGAATTTCTCGTCGTACCTGAAACCCGTCGGATCAATCAGGTTGACCGGATTGTTCATCACATAGCTGTACCGGTTGTAATTCTGCCCCTCGTAGGCATCCTGAATCACCGGATCCGGCTGCAAGAACCGCCGCAAGATCGGATCATAGGTCCGCCCCCGCATATCGATCAGCCCGAGATCGTCATCGTGCCGCTGCCCGGTGAACCCGGTGAGCACGTCCGACGCCGGACCGCTCAGGAGATTGCCACTCACGTCGGTGCGCCGACCGAACGGCTCGTAGAACAGCCGATCGATCTCCTTGCCCTCAGGGCTGGTGGCGACCGCGACGCTCCCGAGCTGGTCCTGGTGGAGGTACTCGACCTCGTCCGACGCGTGCGCCTGGTCATAGACCACCTGGGCGATCATCCCATCCGGCCCGCCGATGTTGAAGACGTGCTTCGTCCCGCTGGCGTCCTCGCGGCGCTCGTAGAGCCCGCCGAGCGTGATCGTCGTCCCCGAGGGCCCCGCCTTGCGGACACGGTGGTGCCCCGCGTCGTAGTTGAAGTCCGTCGTGACGCCGCCCTTCGTGTACGACTTCGGCAGGTCGAAGTCCGTGTACTCGATGGCGAGCCCCTCGTCCGACTTGTACAGTCGACCACGCTTATCGTACGTGTACTCGACGCCGTCCCGTTGGTTGAGCTGATGAGGCCCATCGCCGGCGTAGCCGTTCGCCTCGGTCTGGAAACCGTTCTCGTCCCTGGCACCGGTCAAGTTCCCGAGAGTGTCATACTCGTAGTTCGTGACCGAATGGGCATCGAGCGACCACGCGGTGAGCCGCCGCAGATCGTCGTACTCGAAGGACTCCGAGCGCCCCGCCGCGTAGTCTCTCCTGGTGTGCAGCCGACCGTCGCTGTAGTAGTCGAAGGCGAGGTCCACGATCGAAGTGGTGCCCGCCGTCGTGGCGATCCCCGCGAGTCGGCCCGTCACGGCGTCATAGCTGCGCGCCGTTTCGATGCTCGTCCCGAGCTTTGCCGCGGTGAGGCTGTTGTCCGCGTTACGGTCAGCCACCTGCCACACGTTGAAGGGGTTGCCGAACGCGTCCGTCGCCTCGATCAGGGACACTCCTCCCGCGCCGTCGTCGTAGTGCGGCGTGACCACCATGCGCGATCGGTTGAGCGCGTACGGATAGCGGAGCTCCGCCACGCGCCCGTCGGCGTCGTAGCTCTGCTCGAACGAGAACATCGAGAACACGGGGCCTGGCACCGTCCAGTCGGTCTTCGTCGGGCGGCCAATCGAGTCGTAGTACGAGTCGACGATCGTGTGATCCGGGCTCACCGTCTGGGCAATCTGCCCGAGCCCGTGCGGCTGCGTATCCCAGGTCAGCGTCGTCGTCCCGTCGGTGTCACTCTCGATCGTGGTGGCGCGACCGATCCGATCGAGTGTGTACGTCGTCGTGTTGCCGGCGCCGTCGCCCGTCTCCACGACGTCGCCGAAGCCGTCGTACTTGGTCGCTCGCGTCCCGGCGTCCGGATCCTCCAGCAGCGTGCGCCGACCGCGCACGTCGAACACGCTGTGGATCATGTTGCCCAGCGGATCGATCTTCGCAATTCCAGCCCGGGATCCACAGCGAAGAGATCATCGCGGGTGAACGAGCCATCGCCGTTCGAGAGGAGAGCGACCACAGCGTCGTTGTACTGGTATAGCTCATCGCCGAAGTCGAACGTGGCGTGATCGCGCACAGTGAACAGCAGATCGTCGCGGCCGTCTCGATTGACGTCCATCACGATGGCGCTGCGCTTGGTCGAGTCCGGGTTCAACGCGAACACGGAATCGAGCGAAGGATCGCTGATCGTATGGGGAGGCCCGTAGCCGTTGCCGGTGTTGAAGCTGATCTCCAGCGTGTCCCCGAGCCACAGCGCGTCGACGAGGCCGTCACCGTTGAGGTCCGCGAGCTGAACCTCGCGGTCGCCGCGCTGCATGGGGAGACTGGGCGTGGCAACGACGACCCCTGAATCATCGAGCCCGATCGTCACGGAGGTGCTGCAATCGTTCGCCGTGGGAATGACCAGCTCCCCCCGACCATCGGCGTCGAGATCGCCGCCCCTCGACCAGACGGGGCACGTCGCGACCGGGCTCGTAATCGCTCCGCCCTGCGACACCCACCCTCCGGCGCCGTTCGAGAGACCCACGTGGTAGCTATCGGGCTTCGTGAAGCTGACCACGTCGAGCAGCGAATCCCCGTCGACGTCGACCAGATCGATGGAGTCAGCGTGGATCGGGCTGCCAAAAATGTGGAACTGATGATCGACGTCGGAGAAATGAACCGGCTGAAATGTTGGGGGGGGCGCGTTGGGATCGATCGGGACGGGCATCCCATCCTCGGTGTCGACAGCAGGAGGCTTGATGAAGACGAGCAGATCGACGCGTCCGTCCCCGTCGAGGTCCACGGGGCGGCTACCGCCCATGGTCATCTCATCGAGCGGAGTCCCGAGGCCGCTCCCGCCCACCACGATGTCCTGGTAGGGAGCCAGCCCAGGCCCCGTTTGTGACAGAAACAGGTGATATCGCATCATCGCCGGGCCATGGGTCGTGACCACGCGGTAGAGCACGTCGTCGCGACCATCGCCGTTGGCGTCGAAGGTGAGCATGTCCGTGGGCTGCAGCAAGCCCGCGAACGGCCGTGAAACCGCCTCGTACTGGTTCGGGAACCCTCCGTAGCTCCACCCGAAGTGCTTCGGAAACGTGCAGGTGCCCAGGAAGCCACACTTCTGGACCGAGTCGAGCAGGCTGCGCCCGAGCAGGGGGTATTGCTGGTCCACGTAGGCCAGCTTGTACTCCCAGACCATCGACTTCACGGTGGGGTTGGGCGCAAGCATCTTGATGCCCGTGAGCCGTGTGCGGAGCTGGTAGCGGATCCCGTGGTGATACGCGAAGCTCTTGTCCGGTCGCTCGGAGTACTCGAACACCACGCTCCGATGCGCCGAGGTGCCGCCGGGACCGTCGGTGTACTCGATCCGATCGAGGAGGTTCTCCTCGTCGTAAGGCGCCACCGTCTTCGGATTGTGCTGGTAGAAATAGTGAATGACGTTGCCCGAACGGTCCGCTTCGTCCTTGATCGGCCAGTCGAGGACGACGGGCGCCACCGCCGTCAGCGCCAGCACGGTCGCGCTCACTCGCTGCGCGGGCGCGAGGGCCTCGTAGGTGCGAATACGACCGCTCTTCAGGTAAACCGTGAACCCGGTGGGAGCCACCGGAAATCCGTTCATCACGATCCGAGCGATGGAGTCGTTCTCGGTCCGGTACTCGCTCAAGCCCAGGTGGACGAGCTGCTGGCCGTCGAGGCAAAAGCCGTCGGACCCATCGAAATCAACGCCATCTCGCGTGCCGCTCACCGAAAGCGACTTCGGGCAGCGCGTGATCGAGGACGAGCCGCCGGAAAGGGACCACCCGCGACCGATAGGGCCGCTCCCCGCGCGGCTGGAGTACGTGAGAGCGAGGTGAGGCTCCATCCCCGCCACCCCCGCGGGCACGTCGAGCGGAAGAGTATACGTCATCTCGCCCGTGGGCGAGACCTCGGGGCTGCCCGGAAGATAACCCGCGCTCGTCCCCGCGACGATCGGGTTTTCAGGCAGCTCGATCGCCACCGGCGGCCCGGGAATGCCTGGGTCCTCGCGCTGCGCCGAGGGCACGTCCGCGGTGCTACCGCACGTGGCAACCACCAGGAGCACGGCAGACAGACAGGCAATCCACGAAGCCCTCCCGCGCCGACCGGCTTCCCTTGTTGGCGTGGGACCCTGGACGACATGTGACATGATAGGGGTGTTTCCGGGTGCTTCGATCCGACGCGGGCGCTGGTTCGCGGTCATGGCGCCGGGAATTAATCAAAAGCTGGACAGTGAGTCCAGAGCTATCTTTTCTCAGCACGCTTCTCGCACTCGCGGGCACACCCAAAATTTCACGCAATTACGTTGACTTGACTTGGCCCGAAGAAATCATCCCGGCGCTGTCTCGCGGCCTGCACCCTCGTTTCCCGCTTGACGGTTCCCGGGGCGATCGGAACGATCGCCCTTGTTCGCAAACGTGCAAGATCGTGAACAAGACAGAGGCCCCGATCGCGTCCACAGGAGTCGACGAGGCGGCCATCGAGACGCTCCACCCTACCGCGATCACCCCGGCAGACCAGCGCTTCCTCGACCGCGTCATGCGGTTCCTGGTCTCCGTTCAATCCCCAGGCTATGTGCGCCGGGTCCGCCGAGAGGGGTATACCGCCGTCGAGCACCGGCGCGGCTGGAGCCTCTGGCAGACGGCCGCGGGCGCCGATCGCCCCCTCGATCACTGGTTTGCCGAGAACGAGGCCGAGAGTCCCGTCGGCGGCGGCGAGCAGCTCCGGCTGCTGCAGGAGATTGACGCCTTCGAGAACACGTGGTTTCCGCGGACCCGGGCCATCATCCGCCGCATGGTCCCGCGCGACACGCGCGACGACTTCGCCGCTGCGTTTTTCACCAACCTGGAGCAACAGCCGCTCGGGCCGGGCGTCGTCGGCTCGGTGTCCACGTTCCTCACCCGCGTTGACGCGCTCGCGAAGAGCGCCAATCCCCACGCCGCCAGGGTCCGCGCGACCCTGAACGAGCGTGGTTTGACGGTCGCCAAGAGCAAGGCTGTGCGAGAGCTCCTGGCCCAGGCGTCTCACCTCGTAGCCGAGGTGCCCTCTCCCAGGAGCGATGCGGCCACGATCCAGAAGGCCCAGGCCGCGCAGGCCGAAGGCCTCGCCGATCTGCGGGACTGGTTCAACGACTGGGCCACTGCGTTTCGCTCGGTGTTCAATGCGACCGAGCAGATCCGGCTCGGGCTCACGCTGGTCAAGCGGCCGGGCGCGCCGAGCGATCCCGGCGCGGGCGACGGCGTCGAGGAAGATCCCGAGCCCCCGGCGCCTGCCGCACCCGACGCGGAAAACAAGGCAAAGCCAGGGTGAAACGCGCTCGCGCGCGGATCGAGAGCGCGCGGACGCGGCGCCGAACGGGCTCTCGGGCGCGCAGAGAGCCGTCCGGCGCGCGACAGAGGAGGTCCAACCGCTCGTCGAGCGGGGCCGGCAGGAGCGCGAGAGGGGGTCCGGACCTCCGCAAATGGAGTCCAGACCTCCGCAAATGGGGTCCGCAATCGCGCTCGTGAACGCGCGCCGCCGCGCTGGCCACGGAGCTGGCCGAAGCGAATCACGGGCGCGAGGACGCGGAGCGTGCAGGCGACAGCCTCGAGCGGCGTCTCGCCGAGGCTCTGGCCGAGATCGCACGCCTGAAAAAGGCTCCGGAGTGACCGTCGCTTCGCGCGCGCCGATCTTTGCTAGGGTGCGCCGATGAAGTCCGAAGGAACCTGGAGCGACCTCGCCCGCGACGCCGCCATCGACGTGAAGGGCCTCGCGAAAGTCCAGGAGAAGACGCCTCGCCTGCGCGTCGACGTCACGCTCACCGACGCCGCGATCGGACTCGCCTTCGGCAAGAGCACGCTCACGATCGCCCTCGATCCAGCCGGGTCCAGCAAAGCGGGCCAGCGCAGCGGCGCCGGCACGATCACCCCGCCCGACGCGAAGGCCGCCGACGCGATCCTCGCCGCCGTGGTGAAGGCCGCCCTGGCCGAGGTCCCCGCGCGGCCGCACGAGCCCGGCCATCGCCCCGCGATCCCCGTCGCGATCCATGGAGTCCACGTCGTCGAGGGCAAGGGCTCGTTGCTGTGGATCACCTTTGAAATAGGGCAAACCGCGGGCACCTCGCACGCTCATCGCTGGCACCTCCTGCTCTCGCCGGGCAAGACGCGCGGCTACCTCCACGTCGATCTTCCGCGCGGCGCGGCCAGCCGCGATCAGCTGCTCGCAGCCTTCGCTCTCGGGCTCCGCGACGGCCGCGGGCCCCGGCCGACGCCGCTCACCGATCTGCGCTGCGCCTCGGCCACGCCCTGGCTCGCGACAGCGCCGCTCGCCGTCGACGCCGATCACGAGATCGATTTCGCCTCGGCGCGCTGGGGTGGCTCCACGCTCTTCGCCTCGCGAAAAGAAGGCGATTCCACGATCCTGCTCCGCTGCGATGGGCCGAGCGGCTTCGTCGAGGTGGCGCGCGTCGACGCGCCCGAGGTCGCGCTGTACCCTTCGCCGACGGGCGCGCACGTCGTCGTCGAAGCGCGCCGCGGCCCGGCCGGCGGCCTCGCGCGCCAGGTCGCCGCGACCCGCGAGATCCTCGACGTCGCGACAGGCGCGCGCACGTTCCTCGTCGAGCGCCACGAGCTCTTCGCCTTCGGCGACAGCCCCGTGGGCGCGCTCTGGTCGGCGGACGGCGCCCGCGTCGCGCTGAGTGGCAGGGCTTCGCTCGCCGGGGAAACGCGCGGCGTCGTGCTCGTCTTCGACGTCAAGCTCGGCACCTTCGTCGACGCGACGCCGCTCGACGGGACGTTCTTCGCCTCGCACTGGGACGGCGCCACGCTCTGCCTCCGCGGCGGCCCCGCGAACGGCCTCGTCGCCTTTCGCTGGGACGTGGGCCGCGCCGATCCGCGCGCCGACGCCGTGCTCGGCCGCGTCTCGCCGCGCGGTCGCTTCGCGCTGATCATCGAGAACGAGCGCACCCGCGTCGTCGATCGTCACGCCGGCGCGTTCACCGGCGTCCTCCCGGCAGAGGACGGTCGCTTCGGCCACGACGACGTCTGGGTGACCGACGACGCCGAGCCGCAGGCCATCGATCTCGCGACGTTCCGCTACCGCTTCCTCGCGCCTCCGGGGCCCGTCCAGAAGCTCAACCTCGCCGAGAGCGCGCCGCTCGCCGTCTTCCACGACGGGGCGCGCTGGCTCTGGGGCAGCTCGGTCGTCGTCACGGCGTCGACGAAGACAACCTTCGAGCACCCGTCGCCGATCATCGCGCGCCGCGCCCTCGCCGAGCGACGCGCGCGCCGCATCGAAGAGGCGAGCCTCCTCGCCGCCGAGGACACAACGGGCAAGGCCAGGCAGGCCATCGCCGCGCTCGACGCGCGCCTCCGCGCCGAGGCCGCGCTCGAAGCCGGTAACGCGCGCGGCGAGCGCGACGTCGAGGGCGCGCTCGCGCGCTTCGAGGCCGCCGTGAGCGAGGCGCCGGATCTCTACGAAGCCCTTCACAACTGCGAGATCGCGCTCGGCCACCTCGGCCGAGCCGACGAGCAGCGCGAGGTCGCCGGTTACCTCTGCGAGCGCTTCCCGATCAGCAGCGAGGCCTGGCTGGCGCGATCGATCGCGCTCCAGCACGCGGGCGACGGCGCGGGGGCGCTCGCCGCGATCGAGCGCGCCCTCACCCTCGACGCCGACGGCGCCGATCTCGAGCCGCGCCGCGCGCTCACCGTCGATCTCTGGCAGCAGCGCGCCGCCGTCCACGCCGCCGCCGGCCGCAAGGACGAGGCCCTCGCCGATCTGCGCGCGATCCTCGCCGCCGAGCCCGGCGCAAAGGCCCGCCTCGCCGCCGATCCCGACCTCGCCGCGCTCCGCAAGAGCCCCTTGCTCCGCGCCTGATCCGCCCTGGTTTCCGGGGTTTTCTGTGAAGAAGTGTGCTTCACGAAACCCCGGGGCTGCGGCGCCGTGGCCTCCGGGATATCCAGGAGCTCCTGGATATCCCATGACCTCTCGCGCCCCCGAGCCTCGCCCTCGCACCGTCGCCGCGCTCTGCACGCGCTACTTGCTCGACGCGGCCGCGGCAGCAGGCCTCGATCTCGATCGCGCGAAGCTCCCCTCGTTCGACGCGCGCGACGAGGGGCCGTTCGAAGGCCGCGTGACGTACGAGTCGCAGCTCGCCCTCTGGGAGCTCCTGATGCGCACCGCCGACGATCCGGGCTTCCCCGTCTTCGTGGGCGCGCGCCTCCAGCCGCGGGATCACGACGTCGTCGGCTTCGCGTACATGACGCGCGCCAACCTCAGCGAGGCGCTCACGCAGGCCATGCGCTACGGCAGCGTCTGGAGCGACGGCTCGACCTGGGAGATCACCTCGACCGAGCACGCCGTCACGCTCGCGCTCGAGATCGACAGCCCCGATCGCCTCGGCGCGCGCTGCCTCGCCGAGTGCCTGCTCGCCGAGATGGTCCACTTCGGCCGCGTGCTCACCGGCGTCGATCTCCGCCCGATCGAGGTCCGCTTCCGCCACCGCGCGCCGCGCGACACCAGCGCGCTCGAAGCCTTTTTCAAGGCTCCCGTGCGCTTCGAGTCCCCGCGGAGCGAGCTCGTCCTGGCGCAGAGCGTCCTCGCGACTCCGCTCCTCAAGGCCGACGCCGATCTCGCGGCGTTCTTCGCCGTCCGCGCCGACGATCTCCTCGAGCGCCACCGCGCGGACGGCCTCGCGCGTCGCCTGCGCACGCTCCTCGAAGGCGAGCTCGGGCGCGCGCTGCCGACGGTCGAGACGGCCGCCGCGCGCCTCGCGATGAGCCCGCGGACGCTCCGCCGCCGCCTCCACGACGAGGGCACGACGTTCCAGGACGTCCTCGACGAGACCCGCTGTGATCTCGCCAAGCGCCACCTCGGTGACGAGCGGATCGCCCTCGGCGAGGTCGCGTTCCGCCTCGGCTTCTCCGAGCCCAGCGCCTTTCATCGCGCCTTCAAGCGCTGGACGGGGCAAACGCCCCTCGCCTATCGCCGCCTCCGGGCCGCCTGATCCCGACCGCACTCACCGAAAGGACGCATCATGATCGAGCGCCGAGGACCGAGTCGCCCTTCGTTCAAGGGCCTCTCTTCACTCGCCCTGATGATGACCCTCGGCCGTGCTCCAGCGGCTCGCCGCCGAGTACGAGGCCACCAAGCCCGTCTCGATCCTCGGCTTCCCCGACCTCGCCGGGATGGATCAATCCAAGCTCTACAAGCTCGATCAATTCCAGGTCATGCTCGAGCAGCTCCAGCTCGCGGTGCTCGGCTTCAAGGCCGGAGTCTCGGTCAGCGCCAACATCGCGACAGGCGCCTTCGACACCCACAACGATCACGACGCGACCCATGTCCCCGAGCTGATTCGCGTGCTGCGCGGCGTCGACTACCTGCTCGCCGCGGCCGAGGAGGCTGGCATCCTCGACAAGCTCTACATCGCCATCGGCTCCGACTTTGGCCGCCCGCCCTTCTACAACGAAAGCAAGGGCAAGGACCACTGGGACATCACCAGCATGATGTTCATGGGCCCGGGCATCCAGGGCGATCGCGTGGTGGGCGCGACGGACGCCGGCTTCAAGGCCGTCCCGATCAACCCGGTCTCGCTCGCGCCCGATCCTCAGGGCGTCCAGCTCACGCCGCAGCACGTGCACCGCGCCCTCCGGCGCGTCGCGGGCCTCGACACCAGCGATTTTTCGACGACATTCCCCCTGGATACGCAGGATCTTCCGCTCTTCGGTTGACCTCGCCCCTCGCCGCCCCTCCCTGGCCTCGTGAGTCAACGTTTTGGCCCGACCGGACAATGCGCCCCCGGCGCCGCATCCCAAGAATGACTGGCCATGAGACACCCCGCGCTTCGTTTCCTCTTTTCGTCCCTCGCCGTCGCCTTCGCAGCCTCGCTCTCGGCGGCCGGTTGCAGCACCGGCGATACCACCTCGGCCGCCACCACCGGTGACGCGCCGAAGGTCACCGAGACCGCGTTCGCGGCTGGCAAGTTCACCGTCGAGCCGGGCAAAGAGCTGGTGATGTGCACCTACGTCCGCGGCGACAACGCCGACGACGAGGACATCACCCGCTTCGACACGGCCCAGAGCGCCGGCGGCCATCACCTCATCGTCTACACCCTCGATCACGCGGTCGATCTCCCGCCCACCCTCTGCTCGCAGGGCGGCCAGCCGGGCTGGAGTCAGCTCCTCGCCACGCAGGTTCCCACCGAAAAGCTGACGTTCCCCGACGGCGTCGGCTTCCACGTCAAGGCCCATCAGCAGTACGTGATGGAGACGCATTACATCAACACCACCGACAAGACGCTCACCGTCGACAGCTCGTTCAAGGCCACCTACGCCGCGCCGGGCACCGTCACCGAGCGCGCCGCGACCTACTTCTTCGGCACCACCAACATCGATGTCCCGGCCAACGGGGCCTTCTCGAAGACGGTCACCTGCACCCCGCCCGCGCCGATGGCCCTGCAAACGATGTTCGGCCACGAGCACCGCCGCGGCGTCGGCGTCAGCGTCGATTTTCTCCCCGGGAAGACGGGCAAGGCCGAGCGACTCTACGAGACGAAGGAGTGGGACGGCCCCCCGATCTCGAAGTTCGACGGCGGCAAGATGCTCGGCATGTCCGACGCGATCCAGGTCAAGTGCGACTGGCAGAACGACAGCCCGAACCGCCTCGGCTACCCGCACGAGATGTGCTTTGCGATTGGCTATTACTGGCCGGCCGAGGCCGGGATCATGTGCACCTCGGGCGGCGGAAGCGACGAGTGTGCGTGCCAGTACCAGGGCAAGACGGACACCGGCCCCGGCGGCTCCACCGTCGAGGTGCAGGTCCGGTATCAGGCCGGGATCACCGGCGTGAAGGGCGACATCACCGAGGGTGATCCCATGTACTGCGCGCTCTTCCGCGCCGAGGACTGGGACGGTCTCCTGCCGAAGGCCGGCGCTGGGCCGTATTACTTCCGCGACCAGGTCGACGTCCCGCTGAAGACGTCGTCCGACGTGGCGACGTTCACGATCACCGACGTGACGCCCGGCGACTACGTGGTCACGTGCTTCATGGACACCATCCGTGGCGGCTTCACCCCCGGCTCGGGCGACATCGTCAACACCCTGTCCCCCAAGGTCACGGCCGTCGCCGGCAAGAAGGCGATCACCAAGGCCGAGCTCGATTTCGCGATCCCTTGAGCCGCGAATAGCCTGCCGGGCGCGCTCGAATCGCGCCCTCGACAGGCCGCCTGCTCGTGAGCAGGTAGGTCCCGTCCCGTCCCGCGGATCGCAGTTCGTGATGGTCAGGCCTCGAGCGACGTGGTTTCCTCCGCCACCGCAGCCGTCCTGCTCACCACGCGAGGCGGCGCGGCGATCCTGAAAGGACGAGCACATGACGACGATCCTCGGCATCTCCGGCAGCCTCCGCAAAGGCTCGTTCAACAGCAGCTTGCTCCGCGCGGCGGCCGAGCTGGCGCCGGCGGGCAGCACCGTCGAGATCGCCTCTCTCCACGGGATCCCGCTCTACGACGGCGATCTCGAGGCCGAGAGCGGCCTCCCCGAGGCGGTGCGCGCGCTGAAGGACCGGATCGCCACGGCCGACGGGCTCCTCCTCGCCACGCCCGAGTACAACAACTCGCTCCCGGGCGTGTTCAAGAACGCGATCGACTGGCTCTCTCGCCCCGCGGGCGACATTCCTCGCGTCTTCGGCGATCGCCACGTGGCGCTCCTCGGCGCGACGTCGGGCCCCGGAGGCACGCTGATGGCGCAAACGGCCTGGCTGCCCGTCCTGCGCGCCCTGAGCACCCGACCGTGGTTCGGATCACGCCTCCTCGTGTCGGGGGCGAGCAAGGTCTTCAGCGCCGAAGGTGCCATGACGGACGAGAAGGTCCGCGGCCAGCTCCAGGCCTTCGTGAAGGGCTTCGTCGAGGCCATCGGCCCCGCGAGATGACGTGACACCGAGCTTCCTCGACATCGCGATCGGGGGAGCTCGAATGGTGCCGGAGCTTTGATGATTTCTCGTCCTTTCCTCGATCGGATCCGCGCCGACACCCGGCAAATGCACCTCCGCGTCGAGACCTGCCTCGATCTCGAGGGCAGCTGCGCGACGGTCGACGGGTATCGCAAGCTTCTCGCCCGGATGCTGGCCTTCCATGCGCCGCTCGAGGAGCGACTGTCTCACCTCGACTGGGCGGGCACGGGCGTCGACTTCGAGTCGCGGCGCAAGGCGCGCTTGCTCCGGGCCGATCTCGCGGCCCTCGGCGCCCCGAGCGAGGGCCTGCCGCGCGCGGCGCTGCCGCAGCTCCGGTCGCTCGCGGCCGGCTTCGGGTGCCTGTACGTCGTCGAGGGATCGACCCTCGGCGGCAAGATCATCCTCCGCCACGTGGAGCGCGCGCTCGGCCTCGACGCCGCGCGGGGAGCGTCGTTCTTCGCCAGCTACCGCGCCGACGTCGGCCCGATGTGGCGGGCCTTCGGCGAGGCCGCGACCGCGTACTGCTCCACGGGCCCTCGCGTCGACGAGGCCGTCGCGGCGGCGATCGACACGTTCGAGGCCTTCGAGCGGGGGATTGGCACCGCGCCGGGCGAGCCCCGCCCCACCGTGGAGAGCGCATGAGCGCCGCGCATCCACAGCATCAAGCAGCACGGGACGACGCTCGCCGACTGCGACAGCGAGCCGGTGCACACGCCCGGCTGCGTGCAGACGTACTGCGGCCTGCGGAGTGAACGTCCGCGGCCGCCAGCAGCCGCCGGAGCGAGCGAGGTCGCCGCTCTCCTCGCGCCGCCGCTGAATCAGCGAGCGCGAACCTCGAACGACTCCAGCTTGTGGCGTTCGGGGAAAGAGGATGAAGAAACCGCGAGGGCGCGAGGGCCGCAAGGGCCAGAAAAGAATCAAAATCTCCGAGTCCTCGCGTCCCTTGCGCCCTTGCGGTTTTCCCGCTCCGCGTTCGACGATCGTGAACGGCGATTCAGCGCGCCGCGATCCCCAGGATCTGCCGCGCGCGCGAGGGCTCGACCACCTCGCGACCGAGCGACTTCGCGTAGGCCGCGGCCCGCGTCACGAAGGGCGCGCTGCCCTCGGCCAGGACTCCCTTGCTCAGGTAGATGTTATCCTCGAGGCCGACGCGCGCGTGGCCGCCGAGGCGAATGGCGAGCTCGGTCATCGGGAGCTGATGGCGGCCCACCGCGGCGACTCCCCACGTCGCCGTGGGCGGGATCTGCGAGACGAGGAAGCGGAGCACGTCTTCTCGCGCGCCGATGCCGCCCTGGATCCCGAGGACGAACTGGAAGTGAAGCGGATCGATGATCTTCCCCTCGGCGTAGAGCGCGAGCGCCTCGTCGATGTGGCCGACGTCGTAGCACTCGAGCTCGATCACGCTGCCGGCCTCGCGGATGCGCGCGGCGAGATCGCGGATCAGCGGGCGGGTGTTGACGAAGACGTCGTTGCCGAAGTTGAGCGTGCCGCAGTTGAGCGTCGCCATCTCGGGCTTGCACAGGAGGGGCTGCGCGCGCTCGTCGACGCCCATGCCCACCGCGCCGCCGGTCGAGACCTGGACGATCACGTCGCATTTCGCGCGGATTTTCTCGATCGCCGCGGCGAAGAGATCGCGCGACTGGCTCGGCGATCCGTCGGGGTTCCGCACGTGCAAGTGGATCACGGACGCGCCCGCGTCGGCGCAGCGCGCGGCCTCGTCGGCGAGCTCGTCGGCGCTGAGCGGCAGGTGCGGCGTCTGCTGCCGCGTGGTCTCGGCGCCGACGATCGCCGCCGTGAGGATCACCTCGGTGCTCGGGGGCGTGACGAGAAAATGCGGCGGCGGCGTGATGATCGGCCGGGGCTCGGGCAGGTTGGCGAGCTGGTGCTGGTGCGTGGAAAACATCGGCAAAACAAGCCGCGGATTGCGCTGCTGGGCCTTCGGGACGACGCACGTGCCGAGCGCGCGGCAGACCACGACGGGCTCGACCAGCGCGTCGGCCGCCGAGTCGGCCACGCCCGGCGCGCGCACGTTCTCGATCACCTTGCGGGCCTCGAACGCCATGGTGCGCGACGAGTTGCCGACCTTGGTGATGATCCCCGTCGCCTCGATGAAATCGCCGGCGCGCACCGGGGCGAGGAACTCGATGCCCTCGTAGGCGCGGAAGAGGCCCTCGTCGCCGTCGAGCCGGATCAAGAGCTCGGTGGCGACGTCGCCGAAGAGGCCGAGGACGCGCGCGCCGTCGACGAGCTCGCCCGCGTAGTGGGTGTCGTGCGCGCCCATCCGGACGCGAAGGGTGACCGTGAGACCAACGCCGATGCTCATGGCCCGAAGAGTCAACAGGTGACACCCGGTAGTCAACAGGGGATAACACCTCGCTCGCTCCACCCCCGCCCCCTACCCGCTCCCTCCCGCCCGCGTACGAAGGCTCATGATCCTGGTCGAAGGAAAGAACCTCCCCCGTCACATCGGCATCATCATGGACGGCAACGGCCGGTGGGCGCAGCTCCGGGGGGAGAAGCGAGAGGCCGGCCACAAGGCGGGCAGCGCGGCCGTGCGGCGGATCGTGCGCGTGTGCCGGCGGCTCGGCCTCGACGCGCTCACGCTCTACGCGTTCAGCGAGCAGAACTGGTCGCGCCCCTCGGGCGAGGTCGAGGCGCTCATGGGCCTGCTCACCGAGTTCCTCGTCGCGGAGCGCGGCGAGATCCTCGAGAACGACATCCGCCTCGTGGCCATCGGCGATCTCTCGCGCCTCCCCGAGGGCGTGCGCGAGGTGCTCGATCCGCTGCGAAAGGCCTCGAGCGACAACCAGAAGATGACGCTGGCGCTCGCGCTCTCCTACGGCGGCCGCGAGGAGATCGCCGCCGCCGCGCGCGACCTCGCGACCGAGGCCGCGGCGGGCAAGCTCGATCCGGCGACCATCACCGCCGAGACGCTGGGCGCCCGCCTGCCGAGCCTCAGCGTCGGCGATCCGGACCTGATCATTCGCACCGGCGGCGAGTTCCGCATCTCGAACTTCCTGCTATACGGGGCGGCCTACGCCGAGCTGGCCTTCATGGACCGCCTCTGGCCCGACTTCACCGAGGAAGATCTGTTTGCCGCGATCGCGAGCTACCAGCGCCGCGAGCGACGCTTCGGCCTCGTCGGCAAGCCCCTGCCCGCCGCCCCTCCCACCGCGTGACCGACACGAGAGATTGACCGTGCCGAAATCGAACCTGTTGATGCGCTTCCTCACGGCGGTCATCGCCGGCCCCGCGATCCTCGCCCTGCTCTACTTCGGGCAGCCCTGGTACTTCGCGGTGTTCGTCGGCCTGGCGACGCTGATCGGCGCGTTCGAGCTCTTCGCGATGACCCACGCGGACGACAAGGTCTCGCAGGGCGTCGGCGCGCTGCTCACCGTCGGTGTGCTCTTCGTGCTCTGGCAGTGGACGGGCAACGCCAGGGTGCTCGTCACGATGCTGCTGCTCTTGCCGCTCCTCTCGATGGGGCTCGTGCTCGTGCGCCTCGGCGAGATGCGCACGGCCGCGCTCCGCGTCGCGGCTGGCGTGTTCGGGCCGCTCTACCTCGGCGGCGGGCTCGCCACGCTCGCGCTGCTCCGCCGCGACGCGGGCACCGACGGGCCGAGCTTCGTGCTGCTCACGTTCATGCTCTCGTGGTTCTCGGACACGGGCGCCTACTTCGCCGGGCGCTTCCTCGGCAAGCACAAGCTCTACGAAGCGGTGAGCCCCAAGAAGACGATCGAGGGCGCCATCGGCGGCCTGGCCGCGGCCGTCCTCGGCGGCGGGGTCGCAGCCCACTTTCTGTACCTGCGCAGCCTTCCGCTCATCGACGGAGTCGTCCTCTCGATCGTGGCCGGCGCGCTCGGCCAGGCCGGCGATCTGGGCGAGTCGTTACTCAAGCGCTCGGTCGGAGTGAAAGATTCTGGCGGTATCGTCCCCGGTCACGGTGGCATCCTCGACCGGGTCGACGCGCTCCTCGTGACGGGCACCCTCACCTACCTCTACGTCGTCTGGGTGCGTGGTTAGCCGCGGGAGAACCCGACGAGCGCGAATGACACGAAAAATGCGCCAAATTGACGCGTCGCACGATTGAACCCGCCAGAGCGGCGGACTAGGACAGCGCACCATGAGCGCTACCGCCGACGAGCCGATCATCCCGCCCGCGAGCCCCAGCCAAGCGCAGGCTCCCAAGCACAAATACGAGTTCTTCAAGGTGGTCCAGAACTACCTGGAGGAGGCCGCGAAGGTCGCCGAGGTGACCCCGTACATCAGCACCATCCTGAGCCAGCCGAAGAACGAGATCATCGTCAACTTCCCGGTGAAGATGGATGATGGATCGATTCGCCTCTTCAAGGGCTATCGAATCCAGCACAACAACCTCCTCGGGCCCTACAAGGGCGGCATCCGCTACCACGAGAGCGTGACGCTCGACGACGTCAAGGCCCTCGCCGCGATGATGACGTGGAAGTGCGCGCTGATGAACCTGCCGCTCGGCGGCGGCAAGGGCGGCATCAAGTTCAACCCGAGCCAGGTCTCCCGCGACGAGCTCCAGCGGATCACGCGCCGCTTCATCCACGCGCTCGGCTCGAACATCGGCCCCGAGACCGACATCCCTGCGCCGGACGTGGGCACCGACGCCAAGACGATGGCGTGGGCCATGGACACGTACATGAACACCGTCGGTCAGCTCTCGAAGCAGGCGGTCAAGGGCGTCGTCACCGGCAAGCCGGTCGCGTCCGGCGGCACGCTCGGGCGCGAGAAGGCCACGGGCCAGGGCGTCGTTCACTGCATCACCGAGTGGGCCGAAGAGAAGGACTTCAACCTCGGCGGCTCGACGCTGATCGTGCAGGGCTTCGGCAACGTCGGCTCGCACGCCGCCGTCATCCTCTCGAAGCTCGGCGTCTCGACGATCGCCGTCGGCGATCACACCGGGTACATGTACAACCCGGAAGGCTTCAACCCCCACAAGCTCCAGGACTGGGTGAAGAAGAACCGCTCCATCGCCGGCTACCCGGGCGGCAAGCCGATCAGCCGTGAAGAGTTCTTCCGGATCAAGGCCGATCTCTTCATCCCCGCCGCGCTCGAAGCCCAGATTGGCGTCGACGAGGCCCGCGATCTCCAGGTCCGCCTCGTGGCCGAGGGCGCCAACGGCCCTTGCACCCCCGAGGGCGAGAAGATTCTCCTCGAGCGCGGAATTGACATCATCCCCGACGTCCTCGCCAACGCCGGCGGCGTGACGGTGAGCTACTACGAGTGGGTGCAGAACAAGCGCTCCGAGTCGTGGACGCTCGAAGAGGTCGATACGCGCCTCGAGAAGGCCATGAAGAAGGCCTATCGCGAGGTCGTCGAGATGTCCCGCCAGAAGAAGTGTACGCTCCGCGTGGCGGCCTATGC
>JANYGI010000100.1 GCA_025362495.1 Byssovorax sp. | reverse complement strand
GGGGAAGTCGGCTTGCCACGAGACGTCCGGCGAGGTGTCGACGGTGTTCGGGCCGCAGGCGGAGCTGACGTTGCCGACCACCGGCGCGGGCACGCCCGGTCCGCAGTCCTGCCCCTGGGTGTTGCCGAGGATCACGAAATCACCCGGCTGGGTGACCTGAACGCGCAGCGCCGGGGCGGCCGAGGCGGGGCCAGGCGAGGCGAGGATCAGCGCGCCCAGCAGCGCCGCGGCTCGAAATCGATATCGAAGCATCCCAGAGCGGATCACGGCGCCTCCTGCTTCGGGGCTCGGGAGAGGATCTTGATCTCGACGCGCCGGTTCTTCTGCCGGCCCTCGGTGGTGAGGTTGGCGAACGCCGGCCGCGTCGGGCCATAGCCCCTGGCCGAGAGGCGCCCGGCGTCGATACCCCGCTTGATCAGGGCCTTGCGCACGGCCTCGGCGCGGCCCTGCGAGAGCGCGGTGTTCTGCTTCTCGGAGCCGCGGTTGTCGGTGTGGCCCTGGACCTCGGCCGCGAGGATCTCCGCGTGCTGGCGGAGCACGTCGGCGATCTCGTCGAGGATCGACGCGCTCGCTCGGCCGATCTTCGCCGTGCCGGTGTCGAACTCCACCTGATGGAGGAGGACTATCGCGTCCCCGGTCACGCGGACCTCCTTCGGGCAGCCGCTGGTCTCGGGGCTGGTCGTCAACGGGCCCTTCTCGGCGGGGCAAGCGTCCCTGTCGTCGCGGATCCCGTCGCCGTCCTGATCGCCGGGACAGCCATTCTCGGCGGGATTGGACGAGCCTTTGCCCACCACCTCGGGGCAGGCGTCGCGCGTGTCGGGGATGCCGTCACCGTCGGTGTCCCTGGGGGGCGGCGGACAGCCATTCCTGGCGGGATCGGGATCGGGCGCCCCGGCCGTCGTCGGACAGGCATCCTCGGCGTCGCGGATCCCGTCGCCGTCGGCGTCGCGCGGCGCGCGAGGACAGCCGTTCTTCGTCGGATCGGGGTCGGCGAAGCCGGGCACGCCCGGGCAGGCGTCGGCGGCGTCGGGGACGCCGTCGAAGTCCTGATCGCGCCGCAGGGCCGGGTTGTTCTCGCGACAGCCATTCTTCCTCGGATCGCCGTCGACGTCGCCGGGCACGTCGGGGCAAGCATCGTCGCCGTCGGAGATGCCGTCGTGATCGCGATCGGGCCGCTTGTCGAGGACCTCGGGCGAGTACGCGAACATGCCCACCGCGCGGAAGCTCGGCGTCCCCACGCCGCGCGAGAGGCCGACCCCGGCGCCGAGCCCCGCCTCGAAATTGCCCGCGAAGCGCCGCCGCGCGCCGAGGAGCAGCTCGGCCGAGGTGGTGCGTGACTGCACGTCGACGAGCGTGACCGATCCCGTCACCTCGGGCCCGATCTGGAGCAGCCGATTCTCGCCGAGGCGCACCGCGGCGCCGGCGCCCCATGTCAGCGTCATGCCCTGCGCGACGTTGGCGAAGACGTGCTTGGGCCCGGCGATCACGCCGATCGCCGACGACCACACCAGGCGATCGAAGTGCCCACCTCCGATGAGCTGCGGGGTCACGCGGCCGCCGCCGTCGCCCGAGTACGCGGTCGGATCGCCCGTCGGCACGAGGATGGATACCGACGCTGCGAGCTGGAAAGGATCGAAGTACTTCCCGAGGATCGTGAAGCGCGCGCCGAGCCGGAAATCGCCGAAGGCCGCCGCCGTGGGCGCGTCGAACGCATAGCCGCGCCCCTTCGGCGCCGAGCCCCACTGAAAGGCCACCGGAGCGTCGAAGTCGACGGTGACGCGCCCGGCGATCGCCATGGCCACGTCGAGGTGAAGGATCATCTGATCGCGGACGATCGCGCCCAGATCGCGGCCCGACGTCGCGCCGTGGAGCACCAGCGGGTCGCGCGCGTAATCGGCGTAGAGCGCCGCGTGGAGCGGGAACCCCGCGACGATCGGCGCGCCGGCCGCGTACGGCGACGGGAGCGAGAAGAACCGATCGCCCGCTGGCGACGGGGAAAAATGCGCGATCGAGAACCCCTGCTGCTGGGCGCGCGCCGGCCGCGTCCCGAGCGCGAGGCCGAGCACGCCGAGCGCGATCGCGAGGCGACGAAACACGAGCGAGGTGGGCGACGAAGAGGACGAGCGCATGGGCGAGGGCGACGCGAGGCCGAAAAAGAGCGGCGAAAAGCCCCCTGGACCGGCGCGCCTTGAGCGTATCATGGAGCGTTTTGCGGGACGAAAACCCGGCGGTTCGAATGCGATCCCCGGCCCGACGCGGGCGAGGTAGAAGGGAGCTAATGCCGCTCTTTCGCCGCCGAGAAGACCTTCGATCCGCCTACGGCCCGTGGGCCCTCATCGCCGGCGCGTCCACCGGCCTCGGCGCCGAGTTCGCGTCGCAGCTCGCCGCCGCCGGCCTCCACCTGATCCTCGTGGCCCGGCGCGCCGACGCCCTCGACGAGCTGGCCGCGAGCCTCCGCAAGGCGCACGGCGTCGAGGTTCGCACGGCGTCGATCGATCTCGCCGCGCCGGATCTCCTCGCGCGCGCGCGGGCCTGCGCCGAGGGGCTCGAGGTCGGGCTCCTCGTCTACAACGCGGCCTATTCGTGCATTGGCACCTTCCTGGGCCAGGCGCTGGAGGACAAGCTCCGCGTCCTCGACGTCAACTGCCGTGGTCCGGTGATCCTCGCCCACGAATTCGGCGGCGCGATGGCGGCGCGCAGGCGCGGGGGGATCATCCTGATGTCGTCGATGGCCGGGATCCAGGGTGCGCCGATGATCGCGACCTACGGGGCGAGCAAGGCCTTCGATCGCGTCCTCGCCGAGGGCCTCTGGGACGAGCTGCGCGCCGAGGGGGTCGACGTCCTCGCCTGCTGCGCCGGCGCCACGCGAACTCCCACCTACGAGGCCTCGAATCCGCGGGGAAAGCCGCCGATGATCATGGAGTCTGGCCCGGTGGTGAGCGAGTCCCTGGCCGCCCTCGGGAAGACGCCGAGCTTCGTGCCCGGGATGGCCAACCGCGCTGCGGCCTTCGTGATGGAGCGGCTGTTTCCCCGGAGCGCGGCCATCCGCACGATGGGGAAGGCCACCCGCAAGATGTACGGTGTCTGAAGGCCTGGCCGGTCGTCGGCCACGCTCGAAGCGGGGGTGGCGTGGAGAGGCGACTTGCCTGTCCGCGCGACCTGAAAGTGTCGGGCCGAGCTCCGGCGAGGCTACGAGCGTCCTGGAGCCTCCACGCCAGCCGGGGTGAGCAGGGATTGAACGGTCGCCGCCGCGGCGGGAGCGGCGCAAGAACGCCACGAAGCGCAGGATCGCCACGTCCGTCCGCGGCTCGAGATGCGCTATTTGCCGGCGAATCCAGGGCGGCACGCTCCGTGCGACATGACCCTGACGCCAACTCGGCTTTCTTCGAATCTCCCCGCGATGTCGATCGTCGACACCGCTGCTCTGCGGAGCCGCGGGGACAGACAACCTCGTACGAGCGGACGCTCCTGGTGAACCCATGAATCGATGGATCTCTCGAATCGGCATGACGGCCCTGGCCCTCGCGGCCTCGGCGTGTGGAACGGCAGCGACCGGCGGCGCGGGCGGGGGGTCTACGACCGGCGCGGGCGGCGCAGAGTCGACGAGCGCCAGCGGAGTCGGAGGCGACAAGGCCACGGCGACGACTGGCACGCTCGCGACGACGGGCGCGACCGGCTCGACGGGCTCGGGCCCGGGCACGGGGCAGCCGCCGGCGCAGCAGGTCTATGGATCGGCGTTCCACAACCTGACCTTCGAGATTGACTATGTGCCCGGCGCCGAGCCGTACACCGGGGCGGTGGTCGGCTTCGGCGAGGTGTGGGACGTGGCGAAGACCAACGTCGAGCGGCTGTTCCTCGGGAGCAACAAGGTGGTCACCATCCCGCGCACGCTCGACAAGATGGAGAAGCTCACCGACGTGACCGGCGCGGACTTCACGGTCGATCAGATCCTGGCCATCGCCGCCAAGCACCGTGATCAGCCGAGCTCGGGGGCCACCGTGACGTACTACTTCGTCTGGCTCGACGGGTACTATCGCGACGCGGGCGGCGTGAACAAGGACGTGCTCGGCGTGTCGCTCGGGACGACAGGCGTGCTCGCGATGTTCAAGCCGGTGATCGCCGGCACGGGCAGCGGGACGCCGGGGCTCAACGTGGAGCGCTACGTCGAGCAGGCCACGATCGTCCACGAGTTCGGCCACGCGGCGGGCCTCGTCGACAACGGGCTCGCCGAGCAGAGCCCCCACAACGACGCTGCGCACGACGGCCACTGCACCAACCAGGACTGCGTGATGTACTGGGCCATCGAGGGCACGAGCGGCGCGATCACCTACGTGCAGAAGTCGCTCCTGTCGAGCAGCACGATCCTCTACGGCAAGGAGTGCCTGGACGACGCGGCGAAGGCCAGCGCGCCGTAGCGGTCCGACGCGATCCGAGCGGGCTCGCCCGGCGCGGCGAACGGCCGTTCCCGGCCGGGGAGCTCACCTGATCTTCCTCGACAGGCCTGGCTCGCGAAGGGCCATGACATGCCACGCGCTACTGGAATAATGCGCGGCAGAGGTCGCCGGGGAGCGGCCGAGCGTGCCTGTGCTGCGCACGGGTTTCCCGGCCGCGCGGCCGGCGCGCCGCCCGCGGTCGCCCGGGCGCACGGCGGAGCGACCGAGTCGACGCCCCTATCTCCCGGGCGTCCAGGGTCGATGTGCGGTTTGCGCCCGAGCCGCCTCGCTTGAACGCGGTACGCTCATTGCTGCTTCGTCGCCGTCCTTGACGAGCCTGTCCCCGTCGCGCGCCCGGAGAATCCACCGGATAGGCCCGATGCGGAGAGGCTCCTTGACGAGAGGAAAAAGAATGAGCTCGATGAATCTCTTCAGTCGTTCGGCGTTGCTCGCGATCCTGCTCGCGGCTCCGATCTTCGGTGGATGTACCCTGGGCAGCGCCGAGTCGGACGACGACGCGGTGATGAGCGACCAGGAAGCTCTGGGCGGGCCGGGCTGCAGCGGCGGGCCCGGGTGCAGCAACGGGCCCCTCCCCGGCTTCAGCTCCGGCCTCACCGGCTTTGGCACCGGCTTCGGTAACCCCGGCGGCGGGTGCCTCGGCGGCTCGTGCGGGGGCACTGCCCCCGGCAACTACGGCTCGGGCTTCAACGGCTTTGGCTCGGGCTTCAACGGCGGTGGCTCCTCGTGCGGAGGATCTTGCGGGCCCACCACGAACTTCCCGAGCCTCGGCGCGTTCGGCTCGGGCTTCACCCCCCCGGGCTCGTGCAGCTCGTGCGCCGGGTCGGGGAACAACGGCTATGGCCCCGGCCCGGGCTACGGTGGCCCCGGCCAGGGCTACAACGGCTTCGGCCAGGCCTACAACGGCTTCGGCCAGGGCTACAACTCCTACGGTGGGGCACCGGGTGGATGCGGCGGCAACACCGGCTGTGGTCACCCGTGATCGCGTGAGCGAGTGATCGAGAGGCCGACTCTCTCGACTCCAGGGCCGCGCCCGCGCTGATCCGCTCTTCGAGCGGAGAGCGCGGGCGCGCTTTGATTCAAGCGATTTCCGGGGTTGATCGCCACCAGCGCGGCCTGGGCGGCGCGCGATCGCGACCGAGAGCGCGCGCGAGGCGGCGGGGCGAGGTGGTCAATCGCGGCCGATACCGATCGTGGCGGCGACTGCCCGGCTGGCCGAGGCCGCGCGGACCGGGCCGCCGAGCGGGAACGCCAGCGTCACCGCGCCGGGCGCCGCGACCAGACTGCCACCCTGCGCGCCGACGAGGCCCTTCAGCGTGACCGCGTCGAGCCTGGCGGTGAGCGCCGCGGCGCGGAGGCCGTCGAGCTCGGCCGGGCCGAGGAGAGAGCGGCTGATCTGCGGCCGCTCGGCGAACAGGCCCACGCCCCAGAGGAGCGCCGTCGCCGCGCCGCCGGCGTCGCGGCCGCGGAACCACGCGCCGACGTCGTGGACCGCGCCGCCCGCGCAGCGCGCGTAGAGGGCGCCGAGATCGGCCCCCGAGGATTCGAAGAGGCGGTCGGCGACGGCGAGGAAGCGAGTCCGCGGCTCGGGCTCGAAGAAGGCGCGTGAATAGGCCCCTCCGAACCGCAGAGTCACGCCCGTCCAAGCCGCCGACGCCGCGGGGATGGCGGCCTCGTCGATCGCCAGCGTACCGTCGGTGAGGCCGCCGAGGGCGTCGTCGAGGCGGGGGGAGAGGCGCCCCGCGTCGATGCTTTGCGCCACCGACTCGCGGGTGACTGGCTTGCTCGACGGGGCCCCCGCGTCGGCGCCGGGGAGCGGCCCCGGGCGGCTCGCGAGCCAGAGCTCGACCACCCATCCGGTGGTGTCGTAAGGGCCAATCGTGGAGCCGCTGTAGATGCGCTCGCGCACGGCGCGACAGGCCGTGTCGAGCCGGCGCTCTTGCTGCGCGGGCGTCTCGGCCGGCGCCGGCGGCGGCAAAGCAGCCTCTTTGCGCGAGTCGACGTAAGCGCGGGCGCCCGCGGCCACGGCGACGGCCACGACGAGGCCGCCTGTCGCCTTGCCCAGCGTGGCCCAGGGGATCAGCGACTCCCCTCCTCCGCCGAGCGGCCTCGCGGAGGATCGCTGCTGGGCGATGCGGTGGGCCTCGGCCACGCGGCGGGCCAGATCGAGGGCCTTGCGGCGCTGCATGTCCGGCGGCAAGAGCGGCCACTGCTCGAGCGCAGGGCCGGAGTCGATCGAGGTCGGCGGGCCGTTGCCATGGAGGGTGAGGAGCCGCCCTTCGAGCGCCAGCCGCCCGGCGAGGCCGAAGCCGGACAGGTGCTCTCGAACGGCGCTGATCAGCGCATCGGCCGCGACGTAGCCCGCCTTCGCCAGCGGCGAGCCAGCCGGCGGAGGAGCCGACTCGGGCGGCCCCTCGGGCGGGGGCTGCGAGGGCGGGACGACGCGCGGCAGGGGCTCGCTCGCGGCGGGGCGAGGCCGCTCGCGAGGCTCCTCGATGTCCATCGCCATCAGCTCGTCGAGGAGGCCTCTCGGCTCGGGCTCTTTCCGGGTCTCCGCGGCGCGTGGTCGCGGCGGAGGGGCCTTCTTCGAAGTCGTCCCGGGGTGAAGCGGCGCGGGGTCCGGCGGCGGCGGCGCGCTCATTCGCACCGGCGAGGGCGACACCATGCCTGACGGCGCGACAGGGCTCGTCTCTTCGGCGGTGAGGGCCGCGGCGCGGAGGATGCGGGCGGCGCTCTCGGCGTAGAGCTGCGCGTGCGCCGGCCCGAAGGGCGCCAGCGCCGCGGCCAGCTCGGCGACGTCGGGATAGCGCTGCGCGCGGTCTTTGCGCAGGCAACGCGCGGTGACGAGCTCGATGCCCTCCGGCAGATCGGCGCGCAGATCGCGCGGTGACGGCGGCCCCATCGTGATCTTCTCGAACACGTCGACCGCGGAGCTTCCATGAAAGGGCGGCTTGCCGGTGAGCAGGTGATAGAGGATCGCCCCGAGCGAGAAGATGTCACTCCGCGCGTCGGCGTCGCGGGCCGAGGCCATCTGTTCGGGGGCCATGTAGAGCGGCGAGCCCATCATCACCGAGGCCTGGGTCATCTCGGGACCACCCTCGCTCACGGCGATCTTCGAGATGCCGAAGTCGATGATCTTGATCGCCGTCGTCCCGTCGCGCTTGCGGATCAAGATCAGGTTGGCGGGCTTGAGATCGCGGTGAACGATCCCCATCGAGTGGGCTTCTGCGAGCGCCTCGCAGGCCTGGAGCACGTACTTCACGGCGACCTCGGGCTCGAGCGCGCCGTGCTCGGCCAGGACCGCGTCGAAGTCGCGCCCGTCGAGGTAGTCCATCACCAGGTACGGGGCGCCGTCGGGCATCGTCCCCACGTCGCGGACCCGCGCCACATGCTCGCTCTGCAGCCGCGCCGCCGTGCGCCCCTCGCGGAGGAAGCGGGCCACCAGCTCCTCGCTCTCGAGCGTCTTGCGCTTGAGAAACTTGATCGCCACGCGGTCGCCGAGCTGGAGGTGCTTGGCGACGTACACCACGCCCATGCCCCCTCTCCCGAGGACGCGCTCGATGAGGTACTTCTCCGCGACGACGTCGCCGATGTTCACGGGGCTGGTCATTCGCGGGGATCATCGCATGATCGCCCGGGCGAGCGTGAGGGTTCTCGCAGAGAGGGAGTCGCGGCCCGAGCCACCTCGCGGCCTGCCGAGGCGCTCCGAGCATTATTTGCTGGTTGAATGACGGCGCACGGCTAGTCTCCCTCGCCAGCGCACGAGAGGCAGGAACAACTGGACACACATCATCAGGCCGGGGACGTCATTCGCGGTCGATACCGTATCGTGGGCACCCTCGGGCGGGGCGGCGTCGGCACCACCTACGAGGCCGAAGATCTGGAGAGCGCCGGCAAGCGCGTCGTGTTGAAGCAGCTCAACGTGCGCAACCTCGGCGACTGGAAGCTGTTCGAGCTCTTCGAGCGCGAGGCGCGCACCCTCGCGCAGCTCGTCCACCCGGCGATCCCCCGGTATCTCGACTCGTTCCAGACCGACGACGACGGGCCCCGGCTCTACATCGTGCAAGAGCTCGCAAAGGGTCGGACGCTCGCCGATCTCGTCGCCGCGGGCTACCACCCGGACGAGGGCGCCGTCCGGGAGATCGCCGTCCAGGTGCTGCGCATCCTCGGCTATCTGCAGAGCCTCTCGCCGCCGGTCATTCACCGCGACGTCAAGCCGCAAAACATCCTCCGCAGCGACGCCGGGGAGATAGCGCTGGTCGATTTCGGCGCGGTGAAATCCGCGGTCACCGACGGTCCGGCCGGGGGCAGCACGGTGGCTGGCACCTTTGGCTACATGGCACCCGAGCAGCTTCACGGGCACGCCACGACAGCCACGGATCTCTACGGCCTCGGGGCGACTCTGGTGTTCCTCCTGACCCGACGATCCCCGCCGAGCTACCGCAGAAGAAGCTCAGAGTCGATGTCCGCGCCCACGCCACCGTCTCGCCCGAGCTCGCGGCCTGGCTCGACAAGCTCCTCGCGCCCGCCCCGGAAGATCGCTTTCCCACCGCCCGCGACGCGCTCCTCGCCCTCGACCGCGGGACGGCCCTCGCGCCGGCGCCGGGCGCGGGCTCGCGCAAGGCCGCGCTGATCGCCGGGGTCGCGCTGGTCGCCGCGCTGGGCGGGGCCGCCTTCGCGCTTCGTTCGATCAAGAGCGCGCGACCGGCAGCGATGGATACCGTGGCAGCTCCGATGACCTCGACCGCGGCGCCGGTGGCGATGAGCCCGGTCCGCGTGCTCGCGGCCCACTGGAGCGCGGTGTTCGCCCTTTCGTGGAGCCCCGACGGCCACACGCTCGCCAGCGGCAGCAACGACGCCACGCTCAAGCTGTGGAGCCCCGATACGGGGCAGATCACCCGCGCGCTCGCCACCCCCGCGGGCCGCGCCGCGGCCATCGCGTTCTCGCACGACGGGGCCCTGATCGTCAGCGCCAACGACGCTTCGGTCACGCTGTGGGACGCGGCGACGGGCGCCCAGGTGCGCTCGTTCGCGGGCGCGTCCTCCAAGGTCACCGCGCTCGCGTTCGACCCCACCGACAAGACGATCTGGGGCGCGGCGCTCGACGGATCCATTCGCTCCTGGGACCGGAGCACGGGTGTGCCGGGAAAGCAGCTCAAGCATGGCAATCGGGCCTTCGCCGTCGCGATCAGCCCCAACGGGCAGCGGATCGCGACCGGCGCCGACGACGGCATGGTGCGGATCTGGGATGCCGGGAGCGGCGCCGAGCTGCGGTCTCTGACGCACGGCGCGACCGTCGACGCCGTCGCCATCGCGCCCGACGGACAGACGCTGATCAGCGCGGGCGACGATCACACGGCGAAGGTATGGCTCCTCGATCGCGGAGAGCGGATGACGACCCTCACCGGCCACACCGACGAGGTGTGGTGTGTGTCGATCCAGCCCGACGGGCGCTCCGCCGCGACCGGCGGCAAAGACGGCACGATCCGCCTCTGGGATGTCTACTCGGGCAAGCTCCTTCGCTCGTTCATGGCCGATCCGAAGGGCGTGCTCTCGCTGGCGACGAGCCCGGATGGAACCCTGCTGGCGACGGGCGGCGGCGCGGGCGCGGTGAAGATCTGGTCCCTCGCGGCCGCGGGCGAGAAGGTCGATGAAGACGTCGCCCAGCGCGCCGGCTGGGATCCTCTCCACGCGGCGGCCTGGGACGGCGATCTCGCGGCCGTGACCGCGCTCGTCGGCAAAGGCACCTCGGTCGACGTGCGCAACGCGAAGAAGCGGACTCCGCTGTACAACGCGGCCAAGAGCGATCACCTCGACGTCGCGACGTATCTCCTCGATCACGGCGCGGACGTGAACGCGGCGGACGCCACCGGGCTCACCCCGATGTGGCCGACGATCGAGCGCGGGCACGTCAAGATGGTCGAGATGCTGCTCGCCCGCGGCGCCGACGTCCGCTCGAAGACGCGCGTGGGACAGACCTGGATCTACAAGGCCGCCGAGGTGGGCAACGTGGAGATCCTGAAGCTCCTCCTCGGCAAGGGCGCGACCATCAACGACGCCGACGTGTTCAACTGGACGCCGCTCGGGGTCGCGTGCCGCGAGAACCAGGCCCGCGCGGTCGAGCTGCTGCTCGCCCAGCCATCCATCGATCTGACGCTGACCACCGGCAAGACGCGGCAAACCCCGCTGACGATGGCCGCGATGTACGGCCACGACGACATCGTCCGCAGCTCCTCGCGAAGGGGGTCGCCGTCGACGGCAAGGATCCCGAGGGAACGACGGCGCTCCAGTGGGCGCTGAAGGGAAACCACGCTTCGACGGCGGCCATCCTGCGCGAGCACGGCGCGAAGTGACGGCCTCGCGGGAGAGCCTGGATCAGGCCCTCCCGCGGCTCTGTCCCGTGGTGACGCCCCCGGCGATCAGGTGCGCGACGCGCAGCGGCTCGGGGATCGTGCCGTGGATCGCCAGGCGCGTTATCACCTCACCCGCGGCAGCGAGGGTGAGCCCCTCGCGCTGGACCAGCAGTCCGGCGACTGGCTCCATCGGGCCCGCCTGCTCGATCAAGGCCCATTTCTTCGCCCCGCCGGGCACGTGATCGAGGAGCGCCGCGCGGATGGCGGCGAGGCGGGGCGGCCGGCGCGCGACGACGAGCACCGGTATCCCGAGCGCCTCGTGGAGAGCGCGCAGATCGATGACGTTGAAGCCGGCGAGCGCGATGCCCTGGAACATCACCAGCTTGGTGTGCGCCGCGAAGCGCGAGCCGCCGATCAAGGCCGCGATCACCCGCGCGGCGCTGGCCCCGTCGCGGCGCACGCGGCCGCTGAGGATGCCTTCGAGGCGGAGGCCCGCGTAGGCCGTGGCCACCACGCGCACGTCGCCGCGGTGCTCGCGAGGAAATGGCGCGTCGTCGACGCCGATGACGTGCGAGTAGAGGTCGTCCGGCATGGGGCACCGACGTTATCGCAACCGGGCGGTCGCGTCCGCCCGCGCGGCGGCAGTGCTTCCTGACCACCGCCGGGGCCGCGATGGTGTAAGGACGGGCGGACCACTCAAGCAAGCCGCTCAAATAAGCCCCTGAAAGGAGCCTTTTCCGATGCGCACGCGCCTCTTTGCCCTCCTCACGCTCTCGCTCGCCTGTCTCGGTACCGCCGCGTGCGGCTCGTCGACCCCCGCCGCGACGACGCCCGTCGATCCGAACGCCTGCCCGCCCGGCCAGCTCTGCGCCGCCCCGACGCCGACGATGACGGCGCCCGCCCCCACCGCGACGGCGCCCGCGCCGACCGCCACCGCGACCACGTCGAACGCCACGCCGCTCCCGCCCCTCGCCGGCGCCGCCGTGACGCCGGTCCTCACCGGCATGGCCTCGACCGAAGCCCCCGGGATGAAGGCCGACGGCTCGCCGTTCGCCGGCCAGTTCAAGGAGGGCGACACCCTCGAGCAGCCGATCAACATCCAGGCTGGCAAGTGCTACACGGTCGTCGGCGCCAGCATCGGTGGCATCACCGAGCTCGACATCCAGCTCGTCGCGCAGACGGCGCCGCTCCCGCCCGTCGTGCTCGCGCAGGACAGCACCACCGGCCCGCAGGCGACGCTCGGCGGCAAGGGGCAGTGCTTCCGCAACCCGCTCCCGATCGGCGGCCCCGGCAAGGTGATCCTCAAGGCCACCAAGGGCGCCGGCCTCGCCGCGGCGCAGGTCTACGTGAAGTGATCGCCAAGGCCGCTCGATCCGGGGGGATCCAGCGGCCTTTTTCTCACCCGCGCAGTCCCCCTCGTCGACACGTGCCAGTGAGGGCGCCAATCACTGGCACGCGCCGGCCTCTCCCTCTCAGCGACAGACGCTCCGGCACACGCTGCGACACTCCCGCCGACCGAAGCGGTTGACGACGCAGCTCTGCCTGCAGACGCGTCGACAGAGCGCCTGAGCGCTGGAGTCCACGGACTGCTCTTCCTGCGTTGCTTCCTGGTCTTCCCCGTTGATGTCGACGGCGCAGCCCGCGCCGAGCGAGGCGAGACCCATCCCGAGCAGCATCAGAATCATGGCTTTCATCGCGATTACCCCCGGGGGAAAGGTGGTGCGGCGAGGCGAGATCGCCAAGGGGTCTCCCGTCGGGACGAGTCCGTGTCGCCCCGGCGACAGGGGCGCGACGCGCCTCGATGGCGCGGGGCCGGCGCCCGGAGCGTGGTAGAGCAGCGCCGCGCTCGGGCTCGCAGAGCACGGCAATCGAGCCCGGGATAAACAGAGGTGGAGAGCGCGAGGATGAAAGCAGAAACAAGAATTCTTCATTCTCGGTAGCCTGCGCGGCGGCGCATTTCCTCCGCTTTCCGTCGGATTCGACCCGATCGTCGTGCTAGGTGAACTCTCCCATGGCTCTTTCCGGCTCCGGCTCGCGCTGTTTTCCTGTCGTCGCTGCGATGCTGGCCTGCGCGCTCCCGGCGTGCGCGCGCGGCACCGACACTCCCGGCGCCGGTGGCGCGGGGGGCACGTCCGCTGACACCGTCACCTCTGGCCCCGTGACGAGCGCGGGAGGCGCGGGAGGCGCTGGAGGCGCGCCCTCGACGACCAGCGCGGCCAGCAGCAGCGACAGCGCCGCGAGCAGCAGTGATAGCGCCGCGAGCAGCAGCAGCGCCGTGAGCAGCAGCGCCGCGAGCAGCAGCGCCGCGAGCAGCAGCAGCGCCGCGAGCAGCAGCAGCGCCGCGAGCAGCAGCGCCGCGAGCAGCAGCGCGGCGAGCAGCAGCAGCGCGGCGAGCAGCAGCGCTTCGAGCGGCAGCGGCGGCGGATCGTGTCCTCTCGGTCACCTGGTGATAAGCGAGGTCCGGTCGCGCGGCGCCGCGGGCGGAGGCGACGAGTTCATCGAGCTGTGGAATCCGACCAGCGCCGCGATAGCCCTCGATCCGACGTGGATCATCGAGGGTCGGAGCGCGACGGCCAGCGCCTACAACGGCCGGTGGAAGGGCATCGCCGGTCAGTCGGTGCCGGCGCATGGCCACTTCCTGATCGCCAGCGCGGGCTACGTGCAGACGCCCACCGCGGACGACAAGCTGAGCAGCGGGATCACCGACGCCACGAGCCTCCGCCTCGTGCAAGGTGCGATGACGATCGACGCGATCTGCTACGGCTATAGCCCTGTCACGCTGGCGGCCTTCGACGCGACGTACACCTGCGAGGGCACGCCCGTGAGCAACTTGCCGCACAACGACGGCAGCGGCGCCGCGAGCAACGTCGATATGAGCCTGGAACGCCAGCCCGGGGGCAGCGGCGGGAGCTGCTCCGACGTCGGTGACAGCTCGCTTGATTTCGCGCCGCGCATGCCCGCAGGACCGGAGAGCACGCTGAGCCCGCCCACGCCGTAGGTCTGGCAATCCGGCGGGGCTGACCCGAGCAAACCGATCGATTTTCGGAGGACTCGGCGCCGCGTCGGATCAGGACGCGGGGCGTCCCGCGCTGTCGTGGCCTCGGCGAGCGAGCCACCGCACCGCGACGATCTCGACGCCGACGAGCGCGAGCGTGGAGATCATGCGGAGCGACGGTGAGAGCGGGAGCCGCATTCCGGCGCTCACCGAGGTGACCACCAGACCGAACCAGGCGGCGTGAATGGCTCCCTGGCCCCAGCGCTGAGCGAGCTCGGGAGCGCGCGCCCTCGTCAGGAGCGCCGGGACGACGATGGCGAGCAAGACGACGGCGGCGACGAACCAGCCTATGCCCAGGCCGAGCGTGACGGATAGCGGCGGCAGGGGCTGGGTTCCTTGCCGCAAGAACGCTGGCCAGCGCGATTGCAGCACGAACCACGGGACAGCGTAGATCGCCATCGAGATCAACGTGGCGAGGAAGCTGCGCTGATCGCGGCTCGACGCGGAGTCCTCGCGGGTGGGGCGCCCGGTCGTCATGGTGATTGGGGGAGTCAGAACATCAGCGCGCAGGCGAAGATCCAGGCGGCTCCGCTGGCGAAATTTCCGACGTTGCAAAACTGACTGTTCGTGCCGCGCCACCCGGAACAGGCAGTCGCTCCAGCGGTCGTCGCGATCAGCGAGGCGAGGCCACAGAGGAGGGGCCCCGCCGGCGTGAGGGGCTGTTGCGTTTCGCCGAGGGACTCGTCGCCGGTGCTCGCCAGCGCGGCCCCCGACTGCGCGACGGACTCACCTCCATCGAGGAGGGTCGAGCATGCGATGTCGACGTGTTCGTCCGCGGCGAGCGGGTTCAGGATCCGCACCGAGGCGGCGGGATCGGCCGCGCAAGCCGCGGCGAGCTGGTCGTGGCCGGCTTCGAGGATCTGCGCGATCACGTTGTCCTTCGAGGTGCCCGGCATCGGTCGAACCACGAAGGCCTCCGATGCGCCGGCCTGGGTCGTGGGCTCGTTTGCGCCTGCGCGGGCAGGAGCAGCGATGGTCATGAGCAAGAGCAGCGGGGCGGGCAGCAGGACGGATCGCATGATCACCTCTTCTTGCTCCGGCAAGGCCGGAGCAGGACAGAGGGAGATCAAGGAGCGCGCCAGGGGTGGCCGGGACGATCACGCACAGTCGCGACGATCAGGCGCGCTGAAGGCTCCGAGCAGACGTGTAGTTGCGTCGCGGTCATTGCACACCGCCCGGGGGGACGTGGCGGCGCCGCTCGTCGACGTGCGCGCGCAGCTCAGACCTTCGACCGTGCTGCTTGGCGCTTTCTGCCGCGCTTCACCATCTAGCTGCGGATGGCCTCGATGCGTCGCTCGGGATCCGCGCGCTCGCTCGCGGGGAGGCAGTATCAAAAGATAGCGCTGATGCAGTTCGCGGCGGCGACGCGATCGGACGCGCACGCGGTCTCGTCGTCATGGCTGCCCGTGAGGCATTTGCCCTCGTCCCGGAGGCAGTCCAGCAAGCCCTGGAACTGGGGCCCGCATCCGATCTGCTTCACGGCCGAAAGCTCGCCCTTGATGTTCTTCACGCAGGCCTGGATTGTCGCGGTGTCGGAGCCGCAGTTGGCGCAAACGTCTTCCGCCGTGGCGCTCGGTCCGCCGCAGCCGGGCATCACGGCGCTGGCCAGAAGCCCGAACACGGCGAGGGGGAAGCTCTTGCGAAGCAGGATCATGATCATCGAACTGGCCTCTCGGGCAACGTGAGAATTGAACGCGCGGAGCTGTGTGACCTCTGCGTGCGTCGCCTCGAGCGCCGTTGCCGCATCCGTGCCACCGCGCGGATGACCTGCCGCGCGCGCCACAGTCCATTCCGGCCCGAGTTTGCCGCTCACCTCCGCGAGCGCGGCTGAATTTCGACGCGCGAACCTTGCGTCGCGCGTACGGATTTGCTGCGTATCGCGCAGCCTTCGTCGAAATGTCGTCGAACCCGCCCGTCGCGGCATTCACTCGGTGAGAGCCATGCCTGCACCGAACGGTGCCTGTCCTGCGCCGAGGGTACGTGGACGGGCTCGCCCGCGCAGGCGGGGGTCCACCCCAACCCCAAACGGAGCCCACGGAGAGAGTGGCCGGGTTTCGGCCACTCTCGAAGCGGGGGTGGGGCGGTGTGGCAACTTGCCAGGGCGTTCACACTGCCACTCGGGGAATTCGCATTGCCACATGGGGCATTCGCGTTGCCACTTGGGGCACTCGAACTGCCCCGAGTGGCACTGCGAACTACCCGAAGGGCATTCGAAGGTCCCCCGACCCACCCCGAAGGTCCCCCGACGCACCCCGCGAGCCGTGACGCGCCGCCGCGTCCCCCGCAGCTTCAGCCCTTCGCGCCCGCCGCCTTCTTCTCCGCGGCCGCCGCGTCCGCGTTGGCCTTGCGCGTCGCCACCGCCGCCTTGACGAGCGCCGCGTAGTAGTTGATCACCGGCGCCAGCATCGACTTCAGCTTCTCGTTGGTCTTCGCCATGGCCTTCGAGATCCCGTACGCCTCCTTCATCGGATCACGCACCAGCTCGCGCAGGTGGAGCACCGTGTCGGAGATCCCGCCGAACTTCGCGGCGTCGTCGACGAGCTTCGCCAGGATCTCGGCGCGCTGCACGCGATCGCGCATCAACGGAGTCTCGACCTTCGTCGGATCGACGCCTTCGTCGAGATCGGCCAGGCCCTCGAAGAACGTGGGGAACGCCTCGATGATGGAGATGATCGTCAGGAACTGCGGGCCTTCCCCGGTGCGGATCCGACCGTTGGAGTTCCTGCGCTCTTCATCGGTCTTCACATGGAGACCGGGAAAGAGCGCGACGGCCTGCTGCATGAAGCCGTGAGCCTGAACGACACGGCGCTCCAGCTCGTCGAGTGGCATATCGAATACGCTGGTCCACACGGGCGCCGCCGTGGTGTGTGCCTTGGTCGCCTTGTCAGCCTGCTTGACGTTCGACATCGAT
>JANYGI010000097.1 GCA_025362495.1 Byssovorax sp. | reverse complement strand
GGACGCGCGGCGCGATCGCGTCGAGAAGACCAACGAGTATGCCGTCTTCGGAGTCCGCTATTACTGGATCGTCGATCCCGCGCTGCGCAGCCTCGAAATCTTCGAGCTGGGCGCCGACGGGCGGTATGTGAAGGCCATCGGCGCCGCGAGCGGCGTCATCGACACGGTGCCTGGCTGCAAGGGCCTCACCGTGGATCTCGACGCCCTGTGGGACGAGGCGACCCAGCTTGAAGCCGACGGCGACGAATAGCGCATCTCGCCGCGCGGCTTGAGCCTCCCCTCGATTCGCCCTACGCTCGCGCCGCCGACCATGCTTCACAACCCTCGACTCCGCGGCGCCGGCATCTTCCTCCTGGGAGTCGGCCTCCTCGTCTTCCAGCTCGTCACCCGCTTCACCACCGGCAGGGTGCTTTGCGCGACTCCGGTCCTCCTCCTCTATGGCCTCTGGTTCCTGATCGTCGGCGAGCCCGTCGATCCGAAAACCGGGGTGCCGCTGGCGTGGGCCCAGGTCGGCGCCTGGCTCGCCGGCGTGGTCGGGATGATCCTGGCGGTCGTCGTGCTGCTGTGGTTCGGCGATCGTTGATCGCCCACCCGGCGGCCCGAGCGGCCCCTCCGCTTGCTGCTCCCGCCCTGCGAGCGTACCGTCCCCGCCGAGCCCCGGCATGCCCCTCAATTTCCCCATCGGCATCGACGACTTCCGCACTCTGCGCGAGCAGAAGCTCGAGTACATCGACAAATCGCACCTGGTCGGCGCGCTCCTCGACCGGCCGGGCGTCGAGGTCACCCTGCTCCCGCGGCCCCGCCGCTTCGGCAAGACGCTCAACCTATCCCTCCTCCGCTACTACTTCGAGAAGCGCGAAGAAGACCTCTCCCACCTCTTCGAGGGCCTGGCGATCTGGCAGGCCGGCGACGCGTACCGGGCGCATTTTCAGCGGTATCCCGTCATCCATCTCTCCTTCAAGGAGACCAAGTTCGAGAGCTTCGAGCGGGCCTGGGGTGCCCTGAAGAAGAAGATCGAGGTGCTCTTCGACGAGCACGGGTATCTGCTCCGCAGCGATCGCCTCACCGGGCGGGAACGCCGTGATTTTGGCGCGATACTCGACGGGTCCGCCGATCAAGCGCTCTTCGATCGCGCGCTCCTCGATCTCTCGGCCTACCTCCACGCTCACCACGGCGAGAAGGTCGTCATCCTCATCGACGAGTACGACGAGCCGATCCACGCCGGCCACATCCACGGTTACGCCCCGCGTATCCTCGAGTTCTTGCGGGCCTTCCTCGGCGGAGGCCTCGAGAGCAACCTACACCTCTTCAAGGCAGTGGTGACGGGCATCCTCCGGGTCGCCCGGGAGAGCCTCTTTTCGGGCCTGAACAACCTCGGCGTCCATACCCTCCTCGCGACGCCGTACAACACCTGCTTCGGCTTCACCGAGGCCGAGGTCACGGCGCTGCTCGAGCGGACCGGGCGGGCAAACAAGCTGGACGAGGTGCGCACCTGGTACAACGGGTATCTCTTCGGCGGCGAGGTCATCTACAACCCTTGGTCCGTCCTGAGCTTCCTCGACGCCGGGGACGAGAGCCCGAGACCTTACTGGCTCTCGACCAGCTCCAACGATCTCGTCCACGAGGTCCTCGCGCACAACGCCATCAAGCTCCAGCCGATGTTCGAGGCGCTGCTCGAAGGCGGGGGCGTCGAGCGCGTGCTCGACGAGAACGTGGTCCTGAGCGAGGTCTGCGAGAACGAGGACGCGCTGTGGAGCCTCCTCGTCTTCTCCGGCTACCTCAAGGCCGAGAAGCACGCACGAGGCCCGATGGAGCAAGCGGCCCATCTGCTCTCGATTCCCAACCGCGAGGTGCGCCTCGTGTACGCGACCACCTTCCGGCGCTGGATGACGACGCGCATGGAAGGGCACGGCGGGAGCCTCGACCAGCTCACGCATGCGCTGCTCAGCGGCGACGCGGAGCTCCTCGAAGAGCAGCTCCAGTCCTTCGTGAGCAACCTGCTCTCCTATCACGATCCAGGCACCGTCAACCCCGAGCGCGTCTATCAAGGATTCCTGGTGGGCCTGCTCGCGGTGCTCGAGCCGGCCTACCAGGTGCGCTCCAACCGCGAGTCGAGTCAGGGTCGTCCAGACGTGATGATCCGGCCGATGCGGCCGGGCAAGCCGGGCGTGGTGATGGAGCTGAAGGTCGCCAGGCCCCGCCGAAAGACGCTGACGCAGGCGCTCTCCGAGGGACTGAAGCATCTCCACGAGAACGACTACGGCGCCGAGCTGCGCGAAGCCGGAGCCCCGGAGGTGCATGCCTTCGCGGTGGCCTTCGATGGAAAGAAGGTCCGCGTCGCGGCGGGCAAGACGCCACGCTCGACGAAGAAGCGCGGCGTCAGCAAGCGACGAGGTTAATCAGCGAGCGCCGCCCATCAACCCTCGATAGGCCATCTGGTCGTCGTACATCCGCTGGAACACGCGGTGCTTCGCGGCGTGATACCGCATCACGGCCCCGCCCGCAGGCTCGATCACCCGATCGGCCGCGCTCATCGCGCCCATCGCCGCGAGCACGCTCGGCTGATCGCCCGAGGCCACCGCGCCGAGGATCGCCGCCCCGAGCAGCACCGCCTCGGGCTCCTTCGGCAGCACCACACGACAGCCGGTGATGTCGGCGTGCTCGCGGATGAACAGCGGATTCTTCGCGTCACCGCCCGACGCGAACAGCGTCTTGATGCGGTATCCGCCGGCGTTCATCGTCTCCAGGATGTGCCGCGTCCCGTGCGCGATGGCCTGCACCGTCGCCAGATAAACCAGCGCCAGCGAGTCGACCGAGTCAGTCAGCCGCAGCCCCGAGATCATCCCCCGGAGCGAGGGATCGGCCCGCGGTGAGCGGTTGCCGTGATGATCCGGGAGCACGTGCAGATCCCGCGTCAGCTCCGCCGGAAACGCCGCTCCCGCCGCCAGCTTCTCCAGCCGCTCGTTCAGCAGCGCATAGACGTTCGTCCCCTTCGCTGCCGCCTCCGCCGTCAGCTCTGCTCCGCGAGCGTGCGAGTGGATCACGTGATCGATGAGCGCCCCGGTCGCCGACTGACCACCTTCGGTGAGCCAGAGGCCAGGCACCATCGCCGACCAGTACGGCCCCCAGATGCCGCTCAGGAACTTCGGCTCGCGGGACACGGCCATGTGACACGTCGACGTCCCGCCGATCAGCGCCAGGCGCTCTTCCAGGCCCTCGGCGTCCGGCGCCACGCCGTCAATCGATGCTCCCAGCATCCCCAGGCCACCCGCGTGAGCGTCGATGATCGCCACGCCCACCGGGATCCCGGCTCGCAAACCGAGCTCCCGCGCCGCCGCTTCCGTCAACACCCCTTGCGGCTCGCCCATCGGGCGCACTCGCGCGCCGATGCGCGCAAAGCCCTCGTCCACGAGATCCACGAGGCCAATCTGCCGGAAATAGCTCTCGTCCCAGTGGCCCTCTCCGTGGCCCAGGTACGTCCACTTGCAGACCGTGGTGCAGAGCGAGCGCGTATCGACGCCGGTGGCGCGATAGGCCAGGAAATCCGGCAAATCGAGGAATCGAGTCGTCCTTTGCCAGCTCGCGGGCAGGTTCTCTTTCAGCCACACGAGCTTCGGTGTCTCCATCTCGGGCGAGATCGTCCCGCCCACGTAGCGGAGCACCTCGTGCCCGGCGGCGTTGATCCGCGCCGCCTGCTCGGTGGCCCGGTGATCCATCCACACGATCACGTTCTGCGCGTCGTCGCCGGTGGGGCTCACCGTCACGGGGCGATCTCCCGCATCGAGGGCCACGAGCGAGCAGGTCGCGTCGAAGCCCACACCGACGATTGTCTCGGCAGACGCGCCCGCGACGCCCAGGGCCGCGCGCACCGCGAGGCCGCACGCGCTCCAGATGTCGTCCGACGACTGCTCGACGAAGTCCTCCGCGGGGCGGAACATGCAGATCGGGTGCGTCGCCGCGCCGCGCATCTTTCCTTTGCCATCGAAGATCCCGGCGCGCGCGCTGCCGGTGCCGACGTCGATCCCCAGGTAGAAGCGGTCTTCCATGCCGCAACTCTACTTGACCGACGCGCCGGCAGGGCGTCTCTTGGCGAAAGCCATGCTCCGAAGGATCCTCGCCCTCGTCCTCTCTGCCCTCTGCCTCGTCACCATGCTCTCGTGCAGCCGCAAGGAAGGCGGCGCCGCGAGCGGGAAAATCACCATCGCGGTGATCCCCAAGGGGACGACCCACGAGTTCTGGAAATCGGTCCACGCCGGCGCCGTCAAGGCCTCGCGCGAGCTCGGCGTCGACATCGTGTGGAAGGGCCCCGTCAAGGAAGACGATCTCAAGGATCAGATCGACGTCGTGCAGAGCTTCACCGCACAGGGCGTCTCCGGCATCGTGCTCGCGCCCCTCAATGACAAGGCCCTCGGCGGCGCAGTGAAGGCCGCCGTCGCGGCGAAGATCCCCGTCGTGGTGTTCGACTCCGATCTCCAGGGCAAGGAGCACGCGAGCTTCGTCGCCACCGACAACGTCGCCGCGGGGCGCCTCGCCGGCGAGGCCCTGGGCAAGCTCCTCGGCGGCAAGGGCAAGGTCGTGCTGCTTCGTTATCAGGAGGGCTCGGCGAGCACGGCGAACCGCGAGCAAGGCTTCCTCGAAGGGATCAAGAAGTCGCCCGAGATCCAGATCGTCTCCGACAACCAGTACGGCGGCGCCACGACCGAGAGCGCGTTCTCGACGAGCGAGCGCCTCCTCGGCGCGCAGAAGGCCGCGGACGGCGGCGTGAGCGGCGTCTTCTGCCCCAACGAGTCGACCACCTTCGGGATGCTCCTCGCCCTCCAGAAGGCCGGCCTCGCGGGCAAGATCAAGCTCGTCGGGTTCGACAGCTCCCCCAAGCTCGTCGCCGGCCTCGCGTCCGGGCAGATCGACGGCCTCGTGCTGCAGGATCCGTTCAACATCGGCTACCTCGCCGTGAAGACCATGGTGCAGCACCTCCGCGGCGAGACGATCGAAGCGCGGATCGACACCGGCGCGCGCCTGGTCACGAAGGAGAACATGAACGAGCCCCCGACGAAGGAGCTGCTCTCCCCCGATCTCGAGAAATGGCTCGGGAAATAGAGCGGATCCGCGCGTGCTGCTCTCCATCGCCGGCCTCGGTAAATCGTTCGGCGGCACGGCGGCCCTCGGCGGCGTCGATCTCGTGGGGCGCGCCGGCGAGATCCACGCCGTCGTCGGCGAGAACGGCGCCGGCAAGAGCACGCTGATGAAGATCCTGGCGGGCGTGATCGCGCCGGACGCCGGATCGATCCGCCTCGGTGACGCGCCGTATCGCCCGCGCAATCCCCTCGAAGCGCGCCGCGCCGGCGTCGCCATGGTCTATCAAGAGCTCTCGCTCTGCCCGCACCTCACCGTCGCCGAGAACATCCTGCTCGGCGTCGAGCCCACCCGCGGAGGCCTCCTCCGGCGCGGCGAAATGGCTCGAATCGCAGCGCGCGTGATGAAGTCGCTCCTCGGCGACGCGGGATCGATCGCGCCGGACGCCATCGTCGGCGAGCTGCCTCCGGCGTCGCGGCAGCTCGTGGAGATCGCCCGCGCTCTCGCGCATGAGAGCCCGCGCGTGCTGATCCTCGATGAGCCCACGAGCAGCCTCGGCCGCGACGAGGCGGCGCGCCTCTTCGACGTCGTCCGCGCGCTCGCGGCCCGCGGCCTGCTCGTGCTTTACATCTCGCACTTCCTCGAAGAGGTGCAGTCGCTCGCGCAGACGTACACGGTCTTGCGCGACGGGAAGACGGTCGCCACGGGCGCCACCCGCGAGACGACGCCGGCCGAGATCGTGACGAAGATGGCCGGCCGCCGCCTCGACGCGCTCTACCCGCGCAGCCCGAGAAAAGCAGGCGAAGCGGTGCTCGACATCTCCGATGTCGCCGGCAAGGACAAGCCTCGCTCGGCCTCACTCACGCTCCATCGCGGCGAGGTCCTCGGCATCGCCGGCCTCGTCGGCGCGGGCCGCACCGAGCTCCTGCGCGCGCTGTTCGGCCTCGATCCCATTGCGAGCGGCAAGGTGCGCTTGAAGACGTTCATCGGCCCCGCGTCGCCCGCGCACAGGCTCGCGCAGGGGATGGATCTCCTCAGCGAGGATCGAAAAGGCGAGGGCCTCGCGGGCGCGCTCTCCATCGCCGACAACCTCACGCTCTCGGATCTCCCGCGCTTCATTTCCAGCGCCTGGCAGCGCGCCGCCGCGTCCCACTGGATCGAGGTGCTCGGGATCAAGAGCCGCGATCCCTTCCAGCCCGTCCTCGATCTCTCCGGCGGCAACCAGCAGAAGGTGGCCCTCGCGCGCCTGCTCCACCACGACGCCGACGTCTTCCTCCTCGACGAGCCCACGCGCGGGATCGACGTCGGCGCCAAGGCCCAGATCTACGAGGTGATCGATCGCGAGGCCGCCAAAGGAAAGGCGATCCTGATGGTGTCGAGCTACCTGCCAGAGCTCTTCGGCGTCTGCGATCGACTCGCCGTGATGAGCCGCGGGCGCCTCGGCGAAGCGCGGCCGATCGCAGAGCGCACCGAGCACGAAGTCTTGCTGGAGGCCACCGCCGGATGAGCGACGACGCCGCGACGAACCTGCCCCGAGAGAATCCCGCGCGCCGCGCCTGGGCGACGATCTCCCGCAACCCGTGGCTCGGCCCGCTGATCGCGCTGACCCTGGTTTACCTGCTCTTCGTGATCCTCGTGCCCGACACGTTCGCGCGCCCGGTGAACCTGGTGACGATGGCGCGCCAGACCGTGGCGCTCGGCCTCTGCTCGGTCGGGATGACGCTGGTGGTGATCCTCGGCGGCATCGATCTCTCGGTCGGCTCCGCCGTCGCGCTGACGACGGTGGTGATCGCTTCGCTGCTCAAGAGCGGCGCGGGCCCGCTCACGGCGGCGCTCGGCGGGATCGTCGTCGCGGCCTTCACCGGCCTCGTCAACGGCACCTTGATCACAGGCCTCCGCGTGACGCCGTTCATCATCACCCTCGGCGCGATGCGCATCCTCCGCGGCGCGGCCAAGGGCCTCGCCCACGAGCAGAAGATCGACGTCGACGCCCACGGCCTCGACTCGCTCGTCGCAGCCCTCCCGCCCGAGCGGCAATGGATGCTCTTCCCCCCCGGCGTGTGGCTCCTGATCGTCGTCGCCGCGCTCGCCGCCGCGATGCTCCGCTGGACGCGACTCGGCCGGCACATCTACGCCATCGGCTCCAGCGAGGCGACGGCGCGCCTCTGCGGCATCGAGGTCAGCCGGGTGAAGATCCTCGTCTACACGCTCGCGGCGGCCCTCGCCGGCCTCGCGGGCGTGATCGAGTTCGGCACCCTCACCGTTGGTGATCCGACCGACTCCGCAGGCCTGGAGCTCGAAGTCATCGCCTCGGTGGTGATCGGCGGAGGCTCGCTCTCTGGCGGAGCCGGATCGATCCTGGGAGCCTTGATCGGAGGATTCCTGATGACCGTGATCAAGACCGGCTGTGTCCACGTCGGGTTACCCAACTGGGTACAAGACCTGGTAACCGGCGGGATCATCGTCACCGCAGTCGCCGTGGATCGCGCCCGCAGCCGCCGGACCTGACCGGAGAAAATCACAGGGAGGCGAGGAGACGGGGAGGTCGGAGCAGATCCGGAAGTCCGATCCCCGAAATTCCGGACTCCCTGTCTCCCCGCCTCCCTGTAAATCCTCCGACTCCGACTCTCGCTCTACCGCGCGCCGAGCACCCGGACCTTGAATCCAAGCTCCTGCGAGAGCGCCACCATCTCGTCGAAGATGTCGCCATAGGCCACGGCGACGTGGTTCGACAGGTAGTGGGCCATCAGCGTCTGCTGCGAGATACCCATGTCGGCGGCCATGAACGGCCACTCGCGCGTGGTTCCTTGCCACCAGGCGTCGCGCACGTCGGGGGGCAGACTCACCACCTCGCCCTTGCCGATATCCATCCAGAGCACGCCGCCGCGGATGTAGGCGCGGGCCCACGTCATCTTGCCGGGGAGGCTCTCGCCCGCGAACGTCCCGCCGGGGCTCGGGAAGTAGAGCGACGGTTGCCGGTACGAGTGCACGCCGCGCAGCGTGTCGGGATCGTGGTTGAAGGCGTAGGCCCCGCACGAGCCCGAGTTGAGGAGCACCCAGAGGAAGCGCCCGTCGTGCTCGTGGCCCCAGCGCACGTCGTGGAACATCACCGCCTGGTGGAGGCCCTTCTCCTTCAAGAGCCGCTTCATCAGCTCCATCGGCACCACATTGCCCTGATCTGCCTCGGTGGCGCAGGCGATGGTGTCGCCGTTCGACTCGGGTCGACAGGTCGAGTTGAAGAGGCCCTCGGCGAAATCCGACGGCGGGCGCAGCGGGATCATCCCGAGCTGGTACTGCCACCCGATGCAGTCGGCCTTGAACTCGTTCACGAGGTCGAGCACCACCAAGTAGTCGCGGAGCTGCTCGCGCGTGGCGTGCTCGTCGAAGTCCGTCGCCGCGCCCTCGCCGTGGTGGAACGTGACGCCGCGGTCCTTCACGAAGCGGAGCGCGTCGTCGAGGCGCCTGTCCTCGATCCGCCGCCCGCGATCGAGGATCCAGGCCTGATCGACCTTGTGCTCGGTGAAGCCATGGAGGTTGAGCAGGCGCGGCCCGAAGTAGCCGTTGATCATCCCCATCGACGTATCGCCGAGCATCAAGATCAGGATCCGACGGCGGCGGATCCCGTCCGCGACCCGTCTAGCGAGCTGGGACGCCGCGGGCGTGATCGGGGCGTGATAGCTGATCTCGTCCTCGGCATAGGCGATGCGGCCGGTGCGGCACCAGGCGTCGAGGCGATCCATGAAGCCTGAATCGGCGCTGAAATCGGGCGACGACGTCCAGGCGCGGGCGAAGCGTCGGTTCAACATCTCGAGCGAGGCGCCGGTGTTGAGCAGCCCCACGAGGCCCGGCCACCGCCCCGAGAAGTTGCTCGCGAGGAGGAGCGGGTTGTCTTTGCCCACCACGCCGTCCGTGGTGTGCGGCGCGTAGAACCAGTGCACGCAGACTCCGATCATCGGATCGTCGATGGGCCCGAGCTTCTCGATCGCCTCGTGCGGCTTCGCGAGGAAACCCTCCACGCGGTACGTCGCGCGCCCCAGCTTCCCGAGCGCGTGCTCGAGCTGCACGGTCGCCTCGGTGATCTCGGGCAGCGCGAGCTCGTTGGGCTTCTGCCGCGCGTCTCCCGGCCAGAACAGCGCGATCTTCTCTTTCGTCGATGCTGAGCCTTGCACGTGGTCTCGTCCTCCTCGCCGCCGCTCACGGCGACGACTTCCAGGGTTTCTCTCTGCGCGGGCAGCCTAACGCGTTTCGCGACCTCGCCGCCGCCCCGCGCGCACCCGGCGCCCTACCGGGAGGCAAATGTGCAGCCCTGTGGCGCGCTTGCGCCCGCGGAGGCGCCACTCCACCGGTCAATACGCCGCTGGTGTACAGGTACGCCCCAGTCCGCGCGCGTGTCACAATGTATGCGCACCTCGCCTGCCGCACGGACGCGGAAAGCGCGGACAAACCTGCATCATCGTGCTGGCACCGCAGTTGCTGAGGCGAAAGTCCGAGGTTGCCACCATGAACTCTTTCATTCTCTGCTCACCGCAGCATGCGTTCTTCGGGGTGATTGGCCTCCTGGTTTGCGCCCTGTTCACCGCCGCAGCCGTGGAGTCGTCGCTCGACCCCGCGTCGGTCACCGCGACGCACGAGGCGCGCGGCGCCACGGCCGAAGGATCGCGCTCGGGGACGACCCTCGCCAGCGCCGAGATGCCGTCGCACTACTACCGCTGAACGCGCTCCGTGTCGGCGTGCGCACGGGGCTCCAGTGCGCGGGTGAGCGGTTGAGGCTCTCGTTGCCAGTTACGAATTCTTGCTTGTTTCATCGCTGAGGCAGGCGAGCACGATGTCGCCACACGATGAGGCGATTCACGACAGGGGCGGCTCGGGGAAACCCTGGAGCCGCATGAAAACCGGCAGAACGAGTGCGGCCCGTCACTTGCTTTACCGGTTCGACACGGAGGGGAAACGGGCCCGTCCAGCGAGGTAAGCTTCGATGAGCACCAGGGCAATGTACCGAGGAAAGTATCGTCTCATCGCGGAGATCGGGCGTGGGGGTATGGCCGAGGTTTATCTGGCCCTCCTGCAAGGCGATCTGGGCTTCAACAAGCTCGTCGTGCTCAAGCAGATCCGCGAAGACATGTCGGACGATCCCGAGCTCCTGGGCATGTTCCTCGACGAGGCGCGGCTCGCGGCCCGCCTCCGGCACCCCAACGTCGTCGAGACGCACGAGGTCGCTCAGGATCACGGCCACACGTACATGGCCATGGAGTACCTCGAAGGACAGCCGCTTCACCGCATCTTCCAGCGCGTTCACCGCAACGGCGGCCTCCCGCTCTCGATTCATCTGCGCATCCTCGCCGACGTGCTCGCCGGCGTTCACCACGCCCACGAGCTCTGCGACTGGGACGACACCCCGCTCGGCGTCGTCCACCGCGACGTGACCCCGCAGAACGTTTTCGTGACCTACGATGGTGTCGTCAAGGTCGTCGACTTCGGCATTGCCAAGGTCAAGGGCGCCGAGACCCAGACGCGCGCTGGCATCGTCAAGGGCAAGATTGCCTATCTCGCTCCCGAGCAGGCCCGCCGCGAGGAGCTGGATCGCCGCGTCGATATCTTCGCCGCCGGGGTGATGCTCTGGGAGGCCGTCACCAAGACGCGCCCCTGGAAGGGCAAGTCGGATCAGCACATCATCGAGCGGCTCATGGCGGGGCAGTTCCCGTCGGCGCGCTCGGTCAACGCCAGCATCGATCCCGAGCTCGAAGCCATCCTCGCCAAGGCGCTCGCCCCGGAGCGCGACGATCGCTACTCCACGGCCGCCGAGTTCCAGACGGCGCTCGAGGATTACCTGGAGAAGCTGGGCGAGCGCGTCGACATGCGCGAGCTCGGCAAGCTCCTGGCGGAGCAGTTCGCCGAGGATCGCCAGATCATCCACGATCGACTCGAAGAAGCCCTGCGCGATCCGCAGGGGCACGAGGCGACCACCGGGGACTTGCCCCGGATCACCGCCCGTCCTTCGGCGCCCAATCAGGACCGCACCGTGGCTCCCGGCGGTCCGCTTCGCGCGGCCGTCACGGTCGCCGTCCCGCCGCTCGCGGCGCACCGCACGCCCAGCGTCGGGACGTCGCTGCCCGCGCTCGAGCGCGCCATCGAGCCGCGGCCGGGCGGCCGGATCCGCCCCGCGCTGGCGATTGGCACTCTCGCGGCAGCGGCCTTTGCGCTCTCGCTCTGGGCGCCCTGGCGCGGGCCCGTTGCGTCGGCCGCCGTCCAGACCGCGGCCGTGAGCACCCTCGCGTCGGCGTCAGCGCCCGTCGCGAGCCGCGTGGCCATGAATATCCGCGCCTTCCCGCAGGACGCCCGGATCTTCCTCGACGGCTCGCCCCTCGACAGTAACCCGTTCGCCGACGTTCGCCCGCCCGACGGAGCCGCGCACGAGCTCCGCGTCGAGGCCCCCGGCTTCGTCACGCGCACGCAGACGATCAAGCTCGATCAGGACACGGTCCTCGAGGTCTCGCTCATCGCTGCTCCCGACGCGCCCGGCGAGGCCACTCCCGCCGTCGCGACCCGCAGGGGCGGCTCGCCGGTCAAGGTCGGCGCGCCCCTGAAGTCCGGCCGCAGCCTCGATGCCCGCAATCCTTACGAGCGCTGAGAGGCTGACGCGGGCGCGACGCCCCGACTCCGCAGCGTCCTCTCGACCATGAGCGCGAATATCTTCTCCAGCTCGGCCTCGGTCGCCGGGGATTCGAGCACGCCGAGAGCCCTGCCGATGGCCTCGATGGTCGCGAGCCCGCCCGGCTTCGTCTCCTTGCGTAGCTGATAGCGGCTAGGCGCGTACGGCCCGAGCTTGATCCGCACGATCGCTTTGAGGCTCTCCTCGCGACTGCCCATCTTCGACGCCTGCCGCCAGCTCCCATCGGGGACGATCAGCGTGTAGGGCGGCGGGATCTTCGCCTGGAAGCCCGCGTCGAGCTCGATCGCGTCGTCGGTCGGGTGGAGGAGCAGCGGAGTCCCCACGAAGCTCGCGTCAGCGTCGAGCTCGGCAGGGTGGTCCTTCAGGCCGCGGAGGATGAGCTGGCTGCCCACGAGGCACTGGTGCGCGAGGCGACCGGTGTTGGTCGGCATCTTCACCTCGCGGTGGTGCATGAGGACGATGACCCTGGTCGCCGTCGTCAGCCGCGGGATCGAGGCGCAGATGCAGAGCGGCGCGCTCATCAGGCAGCCTGGACAACGATTCTTCTCGCGCTCGCGTTTTCCCAAGGGGGTTCTCCGGCGGGCACGCTAGCACTACTCGCGCGCGGATCTCCGGCGATAGTGGTAGCGTGCCCGCGCGGAGGACGACGAGAGACGATGACGGAGGGCGCCGGGACAGGCAGCGGAGATCACGAGTACTCGACCGACGTCCCGTACCTGCGCACGTTCTCGGGCGATCTGAGCCCGGCGCTGCTGCGGCTCGTCGCGGCGCTCAACGGGTTCACCCCGCCACCCGGCGCCGGGTTCGACTACTGCGAGCTCGGCGCCGGCAACGGCGACACCACGGCCGCGCTGGCTGCCGCCAATCCGGGGTCGCGCTTCGTCGGCGTCGACGTCAGCCCCGAGCACGCCGCCTTCGGTCAGGGCCTCGCGCGGCGCGGCGGCGTCGAGAATCTGCGCTTTCTCGCGCTCGATTTCGCCGATCTCGGCCGCGCTGATCTCCCCGACTTCGACTTCATCACGGCCAATGGCGTCCTCAGCTGGGTCAGCCCGGCGATGCGCCAGACCATGATCGAGGTCGCCGCCGCGAAGCTCAAGCCCGGTGGGCTCTTCTACGTGAGCTACAACGCGCTGCCCGGCTGGGCGGCCGTCGAGCCGCTGCGACGATTGATGATGGAGGCCGCGGCCGGCCCGGGGAGCGGCGTCGAGCGCGCCCGCCGCGCCCTCGACGTCGTCACGGCGCTCAGCGCCGGCGGCGCCGAGTATTTCGCCGGTAACCCCGCTGCCCGGACGATGCTGGAGACGATGACCAGGCTGGGGTTGCCCTACGTCGTGCACGAGTATCTCCAGCCGCACTGGCATCCTCGGTATTTCCTCGACGTGGCCCGCGAGATGGCCGGGAGCGGGCTCCACTTCATCGGTCAGCTCCCGCTCCACCTCAACTACCGCGATCTGGCGCTCTCGCCCGCGCAGCTCGAGGTCTTCAAGGGGGTCACGGACCGGATCGCCTTCGAGAGCCTCAAGGATTTTGCCCTCAACGAGTTCTTCCGGCGCGACGTGTACATCAAGGGAGAGCAGGCCTGCTCGCCCGAGACGACGCGCGACTACCTCGACGGCGCCGCCTTCGGGACGCTGCTCGAATCGGGGCAGATCGCCCGGGAAACGGCGCTCCCTCACCGCACGCTCCAGCTCACGGGGCCGCTGTTCGACGCCCTGATAGCGGCGCTCTCCGCCGGCGCAAAGACGGTGGCCGAGCTCGCTCTCTTGCCAGGCCTCGCCGGCGCCGGTGAGGCGCGCATCCGCGAGTCGCTGCGCATCCTGCTCATCGGAGGACAGGTGATCCCCATGGCGTGCTCGGCGCCGCCGGCCGCGCCCCCGCGCGGCGCGATCTACGATGTCCCGCTCCCGTACAACCGCATGATGCTGGCGCAGCGGCTCTCGGCCGAGAACCCGATCATCCTCGCTTCGCCCGTGGCCGGCACGGCGATGATCATCTCCCAGCTCGAGGCGATCTCGCTGCGGCTCCTCACCGAGGTCGAGCCCGCCGCGCGGCCGGCCTGGATCCGCGCGCTCGTGGCGCGGCAGCCGCTGCGTCTCCGCGTCGGCGATCGCTGGCTCGACGATCCGGGCGAGAAGGCCCGCGTGCTCGCCGAGCAGCTCGATCAGCTCTGCGCGCGGCGGCTGCCGAAGCTGCTCGATCTCGGGATCGTCGCGCCTCGTCCCTGAAATTGCGCGCCAGCGAGCGTGGCAATCGCCGCCGGCGTCCCGCGCCGCTCGCTTCTCCGCTACGGTGCCCTCCTGGCTCGGTGTGGAGGTGGCTCATGGGCGCGACGCGCACGGCGGGATCCTGGTCGACGAAGCTCGGCGCGACGGCGCTTCTGCTCACCGCTGCGGCGACGCTCGGGCCCGCCTGTGGGGCGCGCACCGGCCTGCCGATCGGCGACAGGGCCGCGTGCACCGCGTTCAACGCCGTGGCCGACGTTGCGCCGCTCGACGTGTTCCTGATGGTCGACTCGTCGGGCTCGATGGACTTCAAGACGGCCGAGGGCATCTCGAAGTGGTCGGCGATGCGGCAGGCGCTGGGCCAGTTCCTCATCGATCCAGCGTCGGCCGGCATCGGCGCGGAGATCGCCTTCTTTCCCATCCTCGATCCTCACGTGCCCCAGAACTGCAGCAGCGACGCCGACTGCGGCCTTCCGGGGGCGTGCGACATCATCCGAGCGTGCCTGCCCACGGCCACCGATCTCTGCGAGACGGACGCGGACTGCGCCGCGCTCGGGCAGGTGAACGACGCGTGCCTCACGCTCGGACGGTGCCAGAACGATCTCGGCCAGCACTGCATCCCTGCGCAGACGCCGATGTGCGGCGGCGGGCTGGGCGCCTGCCTCGACGAGGGCATCTGCGACAACCAATCGTCGTGCGACCTCGGCGCGTACGCGACGCCGGTCGTCGCCGTCGAGCTGCTCCCGGCCGCGGCGCCGGACATCCTCGCGGCGATGGACGCGCGCGATCCCGCCGGCGCGACTCCCACGCTCGCGGCGCTCTCCGGCGCGATCGCGGCGGCCCAGGCGCGAACGCTCGCCCTCCCGACCCACAAGGCGATCGTGATCCTCGCGACCGACGGGCTCCCCACCACCTGTGATCCGGCGATCAAGAAGACCGATCTCCAGTCGGGGATACCGGCCCTCGTCGACGCCGCCAGCGCCGGGCTCTCGGGCGGCGTGCAAACGTTCCTGATTGGCGTGCTCTCCCCCGACGAGAAGGCGGCGGCGCAAAGCAACCTCGACGCGATAGCGGCGGCCGGCGGGAGCAAGACGGCGCTGGTGATCACCACGAGCGAGATCGTCTCGCAGAAGCTCCTGGAGGCCCTGGGGAACGTGCGGCACTCGTCCGAAGCGTGCGAGTACGCGATCCCCACGAGCGGCGGGGCGCGGCCCGATCTCGCCCGCGCGACGGTGCGCCTCACGCCGCCCGGTGGCCAGCCGACGCTGGCGCAGCGCCGCGACTCGGCCGTTGGCTGCGACGCGGCGACGGGCGGATTCTACTTCGACAGGGATCCTTCGGGGCCGATCGCGCCCGCGCGGATCGTCCTCTGTCCGGCCACGTGCGATCTCTTCGGTGACGCGAAAGACCGGCCGATCGAGGTCCTCGTCGTCTGCCAGTGAGGCGTCAGGCCCCCTCGCCGCGCGGCGGCGCGAGGCGCGCGAAGAGATCGCCCTGACGCGGGCCGCTCTCGTCGAGCGGAGCGACGGTGGGCGCGATAGCGACGACCGGCGCAGGCGCGGCCGGCTCGGGCGCGGCGATCACGATCGCGATCGCGACAGGCATGCTCGGCTCTGCGGATACCGGCGCGGCCGCCATCGCGGCGAGCTGCTCGGCGCGGGGCGGCTTCTTCGGAAAGCCTCCCGGCAGCACGCCGATCATCCGCGGGATCTCCAGCTCGACGCCGAGCGCGCGGATCACCGCGGCGTCGGCCGCGTCCCAGCCCACGGCCAGCTCGGCGAGATCGAGGGCGATCGGCGCGTCCTCGCGCAGCGTGACCAGCTCGCGCGACATCCGCGCCGCGTCGCCTCCGTCGCGCAGGCGCGCGCGGCGTGCTCCCGTCTCCCAGTCCCATTTTCGCAGCACTTCCGCGAGCGATCCGCGCTTGCGCAGCAGCTCCGCCGCCGTCTTCTCGCCGATGCCGGCGATCCCGGGCGCCTCGTCCGAGTCGCCCGCGAGCGCCATCAGATCGGCGAGCAGCTCGGGACCGACGCCGTAGCGCGCGCGCACCTCCGCGGCGCCGATCGCCGTGTCGGCGGCGCCGTCCCAGGCCACGATCTCGCCGGCCTCGTCGCAGAGCTGCCAGAGATCGTGATCGCGGCTGACGATCACCACGCGGAGCCCCGCGCGGCGCGCGCGCCTCGCCGCCGTCGCGAGGAGATCGTCGGCCTCGAAGCCCGCGGCGCGGAGCACGGGGATCCGGTGGGCGACGAGCACGCGGAGGATCGTCTCGATCTCGGCGTCGTACGCGGCGCCGGGATCGACGCGTTTCGCCTTGTATCCGGGCCAGATCGCGTTCTGCCACGTCGCGCCCGGGGTGTCGGCGGCGACGGCGAGGAACGCCGGCCGCTGATCGAGCAGCAGGTTCACCAGGCGCCCCACGACCGATCGCGAGACGACATGATCGCCGGTGAGCGGCCGACGCACCTCGTGGATCCCGCGCGCCCAGCCCGAGAGATCGAGGAGATAACAAGCGTCGGGCTCGCCCGGCGCGGGCAGGAGCGTGGGCCTCGCGGGCGGCGTCGGGGTCGGCATCGGCGCGGGCCACGTTAGCCGTTCGCGTCGGCGGATCACACTCCGCCGTAGAACACCATCTGCGCCGCGCTGGTGGTCTCGACCACGCGCTCGGCGAGCAGGCGCGCCACGTACTGATGAAGCGCCGCCGCGAGCTCGGGCGCGTCGCGCGTCATTCGCCGCAGCGATCCGGCCGTGAGGCGATGAAGCACCGAGGGGCGCGACGTGCGCACCGAGGCCGATCGCGGCTGCCCGAGGTACAGCCCCGCCTCGCCGACGACGCTGCCCGCGCCCATGGTGCGCAGGCGCTTCGAGCGGCCCTCGTCGACCTCGATCCAGGCCACGACCTCGCCCGATTCGATCAGGATGAGATCGTCGGCCACGTCGCCGCGGCGGTAGAGATCGTAGCCCGCCGGGGCCTCGATCCGCTCGAGGTAATCGCGGAGCCGATGCAGCAGGGCGCGCTCGGATTCGGGGGCGATCTCGTCCTCCGAGCCGGCGCCGAGGACCTGATTTTCACACCACTCGAGGCCGCGATCGAGATCCTCGAACACCGCCGCAGCGGGGCGCGCCGCCCGAGGCAGGCGCCCGGGCGGCGGCGCCGCGGCCGCGCGATCGAGGCACCCGCCGCGCTCGAGCTGCCGTGACACGCTCCTCGGCAGCTCGGTGAAGGCCAGCGTCGCGCCCTCGGCCGCGGCGAGCTTGCGCATGCGCGTGAAGGCGACCACGGCCGATGAATCGAGCCCGTCGACGTGATGAAAATCGAGGACGACGAAGCGCGCCTTGTCGGCCCCGACCGCGAGCAGGCGCAGCTGCACGTCTTTCAGTAGATCGTACGCGGTGCCGAAGAAGATGTAGCCCTGGAGCTGGAGCACGTGGATCCGGCCCCCGCGCCGCTTCAAGATCGTCTCTTTCGCGGCCGTGCGCGAGGCCTTGCTGCGGAGGAGCGAGCCCTTGATCGCGTGCTTGACGACCTGGATCCGCGCGTAGCTCGCGGCGAACAGCACCGCCGAGATCACCAGGCCGGCGCCGATCCCCGCGAGGAACCCCTGCATGACCACCGCGCCGAGGATGGCGAGCACCAGCGCATACTCCACCACCGGGAGGCGAAACCAGGCGTCGTAGACCGTCTCGAGCAGGAACGAGAGGCCGAGGAAGAACAGCAATCCTCCGAGGACGGGCTTGGGGAAATAGGAGACGGCGGCGGCCCCGGCGATGAGGGTGAGCAGGCTGAGGCCGGCCGAGATCAGGCCAGGTAGCCGCGTCCGCGCGCCGATCTTGTAATTGAGCGTGGACTCGCTCAGCGACAGGTAGCCCATGACGCCGCCGAGCGCGCCGGAGAGCAGGTTGGCGAGGGCCGTGGCGCGCAGCTCGCGATCGAGATCGATCTCCTCGTCGGTGGCGAGCTCGAGGCCAGAGGCGTTGAGGAGGATCGATATCGCCGCGAGCACCGTCAGCGCCGCGATGCTGCCCGCCATGCCGCGGAGGATGCCCCAGTCGATGCGCCCCAGCGCTTCGAGGCGAAACGGCGGCCACAGGCCTCCTTGTGGGAAGGGGCCGAGCAGATACCCGCGGGCCTCGGCCGTGGCGACCGAGATGCCGGAGGCGGCGAGCACCAGATAGAATATCCCGACCCCGCCGGCGAGCAGGCCAGGGAGCAACAAGAAATGATGTTTGCGGCGGATCACCAGCGTGATCAGCGCGCCGAACGCGATCCCCGGGACCCAGGCCACCGCCGCGCCGGGGGCGAACAGCCGCTGCACGTTGTCGGCGGTGATCGTGACGCCGGTGAGGACCGAGAGCGAGCCTTGCACGAGGAGCCAGCCGGTGCCGCCGAGGAAGCCGCCAATCACGGGGTAGGGGATGTAGCGGACGATCTTCCCGAGCCGCAGCCACCCGAGGATCGCAAAGAGGGTGCCAGTCCCGATCGAGGCCAGCGCGAACGAGGCGAGGATGGTGGGCAGCGCGTCGGCGCCCGCGGGGAGCTTCTGGCCAATCGCCGTCGCCATCAGGGCGAGGATGACCGAGGTGTTCTCCTGCGGAGCCGAGATCACGGGCTTGAACGAGCTCTTGAGCGCGACGACCGCGCCGATCAGGAACGAGCTGAACAGGAGGACGCCAATCCCGGCCGGAACGTAGTGCGCCAGATCGCCCGTGAAGATGAGCGCCGCCAGCGAGATCCCGAACGTGACGATCAGGGTGCCGGAGATCGCCCCGGCGACGAGGCCAGGCAGCACGCGCACCTGCTCCTGCGCCGGGCGCGCGCCGGGCGAGCTCGTCAATGTCGCCCGCGTGTTCAGCTCTGCTTGCATGGCCAGATCCGGAGACGAATGTCCCCGAAAGCCCCCTCGAGCTATCTTCCGCGCAAGATGGACTCTGCGCAAGGCCCGGAATGAATGGATTGTGCGGCGTTGTTTCCGGGACGGTTTGCGCCGGCCCTGGTTGCGCGCGGCGACTCATCCCCGCGCCAGCAAGGCTTCGATCAACGGATCGCAGAGATCGCGACCGCGCAGGCGGTCGAGCCAGCGCGGCGGAATGGCCTCGACGCCGTCTCGCGCGCCGGCGACCCCGCCCGCGACGCAGGCCGTCGTGTCGGTGTCGTGGCCGAGCGCGATGGCCGCCTTCACCACCGCTTCGTAGGGGCCGGCGAGCATCGCCAGGCGCGCCGATCGCAGGCAGTCGACCACGTAGCCACCGCCTCGCCCGTCGGGCGCGTCGTCGGGGCGGATCGCGCCTTCGAGCTCTCCGGAGTAGCCAGGAAAATCGCTGTAAATCGAGCGGAGCGCGGCCACCGCCTCGGCCCAGGGATCGGCCGCGTCAGCGAGGATCCGGCGGGCCCAGAGGCAGTAAAGGGCGCAGCACGCCTGGGAGCGAGGGTGTCCGTGGGTCACGGCCGATTGATCGTGGGCGTCACAGACCAGCTCGGCGTCCGGGCCGCGGTGCCAGAGCGCCAGCGGGAGCACGCGCATCAGCGCGCCATTGCCGTTGTCCTGCGTGTCGGCAGGCCCGCTGTGCGAGGCCGGAGTCCCGCTGCGGAGCGCGCGGAGGGCGCGACCCGTCTGGATACCGACGTCGAACACCTTGCCTCCGACGGCCAGATACCCCTCGTCGTACCAGGCCAGCAGGCGTCGCCCGAGATCGTCGACGTCGAGCCGATCTTTTTCGAGCAGCGAGGCCAGCAGGCAGAGGGCGTGGGCGCCGTCGTCCGACCAGGTGCCGGGCGGGACGCCGAGGTGCGCGCGGTGAAAATTCGCCGGCGGATCGAGCTCGATCGCGGCGAGCTCGGGGAGCGCCTCGGGCCGGTGAAACTCGTACGGGACACCGACCGCGTCGCCGACGAGGAGGCCGTGAACGCCCCCGGCGAGCCGATCGCGGCGTGAGGGCGAGGGAGGAGAAGGCATGCGCCACTCTACGCGCAGGCGCGCGGCAGGCGTGGCGCGAAGTCGTCGATCATTGTCGTTTTGGCCGCTCGCGCGGGCGGGGCGGGGGAGCGATAGTCGGGGTCGTGGTCGTGAGTTGCCGCGGCCCGGGAAGGATTGCCATGCTCGCTCAGATTGTCCTCTTCGACGGCTTCGATCTGCTGGACGCGGTCGCGCCCTACGAGGTGCTCTCTGCCGGCGGGATCGCGGCGGGAGGCGCCCTTCGCGTCGAATTCGTCTCGCTGGCGGGAGCCCGCGCGGTGCCCAGCGGCCCGAGCGGCGTCACGATCGCCGCCACCGCGGCGCTCGATGTGGAGCGTGCCACTCTGATCCTCGTGCCGGGCGCCGCCGGCCCGGTCAGCGGTGATGGACCCGACACGATACCTGCTCTCCTCGGTCGCGCCATCGAGAGTGGCCTCTCGGCGCCGCTGGAGCGCGCTCTCGGGAGGCCGGGGGTCACCGTGGCCACGGTCTGCGGTGGCTCTCTCGTGCTGGCGATGGCCGGGCTCCTGACCGGGCGCCACGCGGTCACTCACCACCTCGGTATGGACGTGCTCGCGGCGACGGGCGCTATCGCCGTCGCCGCGCGCGTGGTCGACGACGGTAACCTCGTCTCCGCGGGTGGCGTGACGTCGGGGCTCGATCTCGCGCTGTACCTGCTCGAGCGCGAGATCGGCCCGCGGATCGCCCACGCGGTCGAGTCGCTGTTCGCCTACGAGCGGCGAGGCACGGTGTGGCGGGCGCGCGGTCCCGAGCCGATCGCGCCCTGATTTCACGGCATGGATTGCGGCAAAGGAGTTATCGAATGGTCGTCGACGGAACCTGGAACGTCATCATCGCCACGCCGATCGGCAAGCAGCCCATCGTGCTCGAAATCACCACGACCGATGGAGCGCTCCGGGGTACGGCCCGGCAAGGCCAGGAGACCGTCTCGTTCCTCGAGGCGCGCATCGACGGCAGTCGCCTGACATGGAATCAAGACGTGACGAAACCCCTGCGGCTCAACGTGAAATTCGAGGTCACCATCGACGGCGACGCGATGGTGGGCACGGCAAAGGCCGGCGTCTTTCCCGCGACGAAGCTCACCGGCGTTCGCGATGCAAGTAGTTCGCCGCGGGAGCAGCGGGGCTGATACTGCTGGTGGCATGCGCCGCTTGCTGATCGGTCTTCTCGCGCTCGTCGGCTGCGGCTCGGTCGACGTGACGCCGGCTCCTGCTCCTGCGAGCGGCGCTCCCTGCGTGACCTCGTTCGGCTGCGTCGTCGGCGAGCGCTGCGACGAAGGGGCCTGCGTCGCCGACGTCGGGTGCCCCGGATCGGTGGCGCCCCGCGTGGTGTACGAAGACGCGAAAGACACCTCGGAGCCATTCGTGGTCTCGGTGAACGGACGTGAGTACATCGAGGCTGCGGACTCCCCGGAGCCCGGGCCGAGCGCGACCCTCCGCTTCGTCGACCTGGCGACCGGAGTGACTTCGTTGCTTCATCACGTTCCGGGCTACGCCGGGTGCTACGGCGATCCGCTCCGATGCGTCGTCGAAAAGAGTCCTGCAGCAGCGGCCCTCACGGATCTCACGCTCGACGCGAAGGGCGAAGTCTGGAGCGCGGGGATGAGTCACGACTTGCCGGCCGGCTACTCGCCGTTCTTCGGAGCATTCTCCGGCGACGAGGCGATCCTCTGGGGGCACGCCAAGCCCGATCTGGAGCGCTTCGAGTGGGCCACGGGCCAGAGCACACCGCTCTTCGAAGTTGGCGACAGGACGCCGATGAGGCGCGTCACCCTCCCTTCTGGACCGGTCGTGACGGCGTATACCCGCTCGTTGACCGACGGGACGTCGGTCTCGTTTGCCCCGCTCGTTCCGGGGGCAACGTGGACGACGATCCTCACGACGCCGGAGATCGTCAAGAATTACTGGCTGGCAGTCCCGGCGCCGAAGGGCTGGTTTCTCGTCGGCGACTTCCTCCCATCAGGGACTCCGCAGGTCTGGCGTGTGAGCCCCGAGGGCACGCAAATGGGAGGCTCGACCGATGATCCGCTCCTCTACGCGATCGCGAACAGCTACGCCGTCGGCGATCAGGTCCTCGACGGGACGCTGGCCAGAGGTCTCGTCTGCGCGGACGATACGTGCGAGACCGCGCGGCTCGACCTGGCGACGCTCGCGCGCACCCCGATTGGCAGTCTGACGCTGCCGGGAGTCGTCCACGCGCAGGTGATCCAGCAGCGCTGGCTCGCGTGCGACGCCGTGGACGCGACGATCGAAGAGCCGATCTTTCCGCCGGGCATGATCTCCGGCAACGCCGCCGGCTACCGGCTCCGCGCGATGAGGATCCTCGCCGGAACCGCGCCCTGAGCCGCGATCCGCCTCAGCCTTCGCGCCGCAGGTCCATGGCCTGCTCGTAGAGCGCGAGGGCCTCGTCGACGCGGCCCTCCGTCGCGAAGTGCTGGACGATGCCGCCGAAGACCGTGGTCTCGTCGTGGATGCCGAGCGCGACGCCGATGCGGAGCGCCTCCTCGAAGGCGGCGAGCGCGAGATCGGTGTGGCCGCGGCCGCGGTGGACCAGCGCGAGCTGCGCGAGGACGCGGCTCTCGGTCCAGCGGCCCTGGCTGCTGCGCGCGATCGCCAGGGCCTGGGCGAGGCAACCCTCGGCCTCGTCGAGGTCGCCCGTGGCCCAGCGCACGCGGCCCAGGCCGAGCCACCCGAGCGCCTCCGAGCCCTTGTCGCCGATCTGCGCTGCCTCGGCGATCACCAGGCCGTGCTCGTCGCGCGCGCGCGAGAGCTCGCCGGCGATCTCGAGGGCGTCGCGGCCGAGCTCGTAGCGCGCGACGATGCTCTCCGGCGTCGGCGTCGGCACGAGCTTGAGGTAGCCGCGGTACATGCGCTTGGCCTCGGCGTGGGCCCAGCGGCTCACCGCCTGGCGCGCGGCGCGGAGGAAATAGTGGCGCGCGCGATCGGGCGCGTCGGCCCGGCGGTAGTGCCGCGCGAGCACCGCGAAGTGATCGTCGAGATCGCCCCGATGGATGAGCTCGGTGGCCTCCGCGGCGCGGAAATGCAGGCGTTGCAGCCGCGCGCGCGCCTGGATCTCGTAGGCCGCGTTGCGGAGCAGCGTGTTGCGGAAGCGGTAGAGCACGCCGTCGCTCGACGTCCAGATCCGCTGCACCTCGGCCGCGCGCACGTGCCCGACGAGGCCGGCGCGGGTGTCGAGCATGTGCGCGAGGATGCGGATGTCGAACTCCTTGCCGAGCACCGCCGCGGCGAGGACGGTGCTCTTCACGGGAGGCGGGAGGCGGTCGAGCCGGGCTATCAGGATCGTGTTCACGTCGCTCGGGAGGAGCGCGACGCTGGGCGAGGATACCGTCGAGTCGCCGAGCACGTGCTCGACGCTGGAGTCGGCCCAGTAAGAGACGATTTCCTCGGTGTAGAAAGGGTTTCCGCCGGCGTGCTCGAGCAGCAGCGCGCGGAAGATGTCGGGGACGCGGCGACCGGCGGCGTTGTCGGCGACCTGCCCGATCTGCTCGGTCGTGAGCGGGCCGAGCGCGATGTCGGCGCGGGGCACGTCGCCGTCAAGGCTGATCCGGAACGTCGTGCCGTCGTCGCGGTAGCGCGAGCTCGAGAGCACCGCGATCGGCGCGCCGTCGGCGCTGAGGCGGGCGATCGCCTGCACGGCCCGCAGCGTGTCGACGTCGGCCCACTGCGCGTCTTCCAGGTGGAGCACCACCGGCCCGAGCAGGGCCTCGGCCTGGATCCACGAGGTGATCGCCGCGAGCGTGCGCGAGAAGCGATCCTTGGGGTTGAGGCGCTCGTAGAGTGAGCCCTCGCGGCGGATCCCCGCCAGCGCGGCGAAGATCGAGCGGGCCTGATCGAGCTCGCGCCGCAGCGCCGCCGCGCTCTCGGGGAGGCGATCGAGCAGCCAGTCGAGCGCGTCGTCGAAGCGGACGTGGTTCTCTTCTTTGCCCGCCGCCGCGGCCTGGTGGAAGTACTCGCGCAGCGCCGATTCGAAGGCGTTGAACGAGCGCTGCAGCGTCTGATCGCAGGGCGCCTCGATCCACAGGAGCGGCGGGCCGGGGCGGTGATCCAGGGCGCGGCGGAAGGTCTCGACGAGGTAGCTCTTGCCGAGGCCCGCGTCGCCGTCGATGTGGATCACGCCGGCGGGGCGGGGAGGGGACGCGAAGATCGGCGCGACCGCGGCCTCGAGCGCGGCGAGCTCCGCGGCGCGACCCACGAGCTCCTTCGCCGAGAACTCTTTGTGGATCGACTGCTGCCGCTTGCGCCCGAGCGCGAACGCCTCGACCGGCTTGTCGAAGCCCTTGAGCGCGAGGTGGCCCTTCGATTTCAGGTGGTATGCGGCGCCGGCGTCGGCGGCGACCCTGGGATCGCAGAGGATCTCGCCGACGGCGGCCTTCATCATCAGGCGCGCGGCGAGGTTGGTGGCGCGGCCCAGGCACGCGAACTCGTGGCGGCGGGTCCCGCCGTTGAAGCCGACGTAGCGGACGTCGCGGGTGATCCCCGCGCAGAGCCGCGTCGGCAAAGGGCAGGTGCGGCGGAGCTCGATCGCGAAGTCGAGGGCGCGCTCGGTGTCGTTCTCGTGCGCCAGCGGGGCGCCGAAATGGATGAGCACGTTGGTGCCCTTGTCGCCGAAATCGAGGCCGCTGAACGTGCCGCCGTAGCGCTGCGCGAGGTCGTGGAGCAGGCGCACCAGCGTCGGCAGATCGGTCGCGTCCTGGAAGAGCGCGAAGACGCTGACGACGTCGCGGAACTCGCCGAGGGCGGGGATCGACATGATCCCCGGGGCGAGGAAGCGCGCGGCCTCGGGGCCCGCCGGGAGCCACTGCGCGCCGAGGCGCTGGCTCGGCGCGCTCGATCGGATCTCGCGGAACACGTCGCCGATCACGTGGGTGGCCTCGGCGCGGGGGACGCGGCGGCGGAAGGCCGCGTCGAGGAGCACCTGGCCGGCTTCGGCGTGGTGCTCGACGGCGGCGCACCCCTCGACGGCGGGCCCGTGAAAGCAGAAGTACGAGCGATCGGGCGTCGCCGGGACGATCTCCCAGAGGACCTTGCCCCACGAGAGCCCGACGCGGAGCGAGAAGCCGAAGCTTCCGAAGCGGGTCTCGTGCACCGGGTTCTCGGCGACGAAGCGCTGCATGCGGTTGGCGGCGTCGAGCGCGAACTCGGCGGCGTTGCGGAGGCGGGTGTCCTCGAAGAGCGCGGTGCACGCGTCGCCGGCGAACCCGGTGATGAAGCCACCGGCCTCGTGGACGGCCTTGATCAGCGGATCGAAATAGAAGCGGAGCGTGTGCGCCAGGGCCTCGGCGCCCTCGCGGCCGTGCTGCACGAGGCGCGTGGTGACGGCGGTGAACCCGGCGATGTCCACGAAGAGCGCCGCGGCCTCGAGCTCACCCGAGGTCTGGTGCAGGCTGTCCTTGTGCAGGATGAAATCGGGGACGAGCGGGTTCACGATGAAGGAGGGCGGAGGCCTCGCGAGCTGCCTCCGCCGGCGCGCGCAGAGGGGCGCGACGGCGAGACCATATCCTCGACCACGAAGCCTTGGCAGACCGATCGTGCGCCCGCCGCACGAAACGTCCAGCGACCCCGGCTCGATCGCATCGGGACGTCGAGGCGGCGCAGGCGGTGCGCCGTCACCGGGCCGTCGGCGTCGCGCAGCGAGGACGCTCGTCGAGAGGGACGGCGCGGTGAGCCGGGGCGATCAGGACGAGAACAGCACCGCGAGATCGCTCAGCGTGGTCGAGCGCAGCACGCCCTTGCGCGGCAGCTCCCACCGCGGCGAATCGAGGCGCACTCGCCCCGTCCCCACCGCGAACGCCGCGCGGTAGCCGGCCTCCTTGACGAGGCTCATCACGCGCTGATCGTGGCCGCCGAACGGGAACACGAACGTCTCGGCGCGCACGCCGGTGCGCTGCTCGATGATCGCGCGCGAGAGGGTGACCTCGCGGCGATTCGAGGCCTCGGTCAGTCGCTCCATGTGACCGTGAATGTGGCTGTGGCTGGCGAGCTCGCACAGGCCCGAGGCCAGCATCTCGTTGACGTTGTCCCAGGTCACGGCCTCGGGGCGATGCCCTTCGATCGCCTCGGTGTTGAGCGCGAGCGTGAAGCGGACGTCGTGCTTCTTCAGGATCGGATAGGCCCGCGCAAAGGTGCTGACGTGCCCGTCGTCGAGGGTTATCACCGCGACGCGCGCGGGGAGCGTGAGCGCGCCGTCGAGGAAGCTCGCGAGCTCGGCCGCGGTGATGATCTCCACGTGATGGTCGGCGAGCCAGCCGAGCTGCGCGTCGAACGCGTCGGGGGAGAGGCTCTGTGCGCTGGTCATCGTCGCTCCGAAGAGGTGATAGAGCAGGACGACAGCGTGGGTATCGGCGCGCGCGACGAGCGGCTCGCGAAAGGCGCGTTGCGCAGCAGGAACGGGGCTCACGACGATCGGTATCGCCTCGGCCGTGTTCGACGTCGGGAGCGTCATCATCGGTGCAGCGAGCGTCATGACCGGTGTCGCGAGCGTCTGGCTCGCGTCAAACGCCGTCAGGATCGGCGCCGGCGTCGCGGCCAGGTGAGGCGCCTGCGCGACGCACGCGCTCAGGAAAGGAAGGAGCGCGAGCGCGGCTTGACGGAGGTTCATCGGGGGTGGGCGAGGAACGTCGCGCCGCACACCGGGCATTCCAGGGTCGAACCTCGGGGCTGACCTGGACGGAGAGAAAACCGTTGATGTCATCCGGCATCCCGCGCGATGCTCCGCCCGCCGCGGCGCGGGGCCCGGCGCCGGGGATCGCATGGAACGAGCGCTCAGTTTCGAGGACGTGCGCCGCGCGTGGGACGCAAGGGACGGCGATCTGGCCGACTTGATCGTCGCGCTGGGCGAGCAACCCGACGCCTCGCCGGGCGAGAGCGACGCGCCTGCGCGCGAGACCGCGCTGACGCTTCCAGTCTTCACGGCGGAGCTGCGCGGCCGCGAGTTCCTGAAGAAGACACCGGAAGAGCAGCGGCATCGTCGCATCGAAGGGTTCAAGGCCCTCGAGGCGAAGGGCGCCGAGGCCGACCTCCCGGACCGGATGCGGCTCGATCGGATCTTGCTCGAGCTGTGGGCCGCGGACGGCGCGTTCGAGCGCGACACGTTGATCCGGATCATCGAAAAGATCCATCTCGCGTGGGGCCCGTGGCGCGCGATGAAGCGCATCTTCAAGGAGGCCGAGGCCCGCGGCGACTGGGAGATGCAGGGCGCGCTCGCGGCCCGATTCGATGCCGCGTTCTCGATGGGGGGCCAGTTCCAGCGGGAGATCAGCAAGAAAACGCTGGGCTACCTCGTGCGCCGCGTCTGGCGCAACCTGCGGCGCTGCGCCGAGACGCTGCCCGCGGCCTACGCCGACGCGGCGTCCTCGGTGCTGCGCTTCTACGACGCGGGCGGCGTGCGCTGGCTCGGCACGTGGGTCTTCAACCACATCGTCTTTCACGAGACGAAGAAGTTCACCCGGCGGCGCTTCAAGCTCGATCGCCGCACCAGCAGCCTGACGCAGTACCGCGCCTACGCCGACCTCTGGCGCCGCACGCCGCGGCCGCTGTTCACGCTGCTGGAGCGCGCGCGATCCGATCAAGCCCGGAGCTTCGCCGTCGCCGCCCTGAAGACGGATTTTCGCGCCCAGCTCCGCGACGTCGAGCCGGCGTGGGCCGCGCGCCTCGTCGCGGTGGGCAGCTCCGAGGTCGACGACTTCGTGATCTGGCTCTTCGCCAACGTCCCGCGCTTCGAGCAAGGCGCGTTCCGCGAGCTCGGGCTCCACGCCGCGGTGATCGCGCTCCTCGATTCGCCGTCGGACGACGCCCGCAAATACGCGGCGTCGTACGCGCGCACGCACGCCCGCGATCTCTCGCTCGACGAGCTGATTCGCCTCGCCAACAACGACAGCGACGAGGTCCGCAAGGTGGCGCGCGATCTCCTCGCCGATCGCGATCCGAGGAAAGAGATCGGCCTCGACGGCTGGGGGCGCCTCCTCGGTACCGATCACGGCCACGAGCAGGCCGCCGCGGCGATCCGCAAGTACTTCGGCGCGAAGGAGCTCACCCCGGCGTGGTTCGCCGAGCGGCTGCTCTCGGAGAGCGACGAGGTGTTCGAGCTGGCGTCGGATCTGCTCGCGAAGATCCACGCGCCCAGGGCCCTCGGCGCATCCTTTTTCCAGGGGCTGCTCGACGATCCGCGGCTGACGTCGTCGGCGGCGCGCTTCGCCCTCGACGCGCTCGCGCGCTTCCCCGAAGGCGATCTCGACGGCGATTTTCTCCGGCGCGTGCTGGTCCATCCGCTCACGAGCAGCGCCGTCGCCGGCTGGATCGAGGAAGAGCGGATCAAGGCCAAGGATCTCGGCGCGCCGCTGCTGCGCGCCCTCGCGTTCCGCCCGACGTGGGACGCCGATCCGTGGGTGAACGAGCTGAAAGCCTCGGGGAGGCCGTGGGCGAAGGAGCTCGCGTGGAGCCCGCGCCTGTCGACGCTGGCGCTCGAGCTGCTGAGCGACGTGCGCAAGTTTTCGCCCGGCGAGCTCGGCTTCGACTGGCTCATGCAGCTCGCGGCGAGGAGCGAGAAGGAGTACGCAGACTTCGCCGTCGAGTACATGATCAAGGCCTTTTTGCCGGCGGACTTCGCGCCGAAGAAGGAAGAGCCCAGGCCGGTCGAGGCCGCGAAGGCGGCGCCCGCGACCATCGATCTCGAGGGCCAGAGCTTCCTGTTCACCGGCAAGCTGGCGACGATGCAGCGCGGTGACGCGACGAAGAAGGTCACCGGTGCGAACGGCAAGAACGCGTCGAGCGTCAACGCCAAGCTCGACTACCTGGTCATCGGCGACGAGGGGTCGCCGCTCTACGGCGCAGGGCGAAAAGGTTCGAAGCAGGTCGACGCCGAGAAGCTCGTCGGTCAGGGCGCGCCGATCAAGATCATCTCGGAGACGGCGTTCCTGCAGATGCTCGCGGGCGAGCAGCGGACGTTCTCCGCCGACACGGTGACCGAGGGCGCGCTCCGGCTCTGGACCCTCGCGACCGAGCCCGGCCCCGTCGACGCGCCGCTGCGGCTCTTCGCGATGCGCTACATCCGCCGGCACCACCCGGACATCAGCCTCGCGGAGACGGATCGACCGGTGGATCCCGGCGCGGAGATGCCCGCCGCGTTCCTGACGTTCGATCGCGTGCGGCCGCTGTTCTCGGATCCGCGCGAGCCGATCCGCGCCTTCGCGCTCGAGCTCGCGCGCTGGGAGCTCGCGCGCTGGAAGCCTTCAATTGAAGCCGTGGTCGAGCTCTGCGAGGCGCCGTACGCCGAGGTGCGCGACTTCCTCGCGAAGGCTCTCACCGTCGGTGAAGAGCGCGAGCACGCGCGTTACCGCATGCCGCCCGAGGCGCTGACCGCCGACGCGGTGTACCGCTTCTGCGAGTCGCTCGACGCCGAGACGCGCGCGCTCGGGATGCGGCTCATCGGCCTGAACCCGCGGCTGGCAATCCCGGAGGAGCTGTTCCGCCTCACCGAGAGCCCCGATCGGCAGGTGCGCTCGTTCGTGATCCGCACCGTGTGGTCGCTCTACCGCGACAAGGGGATCACGCTGCACTGGAAGCCGGCGCCCAAGCCCGAGATCACCGTCGGCAAGAAGCTCGACGCCGCGAAGAAGATCGCCGCCGTGACGCCGCCGGCGGGGCCGCCGCAGCGCCCGGCGGGGCGTCCGGCAGGTGACGATGCGCTCCGCGATTTTCTGCGGCGGATCCTCTTCACGGTGTCGCCGGGTCGGATGAAATCGCAGGCCGCGAAGGCGGCAAAGGCCGTGGGTGGCAAGCCCGCGCCGAAGGCCGCGCCCGTCGCGCGGACGCGGCCCATCCCCGCGCGCAAAGCCAAGCTCGCGCTCGTCGAGGCGCTCCGGGATCTCGCGGTCGAGGATCTCGCCTTCGCGGACGTCATCGAGCCGCTGCTCCAGGAGTTCTCGGCCACGCGCGGCGCGAGCGAGCGCGCGGCGTGCCTCGTCGCCCTGACCCGGATCGCCGCGGCTCGAAAGGCCGCGCCCCAGCCCTCGAAAGTAGCCGCGTGAGCGCCGACACCACCGCTGACAGGTACGCGTCGTTCCGGGGTGCGCTCCGGGCCGGGCTCGCGCAGAAGCACGTGCTCGTCTTCGTGACGGTGCACCCGGAGGGCCGCCCCACCGCGGTGTATCGCCTCGATCTCGACAAGGGCGACCTCGACGAGGACGGGCTCCCGGGCGGCGCCGTCGCCATCGTCGAGGCCGACGGCTTCGTGTTCGTCGCAGGGACCGACGGGCGAATCCATCGCGGCAAGGCCGACGGCGGCGATCTCGCGCCGCTCGGCGAGGCGCTCGATCCCGCGCCGGTCGCGCTCGCCGTGCTCTCCGAGGGGCGCCTCGCGGCGATCTCCGGCGCGTCGATCGTGATCGTCGATCGAGCCAAGGGGAAGCGTTTGCAGACGCTCGCGCTCCCGGACGCGGGCACGGTGCTGGCGGCCGACGCCCCGGGCGCGTGGCTCGTCGCGGGCACGTCGCGCGGGACGATCGCGGTCTTCGACGGCGAGGAGCGGCGCGATTTCATCGGCGCCTCGTCGAAGAAGATCCACGAGGGCGCGGTCACCGCGCTGCTCTTCGATCCCGACGAGCCGCGGGTGTACTCGGGCGGATCCGACGGCAAGCTGCTGCTCACGCACGTGCGCGGCGAGCTCGAGCCGGAGGATCGCGCCGGCGGCTCCGCGCACGACGGCGCCCCGACGGCGATCGGCGTCGGCCTCGACGACAAGCTCTACACGGGCGGCCGCGACGGGACGATCAAGACCTGGACCCGCGGGCCGAAGAAGCGGCCGTCGACGCTGAAGGACGGCGTCGGCAACGCCGTCGCGCTGATGCGCGTGGAGCACAAGGGGCGAGCCCACCTCGCGGTCCTCGCCGAGGACGCGACGATCCGCCTCTTCCCGCTCGACACAGGCGGCAAGGTCAACGAGCGCTCGCTGATCGTGCGCGATGCCTACGCGCTCGCCGAGCACGCGTTCGAGGAGCGCGCGCCCGAGCGCCGCGAGGCCGCGCTGCGCGCGCTCGCGGCGCACGACGACGCGCGGGCGATCGAGATCGTGGCGGCGCGCGCCTCGGGCGACGCCGATCACGGCCTGCGCGCGCTGGCGACGACGCTGCTCGGCGCGACGAAGAACCCGCGCGCCGTGAAGCCCCTCGAGGCGCTGCTCACCGCGGGCGAAGAGCAGGTGCGGCTCGCGGCCCTCGCCGGGCTGCGCGCGCACGAGGGGCAAGCTTCGCTGCGGCCGCTCGAGCTCGGCCTCGACGCGAAGAAGCGCGACGTCGGCGCCGCCGCGGTGACGGCGCTGACCGCGCTCGCGAAGACCGACGATCAGGCGATGGCGCGGCTCGTCCAGGCGCTCGACGACGAGCCCGTGGAGGTGCGCGCCGCGGCCGTCGCAGGGCTCGAAGAGCTGCTGCCCGCGCCCAGCGCCGAGGCCGTGATCATCGCCCTGCGATCGCGCCGCGCCGACATCCGTCGCCTCGCGCTGGTGCGCGCGTTCCAGCGGCACTTGCTCGGAGAGGCCGAGGTGCTCGCCGCGCTCCGTCGTCACGAGGGCGATCCCGACGCGGACGTGCGCCGCGCGGCGTTCCTGGTGTCGCTGATGACGCGCCCCGCGCTGGCCGGGGCGCTCGGCGCGCGCGATCGCGATCTCGCCGCGAAGCTCGGGGAGCTCGCGACGTTCGGGCAGAAGGCCGCCGTGGCCGAGGGTGAAACCAAGGCCGAAACCAGGGCGTCACGCGCCAGGGCCGCCGCGACCGCGGAGCCGAAGGCCACGTCGAAGAAGGCCAGGCCCGAGGCGTCCACGCTCGTCGAGGCCGATCTCCGCCCGCTGCTGGAGGCGATGGCGAGCCGCGCGCTCGACACGTGCCTCGCCGGCGCGCGCGGGCTCGCTTCGCTCCAGGACGAGCGCGCCTTCGGGACGCTGCTCCAGCTCACCAACGAGAAGCAGCCGAGCGCGCGCGTGGAGGCCTGCCGCGCCCTCGCCGATCTCGGCGATGCACGCGGCCTTCCGCGCCTGCGCCAGCTCCTCCGCGACGGCGCCGGCGAGGTGCGCGACGCGGCGTTCTCGTCACTGGCGAAGCTCGAAGAGCAGACCCCGCTGCGCGCCGCCGAGGCGGGCTTGCTCGCGCCGGAGGCCGACGTGCGCGGCCGCGCCCTGCAGCTCCTCGTCCGCGTCCTCAAGAAGGATCCGCCGAAGGATCTCGCGGCGCCGGCCGCGGCGCTGCTCTCTCGCGCGCTCGACGACTCCGCCGGCGCCGTGCGCGGCGAGGCCTTCAAGGCCGCGCTGGCGATCGAGATCGGCGGCGGAGGCGCAGCCACGCTCCGCTTCGCGCTCCGCAGCGTCCACGCCGAGGTGCGCCGCGAGGTGCTGAACGAGGTCATGGGCCGGATCCAGGAGCCGTGGGCCGCCGCGCTGCTGCTCGATATCCTCGGCGATCCCGACGCGGGCGTGCGGGGCGAGGCCTTCGATTTTTCGCAGAAGCGCAGCAAGGGCAAGGCGCCGGAGCCGCTCGCCGCCGCGCTCGCGGGGCGCCACGTCGATCTCAAGCTGAAGACGATCGAGGTGATCGCGAAGCGCCGCGTCAACGGCGCGCGGGCGCTCCTGGAGAAGGCCCTCGGCGATGACGCCGAGAAGGTCCGCATAGCCGCGGCCTTGGCGCTGCTCGCCGACGAGGCGTCCGCCGCGATGGAGAGCCCGCACGCCGACGTGCGCGTCCGCGCCGCCGCGGCCCGCGCGATCCTCGGCGATCCGAGGGCGCTCGCCCCGCTGCTCGGCCTCGTCACCGAGAAAGAGCCGGAGCTCGCCGAGAAGCGCGAGGCCTGGATCGATCGCGTGGCGCGCGCGCTCCGCGCCCTCGGCGAGCTGGGATCGCCAGAAGCGCAGCCGGCCATCGCCGCGCTCGCGACCCACAAAGACAAGCGGATCGTCGGCGCCGCGGTCGAGGCGCTCGGCGGCGTCGCGCGCCCCGACGGGGACCTCGCGCCCCTCAAGGACGCGCTCGCGGCCTCCGACGCCGACCTCGCGCGCGACGCCGCGCTAGGCCTCGCTGCCGCCGCGGATCCGGCTGGCCTGCCGATTCTCAAGGGGCTCGTCACGGCGGCCGCCCCGCTCGCTCTCCGCGGGCTCGCGGCCTCGATCGCGCTCGGCGAAACGGCTGCGGATCTCTTCATGGCCTACCTCGATCACGGCGACGAGAAGGTCCGCAGCCGCGCCCTCCTGGCGATGATGCTGATCGAGTCGAGCGAGCAAGACGGCGCGCCGGATCGGTGCCTCGCGGCGCTGTCGTCGTCGCACCCGCGCGTGCGGCTCACGGCGGCGCGGGCCCTCGAGTCGTTCGCGGATCCCGCGGCGTTCACGGCCTTCGTGCTCGAGCTGCTCAACGATCGCGGCGACGACGCCAGGGCGTTCACGATCCCGGGCGACACCGCGCGGATCCTCGCCGAGGCGCTCACCTTCGGCGATCCGCAGCTCAAGGTCCGCACGGCGAGGCTCCTCGACGCCCTCGACGACGAGAAGCAGGACCGCTTCGAGCACGCGTTCGCGATCTACCAGCAGCGCTTCGCGTCGACGATCGACGCGCTCCTCGCCGCCGCGAAGAAGCGCAAGCGGGCCGCCCCCGAGTACGCCGAGGCCGAGCTTCGCCGCGTCGTCACGGGCGCTTACGCGGGCCTCTCGCGTCAGGTCGGCGGGGCGCTCGAGGTGCGCGTGCGCCTGACCGCGATCGCCCGCCTCGCGGAGATGGCGCGCCTCGCGCCGGGCGAAAGAGAAGGCATCTTGCCGCTCCTCTTGCTCGCGCTCGGCGATCCCGTGGCCACCGTGCGCAAGCTCGGGTTCGACACGCTGGTCGCGATCGGCATGCCCTCGGCCGAGCTCGGCGCCGAGGCGCTGGCGGTGGGGCAGCGCGACGTCGGGGCGATGGGCCTCGCGCTCCTCGCCTCCGGAGGCGAGGCCGCGCAGCGCCGCAAGGTGCTGGAGCAGGTCTTCCTCGTCACGACCGACGGCCTCCAGGACGAGGCGGGCAAGCTGCTGCTCGATTTCGTCGTGCCCGCGACGGTGCACGAGCAGGGCTTGCTCGCGCGATCGCCGGGCGTTCGCGATCGATCCGTCGCCGGCCTCGCCGAGCTCTGGGAGAGCAGCGACGCGGTGAAGAAGGCGCTCCGCGGCGCGCTCGGTTCACGCTACGGCCACGTCCGCGAGGGCGTGGCGATCGAGCTCGCCGGGAAGAAGGATCCCGCGGCGTTCGCGGCCCTCGTGACGATGCTCGACGGCGAGGCGCAGCGGCGCGCGATCGAGGCGCTCGGCCGCCTCGGCGATCCGCGCGCGCCCGACGCGCTGCTCGACCGGATCGATCGCGATCCCGCGGGCACGGCGATGACGAGCGCGCTGCTGTCCGCGGCCGCGGCGTTCCGCCTCCCGGCGATCGCGCCGCGCCTGCTCGCGTACCTCGACGATCGCAAGAAGCGCAGCGGCGCGTTCGGCGCGCTGCTCACCGTGAGCGGCTACGATCAGGAGATCCACGATCCCGAGCTCGAGGGCGCGAGCGCCGAGCTCGCCGGCGAGAAGCCGCACCCGCGCCACGACGCCGTGCTCGCGCAGCTGCTCGACGCGGCCTACCGCCTCGGTGACGCCGCGCTCCTCGGGCAGCTCCTCCCGGCCGCTCGCTGGGCGCCGTCGCGCGCCGTCGAGGTCGCGCTCACGCCGCTCGCCACGTTCGCCAAGGACGACGTCCGCGACCGCGCCGTGGAGGCCCTCGGGTTCCGCCTGCGCAAGCGCGGCGGCTCCGCCGAGCCGCTCGTCGCCGCGCTCTCGCACCCGAGCCCGTCGACGCAGCTCCTCGCGGCCGAGAGCCTCGCGCTCGCGGGACGCGCCGACGGCATCCGCGTCCTGCTCACCGGGATCGATCTGCTCCCCGAGCTCGACGAGCGCCGCCGCGCGGTGCGCGCCCTCGGCAAGCTCGCCGATCCGCGCGGCCTCGATCCGCTCCTGCGCCTCGTCAACGAGGCGGGCCACGCCCTCCAGGAAGAGGCCGCCGAGTCGATCGGACACCTCAAGGCCACGCCGAAAGGCCCACAAATCGAGGCGATCTTGCTCCGCCTCGCCGCGGGCAACGGCGGCGTCGCGCGGCAGGCGCTGGCCGGCCTGCGCTGGTTCGACAGCCTCGAAGGCTGGCGCCTCGTGCGCGATCGCGCGAAGGACGACGACGCTCAGATCCGCCTCCAGGTAGCGGAGATCCTCGCTCACTCGCCCGATCCCGCGAGCCGCGCGGCGCTCCTCGATCGCCTCGAGAACGAGGACGATTACCGCGTCGCGAGGAGGGCCGCCGAGAGCCTGCGCAAGCTCGACGGCGACGACTCGCTCGAGCCCGACTACGCGCTGGCCTGCGCCGCGTACGGCGACCTCGAGCCGCGGACCGTCGAGCGGCTCCGCGAGCGCGGCGATGCGGCGCGGATCCTCGACCTGCTCCCGAAGATCCCCGAGGAGCGCGAGGACGAGCTCGTTCGCCCGCTCACGGCGGCGCTGCTCGCGCGATCGCCGCTGCCCCTCGACGCGGCCGCGGCGCGACTCGAGAGCGTGCACGAGCGCGTGGCGCAGGTCGCCGCGCAGATCGTGGCGCGCGCTGGAAAGGCCGCGGCGAAGGCCCACGGCAAGGGCGTCATCGCGGCCGCGCAGAAGGCCGCCGCGGGCTGGCTCAAAGCGCGGGCCGAGATCGATCGCGACGACGTCGATCTCGAGGCCGCGACAGCGCGCTATCGCCGCCTCGTCGAGGCGCTCGGCAAGCTCGAGATCGGCGACGCCGAGGTGGTCGCGGCGGCCTCGCTCGGCGGCGACGACGGGCACGCGCGGCCGGTGCGCGTCGCGGCGCTGACGGCGCTGGCGTCGGGCTTCGCGAAGGCGCCGGGCCTCGACGCGCTCGCCGCCGCCGCCGTCGGCAACGACGGTCGCGAGCGCGAGATCGCCGCCGGGGCGATCGGCAAGCTCGCGCCGGAGCGCGCCGCCGCGCTGGCGCCGCGTCTCCTCGACGATCGCGACAGCCTCCGCCGTCTCCTCGCGGGGCACCCGCAGAGCGCCCTCGTCGCGCTCCGCGGCGCCGCCCTCGAGGTCCACACCCAGGGCGTCGCGCTCCCGCTGCTGGTCGAGGGCGGCGACGTCGCCGGCCTCGCCGCGGCGCTCACCGACCGCAAGCTGCCCGAGGCCACGCGGCTCGGCGCGATCGAGGCGCTAGCGCGCATCGCCACCGACGCGGCCTTCGCGCCGATCCTCGCCCTCGCGAAGGACGAGGCCGAGGACGAAGAGCTCCGCAAGGCCGCGTGGCGCGCGCTCCGCCGCGGGCATCGCTACCTGAAGAAGAAGACCGAGCAAGCCGCGGCCGCGCGGGAGGCATCGCGATGAGCACCGAAACCCCTGCATCTCCCGAGGGAACGGATCCCAGGGCGGCCGAGGGCGACGACGTCGTCGCGCCGCGCACCGACGTCGAGCTCGGCTACGCGGGCGCGAGCCAGGTCGTCGCCGACGCCGGCGCGGCGACGGTCGCGCTCTTCGGCAACGTCCACCGCAGCGAGGTCCGCGGCGGCGGCAAGATCAAGGATCCGCTCCGCTTCCGCGAGGCGCTCTCCGCGCTCCACGACGTCGTCCAGAGCGACTTCCGCTACGTCCCGAAGGATCGCACCGCGTACCTCGCGTACACGCGCCTCAAGAAGGCCTCCGCCGGGCTCGATCTCTGGGAGGCCCAGCGCGCCTACGTCGACTGGCTGCAGCGCAACGATCCGCTGGCGTTCGCGCTCCTCGATCCGATCGTCTCGGTCCACCCCGACGAGATCTTCTTCGAGGTCTTCAGCAAGGACGAGGGTAGCTACGCCAAGCTCGGCGTCGATCTCTCGGCGCTCGAGCCCGACCCGAGCCCGATCTTCGGGACCACCAACATCGACTTCAGCGACGAGCTCTTCGGCGGCGTGCAGCGCATGCGCAGCTACCGCGAGACGCGCCTCGCCGTGGCCTCGCACGCGGTCGCGCTCACCACGACCGGCGTTCCCGAAGTGCTCGAAAAGAAGGTCCGCGTGCCCGACGCGTGGCTGCGCGGCTTCCTCCAGGTGCAGTCGGCCGGCACCCTGCCGCGCACCGCGTTCCGCCTCGCGCCGATCGATCTCTACAACGTGCTCCGGCACCTCCGCCTCAACGCCGACGTGCCCACGCCGACGCCGGGCGCCGCGAAGAGCGCGAAGCCGAAGCGCGGCGGCCGCGGCATGCGGATCGAGCTCGTCCCCGGCGAAGCTCCGCGCCTCGTCCTCGAGCCGTGGGAGGTCGTGATCCCGACGACCGCCGGCGTCTTCAAGGGCTCGAAGCCCGAGGTCGTCCGCATCTGGGGGCGCCGCCGGCTGATGCTGCTGCGCCGCCTCTTGCCCTTCGCCGACGCGATCGACGTCCACATCCTCGGCTCGGGGCTGCCGAGCTTCTACGTCCTCCGCGCCGGCGCGTTCACCTTCACGCTCGGCCTCTCGGGGTTCACCTCGGCGAACTGGGCGCAGGCCGTCAGCTTCGATCTGCTGCTCCCGCGCCGGGCCGACTCGGCCGCGGCCGAGCGCGTCACGGCCCACCTCGCGAAGACCTGGTCGGGCTCGGCCGAGGCCATCGCCAAGGCAACCAAGCTCTCCCCGGCCGAGGCGCTGGAAGCCCTTCAAGTCGGCTGCCAGCAAGGCAAGCTGATGTTCGACGTCGCGAGCGAGATCTACCGGTACCGCCCGCTCACCGGCGAGCCGCTCGATCCGTCGCGCTTCGAGTTTCGCAACGTCCGCGAGCGCCGCGCCCACGATCTCTGCGCCCAGAAAGGCGTCGTCCGCGTGGCCACCGAGAACCGGATCCACGGCGTCGGCCTCGAGCTCACGGGCAAGATCACCGTCGCCGCCGAGAAGCGCGAGTACCGCCCCGAGCTCCTCCTCGACGACGAGGGCCGCGTGAAGAAGGCCGAGTGCACCTGCGCCTTCTTCCGCAAGCACCAGCTCAAGGAGGGCCCGTGCGAGCACCTGATCGCGCTCCGGCTCTTCGAAGCGCGCGAAGAGGTGAAGCGCCGCAAGGAGCGCGGCAAGGATCGCGATCGCGTCACGATCGAGACCCGCACTTACGCTCGCCGCCACGTGAAGGGCGAGGACGTCTACCAGCTCGCGCTCGATCAGAAGCGCCTCAAGGTCCGCTGGGGTTTGCGCGGGCAGGACGCGCGCGTCCAGAGCCTCTTCTTCAACTCGATCGACGACGCCCGCGCCGCCTACTTCGCGCGCGTGGACGACCTCGAAAAACGCGGCTTCCTCGACGCGAGCGCGAGCTGATCCCGATGACGACGCGAACGAACTCCGAGCGCCTCCTCGACCTCTGGCGCGCCATCGGCCAGGCCGGCGGCGTCAACGCCTACGTGCAGCAAGAGCTGCGCACCCGCGGCTTCGTCCTCGAGCGGAAGAAGACCGACGACCTGAGCAAGGCCGAGCTCGCGGCCTACAAGAAGAGCCTCAAGGAAGAGGCCGCCGAGCGCCGTCGGCTCAAGCGCGAGACCTGGCTCGCGTACCGCGAGACGCACGTCGTCCACCTCGGCGAGGGCGAGGGCCTGTTCTGGTCCGACGAGCTCGACTTCGACAAATGGGATCACGCGAGCGCCGAGGAGCGCGCCGCCGAGAACGATCTCCCGCCGATTGACAAGCCCCAGAAGCTCGCCGAGGCGCTCGGCCTCACCATCCCCGAGCTGCGCTGGCTGGCCTTCCACCGCGACGCGGCGGAGAGCATTCATTACCGCCGCTTCACGATCCCCAAGCGCGACGGCTCCGAGCGCGCGATCTGGGCCCCTCTACCGAAGCTCAAGGCCGCTCAGCGCTGGATCCTCGAGCACGTCGTCGAGCGCCTCCCGGTGCACGGCAAGAGCCACGGGTTCCTCGCCGGCCGCTCCATCGCCACCAACGCCGCGGCGCACGTCGCCTCGAAGATCATCCTCAAGGTCGACCTCAAAGACTTCTTCCCGACCGTCACCTTCCGTCGCGCCAAAGGCATCTTCCGCAAGGCCGGCTACCGCGATCAGGTGGCCACGTTGATGGCGCTCCTCTGCACCGAGGCGCCGCGCGAGATCGTCGAACGCGACGGCAAGACGTACTATGTCGCCCTCGGCCCGCGCTGCCTCCCGCAGGGCGCGCCGACCAGCCCCGCTCTCACCAATACGCTTTGCTTGCGCCTCGATCGCCGCCTGACGGCGCTCGCGGCCAAGCTCGGCTGGCGTTACACGCGCTACGCCGACGACCTCACGTTCAGCTTACCGGATACCCACAAGGCCGGGCCGCGCCTCGGCGCGCTGCTCGGATCGATCGGCCGCGTCGCGGTCGACGAAGGGTTTCGCGTCCATCCGAAGAAGACGCGGATCACCCGCTCTGGATCGCGGCAGAAGGTCACGGGCCTGGTGGTGAATGGCAGCGGCGCGCCCCGCGTTCCGCGCGAGATGAAGCGGGAGATCCGCGCCGCGATCCACAACGCCAGCCACGGCAAACCGCTCAAGGCGGGCGACTCGGTGGCTCGGCTGAGCGGGTATGCCGCGTACATCTACATGACGGATCCGCTGCTGGGGGCCAAGCTGCTGAAGCAGCTCGCGGCGCTCGACAGCGCTGCTCCCTGAGCCCTCCGTTCCCGTTCCTGTTCCCGGACCGGGCGAACGGGAACGGGAACGGGAGGAACGGAGGCACTCCGCTGCTCGAAGATCGTGGAGCGCTGATTCGCAGCGCTCCACGGTTCAGCGGTGAATGGGCTACCCCCTCTCGATGGGCTTCTGGGCTTTTTCCCAGCCCATGATCCCGGCGGGCAGAATGAACACGTTCTTGTAACCGAGCTTGACGGCGCTGACCGCGCCGGTATGGCAAGCGCTTCAATGGTCGTTTGCGCAATAGAAGACGAGCGTCGTGTCCTTGTCGGCGGGCAAATCGGCCGCGGTGACGGCGTTGGACTCCACCCACTTCGCCGTGGCGATGTGGCTCTTCGCGTAGCGCTCGCGCCCGTTGTTGTCGATGATGGCCAGCGCGAGCTTGCCGGCCCTGGCCTCGGCCATCTTGGCGTCGAGCGCCTCCACGGTGAGCCGGCCGAACGGCTCGGTCTCGGGCTCGCCGGTCGGCGCCCGGTGCCCGGAGGCCTCGGAGCCGGCCTTGCAGCCGACCGCGCTCAGCGCGAGGGGGAGCGCCAGGAGCGCCGTCCACAGCAATCGGTGGTGTTTCATTGATTCGATTCTCCCGTTCGAGGTCGAGCGTCCAGAGGAACAATCTCACCTTCGACCCGGAACGGCAAGGACGAGCGCTTTCACGACGCTCGTCGGGAGCCGGACCTGCCCGGTGGCCTGATGGCGCTCACAGTCTGGCCGGCATTCGCCGTCCAGCCACTTCCTCGGTTTCAGGGCGCTCCGACGGTCCTGGTGCCGGAAGTAAATTCCGGCGCCTTCAACCCTGGTTTCGGGGTCCCGACCCCGAGCTCAGCTCGTGCGGGTCATCGAGATCAGGAAGCTCGCGCCGCTCGCGGGGAGGTTCCGGTGCACGATGTCGGACAGGCTGCCGGTGCTGGTGAGGATCTGGAGCCCGTCGGCACCGAACGTCTTCTCATTCCAGATGTTCTCGGCCAGCAGCGGGTTGGCTGGCTCTGGTGATCGGTAGATCGACCTTGAACTTGAAGTCGTACGGCGAGATGTGGTTGATGTACTCCTCGACGACGATCTTGATGACGAGGACGATCACGATGTTGCGAGCCGTCTGGAAGAGCCGCTCATCGTCCCACGAGGGGTTGCTGCGCGAGAGCACATCGCAGATACGATTGTGCTCCCGCAGGAAGAGCGTATTGAGCGCTTCACTGGTAGTCATGACCGACAAACTCTCCTCTGGAACCGTCATTGATGATCGAGGCCCGCTCTGAAATCGCCGGCGCCCCGTGGAGCCGGCGATCCGGAGGCTTCAATTGGTGGCATTGGCGAAGTACTGAGTCCAGTCGTAGCCTGCGGTGAGGGAGTGCCCGGGATACGTGAAGGAGCCGGCCCAGCCGTCCACGCCCGTCGTGTTCCACAGGTTCATCATGATGTGCATCGGGTGGCTGGGGAGGGTGGACGGGTCGCCCCACACCGTGTGAACGGTCTGGCTGTCGACCTGCCACTTGATCGAGTTCGGCGTCCAGACGATGGCATAGTTGTGATAAGCCGCCGCGCCGTCGAAGCCGAGGTGGTGGATGTACTCGTGATGGGCGTTGCCGTTCTTGAAGTAGTTGAATTGAACGCTGGTGGTGTCGTCCCCGAGGAACTCGACGTCGATTTCGTCCCACGGGTTCCCATCCGACGCGCCGGTGTAGGTGAAGAACGACGAGATGACGCCGCTCCGCTTGGCGGCGATCATCCGGGTCTCGGCCTTGCCGTACCCGAACAGGCTGTTGCTCGAGAGCTCGGCGCCGCTGAATCCCCGCCCAGCGCTCGGCGAGTTGTCGAGGAGCAGCTGCATGAAGTCACCGGCGAAGGAGACATGATCCTGCTTCCAGCCGCAGTTGTTCGGCCACGGATCGGCCCAGCTCGCCCTCGTCCAGAGGGAGGAGTTGTAGCCGCTGAAGCTGTCGAAAAAGTTCCCACCGAGAGCGTTTGCCTCCGTGCCGACCTGCGGGTCTTGCGGAGCAACATCGCTGTCGACGTCGCCGTTGCAACCGGCCGTCATCATCACCAGAGCAAAGGTCGCGAGATACAGTTTCATGGCATCCTCCTTCAACGAATTGACACACACACACAGACAGAGACGATTGATCGAACGTCACCCTGGCGCGGCCCGCGCGCGCTGCGGTGGAACGGCGTCGGTCGAACGAGTCCTCGGAGCCGCGGATGGGCTCCGGGGCGGCGGAGCTCAGCCTCCGCAGGCGAACTGCACCGACAGCCGCTTCTTCGTGCCGTAGCACGGGTCTCCGAACACCCTGTTGGACGCGCTGACGGCGCAGCTCGCCTTGTTCAAACACGCCGCGTTGACGGCGGACATGGAGCCAGTCGCGTTGCACGAGCTGGTCGAGAAGCCGCCGCAGCCGCCGACCGGCGTGCCGTGGCTCGCGAAGCTGACGCTGGTGATGACCTTGCCTGACGGGCAACTGAGCGTGGTCGTTCCGGCTTCGCTCGCCGTCGCGCAAAGCGACTGCGTGCGGAAGCCGGCGATGACGCCCGCCGTGTTCCTCACATCACCTTCGCCGCGGTGGTATAGACGATCATCACGTCGATCTGCTTGCTGCCCAGGACCAGCGCGGCCTCGTGGGAAGGCCCGGTCCCCGCCGGCGCGGGGGCCGGCTTCGGCGCGGGAGCAACGGTGTCTTCTTCATCGTCCTCGATCGCCGCGCTGGATCGTTCGAAGAAGAGGGTCTCCCCCGCTGCCGTGGGCTCGATCTCGTAAACGACGCCGTCCAGCCGGATGTAGCCGGAGACGGCGCCGTGGTTGCGCGTCACGATCACCTCGTTGTCGAGCGTCGATTCTCCTTCGATCTTCCCGATCCACTCCGAGCTCTCTTCTCGCTCCGCGATGGCCGAGGAGACGGCGATGAGCTCCCGACCGGGCAGGTTGAGCACCAGCCGCTGTGACTCCAGAGCGTCCATGTTCACCGCGACGCGTCGCTCCGACTTCGGCACTGCGCGCGCGGCAAAGACGGTGGGGCCGGTCTCCTCGACGGCGTCGAAGATCCTGCGGGTCAACCCCACGGTGACGGAGTCCTCCTGTTCGCCGGGGCCCTCGACGGAGCAGCCGCCCATCGAGCCAAGCGGGAGCGCGAGCAGCAGAGCAGCGACGCTCGGGAAGCTCATCTTGCTATGTCGACGCATGGTTTGATCCTCGCCTTGAAGAATCGAAGTCGCGAGCTCATCTCCATGACCACCACAGTCACCGAGATGTCCCCTGCGACGTCTCCTGTTCAGGAGTCTTCAGGTTCGAGGATTGTCAGAGCAAGGCAGGTGCCAGCGGGTGCTCCGCGCGCGGTTTCGAGGGAGCCTGTCGAGTTACACGGAAATGGCCCGCTGCGGCCGCTGCCACGGTGATCCTGCGCTGGGCACAGACGGGCAGATGAAAACTGCGGGTCTACAGTGTCAACCTCGGGTTGACGCGCGTCGCGAGGCGGCCGCGCCTCGGCCGGGCGCCGAGAGCACGGCCACGCCGATCCCGGGGATGGGGGAGACGACGTCGCGCGTCGTCCGCGCTCGCCGCCCCGGTCGCGCGCTCCCCGTCGTCGACCTGATCCTCGAGCTTGCCTTGTGGTATGCGCGTCGTCATGACGGCGTTCGTTCTCGATGTGCCCTTTGCGTTGCGCGGTGTGGCCGCCGCGGAGTCCGCCCGCTGGGACGCCTCTCACGGCGTGTTCGTTTACGAGGGGCAAAAGGTCCCTCGCGCGCTCGCCCCGTTCCGGGCCCAGCCGTACTCGTGGGAGATGCGCGTGCAGCAGGAGCTCTCGGGCGGGGCCGCTCCCGCGCCTGTCCGCAAAGCTGCCTCCGCGCTCCAGCTCCGGCCGCACCAGGTCTCGGCCGTTCGCGCGATCGTCGCCGCCCGCGCCGCGGGCCGCCCGGGCTTTCTCCTCGCCGACGACGTCGGCCTCGGCAAAACCCTCTCCACCTGGGCCGCGATCCTCGAGATGCGAGACGTCGAGAGCGTCCTGATCGTCTGCCCGCTCAGCGTGGTGCCCCACTGGCGCCGCACGATCGAAGCGATGGGCGACGGCGCCAAGCAGATCGTCGTCCTCAATTACGAGCGCCTCGGCAAGCTGTTCGAGCTCAGCGACGCCGCCCGCAAGAAGGTCCGCTCGAAGAAGGGGCTCGCCCGCGCCGGCACCGCGCCCGACACCGACGTCGTCGTCCTCGACGAGAGCCATCGCTGCAAGAACCCCACGGCCGCGCGGTCCAAGCTCGCCGCGAAGCTCGTCGCCAGCGCCGGATTCACGCTCTGGCTCTCGGCCACGGCGGGGCAGAATCCCCTCGAGCTATCGTATCTCGCCCCGGTCCTCGCCTCGGCCACCGGCGCGCGCGCCAAGGATCTCAAGGCCTTCGAACAGTGGTGCATCGATCAGAAGCTCGGCGTCACCCGCGGCACCTTCGGTAAATGGGAGTGGCGCGGCGATCGTGCGGATTGCGCGAAGGTACGAGCGCTGCTGTTCGACGCCCCGCGCGCCGGCGAGAGCCCCGCCGGCCTGCGCCGCCGCCCCGAGGACATCGCCGGCTGGCCCGCGATCAATCGTATCCTCACGCCGGTCGAGCTCGCGCCCGACGCCCGCGCGCTTTACGAGGATGCGTGGACGGCCTTCCGCCGCGAGTTCGACCTTCTGCCGCGCGGCAAGGACCCGCGATCGGCGCTCGCCGCCATCCTGCGCCTCCGCCAGAAGAGCTCGCTCATCCGGGCCGCTGGCACGGTCGACCTCGCGCGCGATTTGCTTGAAAATGGCCGCCAGGTGGCGATATCGGTCGCCTTCGTCGAGACGCTCACGGCGCTGCGCGAAGCCTTCGAGAGTGGCCTCGGCGCCGTCCCGTGCGCGGCGATCCACGGCGGCATCCCGGCCGCCGCGCGCGAGCAGGAGCGGCTCCGCTTCCAGAAGGGCGTGGCGCGCGTGATCCTCTTCACCGTCGAAGAGGGCATATCGCTCCACCAGGGCGAGCACAACGACGCTCCCCGCTCCGAGATCATCCACGATCTCCGCTGGTCCGCGATCCAGATGGCGCAGATCGAAGGCCGCTGTCACCGCGACGGCCGCTTCGCCCAGGTCTACTGGACGTACGCCGACGCCACCGTGGAAGAGAAGATCGCCCGCGTGGTCGCCGGTCGGATCCAGTCGATGAAGGAGATGATCGGCGACGACACGGAGACGCTGCGCGAGATCGAGAGCCTGCTCGCCGGCTGATCTTGAGCGCAGCAGGTCCAGTCACATCGCGTTGGCGGTGAGCTTCACGGCTCCGGTGACCGTATTGCCAATCATCTGATTCCCGGTTGCCGTGACCTTCGCGCCGCCACTCGAAGCGATCGCCACCCCAACGCCCTCGCCGAAGTAGTTTCCATCGATGACAGCCGTTCCAGCGCGAATGTCGACCGCCGGCGTATTGGGGTTCTGATGAAGCATGTTCGAGCTGGAGAGAGCGATGTCCCCGATCCCATCCCAGCGGAGGATCTGGTAGAGCCCCACCCAGGTGTCACCGCTCGCATGGCCGCCCCAGAAAGCCGCATTGGAGATATCCATCTTTGCGTAGGAAGGGCCCTGGTGCCAGATGGCGATGGGGTACGTGCCGACGTCACCCACCGAATTCACGCCGTCTATTTTCCAGCCGGCTGCATCGGTGCTGGAAATGTCGAGGCTGATGCCGGTCGTGTCGAAGTTGATGTCCGTCATGGTCCCGCTGCTCGCGCCGCAGGGCAGTCCGGTGGTGCAGTCGGTGGGCGGACTGGTCATGAAGTGCATGCCCGTGCGAAAGCCAATTTCGAGGACCCCTTTGACGACTTCGTCCTTCGCCAGGCGGAAGTCGAACGCCGTCCCGTGGGCGGCCGTGTACTGTCGCGTGGGGGTTGCGCCCGACGTCTTCCAGAAAGGCCAGAAGTGGATGTCCTCGAGTCGGCCCCCGCCGCTCGAGTGATCGACGACGAGGCCGCTCTGGATGGCCTGACCAAAGACGCGCTGGACGAGGTGCCCCGCCGTCGCGTTGCTGGCGAGGTCGATTCCTTGCCAGGGATTGGTCAAGGCCACGTCGATGATCGAGACGTTCTCTCCGCCCGCGCGGATCGCCCACGGGTAAGTGATAGGCGTCTCTTGATCGACTTGCTCGGGATAGAAGATCGTCACACCTCGCAGCGTGGAGCGCTCGGCAAGTGTGATGAATGGCGTGCCGGTTGGCTTGCCGGCGCCCTCGACGGCGTAAAGCGCGGAGCCGCTGAGGGGCCGAGCCTCCCCCGGTGCGCGAGAGACGCCGGCCACGATCACGCCGGCAGGTACGCTCAGATGGCCTCGCACCAGGTAAGCGCCCGACGAGATGAAGACCGTCGCGACGCGCGTTCCCGCCGACGGCGTATCGAGAAACGTCTTGGCGTCGTCGAGCGCATGCTGAATGCCTGTGGTGTCGTCGGCGACGGCGTCGCCCTTGGCGTTGTACGGAGCGTCGCGCACGCTCACCGAAAAAACGTGGCGCGCCGTGGCAGGATCCGGCGGAGTCGTCCCGGGGCCACAGGGGTCGCCATGAACGTCGATCGCGCGGAAGGAGGCGCAGGCAACGATCGCCGCGCCCACGGCGTACGCGCCACGAAGGCGGGCGCGGTGCGAGGCTCGGTGCGCAGGCGAAGCTTCCATCGCTTGCTTGGTGCTCATGGCGTGTTGGTTCCCACAGCGGTGCCGCTGATCTTGTTTCCCTGGAGTTGATTGGCATTGGCCACCAGCTTCCCGGTGCCCGAGACGGCGATGGCGGTGTTGGCACCTTTGTCGAAGACTGCGCGCTGCACGAGCCCGCGTCCCGCCTTGAAGGAAAGGGCGGCAGTCGTCGCCGACCACTGGCCAATTTTCCCTCCGGCAAGGCTGAAGGTGCCTTCGCCCTCCCAGAGGACGCCGCCCGTCATCGGAGCTTTGAAGTCGGCATTCGACATCGCGATGTACGCCGCGTCTCCGACCGGATGCCACATGGCGAGGCCCTTCGTTCCCTTCCACGAAGAGGTCCACGTGAAATTGCGGACGAAGTAGCTGGCGGGACCGGTCCCCGTGACTTCGATGCCGACGTCGGCGTCCACCGTCAGGTCGCTGATCTGGCCGTTACCCACGCCGCAGAGAGAGGCGCAAGCGCTCCGGCCGAGCAGAAGGCCAACTGCGTAGCCGCGCACCTCGATGTCCTGGAAGATTTCCCAGTCCGCGCGGGTGGAGTTGATACCGATGCCCACGCTTCGCTGGTACGCGAGGGCAGGGCTCGTCTCCTCGGAATGCCAGATCGGTGTGAAATGGATGTTTTCAACACGCCCGGTATCGAGGGATTTGCTGATGTAAATACCCGTGTTCAGCGGCTGACCGTAGACCCCGCGGAAGAAGTGCCGGCCCGACGCGGAGCTTGCCACGTCGACTCCCAGGTAAGAATTGACGAGCGTGACGTTGACGAGAGAAATCGGAAACTGCACGCCGCGGATCGTCCACGGATAAGCGACGGGCGGATTGGTGTCGGTCTGTTTCGGATAGAAGATCGCGACGCCTTCCAGGTTCGAAGCGAGACCCATCGACAGAAAGGGAGTGCCGTCGGCCTTCCCGGCACTGGCGGTGGAGAGAAGGACCGTTCCAGTGGCGGGGTTCCACGGTATCGCTGTGGACGCTGGCGCCGGCGTCTCCCCCACGAGCGTGACGTAGCTCGGTATGTCGAGCGTCCCGGCGATGAGGTACGTGCCGGCTGGCACGAAGACCAACCCTCCGTGCCCCGGATCGGTCGGTTTGGTCAACCCGGGAAGATTCGCGGCGGCGTCGAGCGCGTGCTGGAAGGCGGCGGTGTCGTCGGTCTTACCGTCGCCGATGGCGCCATAGGGCGCCTGACGAACGTCAAAGTAGCGGAGCCCTTCCAGCGGGTGAACGTACGAGCTCCCGGATCCGGCATCGCCAGTCGGCGTACCAGCGTCGTCGTTGCATGCGCCGTCGGCCCCTCCGTCGAGCTCGTCGCCGGCGTCAGGAGAGCCGTTTTCCGCGGGATCGGAATGACCACAATGAACGAGAAGCATGGCACCCGCCAGGAGCGGCGCGCACCCGGCGCGAAGAATCAATTTCAGGCCATGTCCAGGTTGCCTCATCTCGAATGACGATACGCCTCCTCTCGTTGATTTGTCGAGGACATCGTGTCTGGTCGCAATGCGACCTCGACTGTAAACATTCTAGCCGTGTTAATTTTTGATGTTGGTGTACGGGCGAAGGCCTGGGCGAGCCGAGCTTTGACATCCTCGAAGCGGGGCAACCCTCTCCCGCCCCCGGATCGATCCCCTCGAACGGGCGCGACGAGCTGCGGGCGCGCGGGCACCGCGACGCAGCACCGGAGACGCTCCGCGAGATCGAGAGCCTGCTCGCCGCGTGACCGATCTACTTCTCGATCCCCGGCAAGCCGTCGACGCTCTCGGAGTTCTTCTTCTCGCGGTAGCGGGTGATCTCCTCCGCGCTCTTGTGCTGGGCCCAGTTCACCAGGATATCGCGGTCCTCCTCGTACCCCGTCCGCGGGACGGCGTAGCCGCACGCGGTCGAGACCCGGTCGAGCCGTACGCGGATCAAGGCGCGGGCGCCGGGCACCGGGGCAAACAGGGCAGCGAGCTCGGCAAAGCCCTCTTCGTCGTGGCGGATCACCTCGCCTCGGCCGTAGAGCCGGACGATGTTCGGAGCGCCGGAGAAGGCGCAGAACATCAGCGTGATCCGGCCATTCTGCCGCAGGTGCGCGATGGTCTCGACGCCGCTCCCGGTGAGATCGAGGTAGGCGACGGTGTGGGGATCGAGCACGCGGAAGGTGTCGAGGCCAGAAATGCCGCTCGACGTAGAGCTTTCCGACCGCGAACCCGAGCGCGGCGTTCGTGGCGCGGAGCACGCGGAGCCACCGCGGCGGCGGCTCGGTCGTCCCGCTGAACCGCGCGGTGAAGGCGTAGCTCTCGTCGGCGAACGCGGCGGGCAGATAGGCTGACGTGGCCTCGAGCAGGTGCCAGCGCAGGTAGGCTCTCCAGTCCTCCATCGGCGTCGCGGCGAGCAGCCCGTCGAGCGTCTGGAAGAACCGCGGCGAGGTCACGTTGATCCGCTCGATGCCGCGGAGACCGAGGAGATCGAAATACCGAGTCCCCGAGAGCCGCGGAGTCAGCGCTGCGAGCTCGTCGAGGCTGGTCGGGTGGTAAACGGCGTGCGGATCGCGCCGCTCGACGCGGCTCATCGTCCCTCCGGCGAGGGTCGTCTCCAGCCGCACCACGCGGTCGGCGTCGGCGCGGGCGTCGTCCATGGCCTCGCCCGCGAGCGCGAGCGTCTTCGCGACGTGTGCGGTGTAGTCGCGGAGCCGCGCGGCCGTGGCCTCGTCGCTCGGGAAATAGTAGCTTCGATCCGGCAGCCCCAGGCCCCCTTCGTCGGCGACTCCGAGGTTCCGCGTCGACTCCATCGGATCGGGCATCGCCCCGAAATCGAAGGCGACATCGACGCCGATCGACTGCAGCTCTGCGATCTCCGCCTCCAGCTCCTCGAGGCTCGTCACGTGGCTTATCCGCGCCAGCTCTGGATCGATTGGCGCCATCCCGGCCGCCTCGATCGCCGCGGTGTCCAGACCGCTCGTGTAAAAATCACCGATCTTCTGGAGATCGCTCCCCGGCGGAGCGTGGGCGCTCGCGGCGTCCTCCAGGATGGCGCGGAGGCGCTCTTCCGTTCTCTCCTGGACCACATCGAAGGTGCCCCAGCGATCGCGATCCGCCGGGATGGGCTGGTGTTTTCGCCAGGCACCGACGGCGTGCTCGTAGAAGTCGTCGGCGGGAGACACGGTGGGATCGAGGTTGTCCGCCGGAAACTCCCAGGCGCTGTCGGCGGCGAACGCGTGAGCGCTGAAGAGCGCACCGGCGACGAGTACGAGCTTTTGCACCAGCACAGAACCTCCGCGATCTGGAGCCCAGCGGCAAACCTGGTACGCGGAGGAACCGTCGCAAGCCGGTCGCAGACACCCACTCTCGTCGTCCTCGAAGGAGCCGAGCCCCGGGAAGATGACGAGAGCGCGGAGTCTCTCAGATCCCGCGAGCGCGGGTGAGGATCGCGTCGAAATTCACGTCGCGCGGCAGCGTGCCGAAGGCCTGGCCCCAGTCGCCCGCGAGGCGCGAGGCGCAGAACGCCTCGGTGATCGCCGGGTGGCCGAAGCGCAGCAGGAGCGAGCCCTGGAGGCCGAGGGCGAGGCGCTCGACGAAGCGGCGCGCGCGCACCTCGAGATCGCCGCTGTCGCGATCGGTCTCGAGGGTGTGCACGTACGCGTCGAAGCGACGATCCTGGCCGACCGCGAGCTTGATCTCGTGGAACAGGGCCTCCATCGTGCCGGGCTCGCGGGCCATGGCGCGGAGGACGTCGAGGCAGATCACGTTGCCCGAGCCTTCCCAGATCGAGTTGAGCGGCGACTCGCGGTAGAGGCGCGGGAGGATCGAGTCCTCGACGAAGCCGTTGCCGCCGTGGCACTCGAGCGCCTCGGCGGCGATCGCCGGCCCGCGCTTGCAGACCCAGTACTTCGCGACGGCGGTGGCGATGCGCTTGAACGGCGCCTCGAAGGCCTTGTCGCTCTGCCGATCGTAGGCGCGCGCGAGGCGCATCCCGAGCAGCGTCGCGGCCTCGGACTCGACGGCGAGATCGGCGAGCACGTTCTTCATCAGCGGCTGCTGCGAGAGCGTGCGACCGAACGCGCTCCGGTGATCGGCGTGGTGCAGCGCCTGGGTCAGCGCCGATCGCGAGAGGCTGGCCGAGCCGAGCACGCAGTCGAGCCGCGTGTGATTGACCATCTCGACGATCGTCGGCACGCCGCGCCCCTCCTCGCCGACCATCTGCGCCCACGTCGCGTCGAACTCCACCTCGCTCGACGCGTTGGATCGGTTGCCGAGCTTGCTCTTCAACCGCTGGAAATAGAGCTTGTTCTTCTTCCCGTCGGGGGTGAAGCGCGGCACGAGGAAGCACGACACGCCCGTCGTCGTCTGGGCGAGCACCAGGAACGCGTCGCTCATCGGGGCGGAGCAGAACCACTTGTGCCCGGTGATCAGGTACTCGCCGCCGGGGCCGCCCGGGCCGATCGGGACCGCGCGCGTGGTGTTGGCGCGCACGTCGGATCCACCCTGCTTTTCGGTCATGGCCATGCCCATGATCACCCCCGACTTCTGCGCCGCGGGGACGCAGCGGGGATCGTATTTCTTCGAGAGAAGCAGCGCTTCCCACGTCGCGGCGACGTCGGGCTGACGGCGCAGCGCGGGCACCACGGCGTAGGTCATCGCGACCGGGCAGAGGTGGCCGTACTCGTTCTGCGCCACGAGCATGAACTTGGCGGCGCGCGCCACGTGGGCGCCGTCGCGGGGCGCTTGCCACGGATCAGTGTGGAGCCCCGCCTCGATCGAGACCCGCATCAGCTCGTGCCAGGCGGGATGGAAGTCGACCTCGTCGAGCCGGTTTCCGGAGCGATCGTGCGTCTTCAGGACGGGCGGGTACTCGTTGGCCTGGAAGCCCCACTGCAGCATCTCGGCGGTGCCGACGCGCGCCCCGAGCGCCCGCGCTTCGTCCTCGGCGAACCCGCCGCCCTCGCGCTGGAGCGCCTCGCGCAGCGCCGCGTCGCGATCGAACGGGTTGTAGCCGACGAGCGGCGGGACCTGGTTCAACACCTCGTGGGTCGTGGTCATCGCCGCTCGATACTCTGCGCGCCGCGCGTCGTCGAGAAGAGGCCCGCGCGCGCTCTCGCCGCGGCCGATCCTGAGCGCGAAGCATGATAGCCTGGCGGGCTCGTCGCCCATGAAAACCTTCGCCTTTCGCCGCCTCCTGATCCTCGCTCTCGTCGCGCCCGCCGGAGCCGCAGGGTGCGAGCTCGTCGCCTCGGTCGATCGGGGCGCGATCCCGAAGACCACGAGCACGGGGAGCACCGGCGGCGCGAGCGGCGCGACGACGAGCTCGGGGATGGGCGGGAGCCAGGGCGGCGCCGGCGGGCAGAGCAGCAGCAGCGGCCCTGCCGTCGAGTGCTTCGGCCCGAGCGATTGCCCCGGCGTCGACAGCGCGTGCCGCGGTCGCGCCTGCGTCGCCGGCCATTGTTCGGTGACGCTCGTCGCGGCCGACACGCCGATCGCCGCGCAGATCGTCGGCGATTGCCGCCACGTCGCCTGCGACGGCGCGGGCAGCGAGAAACTCGTGGACGACGCCGCGGATCCCTTCGTCGATCAGAACCCGTGCACCGACGATGGGTGCGCCGCGGGCAAGCCCGTCAACGTCGCCGCGAACGCGGGCGGCAAGGCCTGCAGCGTCGACGGCGGCAAGGTCTGCGACGGGCTCGGCGCGTGCGTCGCGTGCCTGACGGCGGGCGACTGCGCGGTGGGCCTCAAGTGCCTCGACAGCCGCTGCGTCCCGTCCACGTGCCTCGATCTCGCGAAGGACGGCGCCGAGACCGACGTCGACTGCGGCGGCCTCTGCGTCGCGTGCGGCGACGGGCACGGCTGCGATCGCGCGAAGGACTGCGACAGCGGCGTGTGCGGCGCGGATCACGCGTGCAAGGCCGCGACGTGCAGCGACGGCGTGAAGAACGGGAGCGAGACCGACGTCGACTGCGGCGCGGCCTGCGCGCCGTGCGGGGCAGGGAAGGGCTGCGCGCTCGCGACCGATTGCGTCGGCGGATCGTGCTCGGGATCGACGTGCCTCGCGGCCTGCACCGACGGCGTGAAGAACGGCCTCGAGAGCGACGCCGACTGCGGCGGCCTCGACTGCGCGAAGTGCCTCGACGGCAAGGCCTGCGGCGACGGCGGCGACTGCGCGGGCGGGATCTGCTCGGTGGGCGTCTGCGTCCCCGCGAGCTGCGTCAGCGGCACGAAGGACGGCGCCGAGAGCGACGTCGACTGCGGCGGCGGCGCCTGCCCCGGCTGCTCGAGTGGCAAGGCCTGCGCGGTCGGCGGCGACTGCGCGAGCCACGTCTGCGCGGGGAAGCTCTGCGCCACGGCGACGTGCACCGACGGCGCGAAGAACGCCGGTGAAACAGGCGTCGATTGTGGCGGTGCCGATTGCAACGCGTGCGCGCTCGGGCAGGGGTGCGCGGGGCCCACCGACTGCGCGAGCGGCATCTGCGCCGGCGGCGTCTGCATCGGGCCGACGTGCTCGGACGGCCTCGTGAACGGCGCGGAGATCCTCGTCGACTGCGGCGGCGGCGCTTGCCCCGGCTGCCCCGCGGGGACGACTTGCAGCGCGGCCAGCGACTGCGCGAGCGCGGTCTGCAGCGGCGGGCTCTGCGCCGCGCCCACGTGCACCGACGGCGCGCAGAACGGCCTCGAGACGGCCAAGGACTGCGGCGGGGGCAACGGCTGCGCGCCCTGCGGCCTCGGCAAGGGCTGCAAGCTCGGCGCTGACTGCGCGACGCTCGACTGCGCGATGGGCGTCTGCGCGCCGCCCTCATGCACCGACGGGGCGAAGAACGGCACCGAGACCGACGTCGACTGCGGGAGCGGCTGCCCGGGATGCCTCGGCGGCAAGGCCTGCGCGATCGGAAACGACTGCTCGTCCACGGTGTGTACCGCTGGCTTCTGCAAGGCGCCGACGTGCAACGACGTCACCAAGGATGGCGCCGAGACCGACGTCGATTGCGGCGGCGGCACCTGCGCGGCCTGCGGGCTCGGCTCCAAATGCGGCGTCCCGGCCGACTGCGTCAGCCTCGCCTGCGGGGCCGGCGTGTGCGTCGTCCCCACGTGCAGCGACGGCGCGAAGAACGGCGCCGAGACCGGGAAAGACTGCGGCGGCCCGACGTGCAGCGCGTGCCCCGCGGGCGAGGGCTGCGCGGCTTCGTCCGACTGCGCGAGTCACGTCTGCGCGGCGCAGCTCTGCGCGGCTCCGAGCTGCACCGACCTCGCGAAGAACGGGGCCGAGACGGCCGTCGACTGCGGCGGCGGCGTCTGCCCGGCGTGCGCCACCGGCAAGGCGTGCAGCGCCTCGATCGACTGCCAGAGCGGGAGCTGCGTCGGCGGCGTGTGCGCCGATCGCCTGCTGCTCAGCGAGATCCGCAGCCGCGGCGCCGCGCCCGCCGGCGCGGGCGGCGCCGACGAGTTCATCGAGGTGTACAACCCCGGCAGCGCCCCGGTGCAGCTCGACTCCACCTGGGTCGTCAGCATCCGCAACGCCGTCGGCAACTGCACCGTCGCGCCGGCCGACAAGCCCGCGGTGCGCTTCCTCTGGTCGACCCAGGTCATCCCGCCGCACGCCCATTTTCTGATCACGGGGGCTGGGTACGCGCAGGCTCCGGCGTCCGACGCGCCGCTCGTGAACGGCGGCGTCCCCGACGGCGGGAGCGTCGCGATCCTCCACGGCGCGGCGGTCGTCGACGCGGTCTGCTTCTACTTCGACGCCGCCACGCTCGCGAACCTCACCGCGTGCCCGGGCCTCGCCTACGTGTGCGAAGGCGCGCCGGTGAGCAACCTCCCGCACGACAACGGAGTGTCTCCCGCGGGGACTGTCGACGCGAGCCTCGAGCGCAAGCCCGGAGGCGCCCTCGGCAACGGCACCGACACCGGGGTGAGCCACGCCGACTTCACCGGCGCCGTCTCGCCGTCGAACCCGCAGAACCTCCTGAGCGCGCCGACGCCGTAGCTACTCGCGCGGCAAGGAGCCCTTGAGATCCGGCGCGGGCTTGAACGCGACGGTGCGCCCCTCGTCGAGGGCCATCGCCTCGCCGGTGCGGGGGTTGCGGCCCGTCTTCGCCGCCTGCACGCGCACCGTGAACGTGCCGAAGCCCGGGTGCGTGTAGCGGCCCTCCTCGCGCAGCGACGCGGCGATCTCCTCGAAGACGCGGTCGATCACCGCCGCCACCTGGCGATCGCCGAGCGCCTCGTCCCCGAGGCCCGCGCGCACCCTTTCGATCAGCTCTTTTCGCGTCATTTCGAGGCCCGAATGATTTCGTTTCCAACCGGAACGGCTCGTGATACCACCGTCGACGCACTTCGAGGGTGGCCTCGAATGGTCTTTCACAACGCGGGAACAGCGGATGGCAGAGCGCGCAGCAGCTCTCTGCGGGCCGCGAGGACACGAGTCTAGCTTGGTGCTCTGCACCATGGGCGGCGTTGCGCCGCCCGAGCAATTCGTTTCGCATCCTTCACAAGGAAGGCTGTTCCAGAACGTCGCTATCGGTAGCTCACCCCTCCGCGCGCGACGGCCTGGGACAACCTCGCCGTTCGCGGTTCCGTACGCGCGCGGAGGGGTGAGCTACCGGCGAGTTCGGTGAGCCTTCCATGTCCCTGGTCGAGTGGTAGACGTCCTTTCCCGCGCCCGTCGACGCCCCGCGAAGTGCGAAAAGCCGCCCGAGCCTCACCGCTCGGGCGGTTTTTTTTGGTAGATCGCTCCGGGTGAAAACGCCCCCGGCCCCGAGCGATCCGCCCACTCCCGGCCGATGGAACCGCCTCCGGCCCTCAGCGCCCTGGCTCGTCGTCCTCGCGGCGTCGATTCTCTTTCGCCTCCCGCCGCTGATCAACGCCGCGGGGACCAACTCCGACGCGGCCATCGTCGGGCTCCAGGCGATGCACATCCTCCGCGGGGAGCGGTCGTGGTTCCTGCTCGGCAGCGGTTACCAGACCTCGGTCGACTCCTTCGTCGCGGCGATCGTCTTCTTCTTCACGGGGCCCTCGCCGCTCGCGCTCATGGGCTCGACGCTCGCCGAGCACATCGGGCTCACCTGGTTCGCATTTTCGGTGCTCCGCAAGGCCTTTGCGCGCCTCCCGGCGATATCGATGGACGCGGCGGGCATCCGGGCCGCGATCCTGGTCACGCCGCTCGTCTTCACGCCGGATCCGGTTCACACCTACGTCCTTTATCCGCCGCGCCAGGCCTCGCTCACCCTCGTTTTCCTCAGCCTCTGGCTCCTCGACGGCGCGGCCTCCTCGGCTCGTCCTCGCCTCCGCGCGGCCGCGGGCGGCCTCGTCGCCGGCCTGGCCTGCTTCGCCGATCCGTATGCGCTGCTGTTCCTCCCGGGCGCGGCGCTGCTCGGCCTCCTCGCGGGCCTCGATCGCCTCGAGCCGGGCTTGCCGCCGCGGCGGGTGATCCTGGAGCGACTCGGCTCCACCCTCGGCGGGGCGCTGATCGGGCTGATACCGTATCAGCTCCTCATCCATCATCCCCTGGCGAGCCGGGGGCAGACGAAGCTCTCGCTCGCGGCCGTGCCCCACAACCTCGAGCTGCTGCGCGAGGTCTGCCTCCCGTGGCTGCTGAGCACGCGGATCTACGCGGCTCAGCACATGTCCGATTACGCCCCCTGGGAGCCGGGGCGCGCCTACCACGCCTTCCAGGTGCTCGCGGCGGCGCTCCTGGTGCTGGGCCTCCTTTCCGGGGCCGCGTTCTTCTTCCGCTGCACGATCCCCTGGGAAATCCGCCGCCTCGGCCTCGTCGGCGCCGCGATGATCCCGGTCACGCTCGGCGGATTCCTCGTCTCGCCGATGGTGATGGACCATTTCTCGTCACGGTATCTGGTGGCGATACTGCTCCTCGCTCCCTTCGCGCTCGCGCCCGTCGCCGCGCTGCTCGGGCCTCGACGCCTCATCGTCGCGCTCGGACCGTACCTGATCTCGGCGGCCGTCTCCGGGTGGGTGTCGTACGCCCCGTTCGGCCTCTCGCCGCATCCGAGCCTCGCCGTCGACGCGCACCTCGGTGAGCTGCTACGCGAGCGCGACATCCATGCGGCCGTCGCCGACTACTGGGCTTCTTACCGCCTGGCGTTCCTGTTCCGCGAGGATCCGCTCGTCGTCCCGACGAACGCGGGTGAAGATCGCCACAGGCCCTCTCGCGACGCCTTCGACGCGGCGCCGCGGGTGGCCTAC
>JANYGI010000089.1 GCA_025362495.1 Byssovorax sp. | reverse complement strand
CGCGAAGATGAAGAGCGAGCTCGGCTGGACCCCGGTCGAGACGTTCGAGACTGGCATTCGCAAGACCGTCGCCTGGTATCTCGACGCCGCCGCAAGGAGCCTCGCATGAGCCTGAGCAAGCTCGCCGTGATCGAGACCGAGCAGATCGGTCGGAACGTCACCGTCCACGAGTTCGCCGTGATCCGCCGCGGCGTCGTCCTCGGTGACGGCGCCGTGATCCACCCGCACGTCGTGATCGCCGAGGGCGTCACCGTCGGCGCGGGCGTGGAGATCTTCCCCGGCGCGTTCCTCGGCAAGGAGCCCAAGGGCGCCGGCGCCACCGCGCGATTGCCCGCGTTCGAGCGGCGGATCGTCATCGGCGACGGCTGCTCGATCGGGCCGTACGCGGTCGTCTTCTACGACGTCGAGATCGGCGAAGGCACGCTGCTCGGCGACGGCGCCTCGATCCGCGAGCAGGGCCGCATCGGCGCGCGCTGCCTGCTCAGCCGCTACGTCACGCTCAACTACAACGTCCGCATCGGCGATCGCACCAAGGTGATGGACCTCTGCCACATCACCGGGAACACCACGATCGGCCGCGACGTGTTCATCAGCACGATGGTCGGCATGACCAACGACAACGCCATGGGCAAGGACGGCTTCCGCGACGACGACATCCGCGGCCCGACGATCGAGGACGGCGCGATGATCGGCGTCGGCGCCAAGCTCCTCCCGCGCGTGCGCATCGGCGCGGGCGCGATCGTCGGCGCGGGCTCGGTCGTCACGCGCGACGTCGCGCCCGGCGTCCTCGTCATGGGCGTCCCCGCGAAGCCGGTGCAGCGCCCCGGAGCGCCGCGATGAGGTCCGGTGTCGACGGCTGTAAATTCCTCGATTTCCCGGGCCACGCCGACGATCGCGGCGCGCTCACGTTCATGGAATCGCCGAAGGATCTCCCGTTCGACGTCCGCCGCATCTACTACCTCTACGATGTCCCCGCGGGCCGATCGCGCGGCGCCCACGCGCACAGGGCGCTCGAGCAGGTCTTCATCGCGCTCGCGGGCTCGTTCACGATCCTCTTCGACGACGGCGTGAAGCAGCGCGAGATCCGCCTCGATGGCCCGCGAAAAGGGCTCTACGTGCCGCCGATGCTCTGGCGTGATCTCCGCGACTTCTCGCCCGGCGCGATCTGTGTCGTCCTCGCCTCGGCGGGGTACCTCGAATCCGATTACATCCGAGACCACGCGGCCTTCCTCGAAGCGGCCGGCGCAGGACAGCGATGATCCCGTTCCTCGACGTGAAGGCCACGTACACCGAGCTCAAGGCCGAGCTCGACGCCGCGTACCACCGGGTCATGGAGTCCGGCTGGTTCATTCTCGGCAAGGAGACCTCGCTCTTCGAGGCCGAGCTCGCGGCGCACGCCGGCGCCCGGTTCGGCGTCGGCGTCGCCACCGGGCTCGACGCGATCATCCTGCTGCTGCGCGCCTACGGGATCGGCCCCGGCGACGAGGTCATCGTCCCGTCGAACACCTTCATCGCCACCTGGCTCGCGGTGTCCGAGGCCGGGGCCACCCCGATCCCCGTCGAGCCCGATCCTCGCACGATGAACCTCGATCCCGCGCGGATCGAGGCCGCGATGACGCCGCGCACGCGGGCGATCATCCCGGTTCATCTCTACGGCCAGCCCGCCGACATGGATCCGATCGTCGACCTCGCGCGCGCCTACGACGTCAAGGTGATCGAGGACGCCGCGCAGGCGCACGGCGCGCGCTACAAGGGCAAGCGCGTCGGCAGCCTCGGCGACGCGGCCGCGTTCAGCTTCTACCCCGGCAAGAACCTCGGCGCGTTCGGCGACGGCGGGGCGATCACCACCGACGACGGCGCGATCGCCGAGCGCGTGCGCCTGCTCCGCAACGACGGCTCGCGGGTGAAGTACCACCACACCGAGCAGGGCGTGAACTCCCGCCTCGACGAGCTCCAGGCCGCGTTTCTCCGGGTCAAGCTCGCGCGCCTCGACGCGTGGAACGCCCGCCGCGTCGCGCTCGTCCGCGTCTACGACGAGGGCCTCGCCGCCATCCCAGGCGTCACGATCCAGCACGTGCCCGCCGAGATGGAGGGCGCGTTTCACCTCTACGTGATCCGCCACGCGCGCCGCGACGCGCTCCAGAAGCACCTCGAGGCCGCGGGCATCGGCACGTTGATCCACTACCCCGAGCCGCCGCATCGCTCGGGCGCGTACGCCGCCGCGTTCCCCGACGCGGGCGCCTTCCCGTTAGCGTCGCGCCTCGCCGACGAGGTGCTCAGCCTCCCGATCGGACCTCACCTCGACGCGGGCTCCGTGCGCGAGGTCATCGCCGCGATCCG
>JANYGI010000059.1 GCA_025362495.1 Byssovorax sp. | reverse complement strand
GTCGGGCGGGCCGCCCTGGCCGGCGTCGCTGAACCACGCCACCCCCTCTTCGAGGACACCGAGGTACTCGAAGTACGTCCCCGGCTTGTTCGGAGCGTGCCAGGTGAACTGGAACTTGTAGCTCTCGCCCGGCATGACGGTGCCCTTGACGGCGGAGAGGCGATTGGGAGCGAGCCAGTCGGCCCCGACGAAGTCACTGGAGCGGTCTCGCGGCTGGCTGGTGGCGAGCTTGGTGTTCGCGTCCCAGGCCTTCTTCCCCACGTTCTTGAGCTCGAGCACGGCAGGGATGCTCTGGTTGACCGTCATCACGAGCGGCATCGCCGCCAGCGGGAACGACTGCGAGACGAACTTGGCGCCCCAGTCCGGATCGAGCCCCGCGAACGCCTTCAGATCGTCGAGAGTGCCATTGTACTCGTCGAGATCCACGTTGCCGCTGATGCCCGGGATGCTGCCAGACGACGAGTATTGCCACATGGCCCACGACGTCCACGGATCGGGCGTGTTGGGGCACGGCGACACGTAGGCCGCGAGCCAGAGAGGCGTATCGACGAAGTCGGGGTTGCTGCCGACGCTGTCTTTCCAGAAGTACTTTCCGGTGTAGATGAAGGGCTTCTTGCCCGTACCCGCCGTGATCTTGTCGAACCAGGTGTGGATGTTGGCAGCTATGGTGCCGGCCGACTGGCCCCCTGTGGCCTCGACGTCGAGCACGCAGGGCAGATCGCCCGGACCGAGAATACCCACCTTCTGGATCACGAGATCGGCCTGCGCGCCGGGGTCCTCGCCCGGCTCGAAGAACTGGTAGACGCCGCGGACCAGGCCCGCGGCCTTCATCCCCGGCCAGTTCTGGTCGAACTTGGTGTCGTGGTACGAGCCGTCGCTGACGCGGGCGATGGCGAAGTCGATGCCTGATCCCTTGACGGCCGGCCAGTCGATGTTGCCCTGGTACACCGAGACGTCGATGCCGTGGACCACGTTCGGCCCCGGGCAAAAGACCACCTCTTCGCGCGCCGTGCCGAGAGGCTCGCCGCCGTCGCCGCTGCACCCCGCGACCGAGACCACGAGGACGGAGAGCGCGCCGGACGAGAGGGCGGCGAGCGAGCGCAGTCGGAGAAGCATTCTATTTCGCTATCCGATTTCCGCGTTCCTCCGCAAGGACGACGCGGGCGCGGCCGATCAAATTCGCCGGAGATCACTGCCCTGCGCGGACCTGGCCGCCAGCAGCGGTGGGAAATTCTAGTTGCACACCATCATGCCCGCGCAGTCCGAGGCGCACTGGTCGCAGAACACACATGCGCGGAGGGCGCGATAGGTCGACTCGCCGTCGGGGCCGAGGGCGTAGCACTGGGACTGGCACTCGGCGTCCGAGCCGCACCCGGCGAAGCACTGATCGATGCCCTGGCACGACGAGCTCTGCTTGCAGGCCGCCGCCTGGTTCGCGCACTGCACGTTGAGCGCGCAGCTCTGGCAGGCGCCGCAGTCTTTCTTGCCGTCGCACGGCGTCGCGCCGACGCCCGTTCCGGTCGAGCCCGCCGCGCTCGTGCTGCCCGTGGTGTCCCCGCCGGCCGCGGTGGCCCCGCTGGGCAGGTCGAGCTGACAGGCAACGAGCAGGACGCCGGAGGCGAGCAGGGCAGAGAAACGTCGCATGGCGCGCGAGCGTAGTCGGCGGCGCCGCGGTTGTCTCGTCGGCACGGAAACCGGCGCCCACATGCCGCGGCGGAGCCGGTGGGCGGCCCCGCACGGCCTTGCAGGTCTATCCCGCTTGCCCCGGGGACGCGGCGCCCCAATCCTTCGCGTTCGGATGCTCCCTTCCCGCTACACCCACCTCGACGCCGCGCGCGCTCGGTTCGGCGATCGCGTCGATCGGCTCGCGCCCTACTTTTTCAAGGTCGATCCGCTCGCCGACGCGGTGATCGAAGCCATCGAGGCCGAGCCGCCGCGGCGCGGCTGGGCGTTGCTCGAGCAGGCGCTGGCGACGGGCATCGACTCCGTTCCCGACGCGCCCGAGGCGTTTCGCGCGCTCTTCGCCGAGATCGATCACGTCCCGGTGTGGGTCGATTGGGGCACGCTCGATCGCGGCGGCGAGCTGCTCTTTCGCGCGGGGATCCTCGGCGGTATCGTGCTCGGCGCGAAGTCGCTCGTGCTCGGGTACGTCTCGCCCGCGGGCAACAAACCGCTCGTGATGTCGGGGCGGCTCCAGCAGCAGGCGGCCCGCCGCCTCAACGAGACCTCGCGCTTCGTGCAGGCCGTCTGCCGACCGAACGGCCTGCGCCGCCACGGCGACGGCCTCGGGATCACCGTGAAGGTGCGGCTGATGCACGCGCGGGTGCGGCGGATGATCCTGCGCACCGGCACCTGGGACGAGGCCAGCCTCGGCGCGCCGATCAACCAGCACGACATGGCGGGCACGCAGCTCCTGTTCTCCATCTCCGTGCTCGAAGGCCTGCGCGCTCTCGGCCTGAAGATCAGCCACGACGAGTCCGAGAGCTACATGCACCTCTGGCGCTACGTGAGCCGGCTGATCGGCGTGGACTCCGAGCTCAGCGTCACCTCCGAGCTCGAGGCGCGGGCCCTCGCCGATCTGATCGCCGCGACCCAGGCCGCGCCCGACGACGACTCGCGCGCGCTGACGCGGGCCCTGCTCGAGTCGCCGCACGAGGGCGCGAAGACCGACGAGGCGAAGCGCCGCGCGACGATCACCACCCGCCTCGGGCAGGGCTTCGTGCGCGGCCTCCTCGGCGACGAGATGGCCGACTCACTTGGTGTACCGCGGACACCTTGGCGCTACGCGATGGAGGTCGCGCGCGCCGCGGCCAAGGCGACCGAGCTGGCGCGCGAGACGGTCCCGGGGGCGCGCGCCGCGCTGATCGACGCCGGCCACCGCTACTGGGATCGCGTCGTGGAGATCGGCCTCGCGGGCGCGAGCGCCGAGTTCCGCCCGCCGGATCGCCTCGGTCGACCGGCGGCCTGATCACCCACCGCTGCGCTACTGGTGCAGGACGTCGAGGTTCAGCCCGCCGGGGACCCAGTAGCTCGTGTACTCGCCATAGCCGTACACGGTGACGCCGAACGGGAGCGCCGACGTGGCCGTGTGCGCTCCCGCGGCGCTGGCGAGGGGCCTGCGGCTCACGGCGAGGCCCGTCGAGCCGGCGGCGATGAAGCTGTCTTCCGGCACCGGCTGCCCGTCGAGCAGCACCACCGCCCCGACCGGAGCGGTGATGTTGACGTAGCTCGACGCGTAGCTCGTCGGCGCGTGAAACAGGTAGCTCGTGCGGTACTGCGCGGGCGACACGGCGAGTGACATCGAGGGATCACCGACGCCGAAGCTCTGCGTTTGCCCTTCCATGTACTGCGCGACGAGGATGGGCCGACTGGCCGTCACCTGGAACGTCGCCGTCGTGTCGAGCACCTCCACCCACGCTCCCGCGGCCCCGATCGACGTCGGCGCGCCGGGCTGCGGGGGATCGTAGGTCAACGTGGTGCCCGGCTGCGCGGCGATGATCCGCACCCGCTCGAACGCGGGCGTGCCGTCGCCCACCGGCGAGAGCGGCGCCGCCACCAGATAGCGCGTGGCCAGCGTCTCGTACGGGAACATCGACTCTTCCAGGTGATCGCAGGCGCCCACGTCGTCGGGCACGTTGGTGCACTGGTGTCCGGCGATCACCTGAACGGGCTTGTCGGCGCTCACCAGCGTGCCGGTCACGTCGTCGGGATCGCCTGGATTCAGCGCCCCGTCGGTGACGATCTCGATCACGTCGCCCGCGTCGAGCACGATCTGCCCGTTCCCGTCGGTGCCAATCCCGGCCACGCCGGCCTTGACGAGCCCCCCGCCGGGCCCCGGCGTCACGGTCACGGTGGTGCCGTCGTCCCGCGCCGTCACCGCGTAGAAGCCCGAGGCTCCGTTGAAATGGTGGCGCGCCGCGACCCGGTAGGTGCCAGTCCAGGCCGTCGCCGGCAAGAGCAGCGAAGAGTCGTTGGAGTACGAGAGCTGAACGCCGCTCTGGTACTCGAGGGGGTTCCACTGGACGACGGTCACCGGCTCGGTCGAGCGGAGCCGATAGGCCCCCTCCGCGACGGCGATCGAGCCGGGGAACGGCGTCAGCGTCGTGCTGGTGGGGCCCTTCAGCGCGTCGATCCACGGCAGCTCGATCACCTCCACGCTGTGCGGTGGCACGAGCACCGCGGCGATCGTCGAGAAGCCGCGGGTCACGGTGACCGCGGCCGGGACGTCGGCGGTGCTGGAGACGGTGACCGCGAAGTGGAACACCGCGCTGTCGGTGAGGTTGGCAGTCACCGTGGGATAGTAGTCGCAGCCGAGGTAGCTGCGGCCCATGGCGGCCGGTGCACAGGCCCCGTCGCACCGTCCCGAGGCGGGATTGCAGGCCATTCCCTGCACCGGATCACAGGACTCGACCTCGAAGCCCGAGCCGTCGGCGAGGCAGAACGTGCCTGTGTCGCCAGCGCAGCTCCCGGTCCCCGGCGCGCACGCGAGGCACCCGAGACCGTCCACGCAGAGCTGCGCGGCCAGGCTGCAATCGACGGTGTCGGTGAAGCCGCCGAGGCCATCGCAGGTCCTCGCCGTCGCGCCGTCGCAGCGGAGCATGCCTTGCGGGCAAAGCGTGCTCGCTTCGCTGTGTCGCGCGTCGGAGTCGCCGGGACAGCCACCGAGGCCGACGCGGTTCACCGGCCCCGCGCCCGTGGCCGAGCTGCTCGCGGAGGCCGCCGCGCCGCCCGCGCCGCTCGCCCCGGCGCTGGAGGCCGACGTCGCAGGCTCGTCGCTCGGGGTGCTCGCCCCCGGGCCGCCGCACGCAGCGAGGCTGATCAGAAGCGAGGAACAGCAGAGGTCGAGTCGGGGAGAGCGCATGAGCGGATCTCCCTGTCGAACGGTGACTCGCGGCGAACCTTGAATCGCCGCGTCGGCGCGCGATCGCAGCTACGACGCGCGATCGAGGGCCTGCTCGAAGTCTTCGATGAGATCCGAGGTCGCCTCGATGCCGACCGAGACGCGCACCAGGCCCTCGGCGATGCCGAGCTTCTTCCGCTCGGCTTCGCCCATGCCCACGTGCGAGCTCGTCGCGGGGCGGATCACCAGCGTCTCCACGCCGCCGAGGCTCGGCGCGACTATCGGGATCGTCAGCGCCGCGAGGAAGCGCTCGGCCGCGTCGAGGCCGCCCGCGAGCTCGAAGCTGAGCATGCCGCCGAAGCCGTCGAGGAGCGTCCGCGCGCGCGCGTGGGCCGGGTGGCTCTCGAGGCCCGGGTAGTTCACGCCGGCCACCGCGTGGTGGGCCACGAGCGCGTGCGCGAGCGCAAATGCGCTCTGATTCTGGGCGCGGACGCGCAGCGCCATCGTCTTCATGCCGCGGTGGAGGAGCGCGCACGTGTCGGGGTTCAGGCAGCCGCCGAAGTGGTTCTGCTTGCGCGTCGCCGCGGCCACGAGCTCGGCCTTGCCGAGGACGGCGCCCGCGACGAGATCGGAGTGACCGTTGAGGTACTTGGTGCAGCTGTGCACGACGAGATCGAACCCGTGCTCGATCGGCCGGAAATTCACCGGGCTCGCGAAGGTGTTGTCGATGATCGAGACGAGCTTGCTGGCGCGGCAAAACGCGGCCACCGCGGGCAGGTCGGCGAGCTCCAGCAGCGGGTTCGTCAGCGTCTCGACGTAGAACGCGCGCGTGGTCGGGCGGAGCGCCGCGGCGAACGTGGAGGGATCGCTCGCGTCGACGAAATCGACCCCGATCCCCAGCTCGGCGAGGTCGCGCGTGACGAGCCCGTGCGTGCCGCCATAGAGGCAGCGCTGCGCGATCAGGCGATCGCCCGCGCGGAGCACGCCGAGCAGCGCGGCCGAGATCGCCGCCATCCCGCTGCCGGTGACGAGCGCGGCCTCGGCGTTCTCGAGGGCGGCGAGCTTCTCGTGCAGCGCGACGTGGTTCGGCGTGTTGCTGAGCCGCGCGTAGCGGACGGCGTCGTAGCCCGCCGTGCCGTCGCCCGAGTACTCGAACGTCGACGAGAGGAACACCGGCATCGCGACGGAGCCCTGGACGCGAGGATTGGGCTCGCCGGCGTGGATCAGCTTGGTGTCGAGCTTGCGGTCCTTGATGTTCATCGATGGCTCCTCGGCCCGGGACTTTACGCTGCCCGGGTGGCGCCGCGCCTCGCGATTTGCCACGCTGCGGCCCGGCGCCGTGAATTTTCTCTTCCATCATCACCTCGCGCTGCGCGATCTGGGCGCGCCCGAGGCCGCCATCGGCGCGATGCTGCCCGATCTGTGGCGCATGGCCGATCGGCGCGTGCGGCCGGCCGTGGGCGCGATCGCCGCGGGCAGCGACGATCCCCGCGCGCTCGATCCCGTGCTCGCGGGCATCGCGCACCACGTCGCAGCGGACCGATGGTTCCACCACGATCCGGTCTTCCTCGACGGCGAGCAGCGCGGAGTCGCGCGCCTGCGCAGCCTCTCGGCCGACGTGCCGCGCATCGGCCTCTTCGCGCACGTGCTGTGGGAGCTTTGCCTCGACGGCGCGCTGCTCGATCGCATCGGCCTCTTCCCCGTGCTCCGCGCGCTGCGTGCAGGCTTCGACGCCACGCTCGGGGCCGCCTCGGATCGCGCCGCCGCGCTTCATCATTTCGACCGCGTCGGCCGTTCGAGCGACGAGCGTGCGAGCTTCGCCCCGCGCCTCGCGCGGCTCTGCGCGGCGATCGCCGACGGCCCGTGGATCGACGGCTACCAGAGCGGCGAAGGCCTCGCGTACCGCATCCAGGGCGTGCGCGCGCGGCTCGGAATGCCGCCCGTCGGCGCCGGCGCGCACGCCGATCTCGCCGACGCCTGCGCCGACCTGCTCGAGGCCGCCGGCCCGGTCGCGGACCGGATCCTCGCGGCGACTATTCCACCGTGATCCAGCCGAGATCGTACCAGCCGTCGGGCTTGCGCCCCTCGATGCCGAGGCGCACCGCCGGCGCCCCGGTGCGCGGATCGAGCAGCGCCACGCGGACGCGGTAGCTCTTCGGCGCGAGCGTCTCGGGGACGAAGATCGACGTGTCGATCACCGCGTCGTCGGGCAGCCAGGTGCGCACGTCGGCCGGGAGCCGCATCACGGCGCTGCTCTCCGGCGTCGCCAGCGCCAGCGCGACGACCCAGGGCCGATAGGGCGGCGCGACGCCGGCGTTGAACCAGTGGAGATGGACTGGCATCATCGAACCTGCCTTTACGCTCTTCGGGTAGGTGATCTGCCGCAGCTCGAGGCGATAGCCGATGCGCCGGAGGAAGGCCTCGAACGCCGGGCGCTGGTCCGCCGGGATCGGCGTCGACTTCACGTTGAAGGCGCTCACGTGCCAGCGCAGCGCCTGAGCGAGGATGGTCGACACGTCCCAGCCATGCTGGCTCCAGTACGTGGGTGTCCAGCACGACTCGAGCGCGATCGGGCGCTTCTGCCAGGCGTTCTGCACGCCCGCGCGGACGATCTCCTGCGGGTAGAGGCTGCGCATGTGCGACCAGCCGCCCACCCCCTCGGGCCCGACGCGGAGATCACCCACGCAGTCGAGGCGGAGCCCCGCGCCGCGGCCGATCGCGTACGCCATGCCCTTGTCTTCGTCGAAATTGACGAGCAGCGGGGTGTCCTTGAAGGCGTCGAGCCAGGCGTCGAGGAAGCCCTGCCGCACGGGAAATGAAGGCGGATGCGGGCCGCCTCCCTCGCCCCAGTAGCCGATGGACGCCATGTCCACCGTGTCGATCTGCGGGTGGCCGTCATAGCGCTTCGCCAGCGCCGAGATGAGGGCGCCCCAGCGCGCCGCGTAGACGGGATCGGCGTAGTCCGGGGGGAACGTCGCGGGATCGTCGTCGGGATCGACCGGTCCGCGCCGCGCGCCCATCGCGGGCAGCCAGGCCGGCAACGCGTGCTTGCGGTCGTACGGCATGATCCGGAGCGAGAGCGTCTGTCCGTGCGCGCGCGCAGCGTCTATCGCCCGATCGATCACGCCGGTGTCGACCTGGCCGGGAACGGGCTCAATCTGCGACCAGAACCAGCGAAAATAGGCGATCGAAGACGCCGGGAAGTCCGCGCGAGCAGCGGAGTCGGCGGGCGGATCGACCGGGCCTTGCTCCGACCACGTGAGCGGAGGATTCAGCGCCTGGCCGTCGAAGCGCTGGAAGGTCTGGAGGCCGATACCGGGGTTGACGAGCAGATCGTCAATCAGCTTCGGGCGCACGATCGCCGGCTCGTCGTCGGCCGCGGGCGCCGCCGACGACGCGCGCGGGAAAGGCGCGCTCGGGGCCGCCTCGATCGGCATCGACGTCGGCGTCGCGCGCGGCGGCGCCGCGGTCGCGTCGGCAGGCGGCGTGGGGCTCTTGCGCGGCTCGCCGCAGCCCGCGATCCCGAGCCCCGCGCAGGCCACCCCCACGAGCAAGGAAGCGAACGCGGACGCGCGACGAGGCCACATGAGCGCGCCGAGGATAGAACGATTTCGCGTTTCGCGTAGCATCCGGTCACCCATGGAACGACGAGCCTTTCTCGCGCTGAGCGCCGCCGCCGCTGGATCTGCTGGATGTGCTTCGTTGCCGGGCGCGCCGGCCGCGAGCGACGCGCCGCCTGCGCCCCACGCCGATCTCGAGGAGGCCACGATCACCGAGCTCGCGGCGCGACAGCAGCGCGGCGAGCTCACCGCGCAGGGCCTCGTCGAGCGATTCACGGCTCGGATCGAGGCGATCGATCGCCGCGGGCCCGCGCTGCGATCGGTGATCGAGCTCAACCCCGACGCCCTCGCGATCGCGGCGAAGCTCGACGAAGAGCGACGAACGAAGGGGCCGCGCGGGCCGCTGCACGGCGTCCCGATCCTGCTCAAAGACAACCTCGACACCGGCGATCGGATGCTGACGACGGCGGGCTCGCTCGCCCTCGCGGCGGCGCCGGCGCCCGCCGATTCCCACGTCGTCGCGCGCCTGCGCGCCGCGGGCGCGGTGATCCTCGGCAAGACCAACCTCAGCGAGTGGGCGAACATCCGCTCCTCGAAATCGACGAGCGGCTGGAGCGCGCGCGGCGGGCTGACGCGCAACCCCTACGCGCTCGATCGCAACACCAGCGGCTCGAGCTCGGGCTCGGCCGCCGCCGTCGCCGCGAGCCTTTGCGCCGCGGCGATCGGGACCGAGACCGACGGCTCGATCGTCAGCCCCGCGTCGCTCTGCGGGATCGTCGGCCTCAAGCCCACGGTCGGGCTCGTCAGCCGCGCGGGCATCGTGCCGATCGCGCACACGCAGGACACGGCCGGGCCGATGACCCGCTCGGTCGCTGACGCGGCGATCGTCCTGCAGGCGATCGTCGGCGTCGATCCGCGCGATCCCGCCACGAGCGGGCAGCCCGCGCTCGCGGCCGACACCTATCTGCGAGCGCTCGATCGCAACGGCGCGCGCGGGCGTCGCGTCGGCGTCGTGCGCGCGTGGGGCAACCTCGGCAAGGCGGTGACGGCGATCTTCGACGAGGCTATCGAGGAGCTGCGCAGGCTGGGCGCGGTGATCGTGGATCCCGTGGATCTCGGGCCGATGTCGAAGCTCGACGATCCCGAGCTCGAGGTGCTGCTGACCGAGCTCAAGGCCGACATGGCGACGTACCTCGCGGGGCGCGGCCCCGGCATCGCGGCGCGCACGCTGGACGATCTGGTGCGCTTCAATCGCGAGCACGCGGCGGACGAGCTGCGCTGGTTCGGGCAAGAGCTCTTCGAGCAGGCGCTGACGAAGGGCGGCCTCGACGCGCCCGCGTACCGCGAGGCCCTGGCGACGTGCCGGCGGATCGCGCGCGACGAGGGCATCGTGGCGGCGATGGCGCGCGAGCACCTCGACGTGCTCGTCGCGCCGACGGGCGGCCCCGCGTGGCTCAGCGATCTCGTCAACGGCGACAGCTTCACGGGGAGCAGCTCGACGCCCGCCGCGGTCGCGGGCTGCCCGAGCATCACCGTGCCCGCGGGCGCGCGCGATGGCCTGCCGATCGGGATCTCGTTCTTCGCCGGCCCCTACGCCGAGGCCATGATCCTCCGCGTGGCGTTCGCCTACGAACAGGCGACGAAGCGCCGGATCAAGCCGCGATTCCTCGCGACGATCGATCTCGCGCCGCCCGCACCGCGCGCGCGGTGAGACGAACGCTCAGGCCGTCTTTGCGCGCACGAACTGCTCGTACACCACGAGCGTGACGGCCGCGCCCTCACCGACCTGGGTGAGGACCCGCTTGACCCGCAGCGGATCGAGCGCGGCCGTGCCGGCGCCGAGGCGCGGCAGCCCGATCTGCTCGATCTTGGCCTTCGTCGCGAGCTCGACCATCGCGTTCAGCGCCTGCTCGAGGGCCGGCATGTTCGCCTTCTTTGCGGCCGTCTCCTGGATCGCCAGGCAGTACACGGTCTCCAGCCCTTCGCTCCAGGCGAACACATCGCCGAGCTTGATTTTGCGCTCCGCGCAGCGCTGCGCGTAGGCCGCAGCCATCGCCGGCCAGCGCTTCTTGAACGCGGCGGAGACCCCGGCGTCCATGGTCCCGGCGCAATTGCAGGCGTGAGCGTGGGCGCGCAAGCCTTCGGTGTTGAGGAGATCGCCTTTGGTGAAGATCGTCGGCACGCGCGCACCCTACTCGATCCGCAGCGGCGGGAAGAACGTCATCGCCGCCCGACCGGGGCGTCGAGCGCGCGCGTCCCGGTGGCGCGCTGTTCCATCATGCCTCGCTCGCCGGCTTCGTCGGGTGGTGGCAATCCGCCTCACTGGGGCAACGGCGTGACTCGAAGTTCGCCGGCGCGCAATTCTGACGGATGTTGACGACGGTGCTTCCTCAGGAAGTCGGCTTCAGCCATGGTGGCACGGTCACTGCTGAGGGGCGTTCGAGATGCCGGACCGAGGGTCGCGCTTTTGCGTGATTTCCAGTCTCGCGCCCCGCGTGAAGCCAGTGAGCGCGGATAATTGTCAACGAGCCAGCCGAGGAGTCCCATGTCGTACGCAGCGCGGTCGCAATCGCAGGAGGCGGAGTGGAAGCTCGTTTCGTCCAAACATCCCTGCCCGATCTGTCACTCTGCCGAGGAATGCCATCGTGATCTCGAGGGGATCTTCGTGTGCTGTGCGCGCCACCCCTCGGACTGGCCGCTGACCAGCGGCGCGTGGCTTCACCGCGTCGAGCGCGCCGAGCACGCGGCCACCCGCGCTCACGCCGGAATCCTCGCCATCCGGGCTGAGAATAACAACAACGGGCGCTCGCCCCGGTCCGGCTCGATACTGTGAGCGCTCCGCCGGACTCCACCCGCACCTCCGATCGGCCTCCCGCCAGCGCTGCAGGCCTCGACTGTCCAGGGGTGTCACGCGATATAGCGTGGGATGATCCGGCCTGGCTCCGGGGCGATCTCTGCACCGCAGAGCGCCTCGAAGAGCACGCGGTGGAGATCGCCAGAGCCCAGGGCGCGCCGTCGCGCGACGTCACCCCCGGGCCGCTCCGCGAGCGATTCACGGCCGCGCGCGATCGCGTCCACCACGCCTATCGAATCCTCGAGCGGGGCGCCCCCACGCGGCGCGAGCTCTCCCCCGCGGAGGAGTGGCTCCTCGACAACTCCCACGTCGTCGAGGAGCAGCTCCGCGAGATCGAGGAGGATTTGCCCGCCGGTTACCTCGCCAAGCTCCCTCGCATCTCGACGGGGGTGATGGCGGGGTATCCGTGCGTTTACGGCCTCTGCCTCGATTACCTTCGTCACACCGACGCTCGCCTCGATCTGCCGCTGCTGACGCGGTACGTCCTCGCCTACCAGACGGCGCGGACCCTGACGATCGGTGAGCTGTGGGCGATCCCGATCATGCTCCGTCTCGGCCTGCTCCTCACGGTGGGAGCGCTCGCGGCGTCGGAGGCCAGCAGCAAGGATCGGGCGCGCGCCGACCAGTGGGCCGCCAAGCTCCTCGCCCCCGGACACCACTCCTCCAGGATGGGTGACGTGCTCGAAGCGATCGAGCGCGAGGGGATCCCCTCGACACCGCAGTTCCTGGTGCAGCTACTCCGCCGCCTCCACGAGCACGACGCGCCCATCGGCGTGGCGATCGACTGGGTGGCCGTGCAGAGCGCGCGCCTAGGCCTCTCGCCCGAGGAGCTGACGCGCCGCCAGCACCTCCGCCAGGCCGCCGATCAGGTCTCGGTCGGCAACGCCATCACCAGCATGCGGGCCATCGGCGCGCTCGACTGGAACAAGTTCTTCGAGAACACCAGCGCCGTCGAAGCGATCTTGCAGCGAGATCCGGTGAAGGCCTACGGCGCGACCGACTCGAAGTCCCGCGATCGCTACCGGCACGCCGTGGAGGACATCGCCCGTCGCAGCACCGGTGACGAGCACTCGATCGCCGAGATGGCGATAACGCTCGCCGAGGCCGCGCACCGGCGCGACGCCGAGAACGTCGGCCACGCCCACGTCGGCTATTATCTCATCGACGCCGGGCGCGCCGAGCTGGAAGCGCGCTTTGGCTACCGCCCTCGCCTGCGCGAGCGGCTCTCGCGGTTCGTCCTCCGCCACCCGACGGCCACGTACCTGGGCTCGGTCGGCGTCGTCACCACCGGCCTCGTCGCCGGCGCGGTGCTCGGGGCCCGCTCGCGCAGCGCCGCCGGCAAAGGCCTGCTCACCGCGCTCGGGGTGCTCTCCGCCCTGCCCGCGAGCGAGATGGCGCTCACGGTGGTCAATGGCGTCGTCACGGCGCTGCTGCCGCCCCGGCTCCTCGCCAAGCTGGAGTTTCCGAAGGGGATCCCGGCCGAGCACCGCACGCTGGTCGCCGTGCCTGCCTTGCTCGACAGCGAGGCCGGCGTGAAGCGTTTGCTGGCCGATCTCGAGATCCGATCGCTGGCCAACGCCGACGAGAACCTCAGCTTCGCCCTGATCACCGATTTCACCGACCATTCGGCCGAGGAGCACGCCAGCGACAGCGTTCTGCTCGCGCTCGCCAGAGAGGGTATCGCCGATCTCAACCGGCGCCGCCCGGGCGGCCACGATGATCGCTATCTGCTGCTCCACCGCCGCCGCGTCCACAACCCCGCTCAGAGCGTGTGGATGGGCTGGGAGCGCAAGCGAGGCAAGCTGGAGGAGCTGAATCGCTTGCTCCGCGGCGAGGGCGACACGACGTTCACCGACGTCACCGCCTCTCCCGAGCTCCTCCGCAGCTTTCGCTACGTGATCACGCTCGACGCCGACACGCAGCTCCCGCGCGAGACGGCCCGTCGCCTGGTGGCGACGATGGCGCACCCGCTGAATCGCCCGCGGATCGATCCACGGACTGGCCGCATCGTCGAGGGTTATGGCGTCATCCAGCCGCGCGTCGGGACCGAGCCCGTCAGCGCGCGGCGCTCGCTCTTTGCGCGGATCATGGCCGGCCCGGCGGGGATCGATCCCTACACGACCGCCGTTTCCGACGTCTATCAAGACCTCTTCGGCGAAGGCTCGTACGTCGGCAAGGCCATCTACGACGTCGACGCCTTCGCGGCGGCGCTCGACGGGCGCGTACCCGAGAATCGCCTCCTCAGCCACGATCTGTTCGAGGGTATCTTCGCGCGGACGGCGCTGGCCACCGACATCGAGCTGATCGACGATCAGCCCGCGTCGTACTCGGTCGTCGCCGGTCGTCAACACCGGTGGATCCGCGGCGACTGGCAGCTCGTCGAGTGGCTCGCGCTCCACGTGCCCGTGAGCGGCGAAGGCCGGCGGCGCAACGATCTGTCGGTCGTGGACCGCTGGAAGCTCTTCGACAACCTCCGTCGCAGCGTGGTGCCACCCAGCCTGATCGCTCTGCTCACGCTGGGCTGGTTCGGCGGTCCGTCCTCGGCCGTGGTGGCCACGGCGACGCTCGGAGGAGTCCTGGTGACTCCCCTCTTCGGCTGGCTGGTCATGGGCCTCACGCGCTCGCGCCGCGACGGCTCGCCCTCGCGCCTGAGCACGCTCGGCGGTCAGGTGCAGACCAACCTCCTGCAAGCGGGGCTCAGGGTCGTCTTCCTCCTCGATCAGGCGATGATCATGGTCGACGCCATCGGCCGCACGCTCCATCGCCTCTTCGTCTCGAAGGAGCAGCTCCTGGAGTGGACGACGACGAGCGAGGCCGAACGAAAGCGGGCCAAGGGCCGCTCCGGCGTCGATTCGCGCATGCTGGTGGGCTCGGCGCTCTCGGTCGGCGCCGGCGTCCTCGTCGGCTTCGCGGCGCCCGCGGCGCTGCCCTTCGCGGCTCCGCTCCTGCTCCTGTGGGCGGCCGCTCCGCTCGTCGCGCAGCGCCTCAGTCGACCCATCCCGCCGCGCGATCGCTCGTCGCCGCTCTCGGTCGAGGATCGCCGCGAGCTCCGCCTCCTGGCCCGCAAGACCTGGTACTTCTTCGAGACGTTCGTGACTGCCGAGGACCACTGGCTCCCTCCGGACAACTTCCAGGAAGATCCCCGCGCCGTCGTCGCTCATCGCACCTCGCCGACCAACATCGGGCTTTACCTGCTCTCCGTCATCGCGGCCCGGGACTTCGGCTTCACCACCCTCTGCGACGTGACCGAGCGCCTCGGCGCGACGCTGACGACGATCGAGGCGCTGGAGAAGCGCGAAGGGCACGTCCTCAACTGGTACGAGACGACGACGCTCCGGCCGCTGGATCCGCGCTACGTCTCCACCGTCGACAGCGGCAACCTCGCGGCCTATCTGTGGACGGTGCGCTCGGCCTGCGCCGAGGCCACCACGACTCCACTGCTGGGCGAGAGCGCCATCGACGCCGCGATTGACAACCTCGATCTGCTCGCCGCCGAGATCGGCGCGGCGTCCGGGCGCACTCCCTCGATGACGGCCGAGCGCGCCGCGCTGCGAGCCGCGTTGACGGTGGCCCGCGCACAGCTCGGGCGCGACTGGGCGACGACGTTCACGACCCTCGTCGGGCTCACGACGGCTGCGGGCGCGATCGGCACGATCGCCGCGGATCCACGGCCCCGTGGGCCTCGCTACGGGGTTGGCTCGTGGGCCGAGCTGACGCGCCGCGGGCTCGGCGCGTGGCTCGATGAGGTCCGCGCCCTCGCCCCCTTCGCAGAGAGCCTCGCCGCGGTGCCGCAGGTGCTCTCCACAGGCCCTCTGGAGCCTGCCTGGCGCGAGATCGCTCATGGCCTCTCCGCGGCGTGGACGCCGACGACGCTGGCCGAGGCGACCTCTGTCGCGCTCACCCGCCTCGTGCCGCTCGAAGAGTCACTCCGCTCCTCGCCCGCGGTGAGCGACGCCGATCGCGCGATCGGAGCTGCCTTTCTGGCGACGCTGCGCCCGCGCCTCGTCCAGGCGCAAGGTGCCTGTGCCACCCTTCAGTTCGAGCTCCACCGGCTCGGGGCGCGCGCCGGCGCTCTCGCCGACGCCATGAGCTTCAAGTTCCTTTACGACGAGGAGCGGGCGCTCTTCTCGATTGGCTACAACGTCGGCGGGGCGCGGCTCGACGCCTCGTATTACGATCTGCTCGCCTCGGAGGCGCGCCTGGCGAGCCTGATCGCCGTCTCGAAGGGGGATGTCCCGCAGGAGCACTGGTTCCGCCTCTCGCGCCCGCGCGCCGAGCTGCCCTCGGGCAGCATCCTCCTCTCGTGGAGCGGCTCGATGTTCGAGTACCTGATGCCCTTGCTCGTCACGCGCACCTACGAGAACACCCTGCTCGACGAGACCTGCGACTCCGTCGTCTCGGCCCAGCGCGCCTATGGCGAGAAGAGCGAGGTGCCTTGGGGCATCTCCGAGTCGGCGTACAACACCATGGATCTCTCCATGACCTACCAGTACCGGGCCTTCGGGGTCCCGGGGCTGGGGCTCAAGGCCGGGCTCGCCGATGATCTGGTGGTGGCGCCTTACGCCACCGCGCTCGCGGCGCTGATCCGCCCCGAGCTGGCCGCCCGGAACCTGCGCGCCCTCGCCGGAGATGGCCTTGAAGGTGGCTTTGGATTCTACGAGTCCATCGATTACACGCCGAGCCGGGTGCCCGCCGGGCGCAAGGGCGTCGTGGTCAAGGCCTTCATGGCGCACCACCAGGGGATGACGCTGGTGGCGCTCGACAACGTGCTCTGCGGCGGCCCGATGCAGCGGCGGTTCCACGCCGATCCGCGGATCCAGGCGAGCGAGCTGCTGCTGGAAGAGCGCGTGCCCGTGGGGACGCCGTTCGTCGATCTCCGCGCCGCGGTCTCGTCGCCGGCGGCGTCGACGGCCGACACCGATCTCGACGTGATGGAGCATGTGGGCCTGGCCGCGACTGGCCCGCTCCGCGCTCACCTGCTCGGCCATGGCGAGCTCTCGACGCTGGTCACCGCCGCGGGGACGGGGTTCATGACCTGGCGTGGCCTCGACGTGCACCGCTTTCGCGAGGACACCGCGCTCGAGGCCGGCGGGATCTTCCTCTATCTGCGCGAGGTCGAGAGCGGCGAGGTGTGGTCTTCGGCGTACCTGCCGACGCGGCGGAAGCCGGATCAGTACAACGCAGCGTTCTCCAACGATCGGGTCGAGTTCCACCGCCGCGACGGAGACATCGAGACGGTGACCGAGATTGGCGTCTCGCCCGAGCACCCGGCCGAGGTCCGCCGCGTCACGCTGACCAACCACGGCACCACGCCGCACACGATCGAGCTCACCACCTATACCGAGGTCGTCCTCGCCGACCGGAACGCCGACGTCGCTCACCGCGCCTTCAGCGGCATGTTCGTCGTGACCGAGGCCCTGCCCGACCGCGGCGCGCTGATGGCGAGGCGCGTCCCGCGCGCTCCGAAAGAGGAGGCGACGTGGGTCGTGCAGACCCTCACCAGCGAGGATGCCGAGTGGACCGATTTCGAGTTCGAGTGCTCGCGCGCGAGCTTCGTCGGCCGGGGCAACACGCTCGCTCTGCCGCTGGCGCTCACCAGCCGTGAGGCCCTGTCGGGCACCACGGGAGCGGTGCTGGATCCCGCGCTCGTGCTCCGGCGTCGCGTGACGCTGCAGCCAGGAAAACGAGCCCGGATCGCCGTCTTCACCGCCCTCGCGCCGAGCCGCGAGGTGGCCCTCGAGCTGCTCGAGATCTACAGCGCTCCTCCCAGCATCGCCCGGACGTTCGAGCTCGGCTGGGCCGACGCCCGCGTCGAGCTCAAGCACCTGGGGATGACGGGCGTGCAGGCCGAGCGCTCACAGAAGCTGCTCTCGGCGCTGCTGTTCCCCGTACCGGAGCTCCGCTCGCGCGCCGGCTCCGCCGCCGTTCACGGCAGCACCCGCGACGCGCTCTGGTCCCACGGGATCTCGGGCGATCTCCCGATACTGCTGCTCCGCGTCGACGAGCCCGAGTTCGTCGAGCTGTGCCGCGAGCTCTTGCTCGCCCACGAGTACTGGCGCCTCAACGGGGTGGCTATCGATCTGGTGATCCTCAACGAGGAGCCCGCCGGCTACAACCAGCCTCTCCAGGAGGCCATCCTCGCCCAGATCGCCACGAGCCCCGCGCAAGGGCAGCTCGATCAGCGAGGGGGCGTGTTCGTGCGGCGCGCCGAGCAGCTCGACGCAAATGCTCAGGTGTTGATCCTCGGCGCCGCGCGGGTCGTGCTGGTCGCCTCGCACGGCTCGCTCGGGCGACAGCTCCGCAGCGCCGCGGCGGCCGGGCCGGCGCTGCCCCCGCAGTTGCCCGCCCGTGATACGGTGATCCGCGCCGAGCTGCCGCCGACGGCCCCCGAGGCCCTGCTCTTCGGCAACGGGCTCGGCGGCTTCCGCGCCGATGGCCACGAATACGTGATCTCGACCGGGCCGGGCGCGCACACCCCGGCTCCGTGGTGCAACGTCATCGCCAATCCATCCTTCGGCTGCGTCGTCTCCGAGAGCGGATCGATGGTCACCTGGTCGGGGAACAGTCAGAGTCACCGGCTCACCCCGTGGAGCAACGATCCCGTCACCGATCCTTCCGGCGAGGCCATCTACCTGCGCGACGAGGACGACGGCTCGGTCTGGTCGGCCACGCCGGCGCCCGCCGGCGTCGATCGCCCCCATGAAGTCCGGCATGGCCAGGGATACACGCTCTTCCGGCACAGCCGCGGCGGCCTCGAGCACGAGCTCTGTGTCTTCGTCGACTCCAGCGATCCCGTGAAGGTCTGCCGACTCCGTCTCACCAACCGCGGGCCCGCGCGTCGGACGCTCGCGGTCGTCGGAACGGTGGAGTGGGTCCTCGGGGGCTCGCGCGAGAAGAGCCGCCTCACGGTGGTGACCGCGTGGGACGACGCCCGTCATGCGCTGATGGCGTGGAACCCCTTCTCGGTCTTCCCCGAGCACCGCGCGTTCTTCTTCGCGACAGCGCCAGTGAGCAGCTTCACGGCTGATCGCGAGGAGATCTTCGGCCGCAGCGGCTCGCGGGCGCGCCCCGCGGCGCTCGATCGAGTCGCCCTCTCGGGGCGCACCGGGGCCGGCTTCGATCCCGGAGGCGCGCTGCTGGTGCCGGTGTCGATCGAGCCCGGAGCCACGGTGGAGATCTCGTTCGTGCTCGGCGAGGGAACGACGCTGGAGCACGCGCAGCAGCTCTGCGCCGACTACGCCAGCTCGGCCCGCGTCGAGGCCTCGCTCGGCGCGGCCAGAGCCACCTGGGATCGCTTGCTCGGGACCGTGACGGTGAAGACGCCCAACGCCGATCTCGATCTGCTGCTCAATCGCTGGCTGCTCTACCAGGCCCTGAGCTCGCGCCTGTGGGCGCGCTCGGCCTTCTACCAGTCGGGCGGCGCCTACGGCTTCCGCGATCAGCTTCAGGATGTGATGGCGCTGCTCCACGCGGAGCCGAGCCTGGCGCGGGCGCACATCCTCCGCTCGGCAGAGAGGCAGTTCGTCAAGGGCGATGTCCAGCACTGGTGGCACGCCGAATCGGGTCAAGGCGTGCGCACCCGCTGCTCCGATGATCTGCTGTGGCTCCCGTACGTCACGGCCGAGTACGTCCGCGCCACGGGCGATACAGGCATCCTCGACGAACCGCTCGCGTTCCTCGATCAGCGCGAGCTGAACGAGGGCGAGCACGACGTCTTCGCGGCGCCCGCGCGGTCCGCCGAGGTCGCCTCGCTCTACGAGCACTGCACGCGCGCCCTCGACGCCGGCACGACGTCCGGTCGCCACGGCCTCCCGCTGATGCGCGCCGGCGACTGGAACGACGGTATGAACCGCATCGGCGAGGGCGGCCTCGGCGAGAGCGTCTGGCTCGCGTGGTTCCTCGCGAAGACGCTCCGCGACTTCGCCCCTCTCGCGCAGGCCAAGGGCGACGGCGCCCGCGTCGCGCGCTGCGCCGCCGAGGTGGTCCGATTGACCGCGGCAATCGAGGACGGCGGCTGGGACGGCGAGTGGTACAAGCGCGCTTACTTCGACGACGGCTCGCCGGTCGGCGCGCGCGAGAGCGTCGAGTGCTCTATCGACGCCATCGCCCAGTCGTGGGCCGTCATCGCCGGAGTCGGCGATCCCGCCCGCGCCGTCCGCGCCAACCAGCGCGCCGAGGATCTGTTGGTGCGGAAGGAAGATGGCATCATGCTGCTCTTCTCACCGCCCTTCACGGGGATCGGCAACGATCCCGGCTACATCCGCGCGTATCCCCCCGGGGTCCGCGAGAATGGCGGGCAGTACACGCACGGTGTCCTCTGGTCGGCGCTGGCGACGGCCCTCGCCGGTGATGGCGACCGAGCTGCGGAGATGCTGAGCATGCTAGCTCCGGTGAACCACGCTTCGACGCCGGAGACGATGCGTCGGTACGCCGTGGAGCCGTACGTGGTCGCCGCCGACGTCTACGCCGGGCCTGGCAACGTGGGACGCGGAGGCTGGACCTGGTACACCGGCTCTGCCGCGTGGATGTACCGGATCGCGCTCGGCGATATCGTGGGTGTCCAGCTCGACGGCGGCAAGCTCCGCTTCGCCCCGTGCATCCCCAAGGCCTGGCGCCGCTACGAGGTCGAGTATCGCCACGGCGCGACGACGTTCCACATCGTGGTCGAGAACCCTCAGGGCCTCTCGAAGGCACCTTGTCGCGTCGAGCTCGACGGGGAGATCGTGGCCGATGGGCGCGTCGCGCTCGTCGACGACGGCCGCGAGCACCAGGTCCGCGTCGTCCTGCTCGCCGGAGAGTCCCTGTCGAAGCGAGAGCCCGTGAAGGTGCCCACGCGCCTCGGCGGAGAGCCGCAGTCCCAGGAGTGAGCGGCGTCGGTCCAGGTAGAACGGGCCTGACGCGAGGCCCGTTTCCTGATGTGCCTGTGCGTCGACGCGATGGTGTCGGGGTTCGTGGCGCTGCTCGACGCCGGGCGGGGCATGCGAGCCCACCGCCCGTAACCCGTTGACGTGGTTCAGCTTTCCCTGTAAGAGCGATGGTGGGGGATGTTCGCGCTCACAGCAATGAACCACTCAAACCTCCTCCGATTCCCCTTCCCACCCTTTCCGGACAGCTGGTACGCGCTCTGCTGGGCGAACGACGTCAACCCGGCCGTCGCGACGCCGGCCCGGGCGTTTGGAAGGGATTTCGTCGTCTTTCGCGGAGCCGACCGGTCCGTGCGCGTGCTGGATGCCCATTGTCCCCACCTCGGCGCGCACCTCGGGCACGGGGGCGCGGTCGTCGGCGGAGAGGTGGTGTGTCCCTTCCACGGCTGGCGCTTCTCGGGAGACGGGCGATGTACCGCGGCCCCGGGCGCGCGGAAATTGCCGGTCGGCAAGCCGCTGCGGAGCTGGGCGACACGGGAGGTGCACGACCGTATCTGGATCTGGTATTCGTCCGACGACTCGGCCCCGACGTGGGAGCTTCCAGGCACCCTCCTCGACCCCGGCCTGAAGTGGCCCACGTCCGAGCGCCTCGTCCGCACCTTCCCGTCACACCCTCAGGACGTGATCGAGAACGCCGTCGATGCTGGCCATTTTCAGTACATCCACGGCATGTCCACGGTCGGGGACAGCGAGACCTCGTACACCGAGCACGGCCTCACCACCCGCCTCCGCGCCACCACCCCGACAGCCCGCTTCGGCGTCCCGGGCCAATCGCTGTCGGGCACCATCACGGCGAGCGCGTACGGGATGGGCCTGCAGACCATCCACACCGTCATGCGTCTCCCGAAGATCGGGATCGACATCAACACCTTCGTCATCGAGAGCGTCACTCCCCGGGAGCGAGGCGAGGTGACGCTCCTCCTGAGCGTTCACATGGCCCGCTTGCCCGTGCCCGGCGCCACGTGGCTTGCCAAACGCTCCTTCGTCAACGCCGTCGCCGTCGACGTCGACGCCGATATCCAGATCTGGCGAAACCGGCAGTACCTCGACCGGCCCAGGCTCACGGCGGCGGACGGCGAGATTGGCCGGTACCGGTCCTGGGCGAAGCGCTTCTATCCCCGCGTCGAGGCCCGGATGGCCGCGGGATGAGGCTGGCTCTCGTGACCGGAGGCCTGGGGTTGACCGGGCGCGCGCTGGTGGACGCGCTCCTCGCCGCCGGCTGGCGGGTGCGGGTCCTCGACCTCGTCGCTCACCCCGACGCGCGCGTCGACAGCCGGGTCGGCGACGTGACCGACCCTGTCGCTGCCCGCGAAGCCTGCGCTGGAGTGGACACCATCTTTCACACGGTCGCCATCGTGTCGCAGCACCCGGCGCACGTCGCGCGGATGGAGGCTGTCAACGTGGGTGGTACGGCCGCGATGCTCGCGGCCGGCAAGGCGGAGCGCGTCCCGCGGTTCGTGTTCACGAGCAGCATCGACGTGGTCTTCTCCGGCGCCGGCATCGCGGCGGGGGACGAGTCTTTGCCGTACCCGAGCCGGTTCCTGGACGACTACGGGCGCACCAAGGCCGAGGCCGAGCAGATGGTCCGGAGCGCCGACGGCGAGGGTGGAATGAACACTGTCTCGCTCCGCGCCGCGGGGATCTTCGGGCCCCACGATCGCAACCGTTTCCCGGTCCTCCTCCAGCACGTGCGCGCTCTCGGGTTCATCCCGATGGGCGATGGTCGGGCCCGCTTCTCTCATGTCTACGTGGACAACGTCGCGCACGCCCACGTCCTCGCGGCCGAGGCCCTCGGGCCCGGCGCGCCGGTGTGCGGAAGGGCCTACTTCGTGACTGACCACGAGCCCACGAACTTCTTCGATTTCGTCGAGCCCTATCTGAAAGCGCTCGGCATCCGCCGCCGGATGGCGCTCCCGGGCCCGGTGGCGTGGGCGGTGGCCCACGGCGTCGAGGCCGGGTACGGGCTGTTCAGCCGCTGGATCCGCACCGGACCGGTCATCACGCGGTACACCGTGGCCGCGACCTGCCGCGACTTCTGGTTCACCCACGCGGCGGCGACTCGCGACTTCGGCTACCAGCCAATCGTTAGCGCCGAGGAAGCGTATTCACGCACGCTCACCTGGCTTCGCGGCCTCCCGACGCCCGCCAAGACGCCTTTCACCCGAGATCCCTCCTGATGAAACTCTCGCCCACCGCCGAGTCGCTCTTCACGCCCCTTGCACCGTCCCAGCGGGCTTCAGCGGCGGCCGACTACCTCGAGTACCTCAAGCGGCGGGAGGGTCGGCTCGACTTCTCCTCGCGCAGCCTCGCCCGGCGGGAGCCCTTCTTCGAGGGCCTCGCCAGGGATCCGGTTCGCAGCGAGCTTCCCCTCGATCGGCCGCTCTTCCGTCGCAACCACGACGCGTCCAGGCCCGACGCCGGGCTCTCGCGGGACATGCTCTGGCTCCTCGCCGTGGCCAAGGCGAACCGCACCGAGCACTTCGGGATGGAAGTGCATATCGTCGTCAATGGCATCCTCGACGGCGATCGGGCCAACACCCAGGCGTACGTCGATATGCAGGAGGTCTATCACACCCGGATCCTGCTCGACGTCCTCCGCTGCTTCGACCTGGAGATCACCGTCCGCGAGCCCGACCTCGCCACGCGCCTCCTGGTGCACGCGATGGTCCGGCTGCCGCATCGGGTGGCGCTGCCGCTGATCCTCTGCTCGGAGCTGGTGGCGGTGGTCATCTTTCGACTGCTCCTCGATACCGGGCGAGAGCTGTTTGGCCACGAGCCCCGCCTGTGGGAGCGCCTGTCCACGCTCCTGCACCAGATCATGATCGACGAGGTCGGGCACGTGACCTATTGCCGCGCGCAGCTCGGCGGCGCCGGCCTGTCCGCGGCCCGGGCGCTGCTACCGTCGGTGAAAGCAGCGCTCATGGCCGAACAGCTCGAGTTTGCGCAGCTCGTGGGCCACGAGCGCTTCGATCGGGCCTTCGCCGATCTCGAGCTCTCGTGGGTCACCGCCGGCTGCAACGACACCCCGTTCTGGCTGGAGCTGTCGCCGACGGCCTGAGCGAGATCCAGGAGAGCCGTCGAGCCTCGTGGGCGGAGAGAGCCTGTCCCGCGACAGGCTCCCTCGGCGAGCTCACTCCTGCCAGGAGAGCAAGCGTGAGGCGAAGCGGCCGGCGAGTGCCTCGTTGCGGGGGAGGACGCGGACCGCGAAGGCGAAGCCGCCCGTCTCGCCCGCGGGGATAGTCCCCTCGAAGCGCCACTGTCCGGCGCCTTGCTCACCGGCGCACGTGAGCTCGCGAGTCGCGCCCTCGTGGAGCGTTTGCGCGCCGCGCAGCTTGCCGAAATAGGCCTCGACGATCACGTCACCGGGGCCGAGGGCGCCCAGGATCACGTCGGCCGAGACGCCCAGCTCCTGGCCGGCCACGAGCTTCGGGCCGCCGCGCTCGGTCACCCTGGCGATTTTCACGGCAGGCCATGCTGCCGTGATTTGATCGCGCCACGCCGCGAGCGCGGCGGCGCGGGACAGGCCCTCTCCCGTCATCGCCTGCCAGCGGAGGGCCGCCGGCTCGTACAGAGTCGTCGCGTACTCCTCGACCATCCGGGTGGTGTTGAAGAAGGGGGCGACCCCGGCGATGCTGCGCTTCATCCGGGCGATCCAGCCGCGCGGGAGGCCCGCGGCGTCGCGGTCGTAGAAGAGCGGGACGATGTCGTCTTCGAGGAGCCGATAGAGGGCCTGGGCCTCGACCCTGTCGCCGTGCTCGGTGTCGGCGTACTCTTCGCCGTGGCCGATGGCGAAGCCGTTGTCGCCCTGGTAGGCCTCGGCCCACCAGCCGTCGAGGATGCTGGCGTGGAGGCCGCCGTTGAGACAGGCCTTCATCCCGCTCGTGCCGCTGGCCTCGAGGGGCCGACGAGGGGTGTTGAGCCAGACGTCACAGCCGGCCACGAGCGAGCGAGCGACGTTGAGATCGTAGTCCTCGAGGAAGAGGACCTTGCCGCGGAAGGCGTCGCTGCGCGAGGCGCGGAAGATGTCGCGGATCAGCTCTTTACCGCCCCAGTCCTGCGGGTGTGATTTCCCCGCGAAGACCAGCTGCACCGGGCGATCGGCGCTGGCGACGATCCGGCGGAAGCGCTCGGCGTCGCGGAGCAGCAGCGTACCGCGCTTGTAGGTGGCGAAGCGCCGCGCGAAGCCGATGGTGAGGGCCTTCGGATCGAGGACGCCCGTCAGGCGAGGATCGACGGGGAACCCTTTGCGCTCGGCCATGGCGCGGAGGCGCTCGGGGATCTCGGCGACGAGGCGGGCGCGGGCGCGTTCGTGGACGGCCCAGAGCTCCTCGTCCGGTACACCGGCGATCTTCGCCCACATCGCCTTGTCGGCGCCGCGCTCGATCCAGCCTGCGCCAAAGCATTTTTCGTAGAGGGCGGCGACCTCGGAGGCGATCCAGGTGCCGAGATGGACTCCGTTGGTGATGGAGCCAATCGGGACCTCGTGCTCGGGGAGGCCCGGCCAGAGGACACGCCACATCGCCCGCGCCTCGCGGCCGTGGAGCTCGCTCACGCCGTTGTAGCGATCGGCCATGCGGATGGCGAGGATAGGCATGGAAAACTCGCCGCCTTGCGTTTCAGCGGGGTTGACGCGGCCGAGGCGCATCACCTCGTCCGCCGTGAGGCCGAGCCCCGCGCCGAGGACCGGCAGGTAGGGAGCGATCATGTCGTGCGGGAAGGCGTCGTTGCCCGCGGGGACCGGCGTGTGGGTGGTGAACACGTTGCCAGCCGCGGCCGCCTCGAGCGCGACGTCGAGCGGAGCGCCGTTGTCGATCATGAGCTGACGCACGCGCTCGATCGCCAGGAAGGCCGAGTGGCCTTCGTTCATGTGACAGACGCTGGGGTGCCGCCCGACAGCGTCGAGGAGGCGGAGGCCGCCGATACCGAGGAGGATCTCCTGGCGAATGCGGTGGTTGCGATCGCCCCCGTAGAGCGTGTTGGTGAGGGCGCGATCTTCAGGCACGTTCTCGGGCAGGTTGGCGTCGAGCAGGAAGAGCTGAACGCGGCCGACGTCGACGCGGAAGGCCTGGATCGTCACGGCGCGCGTCGTCGCGGGCCCGGCGCCCGGCGCCGGGAGCGTGATCTCGACGAGGACGCGGACGCCGTGAGCATCGGTGACGAGGGTGACCGGGAGATCGTGCCAGTCGTTCTCGGGATAACGCTCGTGCTGCACGCCCTCGGCGTCGAGGGCCTGGCGGAAATACCCCTGGGAGAAGGCGAGTCCGACGCCGGTGAGCGGGAGACCGAGATCACTGGCGCTCTTGAGGTGATCGCCCGCGAGGACGCCGAGGCCGCCGGAGTACACGGGGAGGCACTCGTGGACGCCGAACTCCATCGAGAAGTAGCCAATCCGCGCGGTGGCGAGGGCCTTTCCCGGCTGCTTGAAGGTGCGGTCGAACCAGCTCTCGCGGCCGAGGTAGGCTTGCAGATCGGCGCCGACGGCCGCGAGCTCGGCGAGGTAGCCCGGATCCGCCGCGAGCTCGTCGAGGCGGGCCTGGGAGGCCTGCGCGAGGACGGCGAGCGGGTTCTCGGCGACGCGCGCGTGCAGGGACGGATCGATGCGACGGAAGAGGGCGCGGGCCGCCTCGTTCCACGACCACCAGAGGTTGTGGGCGATCGCGACGAGCGGCGCGAGCGGCGGCGGGATCGAGGGCAGGACCTCGTAACGATGCAAAGTGACCATGGGTCGAACCATAGCCGCACGCTGACGCACAGAACACCTTGCCATTATCGGGAGGATCGGGGATCACGGCTCGGGGAATCACAGGTGCTCCGACGCCGGTGAGTCGGGGACGGAGTGAACGCCAGTCGTGGACGGAAGAGCGCGCGGCGGCTCGACTGGCACGCTCGGCGGCGCTCGGCCGCGCGCAGGATCTCGGCCTCTCGAGATGGGGAGTGTGAAACCGTCGCGGCCGGGGCGCCCTGCCCGCGCCGCCTGTCTCGGGACTCCGCCGATCGCTGCGCCGGCGGAGGTGAGCCGCGGCGGCGCCCCGGGAAGGCCCGAGTCGCCGCCGCGTTCGCCGTCAGAGCGTCACTTGGGCGTCGGGGGGACGACGACGGTGTTGATGGGCTGAACGCTCATCCCGGCCGGGTAAGCGTAGCTGACGGTGGTGTCCCAGCCCCAGACGGTGAGGCCGAAGGGCACGTCGCTCTTGGCGGTGTGAACCCCGTTGTTGCAGTTGCCGTTGGGGTTGCCGTCGAGGACGAGATCGACGCGAGTGTACTCGAATTTGCCCTGCGTGCCGACCGGCTGCCAGCCGGTGAGTTTGCCGACGCAGTCGAGGTTGACGTCCTTGAACGTCTTGTCGGCGCCCTGCTTGCGCGTGAAGACGAGGTGGGTGTTGCGGTAGGTCGGATCGGTGAGGAAGAGGTACTGCGAGAGGTACTGCTCGGGCGGGACGACGTTGACGTACTCCGGGTCTCCGTCGTCGTTGCCATTGTTGGCGATCGCCAGCGCGCCGGTCATGTGCCCCGACATGTAGAACGGGTGCATCGCGTCCTGGCTGGTGACCGAGAAGGCGTCGGTGGCGTTGAACGTCAGCGTCTGCCCGCTGTTGATCAGCAGCGGCGCGCCGGGCGGCGGGGCGGGATCGTAGGTGAGGTTGGTGCCGTTGACGGCGCCGATCAGCGTCCACGGCGGGTTCTCGCCGGCGCCCGCGGTGCGGTCCCGGTAGCGCACGCCGAGGTACTGGCTGCCGAGCGCCGAGACGGGCAAGAGCTGCTGATGGGCCGAGTCGCAGGCGCCGACGCCGACAGGGATGTTCATGCAGGCGTTGCCGCCCCACACGCTGATCGGTTTGTTGGAGCTGATCGGGCTGCCCGAGAGCTCGGCAGACTGGAGGAACTGCATCACTTGCCCCTTGCTCATGGGGTACGTCTGCGGCTGGCCCTGGCCCGTGCCGTTGACGCCGCCGCCGCCGTCGATCGCCGCCGTGGGGCTGATGGTGACGGTGGTGCCGTCCTCGGCCGCGACGATCTGGATGAAGGGGTTACCGTTGACGAAGTTGAGGTTGGGATCGGCCGGGTAGGCGTCGGCCGCGATGTAGTTGGTGCCCCAGGCGGGCGTCGGGACGAGCAGGGTCGCGCTGGAGACGAAGCTCGCCGCGCCGCCGTACGGGTAGATGTCGTAGGCGATGACGGGAGCGCTCGCGGTGATGTGGAAGGCGTTGCCGAGGCCGGTCTTGTCGACGGCGGGATCGGTGGTGATACCGGGGTTCACCCCGCCCGGGCAGCCAACGTAATAGATGTCGCCCGACGGCGCGGCCGAGAGGAACAGAATGGCAATCTGGCCCGGCGCGAGCTGGCCATTGCTGAGCGGGACGTAGCTGATGGACTGGCCCGTTCCCATCGGCGTGCGCGCCATGCTGGAGACGTCGAGGGGCTTGCCGCCGTAGTCGGCCGTGATGGTGATCGGCGACGACCAGGTGTTGGCGAGCAGCGCCGCGAAGCAGGAGCCGCGCGTCTCGTACTCGGGCCCGGGGACGACGCTGTAGAAGTCGCAGCCGATGGTGCTGCCGTTGACCTTGGCGCTGTCGCACGGCGCGACGCAGGCGCCGCCGGGGCCGCAGCCCTGATCGGCGGGGCAGCTCTTGATGAGGTTCTGGTTGCAGTCGAGGACGTCGTGGAGGTCGGCCGAGCAGTGGACGTCGCAGCCGTTGTTGCCGCCTCCGACGCCGGTGAGGATCGGATCGTCGCCGCCGTGGCCGCCCATGCCGGCGCCTCCGACGCCGGGGCCGCTCGGCGACCCGCCTCCCGACGCGGTGCTCGTCGCGCCGCCGGTGGTTTTCGTGGCGCTGCACGCGAAGGGCGCGACGGCGACGGCGACGACGAGGCCGGTGAGGAGCCGCAGCTCCTTGGAAACGCGGGGTGCGGGTTGCTTCACGGTGTCTATCTCCAAGGCTGGAAAAGCCCCGGAGATGGTACGCGAATCCACGCGCCGCGCGAAGGCTCGACGATCAGTGGATGAAGCCGAGCGACGCGCGCCGGAGCGCGCGCGGATCAAATCGGGCCGATCGGGCGAGCCCGCTGCCGACAGCAGGCCGAGGCGCGCGTCACTCGTGGATGATCACCGCGGAGCCCTCGCCCATGTCTTCGCCCGAGGTGACCGAGTGCCATCCTTCGGGCACCGGCGGATCGGTCCACATGAAAATCCGGTGCGCGTCGACGGGCGCGAGGTTGACGCAGCCGTGGCTGCGCGGCGTGCCGAAGACGTCGTGCCAGTAGGCCGCGTGGAGGGCGTAGCCGCTCTCGAAGTACTGGATGTACGGCACGTCCTTGAGCTGGAAGGTGCCCTCGCCGCGGCGCCGCGTGACGCCGTAGACGCCGTCGCCGCGCGTGGGGATGACCTTCTCGCCGGGGCCGCTCTTGGCCTTGGCGTCGGCCTTCCCCTTGCCGCCCTTGGCGCCCTTCTCGGGCTTGCCCTTGTCCTTCGCGGCCGTCTTCGATTTGGTCTTGCCGTCGCCTTCGCCGGGCTCGCGATCGCCGCTGTCGGGCGCCGCCGCCGAGACGGCCGAGGTGTTGGCGTGGCCGCCGACCGCGGACGACTCGTTCGAGTCCATCATCGCCGAGACGTGCTTGTTGCGGATGTGGAAGCTGCCGCGGATCGTCGCCGTCGTCTTCTTCGGATCATCGAGGCCGGCCTGCCCCGTGGAGACGAGCGTGGCGTAGACGGGCTTCTTCCCCTCCCACAGCACGAGGGTCTGGTTGGTGATCGAAATCTCGATCCACTTCTTGCCCTTCTCGGCGTCGTCGGGCCACGTCGCGGGCTGCACGGCGAGCCCGACGTCTTGCTGGTTGAGCCAGCGCTTGTCGGTGGTGCGGTAGTACTTCACGCCGTCGACGGTGCGCTTGGTCCCGGTGAGCGCGACCGCGGCGCGGTGATCGATGGCGTCGCCCTGCACGATCTTGCCGTGAGCGATCTTGTAGCTGTGCGCGCCCTGCGATCGCACGAACGCCAGCGGCAGCGTGAAGGCGTCGGTGAGCTCGAGGCCGTGCCACGGCGAGCCCGAGTCGGGCTTGAGCTTGCTGGCGGGCGCGAGGCGGAGATCGGCGGTGATCGCGAAGCGACGATCGAGCGAGTCGGGCCCGCCCGAGAACGATCCGATCAGCGAGAGGCCGGTGTGACGGCGGGCGCGGTCGGCGAAGATCTCGAAGCCCTTGGTCTTGTAATCGCTGATGTTGGGGATCGATCGCTTGCCGCCGTCGAGCCAGAAGGGCGCGGGATCGGTGTCGGTCTCGCCGCCGAGGAGCGCGCCAATGCCGACCTCTTGCGAGTTCTTGGTGAGGCCGAGCTCGCCGAGCTTCTTGTCGGGGACGGGCACGCCGCGATCGTCGATGGCGACGTCGTTGGCGCCGAGGATCACCTTCGAGACCTCGTCGCGGTTGTCCTTGAACCAGTCGAGGTGCTTCTGGAGATCCATCTCCGACTTGAACTGCTCGGCCGAGGTGGGCACGCGGATGTAGAGCGGGAGCACCGCGCGCACGAAGGCGTAGTGGAACGGGAGCGCCGTCTTCAAGTTGGCGACGTGCGACGCGGCCTTGAGGATCGGGTGATCCATGTCGGTCGTGGCGTCTTCTCCGGCGCAGACGAAGCCGCGCGGCTGGATCTCGTACCAGCCGCCCGCGCACCCGGATTTGCCCGCGGGCTCGGCCGAGCGGACGACGTGGGTGCCGACGCGGAGGTAACCGAGCTTCTTCGAAGAGTCGCGCGGCTCTTTGTAGACGGTGGCGACGAAGGCCGTGACGCCGAGGAGGGGCTTGTCGCTGGGCGGGCTGGTGGCGGGCGCGCTCGCAGCCGGCGCGGCGCTGTCGGCGGGAGCGACGGCGCTCGCTGCGGTGAGGTCCTCGCCGCCATCCCCGGCGACGGTGGGGCCGCCGTCGACCGAGGCGCCCGGGGCCGCGTGATGGCAGCCGCCCGCGAGCGCGGCGAGGCCCAGCGCGGGCCCGAGGGCGCGCGGAAGCCAGCGATACCGGGCTCGAGGAAGGCCGCCCATGGGCCCCAGGCATGCCAAAGAAGCGGGGCGGACGCACGACAAATGGTTGCCCTGGGCGCTGCCTTTGCTTGAGCGAGCGCCGACCTACGCGCATTCTAGGCGGAGATCATGCTCTGCCCCCGGTGCCAGCGCGGCTACGACGACACGCAGCGGTTCTGCCCGGAGGACGGCACGAAGCTCGTCGACCCTCCCGAGAACCCCGCGCCGTACGTCGTGGTGAAGCCGACGCAGGAGCTCGGCGCCGTCGTCGATGGGCGCTGGGTGATCTGCGGGTTCCTCGGGCAGGGCGGGATGGCGCGCGTGTACCTGGCCGAGGACGCGAAGACCAGGGCCCGCGTCGCGCTGAAGATCCTCGGCCGCGAGCACGCCGGCGATCGGGTGACGCGCGAGCGCTTCCTCCGCGAGATCGACGTCGCCGCCGAGATCGGCCACCCCAACATCGCCAGGGTGCTCGACGCGGGGCACCGCAAGGACGGGTCGCCGTTCCTCGTGATCGAGCTGCTCGTGGGCGAGTCGCTGGGCGAGCGGGTGCGGCGCGAGCGCGCGCTCCCGGAGGCCTTCGCGCTCTCGGTGATCCGCCAGGTCGCGTCGGCGCTCGCGGCCGTGCACGCGGCGGGGATCATCCACCGCGACGTCAAGCCGGACAACGTGTTCCTCCTCGACAATCCCGGGGGCGAGCCGCGCGTCAAGGTGATGGACTTCGGCATGGCGAAGCTGCGCGAGGGGCCCGTGACGCAGGTCGGCCTCACGCTGGGGACGCTGCCGTACATGGCGCCGGAGCAAGCGCTGGCCGATCCGCTCGACGGTCGCACCGACATCTATGCGCTCGGCGTGATGATGTTCCGGATGCTCACCGGGAAGCTGCCGTTCGACTCGCCCAGCGATCCGCTGCTGGTGGCGCAGCACCTCTACGTCGCGCCGCGATCGCCACGATCGCTGCGGCCCGATCTCGATTCGCGGATCGAAGAGCTGATCCTCTCGGCGATGCGCAAGGTGCCGGGCAACCGCTACTCGTCGATGGACGAGGTGCTCGAGGACGTGGAGCGCCTGCTCGGGATGCGCGCGGGCGAGCCGACGTTCGCGCCGCTGCGGATCGAGCCCGACGTGTACACGCCGCAGAACCCGATGTCGAAGACGACGGCGCGCTACCTGCGCACCCTCGTTCCGTAGCGTTTCTGGAGTCCGGGGAGGTTCGAGGCGCGCGGGCCGATCCGGCCGCGCGCCTCGCTTTTTTGGTTCGCTCGCGAGGAGGGCGCGAGCGTGGGGGCGTGAGGCGCCCCCCCGTTCGTGGACTACTGGTTGCTGACGCGGACCGTGTAGGTCGAGCAGTTCGCCGAGCCGCTGGTGCGGTGCACGCGGACGACCCAGCTCGTGGTGCGCGCCGTGCCGTCGCCGCAGTTGCCGATGGCGGCGCAGCCGTTGGGGTCCCCGTACTGGTTGAACGCCATCTCCACGGTGCTCTCGTCGGCGTTGCACCAGTAGCCCGCGCCGCAGCTGGTCTCGAGGTCCATGATGAACTGCCCGCCGCCGTTGTTGATCAGGTCGATCTTCGGGTGGTAGTAGCTCGGCGCCCCGCCGATGCCGGTGAAGTTGACGATGAAGAAGTCGTCGCCCTTCGCGTCGATGTAGCCCGACACGTCCTGCAGGCCGCCGGGGGCGATGTTGATGGCGAGGTTGCCGGCCGCGCCGCACGAGTTCGGGTTGGTGTCGGTGGCGATGGTCGGGTTGATGTCGACCAGACCATCGCAGTTGTTGTCGAGGCCGTCGCAGATCTCGGTCGACGGCTGGGTGTTCTGGTTGCACTTCACTGCGCCGGTGGTGCACGCCGTCGTGCCCGCGGCGCAGACGCCCTGCTTGCCGGTGCTGCAGCTCAACCCGCCGCCGGGGTTGCCGTTGTCGACCACGCCGTTGCAGTCGTTGTCGAGCCCGTCACACGTCTCGGCGCTCGGCTGCACGTTCTGGTTGCAGGCGATGGCGCCGCTGGAGCACGCCGTGGTGCCCGCGGTGCAGACGCCGGACTTGCCCGTGTTGCACGAGTTGCCGCCGCCGGGGTTACCGTTATCGACGACGCCGTTGCAGTCGTTGTCGAGCCCGTCGCACGTCTCGGCTGCGGGCTGGTTGTTCTGGTTGCAGGCGATGGCGCCGGCGCTGCACGCCGTCGTGCCCGCGGCGCAGATGCCGGACTTGCCCGTCGAGCAGCCGAGGCCGCCGCCGGGGTTGCCGTTGTCGACGACGCCGTTGCAGTCGTTGTCGAGCCCGTCGCAGCTCTCGGGGAGCGGCTGCACGAGCTGGTTGCAGGCGATCGCGCCCGCGGTGCACGCCGTGAGCCCCGCAGCGCAGACGCCGAGCTTGCCGGTGCCGCACGACGCGCCACCGCCGGGGTTGCCGTTGTCGACGGCGCCGTTGCAGTCGTTGTCGAGCCCGTCGCAGGTCTCGGCGCTCGGCTGCACGTTCTGGTTACAGGCGATCGCGCCCGCGGTGCACGCCGTCGTGCCCGCGCTGCACACGCCCTGCTTGCCCGTGCCGCAGCTCGCGCCGCCGCCGGGGTTGCCGTTGTCGACGACGCCGTTGCAGTCGTTGTCGAGGCCGTCGCAGGTCTCGACGGTCGGCTGGTTGTTCTGATTGCAAGCGATGGCGCCCGCGGTGCACGCCGTCGTGCCCGCCGCGCAGATGCCCTGCTTGCCAGTGCCGCAGCTCAGGCCGCCGCCGGGGTTACCGTCGTCGACGGCACCGTTGCAGTTGTTGTCGAGACCGTCGCAGGCCTCGGGGCTCGGCTGCACGTTCTGATTGCAGACGACCGCGCCCGCCGCGCACGCCGTCGTGCCCGCGCTGCACACGCCCAGCAGGCCGGTGTTGCAGTTGCTGCCGCCGCCGGGGTTACCGTTGTCGACGACGCCGTTGCAGTCGTTGTCGAGCCCGTCGCACGTCTCCGCGCTGGGCTGCACGTTCTGGTTGCAGGCGATGGCGCCCGCGGTGCACGCCGTCGTGCCCGCGCTGCACACGCCCTGCTTGCCCGTGCCGCAGCTCGCGCCGCCGCCGGGGTTGCCGTTATCGACGATGCCGTTGCAGTCGTTGTCGAGGCCGTCGCACGTCTCCGCGCTGGCCTGCGTCGTCTGGTTGCAGGCGATCTGGCCCGCGGTGCACGCCGTCAGACCGGCGCTGCAGACGCCGAGCTTGCCGGTGTTGCACGCCGCGTTGCCGCCGGGGTTGCCGTTGTCGACGGTGCCGTTGCAGTCGTTGTCGAGCCCGTCGCACGTCTCGGGGCTGGGCTGCGTGTTCTGGTTGCAGGCGATCGCGCCGTTGGTGCACGCCGTCGTGCCGGTGCTGCACACGCCCTGGAGGCCGGTGTTGCAGAGCAGCCCGCCGCCGGGGTTGCCGTTGTCGACGACGCCGTCGCAGTTGTTGTCGACGCCGTCGCAGGTCTCGGCGCTGGGCTGCACGTTCTGGTTGCAGACGATGGCGCCGTTCAAGCACGACGTGGTGCCGGCCGAGCACACGCCCAGGAGGCCGGTGTTGCAAGGCTGGCCGCCGCCCGGGTTGCCCTCGTCGGCGACGCCGTTGCAGTTGTTGTCGACGCCGTCACAGACCTCGGGGCTCGACTGCACGTTCTGGTTGCAGACGATGGAGCCGTTGGTGCACGACGTGAGGCCGGGGCTGCACACGCCGAGCAGGCCGGTCGTGCAGACGAGATTGCCGCCCGGGTTGCCCTCGTCGGCCGCGCCGTTGCAGTTGTTGTCGAGGCCGTCGCAGGTCTCGCCCGAGGGCTGCGTGTTCTGGATGCAGGCCACCGCGCCGCCGGTGCAGGTGAGCGTGCCCGCGGCGCAGACGCCGCTGTTGCCCGTCGTGCAGGTGCCGCCGCCGCCGGGGTTGCCGTCGTCGATGACGCCGTTGCAGTTGTTGTCCTTGCCGTCGCACGACTCGGTGCTCGGCGGGAGCGGGTTGCAGACGCTGGGCTGGCCGTTGGTGCAGAACGGCACCGTGTGCAGACACTCGCCGATGCCGCACGTCGTGGTGCCGAGGCCGTTGTCGACGGTGCCGTCGCAGTCGTTGTCCTTGCCGTCGCAGGTCTCGGTCGTGGGCGTGCCGGGCGTGCAGGTCTGGACGTTGCCGCCGACGCAGAACGTCACCGTCTTCGAGCACTCGCCGATGCCGCAGTTGACGGTGCCGAGGCCGTCGTCGACCACGCCGTCGCAGTCGTCGTCCTTGGCGTTGCAGGTCTCGATCACGGGCAGCGTCTCGCCGCTGCAGGCGCCCCACTGGCCGCCGACGCAGGTCTGCGTGCCGCCCTTGCACGTGCCGATGTTCAGCGTCGCGGGCGAGCCGGTGTAGCAGCCCTGGGTCGAGCCGTCGGTGCAGCTGCAGCCCTCGTCGATCACGCCGTCGCAGCTGTCGTCGACGCCGTTGCACTTCTCCGGCGCGGGCAGCCCCGCCACGCACGGCTGGGGCACACCGTTGACACAGTTGTCCACCGTCACCTGGCAGATGCCGAGGCCGCACGTCGAGACGCCGAGGCCGTCGTCCTTCATGCCGTTGCAGTCGTTGTCGACGCCGTCGCAGAGCTCCGGGGACGGGTCGATCTCGCCGACGCACTCGCCCCAGTGGCCCTGCAGATCGCAGGTCTGGACGCCGTCGATGCACGCGCCGATGTCCTTCGTTCCGGCGGGGCCGGAGTAGCACGGCTGCTTGTCGCCGAGCTTGCAGCCGCAGCCCTCGTCGACGACGCCGTCGCAGTTGTTGTCGATGCCGTCGCAGACCTCGGTGGTCGGGACGCACGCCGCGCCGCCCGTACCGCCCGTGCCGCTGCCGCTCGACGACGATCCGCCGCCGTTCCCGCTGCCGCCGGTGCCGCTCGACGAGCTGCCCGTCCCGGAAGAAGACGACGCCGTGCTGTGCCCGGTCGATCCGCCTTTACCGCCGGCGCCCCCGCTCGCCGACGCGGTGCCGGTGCTGCCGCCTCCGACGCCGGTACCGGTGACACCCTGCGAGATCCCGCCGGTGTCGTTGCCCGCAGCGCACCCGGAAGCCAGCCACATCGATGGAGCAGCGAGCGCCGAGAGACCAAGGGCTGCAAAGAATATCGGCCGCAAAGGAGCCTCCTGATTGCACGCAGCCGACAATGGCTGCTGATTTCAACATAGCGGCAGGGACGGTTTGTTTGGAAGTGTTCTGCGAGGCGCCCCTTGCGATAAATGCGTGGTTGCGTGGGCGCTTGCTCCTACCCCCACGCCCCTCCGGCGACAGCGCGGCGCGCCAATCACGCGGCGTGCAGCGGCGCCGCGCGCGGAGTAAAAGCTCGCCCGATGCCCTCGACCTCGCGGCAACGCGGTCACTTTCATGGCGTGCTCGCGCGGATCGTTGCGCTCCTGACGGTCGCGGCGCTGCCAGCCCTCACCGGCTGCAGTACGGCGGGCTACCTCGCGCAGGCGGGCTTCGGGCAGCTGGATCTGCTCGAGGCACGGCGGGACATCGACGACGTGGTCCAGGATCGGCGGACGGCGCCGCGACTGAAGAAACTTCTCGGGCGCGTCGACGAAATCAAGCGCTTCGGCGAGCGGCACGGCCTGACGCCCACGAGCAACTACGGCACCTACGCCGATCTCGGGCGCCCCGTCGCCGTCTGGGTGGTGAACGCCGCCGAGCCGCTTGGCTTTCGCAACCGCACCTGGAGCTTTCCGATCGTCGGGAGCGTGCCTTACCTCGGCTTCTTCGATCGCGACGACGCGCGCGATCTCGCGCTGAGCCTCCGCGGCGCGGGCTGGGACGTCGATCTGCGCGGCGCCAGCGCGTACTCGACGCTCGGCTGGTTCGCCGATCCCGTGCTCTCGTCGATGATCGCCGACGGCGACGAGGCCCTGGGCGAGCTCGCCGACGTGGTGCTCCACGAGTCGTTCCACGCGACGCTCTACGTGAAGGGGCAGTCGCTCTTCGACGAGAGCGCCGCTGACTTCGTCGGCGATCACCTGGCCGAGGCCTACCTCGACGAAGCGCTCGGATCCACGTCGCCGGAGAAGCGCGCCTTCCTCGCGGCGCAGGACGATCAGGCGGCGCGCGGCAAGAAGATGCGCGCGGCGTACGTGCGGCTCGAGGCGCTCTATGCGGGCAAGCTTCCTCGCGCCGAGAAGCTCGCCGAGAAGGCGACGATCCTCGCGGCGCTCGCGCGCGACGTGCGCGCTCGTCGCCCGATCACCAACGCCACGCTCGGCCAGTTCGACACCTACGACGCCGGTCGCGACGAGCTCGCGGCGCTGCTCGCAGCCTGCGGGGGCAGCTTCCCGCGCTTCGTCGGCGCGCTCCGCGGCCTCGGGCCCGCCTCGTTTCGCGAGCCACAGCAGCGCGACCTCGGCGCCGTGCTCGCGCCGCTCACGCGCGCCGGCTGCCTCGCGGCGAAGCGCTGATCAGCAGCGGTGAGGCCGCGCACAAGGTCGGCGAGGCGGCGTTTCCACGTGACCGCGCACAGGCTACTGTCCGACGATGACCACCTCCATGGCGCCGCCGTCGAGCCCGTCCGTCGAGACGAAGGGCTCCGTCGTGCGAAGCCTGGCCGCGACCCTCAGCGAGCACCGGCTGCTCGACGGGATCGCGGCTTCCGTGTCGCCGGCGGCCTGCAGGATGCTGCGTGATCCCCCGCTCGCGACCGAGTGGGTCGACGGGCGCGTGCTCAACGAGATCTTCGAAGCGATCCTGCTGCTCCACGGCGCCGACCTGCTCCGGCGGCTCAACCGCCAGTCGATCGAGCGCGGCGTGACGCCGCTGCTCCGCGGGGCCGCGGAGAGCGTGCTCCGGGTCTTCGGCGTCTCACCGGCGACGCTGCTGTCGAAGCTCGGGCGCGTCGCCGGGACCACGTCCCGCGGCGTCAACTTCCACTACCAGGCCGAGTCGGAGACGTCGGGCGCGTTCGAGATCGAGTACGCGGGGCTCGTCGATGTGCCGCTCGGGCCGTCGATCGCCACGGTCGGAGGGCTCGATCTGATCTTCGACATGTGCTCGGTCCGCGGCAGCTTCGGCGCGCCCGAGGTCGTGGCGAACGGCCGCCGCAACCGCGTGCGCTTCGCCGTCTCGTGGCGCGCAGCGCGCGGCTAGCGCCGGGGCGAAGGGCAGCGCGGCGCGGCCATCACTTCAGGTTCTTGAGCTCCTCGACGAACTCCCAGTCGGCGATCAGGTGCTTCTTCAGCATCAGCGAGAGCAGCGCGGCGAACATCGCCTCCCAGCGCTCGTTGGTGCCGAGGACCTCGCTGCCGTCGGCGCCCTGCGCGACGGCGCGCAGCGCGACGACGAGATCGCGCGCGGTGAGGCCCTGGGCTTCGTCCGGGCCCGGCGGATCGGATCGCAGCGGCGCCGGCCGCGGCGCTTCGACCTCGGCGGCGGGCTCGGAGCGCGCGCGACGCTTCGCCGGCAGCGGGATCGTGGTCCCGTCGAGGAGCGTCAGCGCGACCATCCGCGGGGCGCGCCCGCGCGGGCGCGGGATGCTCTCGACCTCGCGCTCGCTCGGCGGCGGAGCGTCGACGATGGCCCGGAGGCGCTCGGCGCGCGCGCGGGCGTTGACGTCGCCGAGGATGATCTCGGTCGCCTCGATCACGGGCGACTCGTCGCGCGCGGCCTGCGCTTCGGCGCTGAGCATCGCGTCGATCCGCTCCTCGAGCGCCGCCGCTTTGCGCGACGACACCGGCGCGGCAGGCTCGATCTCGATCTCGACGGGGGCCGCGACCGCGACCGGCGCCGCCACCTCGATCGGCGCCTTCGCCTTCGCGGCTCGCGCCGGCGCGGGCGTCGTGGTCGCCTCCTGCGTGGCCGACGACGTCAGCGCCGGAGGCCGCCCCGAGCTGCCGTAGTACACGCGGATCGCGTTGCGAATGTCGAGCGGCGGCGCGATCATCGCGCGCACCGGGAGCCCGGCGTGCTCGCGGCAGGCGGCGAGCCCGTCTTCGTTCGTCGGATCGTCCATCGCGACGTAGAGCGTGTCGCCCTGGTGACGAACGTGGCGCACGTAGATCGGCACCAGGCAAAATCGGTCGGCCACGTCGTGGGGCACGAGGTTCAAGAGCTGCCGCGAGAACTCGATGTGCAGCAGCGAGACCCAGGGCACGCTGAGCTGGTGGCTGAGGATCTGCGTCAGCTGCGTCTCGTTGATGTACCCACCCTCGACGAGCAGCACGCCGAGCCGGCGCGAGTCCGCTCCTTGCCGTCCGAGGACCTCTTGCAAGGCCTGTTCGGTGATGAGCTTGGCGTCGACGAGCAGCTGCCCGAGACGCAGTCGAGGGGTGGCCATGAGGGGCGAAGGGTAGCCCAAGTCAGGTCGACGTGGACGTGCTCCCCCGTTGTCGGCAGATGCCCCCGGTAACTTGAGCCGCCCGGGGTCGAAAGACGAACGTAGACGGGGGCCTGCAAGTCGGTACCGACCCGTGATAGGGTGCTCGCTGTGCCGGATATCGTGTGCCCGCAGTGCGGCAACTTGTGCGCCTCAGCTCACAAGTTCTGCCCGGTTTGCGGCTTCCCCGTCGCCGAGCTGAACCGTCGAACCGACGATCCGATGATCGGAACGACGCTCCCCGGCGGCTACGGGATCCTCGAGCTCGTCGGCGTGGGCGGCATGGGCCGCGTCTACCGCGCCGAGCAAAAAGCCCTCGGCCGCACGGTCGCGGTGAAGATCATCCACCCGCACCTCCTCGGCGACGAGAGCGCGTCGGTCCGCTTCATCACCGAGGCTCGCGCCTCGAGCCGCCTCAATCACCCGAACTCCGTCGGCGTGATCGACTTCGGCAAGAGCGGCACGCAGCTCTACCTGGTGATGGAGTTCCTCCGCGGGAAGGACCTCGCCCGCGTCGTCTACGAAGAGGGGCCGCTGCCCTTCAAGCGCATCGTCGACATCCTCTGCCAGGTGCTCGCGGCGCTCGCCGAGGCCCACCACCTCGACATCGTTCACCGCGATCTGAAGCCCGAGAACATCGTCCTCGAGCCGATGCGATCCGGCGGCGACTTCGTGAAGGTCGTCGACTTCGGCCTCGCGAAGATGAAGGCCGAGGTCAGCGCCACCAACGTCACGAGCCCCGGCATCGTCTGCGGCACGCCCGACTACATGGCGCCCGAGCAGGGCCGCGGCGATCCGATCGACGCGCGCACCGATCTCTACGCCGTCGGCGTGATCCTCTTCCAGCTCCTCGCGGGGCGCCTGCCCTTCGAGGCCGACTCGCCGACGCAGGTCGTGCTGATGCACCTCTCGCTCCCGGCCCCCGATCCGAGCGTGATCGCCCCCGAGCGCGACATCCCCGAAGGCCTCGTCGAGATCACGATGAAGGCCCTCCAGAAGGACGCGATCCGCCGCTTCCAGAGCGCCGACGAGTTCGCCGCGGCGCTCCGCGGATCGATGGTCGCGACCGAGGGCGCGTCGGGCCGCTTCACCACCGCCGAGGCCGGCGTCATCTGCGCCGCGTGCCGCGCGATCGTCCCGCGCGGGCAGAAGTTCTGCGGCGACTGCGGCGCGCGCATCGCCCTCCCGAGCGCGGCGCCCCCGTCACGCGGCGCCGTCGCGGCGATCCGCGGCGGTCGCCAGCGCCTGTCGAGCCTACCGCGCCTCCCCGTCCCCTTCACGGCCCGCGAAGACGATCTGGAGTGGCTCGAGACCTGCCGTCAGGACGTGAACGGATCGCTCGCCGCGGTGCGCATCGTCGGCGATCACGGCGTCGGGAAAACCCGTCTTTTGAAGGAGTTTCTCCGCCTCGCCGCCGCCGCGGGCGACGTCGTCGTGCAGACGGGCCCGGATCCCTGGTGGGCCGAGGTCGGCGACTACACCCTGCGCCGCGCGATCATCGAGCTCGCCGGCCTCCCCGCCAACGGCGGCGGCCCCACCGACTGGGCGGGCGCCACGCCCGAGGCTCGACGCGGCCTCTCCGATCTCTTCTCGGTCGGCAGCCGCAACGCCACGCAGCGCCACTTCTGGTCGCGCCCCGCCGCCGGCAGCCTCTCGCCCGAAGACCGCCGCTTCATCGCCGCCGAAGCGCTGCGCTGGGCCATGACCCGCGCTCACCAGAACGCGCGCCGCCACCGGGTGATCCTGGCGATCGACGATCTCCACGCGGTCGACGGATCGAGCCGCGCCGCCTTCGCCGACGTGATCGCCGAGCCGCCGCTCGCCGCGATGCTCATCGTCGCCACGCACACGCCGGGCTTCGAGCCCGACTGGCGCGGCCTCGAGCACCCGCTGCAAGGCCTGCCCACGTCGGTCGCGGCGTCGCTCGTGAAGGGCGTCGCGCTCGTCGACAGCCAGGGGCCGCTCGGCCGATCGAGCTCGCCGCGCCCGCACCGCAGCGTCGCGGGCAAGCTCGGCGCCGACGGCAAGGGCAGCGGCGGTCGCGAGGCCACGGTGCCCACGGTGCCGCCGCTCTACATCGACCAGCTGATCCGCTTCAACATCGAGGGCGGGAGCGACGCGCCGGCGCGCATGGCCGATCTCATCGCGCTGCGCATCGAGCGCTTGCCCATCGACGCGCGCCGCACGCTCCAGGCCCTCGCGGTCATCGGCGACGCCGCCGATCAGAGCAGCCTCCGCGCGCTGCTCCCCGAGATCCAGGGCATCGACGAGCTCCTCACCACGCTCGCCGTCGCGGGGCTCGTCGAGGAGCGCCCGGGCGGCATCAGCACCACGCACCCGCTCGTGCGCGACGTGACGCTCGCGGCGATCCCCGCCGCCGTGCGCCGCGATCTCCACGCCAAGGCCCCGCTCGACCTCGGCGGCGATCCGCTGCCCCTCCCGGTCGAGGTCCGCGCGCTCCACGCCTACCACGCGCAGAGCTCGTTCGAGGCGCTGATGCTCCTCGAGCAGGTCGCCGATCGCTCGGCGTCGCGCGGCGATCAGCAGGGCTGCGTGCTCGCGCTCCGCCGCGGCCTCGACCTCGCGCGCCGCGAAATCTTCCGCGGTGAGCTCGACGATCCGATGCGCGCCGTCCTGATCTTCAGCCGCAAGCTCGGCGAGGCCCTCGCCCGCGCCGGCGACATGACGGACGCCGACGGCATCCTCCGCGAGGCCCTCGATCTCGCCGGCCCGAGCGGCCCCGATCGCGCCCTCGTCCTCGGCTCGCTCGCCGTCGTCGCCCGCGAGCGCGACCGCTCCGGCGAGGCCACCGTCTACCTCCGCGAGGCCCTCGACCTCGCCAAGCTCGCCGCCGCGAACGACCTCGTTCTCTCGCTCGAATCAATGCGCCGCGAGTGGACCAACCGCTGAAGCAGGACCAGCGGCGAGATCCGGAGATTGAACAGGGAGGCGGGGAGGCGAGGAGGCCGGACCAAACGAGAAATTCTGGTCCGAGATCTGGAGCCTCAAATCTCCTTCTTCCTCCGACCTCCCCGTCTCCTCGCCTCCCTGTGATTATTCCGACTCCGGGTCCGAGTCAGTGCTTGGTGCGCTTGTTGTGGATCGCCGCGAGCGCGAGGTAATCGATCTTCGCGGCCTCGCGCACCAGCGGCGGCTGCAGATCGGGGAGCATCTTCTCGAGCTCGCCGATCACGGCGGCGATCGCGCTCGCGCCTGCGGGCCTCCCGCGCGTCATCTCGGCGAAGGCCTCCGACAGCTCGGGGATCCCGCGGCCCGTGACGTGGCCGCGGCGCGACAGATCGAGGTAGCTCCGCGCCAGCGCGCCGCTGTCGAAGTTGTGCGCGTAGGCGAGATCCTGGGCGACCTTCAGCACCGCGCGCGCCGGTATGCTGCCGTCCTCGTGCAGCACGAAGGCCGCCTGGAGGTAGTTGTAGAACGGCACGACGCGCGGCCCGAACACGCGGAAGTCCGACGGTGACGACTGCCGATCGAGGTGGATCAAGATCCGCCCGACGACGGCGCCTTTCTCGACGTAGCCAGCGTAGCGACGCGCATCGAGGATGGTGTCCTCGTAGGCCCCGCCGCGGCGCATGATCTCCGCGAGCAAGTCGCCGTCGACGACGCCCGCGCAGATGTCGGCGAAGAGCGAGTACACGAACGCGTCGGCCTCGGCGTCGTCGCCGAGCAGCACCTCGCGCACCAGCGCACCCGACGCGTCGCGCTGGTGGTGGAGCTCGCAGCGGCGCTGCAGCAGCGAGGGCAGCTTGTAGCCGAGCTGCCCGCGCAGCGCGCGGAAGCGCAGCCGCAGCAGGTTCGTCAGGTTGGGCTTGAGCGTCAGCGACGCCCAGCGAGCGCCGTCGAGCCGCAGCTTCTGCTCGATCCGCGATCGCAGCTGCTCGGGGCTCCCCGAGAGGATGTGGATCTCCACGTTCGCGCGGCCGAGCTCGCGCAGCAGCGCCGCCGCGCCGGGCACGGTCCGCTTCTGATCCGGCCGCTCGATCGCCGTGCGCACCAGATCGCGGACCGTGTCGAAATCGGTGCGCAGGTAGGTCTTGTCGAGGTCCCACCGGGCGATGAGCCGCGGGATGGGCGAAGGCTCGGCGGGCATCGAGGACGTCATGGCGCGCGGCGCAGCCTACACCCAGGCGTTGTTGAGGATCTCGCCGACGCCGCCGGCCCCCGGCACGATGTACTGCGTGGCGTTGAGCCCGCGCTCCTCGTCCCAGTGCGTGCCCGGGATCGTCTTGAGCGCGCGGTCGCTCGACAGGCCGCGATCGAGGCGCATCGAGTACACCACGAGATCGGGGTGCGCCTCCTGCACGCGGCGAATGTACTCGGGCGTGACGACGAGGTGGAGCGCGATGCACTTCGACGGCGTGCCCTCGAGCTTGGTCCGGTAGTAGTCGACGGCGCTGACCATCGACGAGCCCGTCGCGCCCATCGGATCGGGGAAGAGCACCACGCGATCGCCGACGTCGCGCCCGATCTTCGCGTCGTGCCACGTGGCGCCGATGACCTCGCCCTGCTCGTTGACCTGGCGGCTCATGAACAGGTGATCCTGGCGCACGAGGGCCGGATCGAGCACCTCGTTCATCAGCTCGTAGACGACCTGCGAGGGCATCGTCCCCGCGCGGGCGATCCCGACCGTGACGGCCTTGGTGGCGCGCGAGAGCGCCTGCCCGCGGTACACGGCCTCGGGGTGCAACGAGATCATCCGCGTGGGCACGTCGACCCGGGCGCGCGGGAACTCGGCCGCCAGGACGGTGCGCGCGAGCATCTCGTAGATCGTCTTGATCAGCCGCCCGACGTCCGGCTGCCCCGTCTCGGGCGAGCACGCCCGCGCGAGCAAGGACCACCCCAGCGGATCGTCGAGGAGGTGCACCGCGGCGCCGTACTTGTGCGCGATCTCGGGGGCCCTGAACCGGCTCTCAGCATACGCGACGTCGACCATCGTTTTTCTGTTACACTACCTGCCCCCAGGCGGGGTAAGCCTCCGGCGCTTTTGGTTGACGCGGGCGCATCGGAAGGGCGAAGACGCCGGGCCGAGGCCATCGCACATGGCGCATGGCTCGTTGCCCGCGGCGCGCACCCCAGATCGCCGGCGTCGTCCGACCCGGCGATGATCTATCAAGGAAGGAACACGTTCGGTGGATAGCGACCTTGCCGAGTCGGTGTCGTTGCTCCAGGAAATCTTCACCCGACGAGGCATCGAGGCGCGCTTTGGAAAAGCGGAGCCAGCCCTCCTTGCCGAGCTGAAGAAGACGCTGCAGCTCCCCCCTCGCTACAGCGGGTTCCTCCAGGCCGCGGATCCAGTCGAGGTCGAGACGGTGACCCCGGTCGAGCGCGTCCGGTTGTTCCCAGCCTCCCGGCTCGCGGCCGAGCAGAACGGACAGACGGCGACGGACGGCGTCACCCCCCGCGGCGCCTGGCGCAAGAGCTGGATCGTCATCGGTCGCAGCGCGCTGCTCGGCGATCCCTACTTCCTCGACACCTCCAGGCTCGACGCCGAGGGCGACTGCCCGGTGTTCACCTGCATGATGGGTACCGAGACGCTGAAGCCCACGCTCTGCGCCTCGAGCTTCCAGCAGCTCCTCCGCCTCCTGGCGACGGCGATGGAAGTCGCGCTGGGCTTCGGCGACGGCGTGATGGACGACGAAGACGAGGCCATCTTCCGCGAGCAGCTGGCGCCGAAGGTGAAGACGATCGACTCCGCGGCGCTCCGAGCCGGTCACTGGACGTGATCCGCGAGCGGGCCGAGCACGCTTGATTTTACCGTGAATCGAAGGCGAAACCTCGCGTGGTGAACTGCCCCAAATGCGGATCTAGCTCTCCTGACGGCGCCGTGTTCTGCGGCGGCTGCGGGTCGGGTCTCGCCTCGCACGGCACGGTACCGGGCAGCCCGCTCACCGGCTCGATGGCGGCGCAGCCTCCGCCGGCCGCGCCTCCGCATCCGCTCGCGGGGCCGCCGATCGGCGCGCCGCTCGTCAAGTCGCGCGGGCCGCTGCCGACAGGCACGCTCATCGATCAGAAGTACGCCGTGGTGCGCGTCCTCGGCGAGGGCGGCATGGGCGTCGTCTACCTCGCGCGCGACATCCACACCGGGCTCGACGTCGTGGTCAAGGCCATCCGCAGCGAGCTCGCGCACCGCGCCGACGTCCGGCAGCGCACCCTCGCCGAGGGGCGCGCCCTCGCGCAGATCGATCACCCCAACGTGGTCCATCTCCGCTCGGTGGTCGTCGACGGGCAGAGCCTCTGGCTGGTGATGCAGTACATCGACGGCGAGAGCCTCGAGACGAAGATCGCCGGCTACGTGGCGCGTCACGAGCACATGCCCGTCGACGAGGCGCTCGCCACGCTCCGCCAGATCGCCGCGGGCCTCGCCGCCGCCCATCAAGAGGGCGTGATCCACCGCGACATGAAGCCCGCGAACGTGCTCATCCGCCGCAAGGACGGGATGGCCAAGGTCACCGACTTCGGCATCTCCAAGGTCCAGAGCGACGTCTCGCGCGAGCAGACGAAGGGCATCCTCGGATCGCTCTGGTACATGTCGCCCGAGCAGGTCACCGGCCGGCGCGATCTCGACAAGCGGGTCGACATCTACGCGCTCGGGATCGTGCTCTACCAGATGCTCGTGGGCGAGGTCCCCTTCGACGCCGAGAGCGAATACGAGATCATGCGCAAGCACGCGGAGGAGCCGATGCCGCGGGCCTCCATGAAGCGTCCCGACGTCCCCGTCGCCGTCGACGACTTGATCCAGAAGGCCTGCGCCAAGGACCGCGGCCAGCGCTTCCAGAGCTGCGAAGAGCTGATCGCCGCGATCGATCACCTCGGGGCGCGGCCGGCGCGCACGAAGACGATCCCCGAGTCGCCGCTCGCGCCGATCGAGATCGTCGCCGCGGCCCTCGCGTCGACCGGCGATCACCTCGAGGCCCCGGCCCGCGTCACGAAGAGCAGGGCCCCCGGCGCCACCGGTCAGGGCGAGGCGATCGTCGCGGCCGCCGCACCATCGAAGGGCCGCGGAGGCCTGTTCGCCGTGCTCGGGCTCGTCGTCGTCGCCGGCGGCGCGGTGGCGGTGATCACGCTCGGCGTCATCCCGGGCGTCGGGCCGACGCCGCCGCACAAGGGCGTCGAGAGCCACCCGGGCGCGCACCCGTCCGCCATCACGACGACCACCACCACCGCGTCGGCGGCCACGCCGATCCCGCCCGCGAAGACGGGAATCGAGCTGCTCGACGGTCCGTGGAGCGTCAACGGCAAGGACCTCGACGCCGTGCTCGTCGGAGACGTGCTCGAGTTCCGCGTCCGCACGCCGTCGCAGTTCGAGCCGCAGGGTTACCTCGCGGGCGAGGCGCGCTTCACCCTGCGCGACACGCCCGAGCCGGACGTCTTCGCCGTCGAGGATCGCATTCGCCCCATCCCGCCCCTCGGGAAGACGTACACGCCCGCCTCGCGCAATACCTGCCAGGAGTCGTGGACGAGCGCTGGCGGCGCCCCGCTCCGCGCCCGCGGCGACGCCAAGCGCCTCTCCGTCGACCTCGCCAAGATCGAGCCCACCAACGAGAATTTCACCACCTCGGGCTCGACGGTCACCGAGTGCCGCGGTCTCCGTTCGCTGGCGGTGGCCCGCCTCGTCAACACGCTGTCACGGTAGTCACCAGCGTCCCCGTTCGGCTGGAATTCTACAGATCCCCGCGGGAAATGAGTCGTTCGGACGCGAACCGCTCTTTTGATCGACTCGAGTCAGGCGTATGGGACCAACCCATGCGCGCATCCTTCGGCCTCGGCTCTCTCTCGCTCACCGTCCTCCTCGCCACCGGCGCGCTCGTCGGCGCGTGCAGCTCGAACGTCGAAGACGCGCGCACCGCGTCGGGCGCGAGCGCGACGAGCAGCGCGACCACGACGAGCGCGGGCGTCGGCGGCGGCAGCACCGTCGGGAGCACCGCGACGGCCGGCGTCGGCGGCGATGGCAGCAGCAGCAGCAGCACCAGCGGCGCCGGCGGCAGCGCGGACATCCCCTACCCCGCTCCGCACCCGAGCATGCCGCAGATCCCGAACAACGGCGGCGCGGTGCTCAAGGCGCCGGTGATCATCACCGTCACGTTCCCCGGCGATCCGCTCCAGGACAAGGAGCAGCAGTTCGACGCGGAGGTCGGCGGCCTCACGTGGTGGTCGACGGTGCACGCCAGCTACGGCGTCGGCGCCGCGACGAGCGGCGGCAACGTCCTGATCGCCGCCGCGCCGCCGGCGACGATGACGGCCGGCGAGCTCGAGACCTGGCTCCAGGATCGGATCACCGACGGCACGCTGCCCGCGCCGACCGATCAGACGATCTACGCGCTCTACTTCCAGAGCTCGACGACGGTCACCTTCGATCCGAACCAGGGCGGCGGCTCGCTCTGCCAGGAGTTCCTCGGCTACCACAGCTCGATCAACGCCACGACGCCGACGGGCCTGATCCCCGCGGCGTACGCCGTCATCGGGCAGTGCGGCGACATCGACAACGTCACCGAGACCGCGAGCCACGAGTTCACCGAAGCCGCCACCGATCCGCACCCGATCGCCGGCCAGCCCGCGTACGTGTACGTGAAGCCGAGCCCCTGGACGACGCTCGGCGGCGAGGACGGCGACATGTGCGCCGGCGTCAGCGGCGTCGTCGAGAACGGCTGGTCGCTCACGCGCGTGTGGAACAACCCCAACGCGGCCGAGGGCAACCAGCCCTGCGTGCCCGTGCCCGATCCCGTCATGGGCGCGCCGCTGCCGTACTTCAACGCCGGCATCGTCACCGGGACGCTGAAGGCCAACCCGGGCGACACCGTCTCGACCGAGGTCGACTGCTACTCGTTCGGCCCGCTGCCCACCGACATGACGCTCGTCGCGCAGGCCTTCGGCAAGAAGACGCTCCAGTTCAGCTTCGACAAGGACACTTGCAAGAACGGCGACAAGGTGACGATGAGCATCACCGTCGCCGCGACCGCGAAGCACGCGACCGACTACCACTACTCGCTGCTCGCGCAGCTCGACGCGAACACGGCGCACGCCTGGCGCGCCATGGTCCACGTCAAGTAGCCGTGCGCTTTTCGCCGAGCCGTGGGCGGGGCCGGCGTTGTCGTCGTCACCGTACTTGCGTACGGCTCCTCCTCCGCCTTGGCCGCGCGCACGGCTCGGCGAAAATCGCCTCCGGCTACGGCGGCGTCATCGCTGCGGAGGGGAGTTGGTTGCGGAGGGGAGTTGGTTGCGGAGGGGGGTTGGCTTTCGGAAGGGGGTTAGCGGGAGAGGGCTTGGGTGCGCATTTCGAGGAGGAGGGCGCCCCACCAGGTGCCGATCCTGGCGATGAGCGTGGGCGCGGGCTCGCCGTGGCGGGCGGGGTGATTTTCGGGGAGGGAGGACCATCCTCGGTGCTCGACGGTGACGAGGGTGCCGCCGGGCTGGGGCTCGAAGAGGACCTCGACTTCGGTGCGCTCGCCGGGGGCGAAGTTGGTCAGGCGCCACTCGAGGACGAGGCGCGCGCCCGGCTCCCACACGAGGACGCGGCCGACTTCGAAGACGTCGCAGGGGGCGTCGGAGAAGGCCTCGAAGAGGCGACCGCCGGGGCCGGGTTCGAACGTCAATGTTCCCCTTCGTTTTCCGCCGAAACGGAAGCGAGGGCCGCGGCGCCACCAGAGATCGGTCTCCTCGGTGAAGACCGTGAAGGCGTCGAGCGGATCGACGGCGACGAACGTCGACGCGCGGGCGCGATCGCCCGGCGTCACGATCGCCTCTTCGCAGCCGGACGCGCGACGATCCCGGCGGTGGCGCTCTTGTCTTTCTTGCGGCGCTCGGCCTGGGCCTTGAACGCGGCGAGCTGATCGTTCCAGTAGCCCTCGACCTCGTCGAGCCAGCCGCGCATCGCGGCGAAGCGCTCGGGCCGGAGCTGGTAGACCCGCACGCGCGCGTCCTCGTCGAGGGCCTCTTCCTCGACGAGGCCGCTCTGCCGCAGCACGCGCAGGTGGCGGCTCATCGCCGGGGCGCTCATCTCGAACGCGGCGGCGAGATCGCCGGCGCGTCGAGGCTTCTTCCGCAGCAGATCGACGACGCGGCGGCGCGTCGGATCGGCCAGCGCCGCCAGCGTGCGATCGATCTCGGAGAGGCTCATGGGCGGCTCCGCGTCAGCCGCGCATCCGCTGGCAGAACCACCAGAGGTGCCCCTCGAGATCCTCGGCCTGGTAGCAGCGGTCGGCCCAGTAGTCCTCGCCGTAGTCCTCGGTCTTCGGCTCGACGATGATCGTCGCGCCCATCTCGCGCGCGTGGGCGCAGTGCGCGTCGACGTCGTCGACGAAGAGCATGATGCTCTGGGTGTTGGCGCCGCCGAAGCTGCGCGGGCTGGCGTGGCGCTTCTCCTTCGAGACGCTGGAGACCATGAGCAGCGCCTCGCCGTACTCGAGCTCGGAGTGGATGATCGCTCCATTTTCGCCGTCGATCTTCAAGCGGATCTGGAGGCCGAATACCTTGCAAATCCAGGTGATCGCGGCGCCGGCGTCTTCGTAGAACAGGGCGGACGTCAGGCGCGGCCAGCCCTTCGGGGTCTGCTTCATGAGAGCGCTCCTCGTGGTCGGCGCCGCGAAGGATCGCGACGCGAATTGAATGGCGAATCGGCGCAATAGTTAACGAAGTTGTTAACCATCGTCAAGCCCGATCGACCGGCTCAGGCTCAGGGCTGCGCGAGCTCGAGCAGGCCGTCGGCGACGCTGCCGCGCCAGCTCGCGTAGTCGTGGCCACCCGCGTACTCGTGGTAGCTGACGCGATAGCCCTTCGCGAGCAGCACGTCGCGCAGGTGCCGGTTCTGGGCGACCTGGTTCATGCCGGGGATGGCGCCTCCGCCCTCGAAGAGGCCGACCTCCATCCACACCCGCACCGGGGCCGTCTTCGCCGCGATGATCTCCTTCATGAGCGCGCCGGTGTCGACGGCGAAGGGGCTCTTGGCCTCGAGCGCTCCAGGCGAGAACCAGAACGATCCCGACTGCGAGAGCGCGTTGCCGAAGACGTCCGGGTGATGGAACGCGGTGTACGCCGCGCAGAGGCCGCCGAAGCTGAAGCCCGCGAGCGTGGCGGCATGGGGATCGGTCGACGCGCGGTACTCGCGGCGCAGGAACGGAGCGAGCTCGGTGGCGAGGAAATCGCTGAAGGGCGCCGACATCGGCAGATCGCGCGAGCGCGTCGTGCCCTGGTAGACGAACACGCCGATGGTCGGCGGGAGCTTCTTCTGCGCGAGGAGGTTGTCGAGGATCGTCGGGGTCGTGAAGTGCTCCTGCGGCGCGCGCACGAAGCCGTCGCCATCGAACACGATCACGTACGGGTACGGGCCTCGCGCCGCGTCGAACCCGGGCGGGAGGTAGACGCCGACCTGGCGATCTTCGCCGAGGATCGCGCTGTGGATCGTCCGCTCGACGCGCGTCCCCGCGGGCACGTCGGGCACCGGCTGCGCGAGGGTCTGGGGCGGCGCTCCGGGCAGCTCGACGAACGAGAGATCGGCGAAGCGCTGCGGGTTCCAGGCGTCGGGCTCGGCGGCCCGGTCGAGCGCCTCGGCGTACTCCGGCTTCGCGGTCGGGTTCGGCGGATCGCCCGCGCGAAAGCGGTAGGTGAAGCGCGCGTCCTTCGGCGTGCGGAGGGTGACCAGCGCGAGATCGGAGCCCTCGAAGCGCGTGAGCTCCACCTCGAACCCGGTCGGCGACGGCGCGCCGAACAGCCCGACGTAGCGCGTCTCGGGCTTGATTCGCCGCGCGAACGTGATCAGGACGTCGCCGCGCGCGTCGCCTTCCACCGGCTCCACGAGCGGCGCGTGGCCATCGAGCTCCTTCGCGAAGCGATCGATCGCCGCGGCTCCTTGCGTGCGCTGCTCGCGCCACAGACGCTGGATCCGCGGGCTCGCGTAGCGCTGCTTCGCCAGGCGCTCGTCGCGCTCGTCGGTGGTGATGATCTCGTCGATGCGCGCCTCGTAGCGCCCCGCGATTTTCTCTCCGGGGAAGGGCGCGATCTCGATCCGCCACGCGCCCGGCGTCTTGCCGTCGATCGTCCACGGCTCGGGCCCGACCTTGCCGTTGGGGCTGTCGAGCGTGGCGACGAGGGCCCCGCTCGGATCGACGAGGCGCACCATCACGTCGATGCCGCGCTGATCGACCACGCCGTTCACCAGCCGATCCGGCGGGACGAAGACCTCGTACACGTGGGTCTCGCCCTGACCGATCGCGCGCTGGATCGGCTTGCCCAGCTCGAGCGCGTCGCCCTTCGCGCGGGCCGAGGAGACGACGATGAGCTGGGTGATCGCGCCCGCGATCAAGGCGATCCCGGCGACGCGCGCGGTCGCGGACCAGGGACGAGGGGACTGGGTCGGCATCGGATCTCCGGGAGCGCGGGTACGAAAGCTCGCTCGCGCACGCGCGCAGCATCGATCGTCGGCGCCAGCGCTGCTAGCTCCGCGCCGCGTCGCCGCGACCGCGCCCCCGTCAGCGCAATCTGGCGAGCAGCGTGATCGCCACCAGGCCGGGCACGAAGGCGAACAGCGTCGCTACGAGCCGCGTGCCGGGGACTCCCTCGAAATGAACCATCATCAGATACGGCGGTACGGCGGCGAGCAGCGTCACGATCAGAAGCACAGTCCAGTAGGCCCAGGAGCGCGGCACTCGCGGGGGCATCCTCACTTGCCCCTCGCGGTGCTGGGACAGTCGAGGGCTGCGAGGCTGATCGCTCCGGTCGTCGAAGCGCACGCGAGCGCGGTCATCAGCGTACAGGGGATCGCGAGCCCTCCAATGGTGATGAACGAGCCCGCGACGCACGAGGTCGTCGCCGCGGCGCACGTCAACGTGGCAGCCCAGATGGAGGCGAACAGGCACATGCGTCCCCAGGTCGCCCGATCGATGCCGGGTGGCCTGCCATGCCCCGTATAGCCGCTCTGTCCGCCACCGGGCCCATGGATCGGGGGCGTGCTCACGCCCGGCGGATAAGGCACATTGATCAGCGCGTCTTCTTCCTGGCCTTCTGCATCGGCGCTGGCGGGCGGGATCGTCCACGATACGCCATCGTACCCGCGGAACAGCAGACGGAGCTCGTCGCCTTGCGAACCCATCTCCCGCAGTGGATAGACCAGCACGGCTTCGCCGCGCCGCGCCGTGACCTCCGCGCGCGTCTCGTCGTAGCGAAAGTGCCAGTCTTCAGCCGTCGTGTCGCTCGCTACTTCGCTCGCGGGCGGGCTCATGTCGTCGTCAGCGGCGGCCTTGCACCCGGAGAGCGCGAGCCCCCCGAGCGCCATCAGGATGACGATTCGCATGCGTCGCCGTCTACGAATGCAGCCCTGGACCGTCCAGTGCATTCCATCGTTCAAGTGAATTCGATCACAGACGTCTGGATATGCGCTCAGACGCTTGGGCGCGAGCTTCGACAGACCGCACTATCGACAGCTGCCGTACGTTATTCTGACAAATCCGGGAGTAATCAGGAGAGGCTGCTTGGCTGCGTCGGCCGGCGTGATGGGCGCCAGCCGTGCTCGTCACCGCACGATGAACGTGTGCCGCGGCTCCCGGCGCACGCCGGGCTCAAAATCGCGCAAGACATCGTCACAATCCGCTCGCCCTATCCGCGTCCACGTCGTGAGAGCATTCGGTGCCTTCGTCGTCGCAAATCTCGCTCGTTGAGCGGCATCTGACGAACGATGCTGCGCGTCCCGTCGGGCTCGACATACAGCACCATGACGTCGTCAGGACGAACCGCGTATTTACCCTCTTCCACCCTACCTTCCGCGGTCTCTCGCATTCGCCTCATGATCCGCAGGAGCAAGTGCTCGCTGTGGGTCTCCAGCAAGAACCTGTTCTTGCGCTCCCCGAGCGCCGATTCGATGAACACATCGCCGAGCTCCGCCTGGAGGCGGGGGTGAAGGTGGATCTCGGGCTGCTCTATCGCCACGAGCCGATTTTCGTTGCCGTAGGCCTCGACGAGCACCGGCAAGACCTGGCTGATGCCGATACCGACGTCGCGGTGGCTGACGGTGGTGTCGGTCCGTAGATCGACGAGGACCAGATCGTCGTCCCCCTCGATGTCGTGGTCGTGGAGAAGCTTCTCGGTCATGAGCTTGATGAACGCGTCGCGATCGAACCGCTCCAGTGATGCGGTTTCGGCCTGTCCTGCGTCATCTCCAGAGTCTTCGTCCCGGTCCTTCAAGTTGCCGAGGATCTCGTCGATCCCGGCGCGGATCGCGCTCCGTGCCGTGGTCGGCGCGACGAAGCGCTGCAGGGCGAGCCGACAAGGCGTCTGCAAGCGCTCCTTGGAACCCAACCACGTGTTCACCTCGTCGCGAAGGCTCTTGCTCTTGCGCATCTGGTCCCACGCGCGGCCGCCCCCCGCGGCCCAATTGGTGTCGTCTTGCACGGCGAAAGCCATATGGCGCGGAGGATACGAGCGGAGCGGGCCAAGGTAACTGAGACACGTGAGCCCGTCGTCCATATACATATCCTTGGGCGACACCCATGGGAACCCGTCGCCCCAGTAAGACAGCTCCGTCGTCGAGGGGGTCTTCCCTTGAACAAAATCGACCAGATCTCCCAGCTTCGCATGGCGAGCGCTTTCGCTCCAGCCACGCGGGAGCGCGTCGCCAAGCAGGCTCGCCGACAACGCGTCCATTCCGCGCCCGAACGACCACTGCACCACCGAGAGCTCCGCGAATTTCTCCTCGGGTGACGCCGAGGCAGACTCATAAAACCGAGGCTTGTAGCGCTGCGCCGACAGATCGAGCCGGTTGTCCACGATCGCGGCCCGTCTCGCCCACCAGCAACGTGACGTTCCCTCGAAGCAGCGCCCGCGCGGCACGATCGTCCCCGCGACGCCCAGCCTCGGCACCACGGGGCAGCGCGCGCTCGCGGCCGTCGGCGAGGTCCACGGCCTCACCAGCGATCCGCTCTCGCCCTCGGCGCGCCTGGTGTTCGGCGCGACGCTGGGCCAGGGAGGCATGGGCGTCGTTCGATCGGGCAAGCAGACGGCGCTCGATCGCGACGTCGCCATCAAGACGCTGCGGCCCGATCACCGCAGCGGCGGCGAGGCCCTGAAGCTCCTGCAAGAGGGCTGGGTGACTGGCACTCTGGAGCACCCGAACATCGTACCGGTCCACGATCTCGGGCTCGACGGCGACGGCGCCCCCGTGATCGTCCTCAAGCGCATCGACGGGATCGACTGGTCGCGATTGATGCGCGACGGCGGCGAGGTCGAGCGGCGGTTCGGCGCGCACGATCTGCTGGAGTGGAACCTGCGGGTGCTCCTCCAGGTGGCGCGAGCCATCGAGTTCGCCCACAGCCGGGCGCTCGTCCACCGCGATCTCAAGCCCGAGAACGTGATGGTGGGCGAGTTCGGCGAGGTCTACGTCCTCGACTGGGGTATCGCCGTCAGCCTGCGCCCCGACGAGACCCGTTTGCCGCGCGCCGAGGCCGCGGTCGGGATCGCCGGGACTCCGGCGGACATGGCGCCCGAGATGCTGGGCGGAGAGGCCCCCTCGACGCGGACTGACATCTACCTGCTCCATCCACCCGGCATGGCGTTACTACCTGATGACCGCGAGCAACCTGGTGCTCACGGCGACGATGCTCGCCGTCTGGTTTCGTGGACGGGTAACCCCGACTCCGCCGCAGTGACTCGCGGGACCCGGCCGGCTCTCCGATCCAGATGCTCCGAGCGCCGGCGCGGCTCCGGGGAATATCATCACAGCGACGCGGCTTCCGTCGCCGGAGGCTGGAACCGAATGACTCGAATCCGAGGGTGCGGCGCGATGGCGGTCCTGCTCTGCGCGGCAGCAGGCTGCGGGAATGGCTCGACCGCCACGCTGGCGCCTGTCAGCAGCGTGAGTGAGCCCGTGGCGAAGATCGTCGAAATAGCGGTGATGAGCGGGCGCCCGCAGCCGCCGCCCGCGGCCTTTCTCGTCACCGTCGGCGCGCCGGTGACGATCCGGCTCGTCGGTCTCGGTCCGCCGCGGGCGCGGATCAGCGCGCCGGACGGGAGCCCCGTCACCACGGTCGACGTGCCTTTCAAGGGAAAGACAGGGATCGACGGCACCGAGCTCCGCTTCTCGCCCCCGGTCCCCGGCGTGTACCTGGTGCAGCAGGCCGACGCGCCCGGCGTGGTGCTCGCGCGATTGAACGCCAGTTGAAGGGCGGCCAAGCCTCTTCGGACAGGCCCCCGCGAGGGAGCAGGAGCGCTGCCGGCCCCGAGGGCATCAGCCGCTGTCACGCATCCGGCGCTCGAGGTCGGCAAAGCGCGCTTCGAGATCATCCATCTCCCGCTCATGGCGCAAGACACATCCGCGAGCACGAGGACAGAGCCGGGAGCGTCGCTCACGGATCCATGACGACCACAGCCGCGCGGGACTCGCCGTCGCGCCAACCGTGAACGTCGCCGTCTCGCAGCGCTCGGCGTCGCGGCTACCTCCACCGCCCGAGCCCCACACGATCCGATGCCGCGCGCACCGTCACGTTCGACGCGCCGCCGGATCCAGAAAACTCAAAACCGTGACGCCCATGGCGCCGCCGGATCCAGAATTCTGGAATCCACGACGCCCGACAGGCCGCGGGATCCAGAATTCCGAAAACCGCGACGCCCGACGCCCCTCCAGATCCCGAAGCGCGTCGGCCGTCAAAATTCCAAAAATTCCTTTCAAATCAGGAAATATCCAGGATAACTTTCCGTTCATGGCAAGCATTTACACTCCCGACGGCACGAAAGTGCCGCTCGAGCTTCTCCGCAATTTGATCACCTTCCTCCTCGCCCGCGTCACCAGCGATCCCCACGCGGCTTCGTTCCTCGCCCCCGTCAAAGCGCTCCGGAGCGACTGGAACCCCGTCGCCGCGAAGGAGCTGGAGCTCGAAGAGGCGATCACCATCGCCCAGGCCGGCGCCACGGCGGCCGATCGCGGGCTCGATGGAGCCTCTGGCCTCCTGAAGATCGCCATTCACAAGGGCCGAAAGCCGGATCTCACGCTGCCCCTTCACAAGCTCTACTTCGGCACCGAGAGCCCTTCGGTCTTCGAAAGGCCGAGGTTATCGACGCAATTGACCGCGATGAAGACCTGGCCTGCTCTCCTGGCCAAGGCCGAGCAGCCGGAGCTCGTCGGGCTCGTCGCGACGGTGGTCGCTGCCGTCGACGCGGGCATTGCCGCCGAGAAGACGCTCGCCGACGCGGTGGCAGCGCGCGACGCCTTCCGCCTCGGCGGCGAGCGCAAGAAGATCTTCGACAAGTTCAACTCGCTCTGCGCGAAGATCTACGGCGCTCTCAAGGCGCTCGTCCACGATCACCCGGAGCTCGGCCTCGTCAGCGGTTATGCGGAGTCGTTCTTCCAGCGCGGCCCCGCGACGCAGGCGGTAGCGCCGGTGACGCTCGAAGAGGCCGACGCCGAGGTCAAGAGCCTCCAGGAGCAGCTCGCTGCGTCGACGAAGCAGCGGGACGATCTCCAGAGCAAGGAGACGGCGCATGCCGAGCAACTGAAGACCGCGGAGGCGGCGCTGCTGGAGGCTGCGGCCTTGAAGAAGAAGTCGGACGAAGCCGAGCTCTCGGCGCAGGCCGCCGTGCAAGCCGCGAAGGAGCTGGATCCGAAGGCGGCGGGCAAGTCGAAGAAGACCAAGAAGAAGTAACGCCGACCTCCGCGCCTCGGCGAAGCTCCCCTCCCCGCGCCGCCGAGGCGCTACTCTCCCGCCCATGTCCTACGCGTCGTTCGACGGCTACGCCCCTCCTCCGCCGCCCAGCGAGGACGAGCTGCTCTGCGACGACGGCTCGATGTACTCCGACCGTCATCGCAAGCAGATGAACGTCCTCATCGACTCCCTCGACGACGCCTGGCGCGACCGCGACGACGTCTAGGTCGGCGGCAACATGTTCGTCTACTTCAGCGAGCTCCAGGCGAAGAAGAACGACTTCCGCGGGCCCGATGTCTTCGTCGTCCTCGACACCGTGCGCCGCGAGCGCAAATCGTGGGTGGTCTGGGGCGAGAACGGCCGTACGCCGGACGTCGTCATCGAGCTGCTCTCGCCGTCGACCGAGGCTGTCGATCGGGGCGAGAAGATGCGCGTTTACAGCAAGCTCCTCCGGGTCACGCACTATTACCTCTTCGATCCGATGTCGCAGCTCGCCGAGTACGAGAAGCGCTTTGGCTCCCTCCCCCTCGACAAGGCGACCTGAAGCGCCTGACCACTCTCGCCCTCCGCGGATCCGTGGTACTCCCGCGCTCATGGTGGACCTCGGAAAGCTCGTGGACCTCAGGCGCCTGCTCGTCGAAGCGACCGACTTCTTCCAGGTCTACGCCTACTTCATGGACAGCTTCGGGGAGAACCAGGAGATGCTCACGCTCGGCGCCGAGCTCGACGATCCGACGTTCGTCGCCGTGCTCGAGAAGATCGGCGGGCAGATGCTCGGCAACCGGGCCTCGATAGCGCAACCCCTGCTCCTGCGCTTGCCGGAGCAGAAGCTGATTCATGGAGGCTTCATGTTCGGCCGCCACTTCGGGTGTGTCTTCTACTTCGAAGACCTGGAGAAGGGGCTCGCCGCCTTTGGCTCGGTGGACGGCGGACCGAGCCAGATCGCGCGGTTTTCGCTGACGACGCTGCCGACCGGCAAGAGCTTCACGCTCAACTGACGTCCTCGCGCGGCTCGGCGGGCAAGAGCTCGTCGACGGATCCCACCGCGGCGATCCGGCCCTTCTGGAGGAGGATCACCCGATCGCCGAGGGCGCGCGCCTCGTCGCGGTCGTGCGTGACGTGGATCATCGGCACGCCCAGCTCGGCGACGAAGGCGCGCAGATCGCGGTGGAGCTCGCGGCGGAGCTCGCGGTCCATGGCCGAGAAGGGCTCGTCGAAGAGCACGATGCGCGGATCCATCGCGAAGGCCCGCGCCAGGGCCACGCGCTGCGCTTCGCCGCCGGAGAACGTCGGCGGCCGTCGCGCGGCGAGGTGGCCGACGCGGAGGCGCGCGAGCAGCGCCGCGGCCCTCGCGCGCTTTTGCCCTGATTTCAGGGCGCGATCCATCCCGTAGATCACGTTGTCGATCGCCGACAGGTGCGGGAAGAGCGCCAGCGACTGGAACACGAAGGCCACCTTGCGCCGGTGGATCGGGCGATCGATCGCCGCGCTCGTGTCGAGCCAGACGTCGTCGCCGAGCGCGACGCGGCCGCTCGTCGGGGTGATCAGGCCGGCGATCGCGCCGAGGATCGTGCTCTTCCCCGCGCCCGAGGGGCCGAAGAGGATGGTGATCCCCGGCGGCGCCTCGAAGGCCACGTCGAGCGCGAAGCCGCCGCGACGATCGACGCGGAGCTGGGCGGCGAGGCTGGCGCGCGACGTCATGCGCGCGGCGCCGCGAGGCGGTTGGCGCCGTAGAGCATCGTCACGGCGATGGCCGTCAGCACCGCGGCAAGGCCCAGCGCGTCGGCGTCGCGGTGCGCCTGGATGGCGTCGTAGATCGCCAGCGAGGCCGTCTGCGTCTCGCCGGGGATGTCGCCGGCGATCATCAGCGTGACGCCGAAATCGCCGAGCGATCGCGCGAAGGCCAGCATCAGCGCCGCGGTGATCCCGCGCATGGCCAGCGGGAGCTGCACCGTGAGGAACGCGCGCGCCGGCGTCGCGCCGAGCGTGCGCGCCGCGTGGATCAGGATCGGATCGACGCCCTCGAGCGCGGCCCGGCTCGATTTCACGACGATCGGGATCGCGCCGACCGTGGCCGCGACGATCGCGCCGGTGCGCGTGAAGACGATGGTCGAGCCCGTGACGTGTTCGAACGCCGCGCCGATCAGGCTGTTGCGACCGATGGACACCAGCAGGTAATACCCGAGCACCGTCGGCGGCAGGACCATCGGCGCCGTCAGGAGCACGTCGACGAGATCCCGCCCCGGGAAGCGGCTGTTCGCGAGCCACGCCGCGAGCGCGACGCCGACGATCGCCGCGATGATCGTCGCCGCGATCGCGACCTCGAACGAGAGCAGGAGCGGCGCGGAGGCCACGCGCCCTACCGGGCCTGCGCGAACGACTCGCCGGGGAGGAGGAACCCGTGGCGCTTCATGATCACCCGCCCGGCGTCGGAGTTGACGAAGGCCGTGAACTGCCGCGCGGCCGGCTCGTGCAGCGATTTGCCGCCCGCGCCCTTGCAGACCACGAGCGCCTGATCGAGCGGATCGTGGAGCGCGGGATCGACGGCCGAGTAGCCGCCCTCCGTCACGAGCGCGAGGGCCAGCGCGACCAGCGCGACCTCGGCGTTGCCGGACTGCGCGAACTGGAGCGTCTGCTGGATGTTCTCGCCGTAGACGACGCGATCCTGGATCGCGTCCCAGACGCCGGCCTTGATCAGGGCTTGTTTTGCAGCCGTTCCGTAGGGCGCGTGCTCGGGGTTGGCGATGGCGATCTTGCGGTATTTCGCGTCGCGCAGCTCGTCGAGCGAGGCCGGCAGCGGCGCGCCCTTGCGCGACCACAGCGCGATCCGGCCGCGGCCGTAGAGCGCCTTCGAATCGGCGAAGCACGCGCCCTGCTTCACGACGTCGTCGGCGAAGCTGACGTTGGCGGCGGCGAAGACATCGAACGGAGCACCCTCGGCGATCTGGCGCGCGAGGAGGCCCGTCGAGCCGAACGAGAACGTCACCGGCGTGCCGGTGGCCTTCTCGAAGGCCGCGCCGACGTCGGGGAACGCGAACGCGAGGTCCGACGCCGCGGCGACCTTGAGCGGCTCTGCGGCGCCGTGCTCGCCGGGGCGCTTGCAGCCCGGCGTCAACGCGACGGACGCGATGGACGCGACCGAGAGGAGCGCGACGCCGACGAGGCCGGATCGATGCGATACCATCGGCGCAACTATACCCGACGAATCAGCGCTGTTCCGGGTTTGTCGGCGGGTACTCGCGGAGCGCGATCGGCCTCGCGAGGCGCTCGCCCGATTTCCTCCGGAAGAGCCGCTGCGCCGGGTAAATCCCGCGGTGACCGGAGACGAGGTACGCCAGCACCGACACGATCACCACGTGCGGTACGACGCTCGCGCCGAGGAGCTCGATCGCCATGATCGAGAGGGCGATCGGGGTGTTCGCCGCGGCCGCGAAGAGCGCCGCGAGCCCCACGCCCGCCGCGAGCCCGATCGGGATCCCGAGGGCGCGACCGAGCGCGTTGCCGAGCGCCGCGCCGACGAAGAAGAGCGGCGTCACCTCCCCGCCGAGGAAGCCCGAGGCCAGCGTGACCGAGGTGAACACCAGCTTGGCGGCGAACGCGTACAGCGGCAGCGCGGGATCGGTGAACGAGCGCAGGATCATCGGCACGCCGAGGCCGAGGTAGTCGCTCGTGCCGACGAGCTTCCAGAGGGCGATCACCGCGACCCCGCCGAGGGCCATCCGCAGCGCGAGGCTCGGCACGCGGCGCTCGAGGAGCTTCTTCAAGCGGTGGGTGAGCTCGACGAAGACGATGCTCGTCAGCGCGACCGCGAGCGCAAATACAGCCCATTTGCCGAGCAGGAGCGGCGTGAGGCCGAGCGCCGCGGGCGCGGGATAGGCCGCGTGGACGACGCCGAGCGAGCGCGTGACGAGATCGCCGACGAGCGACGCCACCAGCGCGGGGAAAAGCGCGTCGTACTCCATGCGCCCGACGCTCACGACCTCGAGGCCGAAGATCGCGCCGGCGATCGGGGTGCCGAAGACCGAGCCGAAGCCGCCGGCGATCCCCGCGGCGAGGACGCGACGGCGCGTCTCCTTGTCGACGTTCCAGCGGTGCGCGATCAGATCGGCGAGGCTCGCGCCCATCTGCACGGCGGTGCCCTCGCGCCCGGCGCTGCCGCCGAAGAGGTGCGTCAGCACCGTGCCGACGAGGACCATCGGCCCCATGCGGAGCGGGAGCTGCGCGCTGTCGTCGTGCACGGTGTCGATGACGAGGTTGTTGCCGCCCTTGATCGACGCGCCGAAGCGCGCGTAGAGCGCGCCGATGACGAGGCCCGCGACCGGGAGCGCGTGAACGATGGGCTCGTGCGCGTTGCGGAAGCGCGTCGCGAAGTCGAGCGCGTGGAGGAAGATCGCGGAGGCCACGCCGCAGGCGACGCCGACGAGCGAGCCCAGGCCGAGCCACTGCAGCATCGTCCCGGCGTGGCGCTTCGCGCGGGCGCGCCACCCTTCCGGCGAGGGGGCCTCGGCCTCAGCGATCTCGTCGTCCACGCGGCGCCCTTCGATCGGTCAGATGAAGTACTCGGTGTCGGGTTGCGGCGGTGGCGGCCGCGGGCGCGGCGGAGGCGGCCGCTTGCCCAGGGCTTTGCGTACGAAGTAAACGATCCACAGCGCCGACGCGGCGAGGAAGCCGGGGAGCACGGCGCCGACGCGCTTGGTGGGATCGGCGAAGACCAGCTGCGCGGCCACGTAGACGAGCAGCGTCGCGAAGATCCGCTTGAGCCAGGCCTGCGGGATGTGCGGCACGAGCATGGCGCCGAAGAGCGCGCCGAAGACGAAGCCGAGGGCGATCAGCAGCGCGGCGCGGACGTCGAGGAGGCCGCTCCGGTGGTAGTGGATCGCGGCGAAGATGCCGATCGGCGGGATCAGCGCGCCGATCGACGTCCCCTGCGCGCGCCCCTGCGAGAAGCCGAACCCGAGCACGAGGATCGGCACGAGCAGCACCGCGCCGCCGATCCCGAGCACGCCGCTGATGGCTCCGACGACGAGGCCCGTCGCCAGGAACGCGAGCATGAGCTTGTCCATGAGGCGGCGAGCGTAGCACCGCGGCTCACGGGAGCGCCGGGGCCGCCGGGGGCGCGTGGAACGAGTCGATCATCCCGCGGAAGTCGGCCGCGAGCGGCGGGAAGGCCGCCCGCATCGCGAAGGTGATGAGCTGGTAGAGGTGCCCGCCCTCGGAGATCACCGCGTAGTAGTACTCGAGGCTGAGGCCGTTCAGCGTCGAGGTCGTGTGGAGAAAGACCCCGTCGTCGAGGTGCCCCGAGAGCGGGTGGCGTTCGAGGACCGCAACGTCTTTCTGGACCTTCTTCGCGCCGTCGAGGACCGCGTCGGCGTAGGCGCCGACGGGGAGGTTCGCGCCGCCGAGATCCTCGACGAGGATCAGCAGGTGAGCGTCCTTGTCGGGGCGCACCAGCCAGCGATCGACGAGCGCGTTGTCCTTCTTCGCGGCCTCGGCCTTGCGCACGAGCCAGTGGTCGTCGGGCGTCGTCACGGTGTAGCGCGTCATCACGCCGGTGAGCACGTGGCCGGGGACGGGATCGAGATCGGTGCGGAGCGCGCCGGTGACACCGGCGAGCGGGTTCACGCCGCCGACGATCGAGACGATGCCGAGCAGCGACACCAGCGCGTAGACGCCGAACGCCGAGGCGCCCGCGGCGATGCGCGCTCGGCCCGCTTCGCCGATCAGGAGCAGCAGGAACGCGGCGCCGAGCACGAGCTGCATCGCCATCACCACCCACTCGCCGCGCGAGGCCTGCACCCCGGTCCAGAGGACGACGCCGAGCGCGACGCGCACGAGCGCCCATTTCAGCGCCTTGGCGCTACCCGAGAGCAGCGAGACGCCGATGCCGAGATCGATCATCGCCGGCACGATCGCCCCTCCCGGCGTGGCGTCCGCGGACCCGGGCGTGGTGGTGGTGATCGCCGCCTCGATGAAGACGAACAGCGCGTTGGCGATGAGGAACGCGCCGGCCACGCGCTGCCCCGTCGTCGCGACATCGACGTTCCGGGGGCGCGGGGACGACGTCGGCGCCTCGGGCGCGTCGATCGGCGGGGCGTACGGGTTCTGATCTTGCTCACTCATGGCGCGCGCTCTCCCGATCTGCCGCGGCGCACCGCGGAGCGCCCGAGGCTATCACCGCGGCCGACCTCGCCGTGAACACCGTGACGAGCGTCGACATGCGGCGAGGAGCGAGTCGGCGCGTCCGACGAGTGCTAGGGTCGCGCCCATGGACAACGACGACAGCGACGAGGACATCACCGAGCAGAGCGAGATGGCGGGAAAAATCGAGCTCGACATGGCCTCGAAGTACGCCGACGTCCGCTGCCCCGTGCACAACGTGCCGCCGCAGTTCGAGGCGGCGGAGGACGGCTCGGTGATCGAGCGGCTGTGCTGCGAGGCCCTCGCCCAGATTTTCCACCAGCTCCAGGCCAGCGAGGCCGAGGACGAGGTCACCGAAGAGCTGCCGCCCGAGCGGCGCTGAGCGGCGTCACGCGCACGCATCGGCGACGGCGCGCTCGGCGCTCCCGGACCGCTCGCTCGCCAGCCCGAGCGCGTCGCGATACCGCCCCATCGAGATCAGCATGTCGACGGCGAGGCTGGCGTCGAGCGGCGACATCGACTCGATCTTCTGCCGGTGCGTCAGGGCCGCCAGCGCACGCTCAGCCGCCCGCGTCGATCGCGGCCAGGAGCCGGCGCGCGAGCCCCGTGAAGCGGAGCATCTCGGGCTCGAAGCGCTCGTACGACAGGACCCCTCGCGCGATGGCGCGGAGCCGCTCGCGCAGCGGCGGGAGGGCGCCCGGATCGAGCAAAGGCTCCTCGCTCGGCGTGGGGACGATGGTCTCGCCAAAGGCCTCGACGGCGAGGCTCACCCGCGGTGACTCGGCGTCGCCGACGACGCTGCTCCAGTGGATCACCTGGAAGTCCCAGCCCAGCACCGAGCCGGCGCGCGCGGGCAAGGCGCGGCTGCCCTGGAGCATCGCTCTCCAGGTCGCGGGGGAGAGACGGCTCATGTCGTTGGCAAAGGCGTCAGGGGCCGTGTCGGGGAGGCGGTCTTTCGGCACGACGACCATGCAGCCATTCTCCAGCGTGGCGTCGCCGAGCGGGATCCAGAGCGTCATTCGATCGGTGGTGTGCGTCCCGGCGCCGCCGTCGACGTGCGGCGGCCAGCCCGCGGCGCCGGGCCGGGCGGGGACGTGAAAGGCCCACACGCGCGGGCTGAGGCGATATCCCGGGCCCAGCGCCGAGGACAGGAATGCTCGGAGCGAGGGAGTCCGGAGGATCTGCCAGAGCTCGTCGTACACATAGACGAAGACCGGCGGCCAGCCGCGGGCCACGAGCTCGGCGACGGCCGATCGCAGGCGCTCGATCACCCGGGCGTCGAAGACTGGCTCGGCGCGGAACCACCCCTCTTTCGCCAAGCGCTGGAGGAGCCGGGCGCGCTCGGCCCCGTCGATGGGCCGGGCCTCCAGCGCCGCTGCCCCTTCGAGCGGGCCGTCGATCGAGAGGCCGGGTGCGATCGCCGCCCAGTGCTCGCGCGAGAACGCCAGCGCGAGGTGCGCGTCGATCTCGGCGTCGTCGAGCCGCGTCACCCGCCGTTGCGCGGCGAGGAACGCCTGCTCCGGCGCGCTCTGGTTCATCGCGTCCATCGGCCGGAGCATAGGCCGATCCCGGGGCAGCGGACAGGGCAACTCAGGTTCGCCTTTGTGGTACGACGGGCGGCGCGCGCGGTGGCGGGGGCTCCTCCGCGCCGGGCCACGCCCGCAAAGGAGGCGCAATGATCCGCTCTGACGCTCAGACTTGCCGCGCTCTCCGCGTGCTCCTCGCGCGGGTGGGCCTCGACGACCTCTGGAACAACGAGGGCCCGACCGACCGCGCAGTCGAGCTTCTCGAGGCCGGGGCCGCGGCGCTCTCGCCCGAGCAGCGGACGATCTTCCGCGCGGCCTGGGCCATCTGGAGCCGCTCGGGGTCGTTGCCCTTCGCCGACGTGCTCCGGCTCGATCCCGAGCTCCTGGAGGTGTTGTGCTCCCTCGTGGTGGTGTTGAGGCGCGACGGAGCGACGGTCGAGTCCTGGATCGAGAGCTCCGACGCTCGCCTGATCCGCACGCCCGGCGGCCACTGCAGCCGCGAGCGGTGCGCGAGCTCGCCGCAGCACGCCGCGCCGCGCGAGCACTCGGATCGTCGCGGCTGCGTCTGCCCCTGCGGAGACTGCCTTCTGGCTCGCTCGCTCGAAGATCGCCTGGCGCGCAAGGCCACCCGCGAGACCACGCGGATCAAGCGCTGATCAGAAGCGGAGCACGGGCCCCACGCTGACCATCAACCCCGCGGCCGAGAGAGAGTGACTCTCGACGACGCGGCCCGGTGAGAACGGCGTCAGCGCGTTGCAAACCGGGATGAACCCACTCGCCACCTTGCCGGGGCAGAGGGTGGGATCGACGAGGTCGATCCGCTGCTGTCCGATCGGTAAGAACACGTCGAGGTTGGCGGCGAAGCTCACCTGTCGACTGACCACGACGTGAGCGTCGAAGCGCCCCGCGCCGGCGACCCAGGGGCTCGGCGTCGAGCCGGGGGTGAGGCCCGCCCACGTCACGCCGAGTCGCCCTGCCGCGAGCCCCGCGCAGAGGCGGAGCCGCAGCGCTTCGCCCCGCGCGAGGCAGCCTTCGATCAGGCCCGCGAGGAGGCTCGTCTCGGCGTACGCCGCGCGAAACGGGGCGGCCACCGACGAGGTGAGCAGGAGCGAGGCGTGGAGATCGAGCGGACCCAAGAGGGTGCGATCGGCGCTGAGCGCGATCCCCGCGGCCGGGCGGGGCAGGACGTCGAACAAGGCACCTCCCTGCGCGGAGATCTCCACGCGCGGCCGCCACGCCGCCGGGAGCGTGGGAGTCGGGGCGGCGCTCGGCGGAGCCGGAGGCGGCGCGACGAGGCCCGCGTCGAGGAGCGCGGCCGCGTCGATCGGGCCGGCGTCGGCGTCGGCGACGCGAGGAGTGTAGTCGCCGCCGAGGATGATCGAGACGCTGACGGCGGCGAAGTCCAGCCGCTGCTTGCAGCTCCACCCCGCGACGTCCTTGGCGACAGAGCCGCTCGCGGCCTCGATCACCAGACGATCGGCGCCATCGCGGACGGTGACGCTCGCCGCGGAGCCCACCGGATGCTCGAGGTAGCGATCGACCTCCGCGCCGAGCTCGGCGCGATCGAAGCACGCGCTCTCCTGCACGACGATGGACTCGGCCGCCGCAGGCGCGCCCGGCCCCGCCGCGGCGAAGCGCCCGAGCGACAGCGCAGCTCCAAAGGCGGCGACGACGGCCGCCGCCGGGGAGCGCGACCGCCGGAAGAAGCGCGGCAGGTGAGGGCGTGAACGCATCGAGTCAGGAGAGAAGCAGAGCGTGAGCAGGCGAGTCGAGACAGGATATCACGCCGGCACCCCGGTCACTCCTGCCCCGGCGCCTCGGTGATGGTGAAGGCGTGAAACATCCCCTTGGCGTACGGGTGACCCACGGTCTTGCCGTTCGACGTGGCGACCGTGGAGACGAAGACATAGGCGCCGGGCGTCGAGTCATCGAGCCGGAATTGCCCCGTCCCGCCCGGCGCGACGTCGGCGACCGTCGAGAGGACGAGGACGCCGGCGCCCTTGAGATCGACGTCGCCCGCGGCCGTGACCGGGAGGGAACCGGGCGCGAGATCGGTCTCGATCAGGACGAGATCGTGGACGTCCGCGCCCTTGTTGTCGGCGATGACGGTGATGCTGCCCGCGGGCGCCGTGGTCCGGTCCGGGGTGATGGTCCACTCGTTCAGAGTGACATGCACCGTCGCCCCGGAGACGAGGCCTCCCGTGGTGCCGTCGGCGGCGCACGCCCCGAGCACCAGCGACGCCGCGGCCAGCCCGAGGACACTCCACACTTCACGCTTCATGATCGCCATGCTCCTCGATTGCCTGTCTGCTCCTGGCTAGATACCGCCCGTCACCGGGACCGACTGCGGCTTGGCGGCGTTGACGACGGGGCATTTCACCATCGTCGTCGCCGTGCCGGCCGAGGCCTTTCCGCCGCCCTGAACGAGCGGGGCGAGGGTGCTCTTCGCCGACGCGTCGACCTCGGCCGCGCCCTTGGCCGGCACGGGATTACCGCTGTTGTCGAACACGGTGATCGTCTGGGAGACGCCCTTGGCGATCTCGCCGTCCGGGAACGAGAGATTGACCTGGACGCGGACCATCGCCGACGAGCCCTCGGAGACGCCGAAGCTCCACGGCTTCTTCGAGAACGAGCCGCAGAACGCCGGCGTCCCCGCGCCGCCCTGCGGACCGAAGTTCGACGTGGCCCAGGTGGCCACGTTGACGCTGAGCCCGTCGCCGCTGGCGCCCTGCGCGTACTGCACGCACTGCGCGGTGGCCGTGTCCCAGATCGCGCCGGTCGGGCACTGCGCGACCTTCACGCAGGCCTGGCCCGTCCACGTCTCGTCGCGCGCGCACGTCTGCGAGAGAGGCACGCAGGCCGCCGTCTTGCCGTCGATGATCAGCTTCTGCCCCGCAGGACAGCCGAGCTGCTGGCCCTGACCGACCTGGACGCCGATCCCCGCGCCGACCTGGTTCACCTGATCGTGCGGGATGCAGAGGCCGGTGCTGAGATCGAGCTCGTCGCCGGGGCGGCACCGATCGAGCGTGCAGCCGTTGTTCTCCCAGTGATGCGCGAGGCCGCAGTACGCGTTGGCCTCCTGCGGCGTGAGGCATTGACCCGCGACGGAGAAATGGCCGACGGTGCAGCGGCAGCGGTTGGTGCGGGTGTCGAACGCCGCGCCCGCGCCGCAGCCGGAGATCGAGCAGCGGCAGTTGGGGCCGTTGCAGATCTTGAGAAAACACGCGTTCTCCGGGCATCCCGTGAGCAGGAGCGGAGCGCCGAGGGCGATGGAGGCGACAGCGAGGATCGAGCCGAGGCGCATGGCGCGACCGTAGCGCACATCCGCGGGGTGAGGCCAACCCGTCCTGTTGCAGCAACGAGGACCGACGACGCGATGCGCCGCACGCCGCCGCTGATAACACGATTCCGCCGGCCCGCGACTCATGGTAAGGGCAGCGGCGCTCGCGACCTGCATGATCCCTTCGCTACCCGTCCTTTCAGAAGCCTCTCCGGAGTTCGACGCCGCTCTGCTGCGGCTGCGGACCCGCGGCGCCGACGACCTCGAAGCGGTCGCGCCCGCGGTCCGCGACATCCTCGCTCGCGTCCGCCGCGAGGGCGACGCCGGCGTGATGGCCTGCATCGAGGCGTTCGAGAAGCGCTCGGTCACGGCGCTCGTGCTCCACGACTACGACGGCGCGGGCGCGCTCGCCCGGCTCGATCCGGCGGTTCGCGCGGGGCTCGAGCTCGCGGCCGATCGCATCCGTCGGTATCACGAGCGGCAGCGCTCGGTCGGCTTCGAGTACGAAGAAGACGGCATCGTCCTCGGCATGCGGGTGCGCCCGGTCTCGCGGGTCGGCGTGTACGCGCCCGGCGGCAAGGCCCGCTACCCGTCGAGCGTGCTGATGACGGCGATCCCCGCGCAGGTCGCCGGCGTGAAGGACATCGTCCTCGCCACGCCGAACCCGAACGACAGCCTGCTCGCCGCGGCGCACCTCGCAGGGGTCAGCTCGATCCTGGACGCGGGCGGCGCCCACGCGATCGCGGCGCTGGCCTACGGCACGGCGTCGCTGCCGCGCGTCGACAAGATCGTTGGCCCCGGCAACGCCTACGTCGCCTGCGCCAAGCGCCTCGTCTACGGCGACGTCGACATCGACAGCATCGCCGGCCCGAGCGAGATCCTCGTCGTCGCCGACGACACGGCCGATCCCGCGCTCGTCGCGGCCGACCTCCTCTCGCAGGCCGAGCACGACGAGGCGGCCTACGCGATCCTGCTGACGACGTCGGCGGCGCTGGCCGCGGCGGTGAACGCCCAGATCGCGATCCAGCTCGCCGCGCTCTCGCGGCCGCGGATCATCACGGCGGCGCTCGCCGCGAACGGCATGGCCCTCGTCGTCCCCGATCGGGCGCGGCTGCTCGCGCTGGCCTCGGCGATCGGCGCGGAGCACGTCGCCGTCCACATGGCCGATCCGGCGGCGGCGGCCGACGCGATCACCGTGGCGGGCGCGCTGCTGGTCGGCGCCTCGACCCCGGTCGCGGCCGGCGATTACCTCGCCGGTCCCTCGCACGTCCTCCCGACGGGCGGCGGCGCGCGCTTCGGCTCCCCGCTCGGCGTCTACGACTTCCTCGCGCGCACCAGCCTCATTCGCTACTCCCCCGCGGCGATCGCCCAGCATGGGCCCTCGATCGTCGCCCTCGCTCGCGCGGAAGGGCTGGACGCCCACGCGCAGGCAGTGGAGATCCGACTTGCCGCCGCGGCGGCCGTTAACGAAACAGCCCCCCGAACGGAGTCAAAGGCCTAACGGGAGGCGCTGCACGGGCCGCACGCTGGCCACAAGCTACCGGAATCATTAACTTTCATTTTTGGCTCACTGCTTGCTTCAGTTGAAACTGCGGCAGCACCAAGTTTTTGACCGTGCGCATTGCGACAAGCGACGCGCGGTCTCCGCTGAACTTCGGGTTGGCATTGTAAGGAGGACTCTCCGATGAGACGCACGTGGATAGGATCGTTACTGGTAGGCCTGATCGGCCTCTCCGCGGGGGGTACCGTCGGGTGCGCTCAAGAGCGGGCGCCGATCAGCCGAGTGCAAGCCGATGCCCTGGCGAAGTCGTTCTTCGTCGGCATGAAGCTCAACGACGACTCGGATAACCCCGAGTTCTACGCTCGCGGCACCGTCGTCGACGTGGGCTACGGCGCCGGGCAGGACGGCCTGTTCACGTCGACGTACGCGCAGCCCGTGAGCCGCATCCGCTGGCACATCCAGCAGGACATGCTCATCGGTCGCATCAGCTACGAGCGCATCGACGGTAGCGACGGCAAGGGCACGGGCAAGTCGTCGAGCGACGGCGTGATCGCCTACGCGTACCCGATCACGAACCACTTCGACATCCGCCGCGACTACAACCCGACCACGGGCGAAGAGTCGAACGTGATCGTCGAGAACACCAGCGATCGCACCTGGGATCAGCGCGAGTACATGCGCGTCGACTGGTCGCGCAACCTCGCGACCGACGCCTACGACTTCGACACGCTCTCGCTGATGGGCCTCTTCGGCGGCATCAAGTACGAGTCGCTCGCGTACTACGTCAACAACCCGGCCGATCCCGACGCGCCGCACTTCGACGCGGCCACGGGCTACTTCGACGTCACCAACAAGGCGTTCGCGAAGCCCGGCATCATCGACCTCCCGGCGGCGTGGGGCGGCGGCAGCTTCCCCGCTTGCTTCCTCGACAACGACGCGCTCAGCGGCTCGGCTCCGGCCGGCTCCTGCGACCCGGTCGAGCTCACGCTCCGCCAGTCGTTCCGCCGCGTCGAGAACACGGACTACGAGGCCCAGGACTGGGACGGCTACCGCTTCCAGGCCTACGGCGCGTTCACCGAGGACCGCAAGGGCTACGCCCGTAACTACGGCATGTCCGACGACAAGTGGCACCGCTTCATCGCGCGCTACAACATCTGGGAGCGCAGCCACGCGTACAAAGACGCGACGGCGATGACGGGTGAGACGAAGTGCTTCACCCCCGAGACGACGCCGATCGGCGCCGACGTTCACCGCGACGACGACAAGGACGGCACCGAAGACGAGTGCGCCTCGGTCGGCGGCGGCTCCAAGTGCGACGAGTTCGCCCAGAAGTGCACGCTTCCCTTCGCCCAGCGCAAAGAGAAGCCGGTCGTCTGGTACTACTCGAACGGCTCGAACCCGACGTTCTTCGACGGTACGTCGTGGGCCGCTCACGAGTGGGACGTCGCCCTCCGCGGCGCCGTCATGACGTCGCGCTACACCGAGTGCGTTCGCGTCGGCGGCACGGCCACCGACTGCTCGGGCAAGTACCCAATGTACACCGGCCAGATGAGCGACAACGAGGACGCGACCCAGCTCGCGCGCGAGGTCGACGACTGCCGCCACGGCCTGGCCTACAAGGGCGAGAAGTGCGAGGACGTCGCTGACAAGGTCGGCGCGCAGCGCGGCTTCGGCCCCGGCATCATCGCCATCGCCAAGATGCGCGAGATGGTCGTGCTCTGCCACAGCCCGGTCGAGGCCAACGATCCCACCGACTGCGCGCCGGCCGACAACCGCCTCCCGGCGGGCGTCACCGCCGCGATGTGCGGCACCGAGCGCGACAAGCAGGCGAAGAACGGCAACGGCGACGCCGACATCCTCTCCAAGTGCATCGGCACCGAGGAGAAGCCGGTCCTCAACGTTCGCCTCGGCGACCTCCGTTACCACCAGGTCAACGGCATCATCAGCCCGCAGACGCCCTCTCCCTGGGGCATCATGACGGACGCGACCGACCCGCTCACCGGCGAGAAGATCCAGGCGTCGATCAACGTGTGGACGCACGTGAACGACCTCTGGAGCCAGGGCGTCGTCGACACCTCGCGCTACATCAAGGGCGAGCTCTCGACGGCCGACGTCACCGACGGCTCGTACGTTCGTGACTGGGTCAACGCCAACCGCTCGGCGGGCGGCAACAGCTCGCTCCCGTCGATGGACGCGGACGAGGTCAAGAAGCGCATGGCCGGCTTCGCCGGCGTCGATTCGAAGACCTACGACGCTGCCGGCGAGAAGCTCGCGAACAGCCCCGAGCTCCAGGCGCTCGCCCTCAAGGTGAAGAACACGGTCCAGTCGTTCCGCGCCGACGCGAACGAGCCCGGCGTCATGAGCCAGATCTACGACGCGCGCCGCATGCACGCGCTCGACTCGCCGATGGAAGCCGAGCTGATGACGCACGCGATGATGGAGGCCGGCAACGCCGCTGGGCTCCCCGTCACTGCGGACTTCGTCAAGAACGCGGTCTCCCCGCTCCGCGGCGCCAACCCGTCGCTGCAGCGTAACATCCGCACCTTCAAGGAGATGGCCCTCGCCGAGCGCGGCGCCTGCATCCTTCAGGAGGCGCCCGCGCCCTTCTCGGTCACCGGCCTCGCCGACGTGCTCGAGGAGAAGTTCGGCAAGTTCAACCCGGCCGACGACAAGACCACGCAGTTCGCGCGTGGCGAGAAGATGCGGAACTTCATTGCGCAGCGCGCGCAGTACGCCGTCATCGTCCACGAGATGGGTCACTCCATCGGCCTCCGCCACAACTTCGTCAGCTCCTACGATGCCTGGGGCTACCGCCCGCAGTACTGGCAGCTCCGCACGAAGAACGGCACCGTCACCGGCGTCACCGCCGCTGGCAAGGACGACCCGAAGACGCTCTGCACGACGGCGACGACCGACGGCGACAAGTGCATCGGGCCCCGCTACTACGATCCGGTCTCGGAGGAAGAGCGCTCCAACCTGATCTGGATGTTCATGCAGTCGTCCGTCATGGACTACGCGGGTGAGACCACGCAGGACCTCGTCGGCATCGGCGCCTACGACTACGCGGCCGCCAAGATGTTCTACGGCGACGTGACCGCGGTCTTCACCGACCCGAGCTACAACGTCAAGCCGCCGGGCACGACGAAGATCAAGGGCCGCGCCAAGGGCATCCTCAGCAGCCTCACCGACAACTTCGGTGGGATCACCGGCCTCCAGCCGGAGATCAACGGCAACCCGATCCACTACACGAAGCTCCAGGGCAACTACGACCTCATCTCGAACTGCACCGAGGTCGTCCCCGACAACTTCAAGCCCGCCGCCTGGAACGACGCGCGCGACGGCGTCTGGCACCCCACCCTCGACGGTCACATCGTCAAGGTCGACGGCAAGTACACGAAGTGCGTCGAGCAGCAGGTCGACTACGTCAACTACAGCCAGCTGCACTTCCCGACCGCGGCCGAGTCCGGCTCGAACTTCTACCGCGGCAGCGCGGCTGTCGATCCCGCCGGTCGCATTCGCGTGCCCTACGGCTTCGCGACGGACACCTGGGCCGACCTCGGTAACCTCAGCGTTTACCGCCACGACAACGGCGCCGACCCGTACGAGCTGTTCGACTTCCTCATCACGCAGCAAGAGGTCGCGCACATCTTCTACAACTACCGCCGCAACAAGACGGACTTCAGCGTCCGCGCCGCGTCGAACCGCACGCTGCAGCGCTACAACGAGAAGATGCGTGACGGCGCGAAGGGCCTGAGCCTCCTCGTCAACATCTACAAGGACTACGCCCTCGAGGCCGGCTTCGACTACGACGCCAACTGGCCCGCGATCGCGCACTCCAACTTCCCGGAGAACATCCTCGCTTCGGGCATCGCGTTCGATCACATCGCCCGCATGGAGCAGCGCCCCGAGCCGGGCCCGCACCAGAAGAACACCGGCGACAAGGTGTACCGCTCGCAGACGGACATCCTCTCGCAGCCCGGCGCGGTGTCGTTCATGATCCCGAACGGCGCGACCGGCTACTACGGCAACGTCGCCTTCGGCGGCAAGCCGCTCGAGAACGCGCTCGCCAAGGACAAGGGCGAGTACAACACGGCGTACAACATCAACGCGGGTGACTACTACGACAAGGTCTACAACCCGATGCTGATGGCCGAGTCGGTCGACAACTTCATCAGCGAAGCTCGTCGCGACTACCTCGACGGCCGCTACCGCGCCGTCTCGATCGCCGACCTCTTCCCCGAGGGTTACCGCCGCTGGCTCGGCAACAACCTCACGGGCGACGACGAGATCAAGGGCGCTCGCCTCGCGGCCGACACCAACAACAAGCCGCTCCTCGACACGGGTTACACCGGCGTCGATCCCGACGGCAAGAAGTACCCCTCGCAGGGTATCGGCTGGACGAGCTGGTGGCCGGTCGCCGGTCCCGAGTCGTGCTTCCCCGCGGACGGCAGCACGGTCTGCAGCCGCTACGACGACCCGACCAGCGGCGCCCTCAACCCGAAGGCCCCGCAGAACACCGCGATCCTCGATCCCCAGGTTGGCTGGGAGCAGCAGAAGTTCCTGATCGCGATGACCTTGCAGTACCTGCCCGAGAACGCTCAGCAGTACTGGCTCGACAACATGCACCTCTGGGAGCTCGGCGCTGACAGCGACCCCGGCTTCAACAACCGCATCGAGTTCCACGACCCGAGCGGCAAGGTGTACATCGCGAAGACTTTCGGCA
>JANYGI010000055.1 GCA_025362495.1 Byssovorax sp. | reverse complement strand
GCGGCGCTCACGCCCGCTCCGGCTGATCAGCAAACCGGCGTCGTCCAGCAATCGCAGCTCTTTCAGCATGGCAACGGCGATCGTCATGTATCAAATGCATCCAGAAACCGCTCTCGTACTCCAGTTGCACTTCGCCGCCGGCAGACGGGTCAACCCTTGAACTTGGAGCCTCGTTGACAAGCTCTCACGCCGACCGGGCGGCGGAGGGCAGCTTGGCCAACCGCGCGATCACCGCGAACAGCACCGCGGGCTCGAGCGGCTTCGGGACGTGCTCGTCGTACCCGGCTGCGATGGCCCGCACGCGGTCTTCCTCGCGCGCGAACGCGGTGAGCGCCACCGCGGGGACGGCGCCGCCGAGCGCGGCGTCGCGCCGTCGGAGCGTGCGAATCAGCTCGTAGCCGTCGATGTCCGGCATCCCGATGTCGGCGACCAGCACGTCCGGCGCGCCGATCTCGATCTGCGCGAGCGCCTCCGCGACCGAGGCCGCCACCGTCACGCGCGCGCCGCGCTCGGCCAGGATCCGCTCGACGAACTCGCGCGTATCGTCCTGATCGTCGACGAGGAGCACGCGGATCCCGTTCAACGCGAGGTCGGCGACCGCGTCGCTCGCCGGCTCGACGGAGGATGGCGCGCGATCGCTGTCCCGGAGGAGCGCCGAGTCGCGGGAGCCACTGTCGCCGAGCGAGGGGAGCGCCAGCGTGAAGGTGCTGCCATGCCCGAGCCCCGCGCTCGCGACGCGCACCGCCCCTCCGTGGAGCTCGGCGAGCTGCCGGACGATCGCCAGCCCGAGCCCGAGGCCGCCGTGACGGCGCGCGGCCGTGGCGTCCGCCTGCCGGAAGCGCTCGAAGACATGGGACAGGAACTCGGGCGCGATGCCCTGGCCGCTGTCGCGCACCGACAGCGAGAAGCTCTCGTCGTCGCGCACGAGATCGACGCGGACGATCCCACCGCGCCCGGTGAACTTGATCGCGTTGCTGAGCATGTTCCAGATGATCTGCTGGAGGCGATCGGGGTCGCCGTAGACGACGCCGTAGCCGGGGCTGAGCTCGATCTCGAGGTCGACCCCCCTGGCGTCCGCCATGGGCCGGACCGTCTCGACCGCCGCCTGGGCCGCGTTCGCGAGCCATGTCGGGCGCGGCGTGAGGTGCAGCTTGCCCGAGAGGATCCGGTTCATGTCGAGCAGGTCGTTGATGAGGTTCGCCTGGAGGTGCGCGTTGCGCTCGATCACCACGAGCGCTTTGCGCCGCGTGGGCTCGTCGTCGATCTTGCCGCGGAGGATCCCGATCCATCCGAGGATGGCGTTCAGCGGCGTGCGCAGCTCGTGAGAGAGGGTCGCGAGGAACTCGTCCTTCATGCGACCGAGCCGCTCGGCCTCGTTCACGGCGCGGTGCACGGGGTTCGTCGCGCCGCGCTCGCGGAGCACCGCGATCAGGGTCGCGAAGTCTTCGTCGCAGTCCTCGAGCACGAGGATCGGCCGGCGCTCGTCGAACATCACGGCTCGCCTTCGGGAGCGAGGGTGAACAGGAACGTGCTCCCTTCGCCGGGGACCGACTCGACCCAGATCCGGCCGCCGCGCCCCTCGACGAGCTTCTTCACGATCGTCAGCCCCGCGCCCGAGCCGCCCCCGAACTCGTCGCGGCCGTGCAGGCGCTTGAACATCCCGAAGATGGTCCCGAGGTAGCGCCCCTTGATGCCGATCCCGTTGTCGCGAACGTAGAACGTGATCGGCTCGACGAGCTCCGGATCGAGCCACCCGATCTCGACCCAGCGTTCGGGCTTGTCGTTGTACTTGAGCGCGTTGCTGATCAGGTTCGTGAAAACCTGCCGGACCCGCGTGGGGTTGCACAAGACCGTGGGGAGCGGGCGGGGGATGCGCACGTCGGCGCGCGCCTCCGCGCGACGGGCCGAGGTCATCTCGAGCGCCTCGGCCACGATCTGATCGAGCGCCGCCAGCTCGTGGGCGACGTCGCCGTGTCCGACGCGGGAGAAGAGCAAGAGCGCGTCCAGGAGCCCGTCCATCCGCACCGTGAGGTGGTGCAGTCCGTCGAGCCACCCTTTCGTCTCGTCGTCGATGCTCCCTCCGAGCTGCTCGACCAGGTGGCTCGTGTACTTGTGAATTCCGCGGAGCGGCTCCTTCAGATCGTGCGAGGCGACGTAGGCGAAGGTGGCGAGCTCGGCGTTGCTGCGCGACAGATCGGCGTTGAGAACGGCGAGGCCCTCGGCCCGGTTCACCACGATCTCCATCAGCGAGATCTGGAGGTGAGCCGCGGTCTCGATCTCGATCGGCTTCCAGGGATCGGAGGTCCCGCGCACCTGCTCCTTCCAGAGCTCGAAGGATTTTCGCGGCGTGAGGCGCGGCCCGTGCGGCCCGTGCACGACCGGCTTTTCATTCGGATCGCCGGCCCAGCTCACCGTGCGGAGCGTCTCGCCGCGGAACCAGACGACGAAGTGTCGCCCCTCGCGCGCGAGCGAGACCGCGAGGAGCCCGCTCGCCGTTTCGACGAGGGCGAGAGCCTCCGGGTAGTCCCGGGCGAGCTGATCGACCGCGTACACGTAGGGCGCGCGCTCGACGCGCAGGCGAGAGCGCAGCCACGTGGCCAGCGTGTCGAGCTGCGCCGCGGTCGGCGTGCGGCCCACCGTCCACCATTGCCCTCCGTGGAAGACCGCGGCGCCGTCGCAGCGGACCATGTCGAGGAGGCTCGGACCTTCCTTCACGAGGATCGTGAGCCCGCCCTCCTGCGCGGCGCGATCGACGAGCCGACGCGCGGTCTCGCCGATCTGGAGCTGGTACTCGAGGTGCTCGCGCTGCTGGACGGCGGTGAGCTGGAGCGAGACGAGCTGCGCCAGAAACTCGCACGACGAGCGCACCTGATGGTGCATCGGGAACGGCGTGCAATGGTGGCAAGCGATGAGGCCCCAGAGCTTCCCTTCGCGGTGAATGGCGAGGGTGAGCGAGGCGCCGACGCCCATGTTCGCGAGGTAGTCGGTGTACATGATCGAGGCGCCGCGGAGGGCGCAGTACGTCATCTCGAGAGCGCGGCCCGTGTCGGGGTTGGCGAGCGGCACCATCTCGCTGAGCGGCGCCCCCGCGTGCGGGACGGGGCGGATCCAGATCTTCTCGAAGATCGCGCGCGCGGGGCGAGGAATGTCGCCTTCCGGGTAGCGGAGCCCGAGGTACGGCGCGAGGTCGGCGCGCTTCGCCTCGGAGACGACCTCGCCGCTGTGATCCTCGTGAAAGCGGTAAATCATGACGCGGTCCATGCCGGTCAGATCCCGCACCTCGTCGACGACGATCTGGTAAAAATCCACGAGGCTCATCACGGTCTGGAGACGCGCGACGGTGCTCTTGACGGCGGCGTAGTAGTCGGGGTCCCCGAGGCTGCGTGAGGTGCTCTCGAGCTCCAGGATGACGACCCCATCGATGGTCTGGACGAGCGCGTCGAGCGGGCGGCGGGGACCGGCCGTGGACGCATCGGACGCGT
>JANYGI010000073.1 GCA_025362495.1 Byssovorax sp. | reverse complement strand
TCCGCGAAATAAGCACCGCTGAAATTGAGAGTCGAAACCGCCCCGAGCAGCTGGAGCAGCGTGCTCTTCCCGGAGCCGTTCTTCCCCAGGATCAGGTGAAACCCATCCGCGAACTTCAGCTCCGTCCCCGGCCGCACGTCCCTGAACGCATGCACCTTGAGCCAACGCAGCCGCAGCCTGGACGCGCTCGCGTCGACGGCGTCTTCCTCTCCAGTGCGCGGCGCGGATGACGAACCCTGGTCTTGCTCGTCCTTCATCATTCTCCGCTGGAGAGGTACTTCAGTCGTTCGAGATTGTCGATACGTCCAGCCGCTCGACCAACCCGGCGGCCCGGTCCCGGGTTTGAGCCCCGCGGTCCCGAGAACCGCCGAGCCGGCCCTGCAAGTCGCCCGGACGCTCCCGCAACTCGCCGGACCGGTCTGGAAACTCGCCGGAGGGGTCTGGAGATCCGCCGGAGGCCTCCCGCCTACGCTCCCGCGCGCAGGCCGACCTCTAGACCAGCCGGCCGCCTTCCATCAGCGACACGCGCGCCGTGACGGCCTCAGAAGCCAGATCTCCGGGGCTTCACCGCGGCGTTCCGACCCCTTTGCGTGCGTCCGTCACACGCGAGCCCTTCGTCACGGGCACCCCAACTGCCGCGAAGAGCCTCTCGACGCTACCCGCCGCCGCCGCGATCTGCTCCCGCGCGAGCGCTCGCCCCAGCCTCCGCTTCCCCGGCGCCGCGGTCGCATCGAGCCCCGCCGCAATCACGTCGTCGACCTGCTCGCGCAACTCGGCCGCCCAGCGCCTCACCATCTCGGGGTCTGAAAGATCGACCATCGACGGATCGGCAGACGGATCAGTGACGATCGCGCCCAGCGGGCGCAGTACGGTGGACATGGCTCATGACCTCGGTGACGCGGGGTTGTGGTTTGGCTCCGGGGCGAGGCTCGCCGCCGCGCCGTCCGAGATCGCTTCGTATCCCGGTTTCGTCGCCCGGAAGTCCGGCATACCGGAGTGCGACACAATTTGTCGCACGCCCCCTGAACCAGTTGCAGCACCGCATATCAAATCATTCAGGCCCCTATTTGTTCTCCTTGCCAGTCTTTCACAAGGCCAGTAATCAACCCTCACGCCATCGCTCGAACACAATTGCTTCGTCGACCTGTCCTGCGAGCTTCGAGGCACGAGCGGCGGCAAGCGGAGCGACCGGGCGCACGGTGGGCACTGGAGGCACTGATCATGGAACGGCAGGCGGAAGCAAAAGCAAATTTCCCCGCGTTCGCGCAGCAGCTGATCGACCGCGGCATGCGCGAGGGCGAGATCAAGGGCAAGCGCGACGTGCTGCTGCGGCTCCTGGCTCGGGCCGGGATCGCGCTCAGCGACGACGACCGCGCGCGCGTCGACGCCTGCACCGATCTCGCGATCCTCGACCGCTGGGTCGACAACGTCCTTGGCGCGAAGACGGCAGCCGACGTGCTCACCTGAGACGAGCTCACCCGCCCGCGCCGCCCTCGAACACTTTCCGATACATCTCCTCGACCGCCAGCTCACACCGCAGCGAAGGGATCACCACCCTGTCTCCCGTACGCAGCAAACGCAGGTTCCACGAGCCATCGGCTTGCCGCACGAAGTGCTCCACCAGCACCTTGTCCTGCGAAACGAGCACGTACTCGTTGAACGAAGGAATCGAGCGATACTGATCGAACTTGTCCCCGCGATCGTACGCCTCGGTCGACTCGGACAGCACCTCGAAGATCACCTCGGGATTCGTGAGTGTGTCGGCTTCTCCGTCATCGAAGATCGGGTGCTGACCGAGCGCGGTGGCGTCGGGGTAGGTGTAAAGTCCCGTGGCCTGGATCCGCACCCGCATATCCGAGGGATACGACTCGCACGGCCGATCGAGCAGCGCGGTGCCGAGCAGGCGGACGATGTTGCCGACGAGGAGGTTGTGCTCGCGGCTCGCCCCCGCCATCGCGAACACCTCGCCTCGGTAGAACGCGTGCTTCTCCGGGGAAGCCCGCTCCCACGCGAGGTATTCTTCCGGGGTCCAGATCCTCTTCTCCGCAGCGACGGCGCCCATCGGGGCAGCCTACCGCATCGCGCCCCCGAAATCCGAGATCACGCTTCTGGGCCAGCGCCCGCGATGGTAGAGGCTGATCGCTCATGCGACACAACGACCTCGGTGGGCTGGGCTCGGGAGCTCTCACTCTCGTGCTGGCGCTGGTGAGCGCCTGCGGCGCCAGAAGTGTGCTGGGGCGACGGCGAGAAGGGCCAGACCGACCCGCCCGGCGACGACTGTACCGCGCTCGCCGGCGGGAGCGACTTCACCTGCGGACTCCGCACCTCGGGCAGCGTCGACTGCTGGGGCTCCAATGACAGCGGCCAGTCCGCGGCGCCAGCAGGCCAGTTCCTCCGCGTGAGCGCGGGGAACTTCCACGCCTGCGGCATCCACGCCGACGGAGCACTCGAGTGCTGGGGATCGAACAGCGACGGCCAGTCCGCGCCGCCGTGAGCGGACACCGCATGACGCCGCCGCTCCGCCCCACAGCGCGCCTCCTGACGCGGACAGCGGGCCTCCCCGCGCTGCTCCGCGCCGTCCCCGCGTACGTGGCGCTGGCGATCACCGCGTCGGTGCTCTTCTCGCCGGATGGAATGCGCGCCGTCGATCTGATTCACGTCGTCGGTACCTCGCCCGCGACGGCGGCGTTCCTCTGGTGCGGGTGGATCGTCCTCACCGCGCCTGCGGCCCGCGCGATCTTCGAGACTCCCGAGACGTTCTTCCTCCGCGCGCTGCCCGTGCCGCCGTGGCATTTCTGGCTCGTGCACGCCGCGCATCTCCTCGCGCTCCAGGCGCCGTGGATGCTCCTCTGGCTGCGCGGCGAGGGGGCGATCGCCGCGCTCGCGGCTGGCCTGCTCGCCGTGGCGGCCTCGGCGATCGTCGTCGCCAGGCCGCGCGCCGCGCGCGAGCTGCTCGCCGCGGGCCTCGTGCTCGTCGCTGTCGCGCTGCCGCTTCACGCGCTGATTCGCCTTGGATCCGGCCTCGGCGCGAGCGCGCTCGCCGTCCCCGTCGCCTGGTCGCGCGCCACCTCGCGCGGCGTGCGACGCGGCCCGGCGCGCGTCGGCGGATCGGCGGCGACAGCGCTGCTCCTCGCGCATGGCGTCGTCCTCGCGCGGCGCGACGCGACCACGCTCCTCCGCGGCGTCCTCGCGGTGATCCTCGGCGCCGCCGTCTTTGCGCTGCTGGTGCGCAACAACGGGCCGGACGCCGTCGGCCGCGAGGCCACGCTCGCGCTTCTCTCCGGCGCGTTGCCGCTGGCGATCTTCACCGGCGGAGTCGCCGCGAAGACGATCGAGACCGAGCGACGCCTCGAGTGGCTCCTTCTTTCCACGGGCGCGAGCGCGCGCCTCCGCGGCCTCACGGCGCTGGCGATCCCGGTGATCGTCGGCGCCGTCGGCGGCCTCGTTCACGGCCTCATCGGCGCCCTCGTGGCCGGTCGCGGCGTCGAGCTCGCCATTCGCGTCACGCTCCTCGCGCTCGTCCTCGGCGCCTCGATCGGCGCTGTCGCCGCGCATGGAGCGCGCAGCGCCGCGCAGCCCTCGGGGGTCGATGGCACCCGCGTCGTCGTCACGTTGCTCGCCGCGGTCATGGCAACGATGACGCTGATCGGCTGGCTGGGAAGCGTGGCTATCGCCCCGATCGCGGTCGCGGCGATGGCGTTCACGGCGGCCTCGGTGCGCGTCGTCGTCGCGCACGATCGGCTCCACGACGCCTCGCGCCACGCGGCCTGGGGCTCGGCATGAGCCGCCTCGTCGTCACCGGCGTTCGCAAGCTCCTCGGCGGTCGCTGGGTGCTCGACGGCGTCGATTTCACCTGGGATCGCCCGGGAACGCTCGTCCTCCACGGCGACAACGGCACCGGCAAATCCACCCTCCTCCGCATCCTCGCGGGCGTCGTCCCGAGCGACGCCGGCGACGTCGTCATTCACGGTCACCGCCTCGCGACCGACCGCCTCGCCGCGCTCCGCCGCATCGGCTACGCGCCCGAAATCACCGAGTTACCGGCCCATTTACGCGTCTCCGAACTCCTCGCCCTCGTCACGGCGCTGAAGCGATGCGACGCGCCGACGGCCGCGCAGATCGATCGCCTCGGCGTGACGGCGATCCTCGGCCAGCGCCTCGGCAGCCTCTCGCTCGGCCAGCGCCGCCGCGCCTGCCTCCTCGCGGCGCTCACCGGTAGTCCCGATCTGCTCCTCCTCGACGAGCCCACCAATGGCCTCGATCGCGAGGGCATCGCGCTCCTGATCGCGCTGCTCGCCGAGCGCACGAAAGAGGGCTCGGCCGCCCTCGTCGCCACCCACGATCGCGCGTTCATCGAGCAGGTGGCCACGGCGAAGATTGGCATCGTCGGCGGCCGCGCGGCGCCCGGCTGATCTTTCCCCTCGACCTCCACGCCCCGCGCGCCGAACGACCTTGATGCGCTGCTCGCCTTTCGCCTAGTCTGGTGCGGCGATGTCACACCTCGAGCTCTCGTTCGCCTCGAAAGAAGACTCGCTCTCGGTGCGACACTTCGCGGTCCGCGAGGCGATTTCCAGCCTCTTCGAGGTCACGATCCTCGCCCGATCGCCGCACGACGAGATCGATCTCGAGGGCCTCGTCGGGCAAGGCGCGGGCTTCGCGCTCGTCAGCGGCGTCGCGCACCTGACGACGACGAGCCGCATCTGGACGGGGATCTGCAGCCACATGGAGCTGGTCCACGCCGAGCCGACGGGCCTCGCCACCTACTCGCTCACGATCGTGCCCGCGCTCTGGCGCACGACGCTGCGGCGGAACAACCGCATTTTTCAGCACCTGAAGATCCCCGACATCGTCAGCCGGGTGCTCACCGAATGGCAGATCGAGCCCGAGCTCCGGCTGAGCGCGCAGTACCTCGAGCACGAGTACCGCGCGCAGTACGACGAGACGGATTTCGCCTTCATCAGCCGCCTGCTCGAGGAAGCGGGCATCACCTATTTCTTCACGCACGACGGCCCGCAGACCAGGCTCGTCCTCAGCGACGAGCCGACGACGCGCGACGCGCGGACGGCGCTGCCGTTCGTCGACAACCCGAGCCAGTCGGCCGAGCGCGAGTTCATCAGCAAGGTGAAGCTCGTGCAGAACGTGAAGCCCGGCCGCTTCACCGTGCGCGACTTCGATTTTCGTGGCGCGCTCGACGCTCAGCTCTTCGCCGAGGCGCGCGCCGCCGTCGCCGCCGAGGCCGCCTACGAGCAGTACACGTACGAGCCCGGCGCGTTCTGGTACGAGCCCGGCCAGAGCAGCGACACGCCCGTCGCCGACAGCAAGGGCGTCGCCCGCACCAGCAAGGGCGAAGGCGACAGGCTCGCGCAGCGGCACCTCGACGGGCAGCGGCGCGCGCGGCGAGCGTTGACGTACGAGACCAACGTCGTCGATCTCTCGCCCGGCACGCTGATCACCATCGATCCCCACCCCCGCAAAGACATTTCGGGCAAGAAGCTCCTGGTGATCGACTCGTCGCTCGAGGGCACGCCCGGCGCCGAGTGGACGATGAAGGGCCAGGCCGTCTACACCGACGTCACCTACCGGCCCGAGCGCCTCACCCGGCGTCCCCGCGTTCAAGGCGTGCAGAGCGCCGTGGTCGTCGGCCCGCCCGGCGAGGAGATCCACGTCGACGAATTCGGCCGCGTGCGCGTCCAGTTTCACTGGGATCGCGAGGGCAGCTACAACGATCTCAGCTCGTGCTGGATCCGCGTGAGCCAGGGCTGGGCCGGTGGCCACCACGGCTTTCTCAACCTCCCTCGCGTCGGGCAAGAGGTGCTGGTCGAGTTCTTCGAGGGCGATCCCGACAGGCCGGTGATCACCGGGCGCGTCTTCAGCTACACCCGCCGTGTCCTCTACAAGCTCCCCGACGACAAGACCAAGAGCGGCTGGAAGACCGAGACCTCGCCCGGCGCCGGCGGCTTCAACGAGCTCTCCTTCGAGGACGCCGCGGGCCGCGAGGTCGTCCACATCCAGGCCCAGAAAGACTACAGCGAGCTGGTCAAGCACGATCAGAGCTCGACAGTCCGCAACGATCGAACGGCGAGCGTCACCGCCAGCGACTCGATGACGGTGGGTGGCAGTCAGAGCTTCACCGTCGGCGCCGAGCAGAGCCACACCGTCGCGAAGAACCAGATCAACGACATCGGCGAGCCGCCGCCGCCTCCTCCGCCGCCCGCCACGCCTCCGCCTCCGCCTCCTCCCGGCAGCGGTAACCGCACCACGACCGTCGTCCACAGCGACACCATCGACGCGGGCGACGTGATCACCGGCGTCGTCGGCCCCGGCGTCGGGTACGTGTACCGCAGCGATCAGAACATCGTGATCAGCAACGGCCTCTCCTCGGTGGTGATCACCAAGCACGGCATGTACCTCGACGTGAAGGGCAACCTCACCATCAGCGCGGGAGGCGTGCTCAGGCTCTCGGGCAAGGCGGTGGCCATCGACGGCAAGCCCAACGTCTATTTCAATCGCGACGCCAAGCGTCTGCGGCTCCTCGAGCGCCAGGCCCTCATCGACGCCGCGCGCAAGAAGGCGGAAGACATGGCCCCCGGCCCCGAGCGCGACGCCCTGCTCGCGGCCGCCGATCGGTTGACGAGGAACAACCGCGCCGTCGAGAACGCCCGCCTCTCGGCCGACTCGTACAACACCACAGGCGCCCCTGAAGGGTGGGATCGCCTGCAAAACTACGAGGATCCGAGCAGCGGGTTCTTCGCCGCCGCCTACCGATCGCAGATCGACGGCCACGTCGTCGTGGCCTATCGCGGCACCGAGCCGACGCACCTGAACGACTGGCAGGCCAACATCGCGCAGGGCGCCGGGGTGCCCACGGCGCAGTACGCGGAGGCCGCCATCGTGGCCCGACAAGCGCACGCGCAGTACGGCGATAGCCTCCAGTTCACCGGTCACTCGCTCGGCGGCGGCCTCGCCGCGACAGGCGCTCTCGCCACGGGCCGGCACGCCGACACCTTCAACGCGGCCGGCGTCAACCCCATGTCCGACCTGTATTACGACCTCGATCGTCGCAACGTCGGCAACATCGACAATCACACCGTCGACGGCGAGGTGCTCACCTCGGCCCAACAGGCCACCTGGGCCGCCGACGGGCTCGGCAACCAGCACCCGCTCCCCGCGGTCCGCATGCACCGCGCCCACGGCGCCCACGGTGACACCACCACCGAAGACGACGGCTCGCAGCAGTTCAGCCCCGCTCCCGCGAACGGCATCGGCGAGAGCATCGACCGACACTCGCGCTACATCGACGGCATCGAGCAGCAGAAGACGCAAGACATCGCCACGCTCCGGGGGGCGCCATGACGACCAGCGGCACCGCGACGAGGCCGATTCCCCCGGTTTCCGGAGTGTTTCTCGACGACGGATCGCGGCAGGTCGCCGCGGCGGCCGAGGCTGGCGACGCGACGCGGGTCCGCGCCATCGCCGCGTCGGCGTCGCCGCGGGTCGATCTCGACGCCGTGGCGCCGGCCGGCGTCAACCTGCTGATGTACGCGATCGTGACCCAGCACGAGGTCGCCGCGCGGACGCTCCTCGACGCCGGCGCCGATCCGAACGCCCTCACGCCGCAGGGCTCGTCGCCGATGCTGGTGGCAGGTGTCAACGAAGATCCGCGCTGGCTCGCGCTGCTGCTCGATCGGGGCGGCGATCCCGATCTGAAGAACCAGTACGGCGAGCCCTTGCTCACCCTCCTCGTCCCTCACGGTCGCTGGGCGAACATGCTCCTGCTGCTCGATCGCGGGGCCAAGATCGACGCCGCCGGCCCCTCGGGGCAGACGGCGACGTTCCGCCTCGGCGCGCTGCACCAGTTCGATCGGGTCTTCGCCCTGCTCGAACGCGGGGCGGATCCCACGCTCACCGACAAGAACGGCCTCCAGCTCCGCGCCTTCGTCGCCCAGCCGCTGACGCCCGGATCGCCGCAAGAAGGCTGGCGTGATCGGGTCGCCGCGCGCATCGGGGCGATCTGATCTTTGCCCAGGGCGCTTGCTCACGACTCCAGCCTTCGTCTAGCCTTCACCAGATATGCCGACCCTCGAGCTCTCCTTCGCCTCGAAAGAAGACTCGCTGTCGGTGCGACACTTCGCGATCCGCGAGGAGATCTCCGGCCTCTTCGAGGTCGCGGTGCTCGCCCGATCGCCGCACGACGAGATCGATCTCGAGGGCATCGTCGGCCAGGGCGCGGGCTTCGCGCTCGACAGCGGCGTCGTCCACCTGACGGCCACGAGCCGCGCCTGGACGGGCATCTGCAGCCACATGGAGCTGGTGCAGGCCGAGCCGACGGGGCTCTCCACGTATTTTCTCACCATCGTCCCCGCGCTCTGGCGCACGACGCTGCGGCGCAACAACCGCATCTTCCAGCACCTCACGCTCCCCGAGATCGTGAGCAAGGTGCTCGCCGAGTGGCAGATCGAGCCCGAGCTCCGGCTGAGCGCGCAGTACCTCGAGCACGAGTACCGCGTGCAGTACGGCGAGACGGATTTCGCCTTCATCAGCCGCCTGCTCGAGGAAGCGGGCATCACCTATTTCTTCACGCACGGCGGGCCGCAGACGAAGCTCGTGCTCAGCGACGAGCCGACGACGGGCGAGGCGCGGGCGCCGCTCCCCTTCGTCGACAACCCGAGCCAGTCGGCGGAGCGCGAGTTCATCAGCAAGGTGAAGCTCGTGCAGCGGGTGAAGCCGGGGCGCATGACCGTGCGCGACTTCGACTTCCGCAATCGCCTCGATTACCAGCTCTTCGCCGAGGCCAAGGCCACCGCGAGCGAGCAGCCGTACGAGCACTACAACTACGAGCCCGGCGCCTTCTGGTACGAGCCGGGGCAGGGCGGCGACACGCCCGTCGCCGACGACAAGGGCGTCGCACGCACCAGCGAGAAAGAGGGCGCCAAGCTCGTCACACGCGACCTCGACGGCGAGCGGCGCGCGCGGCGGCTGATCTCGTTCGAGACCAACGTCGTCGACCTCTCGCCCGGCACGCTCGGGACGATCGCGGCCCACCCGCGCGGCGACATCGCCGACAAGAAGCTCCTGATCATCAGCTCGTCGCTCGAGGGCACGCCGGGCGCCGAGTGGTCGATGAAGGGCGAGGCCGTCTACACCGACGTCACCTACCGGCCGCAGCGCAAGACGCCGCGGCCGCGCATCCACGGCGTGCAGAGCGCCGTCGTCGTCGGCCCCGCCGGCGAGGAGATCCACGTCGACGAGTTCGGCCGCATCCGCGTCCAGTTCCACTGGGACCGCGAGGGCACGTACAACGACGGGAGCTCGTGCTGGATCCGCGTCAACCAGGGCTGGGCAGGCGCGGGCTTCGGCTTTCTCAACCTCCCCCGCGTCGGGCAAGAGGTGCTGGTCGAGTTCTACGAGGGCAACCCCGACCGTCCCGTCGTCACCGGCCGGGTCTTCAGCTACACGCGCCGCGTCCTCTACAAGCTCCCCGACGACAAGACCAAGAGCGGCTGGAAGAGCGAGAGCTCGCCCGGCGCCGGCGGCTTCAACGAGCTCTCCTTCGAGGACGCCGCGGGCCGCGAGGTCGTCCACATCCAGGCCCAGAAAGACTTCACCGAGCTGGTCAAGCACGATCAGAGCTCGACGGTCCTCAACAATCGATCGGCGAGCATCACCGCCAACGACTCGATGACGGTGGGCCAGAGCCAGAGCTTCAGCGTCGACCAGAACCAGAGCCACACCATCGGCGCGAGCCAGAAGAACGACGTCGGCGAGAGCCGCATCTCGACGATCAAGCACGCCGACACCATCGACGCTGGCGACCTCATTTCGGGCACCATCGGCCCCGACGGCGTCGGCTACTCGTTCAACAAAGACAAGACGATAACCTTCACCAACAGCCTCGCTTCCATCGTCTTCAAGCCCGACGGCAGCCTCAACCTCGACGCCAAGGGCAACCTCAACATCACCGCCGACGGCACGCTCCGCCTCTCCGGGGCCCAGGTGCTCATCGACGGCAAGCCCAACGTGCACGTCAATTGCGCCGGCGCCGCGTCGTCCAGCGTGGCCACCGTGCCTGCGGCGCGATCGCCGCGCGCGCCCGGCGGCCCGGGCTCCGGCGGCGAGACGGTGGAGGCGCAAAGCAAGCTCTCGGGCAAAGGCACCGTCGAGGCGCCCGGCGGCTTCCAGGAGGTGTCTATCGATCTCGCGTCCCTGGCGCCGCCGTCCACGCCGGCCGCGGCGCCCTCGGCCGTCAACCTCGGTGGAGGCGGGGCCGCGGCGGCCATCAGCGCGGCGCTCAAGAACGCGCTGTCGGTCATCAACGCCGTCGAATCGGCGCGATCGCTGCTCGCGCTCGACTCGCCGGCCAGGGCCCTCTCGCTGGTGCAGTCGGCCGCTGGCCAGCAGATCCTCGGCCCCGTCCTCACGAGCCCCATCACCGGGAGCGTGACTGGCAACGACCTCGTGGGGATGCTCAACGCCGGTCAGCAGATGGGCATATTCCACCTCGGCGACGGGCCCAGCAACGCGCTCTCCGCCGCGGGCAGCGCCTCTCCGCTCCCTCCGGGCGTGCAGCAGCTCCTCGTCATGCGCACCCAGGCGGCGGCGCCCACGCTCGACGGCGCCTCGATCAGCACGGCCTTTGCCCAGAATCGCGTCCTCGGGCTCTCCCCCCTCGACGCTCACGCGGCGTCGCTCGGACAGCACGGCGTGGCGCTCTTCCAGGGCAACGGCGCCGGCGTGTTCACCAAGGTGCCGACAACGGGCCTGCCGGGCCTCTAGAGACCACGAAGAAGAACAGGAACGTTCCATGCCTCGTTACGAGCACCCGGATGTGAGCTTCGATGTCCCCCGCGACTGGGAGGATCGCTCGGTCGCCGCCTTCAGCGCGCCGGTCGCGCCCGGCAAGACGGCGGGGCCCAACGTCGTCCTCACGCGCGACAAGCTCGAGCCCGGGGAGAACCTCGCCAGCTACGCCGATCGCAACCTGGTCGAGCTGGCGCAGCGCCTCGAGAAGTTCACCCTGCAAAAGCGCTCCGACATCACCGTGAGCGAGCTGCCCGCCATCGAGCTGCGGTTCACCTGGAAGGGCAACAGCGGCCTCGTCGATCAGCGCCTGGTGATGTGCGCGACGGGCAAGCGGCTGGTCCTCAACATCACCTCCACGGCGCCGCGGTCGGCGGGCGTCGACATGGATGGCACCATGACTCGAGTCCTCGCTTCGGTGAAGATCCCCGGCGTACGCGGCGACGGCGCGAGCTGAGCGGCCATGTCAGCGCTCGAGGCAGCCCGGTTCGGCGACGAGATCGGCCACACCTGCGCCATGGGCGGCCTGCTCACGGGCCTCGTCGTGGGCCTGATCGTGGCGGTCGTCGTGGTGGCCGCCGTGGCCGCGACAGTCGCCACGGCCGGCGCCGCAGCGGTGCTGATCGGCGGGGTGATCGCGGGCGTCGCGGGCGCAGGAATGGCAGGGATGAGCATCGGCGCCACCATCGACTCCGATCCAAAGGGGCCAATCAACAGCGGCTCTCCAGATACGTTTCTCGGGATGGGCATGCGCAAGGCGGCGCGCGCCATCGTCGATACGGTGCTGTGCGAGGATCACAGCATCAAGCACATTGCCCAGGGCAGCATCGACGTCTTCATCAACAACAAGCCTGCTGCGCGCCGCACCGACGGGACGGAGTGCTCCGCCATCATCCGCGACGGGCAGCCCGACGTCTTCTTCGGCGGCCCGACAGGCACGTACCTGGCGATGGAGCCCGAGGTCCCCGGCTGGGTGGTCACCACGCTCAAGTGGGCGGCGTGGATCGGCGCCGGCATCGCCACCGGCGGCGCGATCTTCACGGTCGGCCTCGGCGCGGCGCTGGGTGGCCTCGCCGGCTCCCTCCTCTTCGGCTGGGCGGGCGCCGAGGCGGGCGGCGCGCTCGGCGAGTACCTCGGCGGCAAGACCGGCAGAGCCATTGGCGAGGCCGCGGGCGGGCTGATTGGCTCCATCGTGGGCGGCGGCATCGGCGCGCGGGCGGGCAATCGAGCCCTGGCCAGCCTGCCCGGCTCCACCGGTCCCCAGATCACCGCGCGCATGAACGTGGCGCGCGACTACATGGCAAACTCGCCTGATTACCAGCCCAAGAGCAACTCCCCGGCCGACATCGCCGCGGCGCGGACCAACATCAGTAACCAGATGAGCGGCACCGACTTCACCCAGCCAGTCCGGGTGCGCACGCTCCAGCAAGACACGTTCTACGACCAGTACCAGAACCGCGGCGCCAGCGGGCCTGGCAACTTCATCGCCGAGGCGGGCACGAAGCCGACCGAGATCGGACTCGGCAGCTCCGGCCGCGACTACGCCACGGGCGAGGTCGGCCCCAAGCAGGTCGCCACGTACAAAGTCCCCGCGGGGACTCGCGTGCTCGAGGCCACGTCCGCCCCGAAGGACGACTTCTGGTCGGTCGGCAGCAGCGAGGTCGTCCGCAACAGCGGCGGCCCGTACTACGACCCGGTCGTGCAGCCCTCCACCGGTGGTGGTATCCAGACCACCATCGGCAACAAGGGTGTCATGCAGCTCCAGGGGCCGCCGGTCAACGGCAACCCGGCGCTGCTCGATCCCGGCACGCCAACCACCTTCTCTCCGGGCAACGTGGTGCCCAACAAGGTGGTGTTCCCGGACGCCTCCGTCAGCGGTGGTACGGCCAACTATGGCCAGACGGGCACGGCCATCGGGGCCGGCGTCGGCCCGGGCATAGGCGCCAACACCGATCCTCCTCCACGACAAGGTCCCTGAAAGACGCCCATGAGCACGCCCGAGATCAACAATTCTGACGACTTCTTTCGCGTGCTCCAGGCCACGACAGCCGAGATCGACGGTCTCGTCGCGCGCGAGCCGGCCTACCCGGTGTGGCGGCAGATCCAGCAGCAGCTCCACGCCATGCAGGCCTGGTCGGCCGGCGGGCTCACGCCGACGGTCGAGCAGCAGGGGCGAGTCCGCGTCGGCCTCATCGCCACGCGGGAGCTCGCCCCGCCGCCGAACGCCGCCATGGAAGACCTGATAACCAGGCTCAACCTGCTCCAGTACGCTTTCAACCACTGGCCGCCGACCGGCGCGTAGGTGTCTGGTGTCAAACACCAGCCACCTTTTCCGCGATGGCCCTTCGGGCCAGGCCTTCGGCCTCCGGCTGCGCCGGGCCGCGGAAACCGCCTCTGTTTTCCAGGGGCTGCGCCCCTACGCGCCTTCGGCGCTACTCTGCGGGCCGAGCCCGCAGCGGAGACTGGTGTTTCACACCAGTCTCCTGGCCGAGCGGCTCGTCAGCGATCGCCCGCGCCGCGCCGCCCGTCGAGCTGGAACGAGCGCCCGAGCGCCACCGCCCGGAGCGCGTAAGGGCTCGTATCGTAGAGGTCTTGCTGCAGATGCGCCTCGGCGATGATCCGCACCTTCATCGCGATCAGCATCGGCAAGCTCTGATCGAGGAGCTTCGGTAGATACACGGGCACCGGTGTCGACGCCGCGCCGCCACCCTCGGGCGCGGGCGGGGTGAGCAGCGCACGGATGAACTCGCCGCCGAAGACCTTGCGGGTCGAATAGCGCCTCTGCTCCAGCAACAGGCGCTCGACGTGCCCGTCGAGATACCCCGCCGGCAGCGCGCGGTTGGCCTCGCGAAACTGGTCGCGCAGATCCCGGGTGAGCTTCTCGACCACGCCTGTCGAGCCCTGGAGATACGGTGTCTTGAGCAGCTCGGTCATCGAGTCGATCGACTCTTTCAGCCGCTTGTCGGTGCCGGCGACCGGCGTCACCGCCAGGATGGTGGCCCGGAGCGTCTCCACCTCGTCGAAGGGAAAGCGCAGCTCGCCGCCCATCAGCGTCAAGGGCGGCGTGAAGCGGCCTTTATCGTTCACGGCGGCGGCGATCACCCTGGAAATCGTGCTCGGATTGAGCAACACGCCGTCGGACATCACGCCGAAGACGTTGTGGCGACCACGGGCCTTGTCGGGATCTTCGGCGCCGAGGTCTTTGCGAGGATCGGAGTCTTCGAAGTCCAGATCGGTGACGAGCTCCTCCCACCAGGCCCGGATCCTGGGGACCTGGGCCTCATCGTACCAGAGCAGCTCGAGCACCTCGCCCGCGGCCCGAGAGGCCTTCTCGGGCGCGGGCGCGGGGACGGGCGGCGGCTTCGTCGGCGCGGACGGCGGCGCCGGCGAGCGGGCCTGGACGTCGGCCGCGGCGTCGGACGCGGCGCTGGCGCTGTTGGCGAGGCCCGAGCCGCCGCTCGCGGGGCGCGTCGACAGCGGCGACAGGGAAACCGCGGGAGGCGGCACCGCCGAGGGGCCGAGTGCCCAGGGGCTGCTGTCCTGTGGCGCGCTCCGCGGCGCGGGAGGCACGGTGGCGGCCTCCGGGCTGAACGACCATGAGGGCGAGGGCCGGGGCACGACCGGGGCGGGCGGAACGGCGGCCGCAGGAGGCCCCATGCGGGCCTGTAACCACGCTGGCTGAGGGCCTGTCGGCGCCGGGGCATCCACGGGAGCCAGGGCCATCGGATCGAGGGTGCGAGGCGAGCTGCTGAAGGGGAGCCCATCGCCGCCGCGCCGTCGATCGGTGCCACTCGTGCTCATCGGCGCTGCGTCCTGGCCAGGGCGGAGCGACTCCGGTGCTTCGCCCGTCGAGGATGGCAGTCGCGGCTTGCTCGACGGCGCGCCCTCCTGCGGTGCAAAGGGTAGCCCCGAGCTCGCCGCGCCGGGGCCGGCGGACGATTCGAACTGCATCAGCGTGACCGCGCGCCGCAGCGCCGCGGGCGGGGCGGTGGGCGTCCGCGACGCGACCGGCGCCGGAGCCGATACCGGCGCTGCGACCGGCGTCGACGCGGCGGCAGGCGCCGGAGCCACGATGGGGGCTTGAGCCGCGGCAGGGGTCTGCGCAGCGCTCTGCACCTCGGCCCACGGCAGCGGGATCCCGGGGGCCTCCATCGCCACCACCACGACGCCGCTCGCGGTCGGGCTCTCCACGTGACCACGCCACGTGAGGGTGCAAATGCCCGCGCTCGTGTCGATCCACAGCGTATCGGCCGCCATGAGGATCTCTTGCAGACCTTCGCCGCGATCGGCGAAGGCGCGCGGTCGCACCCGCGGGAGGCTCGTCACCAGCCGCGGGTGCTGCGGGTGGAGGTTCTCCAGCACCAAGCGCTCGTCCTCGCGCAGGCGATCGAGCTGCTGATCGCGGGGCGCGCAGTTGAAGAACGCGGGATCGAAATCGGGCGGCAGCGGCGCGAGATCCCAGCGAGAAGGCACCTTGGCGAGCTGACCGAGCCGCTCGCGTCGACCGGGCCACGTGCTCGAGATCGGACCGAAGCCCACCGGCGGGATCACCTCGCCGCGCCGCGACGGGACGAACCCCGCCGGCTGCAAGTTGGGTAGCGAGCCCTGCAGATCGGGGTTGATCCCCACGGGGTTCGACGTCTCGGGCCCGCCCGCCGCGCGCTCGTAGCGCAGCGCCTGGCGCGCGAACCGAGCCGCGTCGCCGAGCGCGCCGTCGGCTGTCCACGAGCGATCGCCGACGATCTCGAAGGCCTTGTCGAGCGCGCCGACGACGAGCCGCACCGCGAGCGATTTGACGGGCTCCCCGCGGGGCGCGTACGCGAACCCCACGAGCATCACGTCGGCGCGCGATTTGAAGGGCACGAGATCGCTGGGCGCCTGGAGGCTGCGGCTGGGCTCGCCCTCCAGATGAACGTCCGCCGCGTCGATCGGCTGCTGCATCGGATGAAGCGGCGACTCGCCCGGCCAGAGAGTGAACGTCGCCTTGCAGACCACGGTCAGCACGCGGTTGACGGTGCCTTGCCAGGTCAGCGATGCGACGGGGAGGGGGCCGATCGAGACGACGTTCATCGCGGGCGACTCTATCAGGAATACGGCGGACAGGAACCCGGGCGAGGGCGCCGTCGATCAAGGATCGATGATCAACAGCGGCCGCAACCGCCCCAGCATCCGCCGCCCGATCCCCTTCACGCGCAGCAGATCTTCGGGCCGCCGGAAGCGCCCCAGCCGCTCTCGCAACGCCAGTATCGCCTTCGCTCGCGTCGCCCCGATCCCCGGCAATCGCCGCAGATCCGGCTCGGTCGCGACGTTGATCCTCACCTTCCCGTCGGGGGTCACGGCCGGCTCTTTCCCGTCCCCCGCGTCCGCAGACTCCCCACCTCCCGAGGACGACGACGACGATACCGACGCTGACGACTCCGGTGCAGGCCCGGCCTTGATCCCGGCGCTGGCGCTGGCGCTCGGGCTCGCGCTGGCGCTCACGGTCGCCGCCTGCGCGACGCCGACCCGGGGCGAGATCTCCCCGAGCTTCCCCGATCCCACGAGCGCCAGCAGGACGAACCCCGCCACCGCGAGCACCCCCTTCCCCGCGAGCGCTCCCCACGCCGAGTCCGCGATCACGGCGCGCGCGCGCCCCACGAGCCCCTTCGATGCCGCCGTCGTCGTCGCGAAAGCCTTCTTCTTCGTCGCCTGAGCTTCCATCCGGTGCCTCCTTCGAGTGTGCGTTCGCACCGCCTCGAAGCGATCCCCGTGCCGCGACGAATCCCTCGTAAAATCGAGCGTTTTCCCTCGCCGAGCCCCTGGCGGCGCCACGGCGGGCACCTGCTTTCGTCGCCTCGGCATAGGCGGCGCGGCCCGCGCTCGGCTACGATGCGGCCCGATGCTCAAAGGCCGCCGCACCCCCGCCGCTCTCGCTTCGTCCGGTGATCGGCGCCCTTCGCGCCGCGATTTTCTCGGCGCCCTCGCCGCGGGCGCGACGATCCTCGGCGGCAGCGAGGCCATCGCCGCGCCGCCGAGCCTCGCCGCGAAGCCGCCCGCGGGCTTCGTGCCGATGTCGATCCCGGGCAAGGTCGTCAAGGTCTCGAAGGGCAACACCCTCCAGGCCAACGGCCTCTGGCCCGTCGATTCGGCCGCGAAGGCCATGCTCGAGCGCGCGATGACGGAGCTCACCGGCCTCTCCGACATGGGCGCGGCCTTCGGCAAGTTCGTCCACAAGGACGACAAGGTCGCGATCAAGCCCAACGGCATCGCCGGCAAGCAGGGCGCGACGATGGCCACCAACAAGGAGCTGGTCCTCGAGATCGTCAAGGGCGTGATGGCGGCAGGCGTGCCTGCCACCAACATCACCATCTTCGAGCAGTACCCGTCGTTCATGGCCGGCACGCGCATCGCGACAAAGGCCCTGGTCCTCGACCCCTCGTTCCCGGCCGGCATCACCGTCGTCGTCCACGAAAACAAGGACGCGACGATGCCCGAGATCAAGGTCGCCGGGGTGATGACCAGGTTCGTCCGCCCCTTCACCGAGGCCACCGCCGTCATCAACGTCGGCCTGATCAAGGACCACTCGATCTGCGGCTACACCGGCTGCCTCAAGAACATCACCCACGGCTCGTCGATCAACCCGCAGGCCTTCCACGAGCACCGCGCCAGCCCGCAGATCGCCGAGCTCTACGCCCAGGAGGTGGTGAAGAGCCGCGTGCGCTTGCACATCATCGACGGCTTCAAGCTCATCTACGACGAGGGCCCGCTCGACACGAACAAGAAGCGCCGCGTGCCGCACGAGGCCGTCTACGCGACGACGGATCCCGTCGCGATGGACGTCCTCGGCTGGGGCGTGGTCGATCAATACCGCAAGGACAACGGCCTGCCGACGCTCAAGGATGCCGACCGCGAGCCGACGTACATCCGCATCGCCGGTGAGCTGGGCCTCGGCATCTACGACAAGAACCGGATCCGTCTGCGCGAAGTGGCGCTGTAGCCACGACGTGATCCCATGAACGGATCAGCGGCGGGTCCGTCCAAGGGCTGGTCAAGAAGCCGCAACCTGGGTCGGGATCGGCTGCTAGCCTGGAGAGATCATCATGGTGCGTCTGCTCGCCGCTCACCTGGGCCTGATGACGCTGATCGCCGTCACGGGATGCGCGAGTCAACCCGTGAACGTCAAGCCGCCGGGGCTCCCGCCGACGCCGAAGTCGGTGACGCTGCACAACCCGGGCGGCGACGCGGCCGACCCCGAGCTCGCCGCGCTCGAGCGCCTCGCCGCGCAGCCGCTCGGCTGGAAGCGCGACCGCTTCGACACGCTCCGCGTCCCGCTGATCGACTGGTCCCACTGGGCGCGGGTGAAGATCTTCGGTCAACCATCCCGCGCGGCGTACCAGTACGGCGACGATCACATCGGCGTCATCGGCCTGTTTTACACGCCGATCGAGGGCGCGAACGATCCCGATCGCTGCCTCCAGAAGTTCATCGAGAAGGCCACGCCGCCCGCCGAGGCCTACGGCGTGCGCATCGGCGAGAGCCACCTCATCCACGTCGATCAGAAGATCGACGGCGAGCGCCGGCCGATGGTGATCAAGGTCCTCGACGGCGCCGTCGAGTCGCTGATGGACAGCAACGACTACGCGGGCGCGGTGGCCTCGTTCCAGTCCTGGCCGGGCACCTGCCTCATCGAAGCCTTCGCCGTCGTCGCGACCCACCACCGCGAGCTCGCCATGAAGGTCCGCGATCGCTGGGTCACCGAGAGCGCGCCCGGCATCCGCTGGGAGAAGGCCCTCACCGAGGCGCCGCCGATCCAGGATCGGTAGTTTCGCGGGCTCGCGGGCTCACCCCTCACGCTCAATCTGCGCCGCCCCGGGCCGCGTAGCGACCTTCGCTCCACTCGACGCTTGACTCGCCCCGCCCTTGGCGCGAATCGAGGCGGTCCGCGGAGCACAGGTTGATGAGCGAACAGGTCATGAGCGAGAGCGCCGTAGCAGTGAATTCCTTGGCGCCTTCCCACCAGGTCACCTCCCCCCTCGTCCCCTCGCAGATCTTCGCAGGCAAGAAGCTCTGCGTCGTCGGCGGGACGGGGTTCCTCGGCAAGGTGTGGGTGGCGATGCTGCTCGATCGCTTCCCCGAGATCGGGCACCTCTACCTGCTGGTGCGGCCCAAGGAAGGCCAGTCCGCCGAGGAGCGCTTCTGGTCGCAGATCGCCACGTCGGCGGTGTTCGATCCGGTGCGCGAGAAGCACCCCGGACCGGCGTTTGAAGCCTTTTTGAAGGCCAAGATCACGCCCATCGTCGGCGACGTGGTCCACGCGCACCTCGGCATCGACGCCGACTTGATCCGCGAGCTCACCGGCAAGATCGCCGCGGTCGTCAACGTGGCCGGCGTCGTCGACTTCAACCCGCCGCTCGACGAGGCGCTCGAGGTCAACGCGTTCGGCGTCAACAACCTCGCCGGCCTCGCGCGCACCCTCGGCGCGAAGGTGATGCACACCAGCACCTGCTACGTCGCCGGCTACCGCTCGGGCCTGATCGAAGAGGTCGATCCGCGCGAGGTGCCCTTCCCGCGGGCCGAGGGCGAGACCTGGTACGGCGCCGCCAACCCGCACCGCACGCTCGAGAAATCGCACTGGGATCCGCAGCGCGAGATCGACGAGTGCCTCGACCTCGTGAAGCAGGCCCGCCAGCGCGCGGGCGACGCCTTCCGCCAGAGCGCCTTCCTCGACGAGGCCAAGCACAACCTCGGCAAGAAGGGCGAGCCCTGCCGCGGCACCGCGCTCGACGACGAGCTCGCCAAGGTGAAGCGGAAATTCATCAAGGACCGTCTGATCGAGGCCGGCACCGAGCGCGCCGTCTTCTGGGGCTGGACCAACATCTACACGTACACGAAGAGCATCGGCGAGCAGGTCCTCGCGGCCTCGGGCGTCCCTTTCGCGCTGGTGCGCCCTGCCGTGATCGAGTCGAGCTCCACCTTCCCGTTCCCGGGCTGGAACGAGGGCATCAACACCTCGGCGCCGTACCTCTACATGGCGTCGAAGGGGCAGATGCAGTTCCCCGCCGACCACGAGTGCCACCTCGACATCATCCCCGTCGACATGGTCACGAGCGGGATGATCGCTGCCCTCGCAGAGCTGATCGAGGGCACGCACGGGCCCGTTTATCACTTCGGATCCTCCGACACGAACGGCTGCCGGATGGATCGTTTCATCGAGCTCGCGGGGCTCTACAAGCGACGCCAGGTCTACGAGGGCAAGAAGACGAAGCTGTTCGACATCATCGGCAGCCGCTTCGAGCCGGTGGGGCTCTCGAAGAAGCAGTACGAGGCGCACGGCGCGCGCAAGATCTCCGGCGCGATGCGCGGCCTCGGCGGCCTGCTCGACAAGGCCTCGATCGGGCCCCTGGCGACGCTCTTCCGCCCCGCGGCCGCCGCGCTCAAAGACGCCGCCAGGGCCGAGGATCGCACCGCCGGCCTGCTCGAGATCTTCATGCCCTTCGTGGCCGAGGCCGACTGGATCTTCTCCTGCGCCAACACGCGCTCCGCGATGGATCGCATGGCGCCGGACGAGCGCGCGCGCTTCTACTGGGAGCCCGAGAAGATCGACTGGCGCGAGTGGATGTTCGACATTCACCTGCCCGGCCTCGAGAAGTGGGTCTTCCCGCTGATCGAAGAGCGCTTCCAGCGTGAGACCAAGCCGCTGCGGCCCTACGACACGCTGCTCGACGTCCTCGACGAGATGGCCGAGCGCCACGATCACACCGTCGCGCTGCAGCGCCTCACGAACGAAGGCCTCACGCGCACCAGCTTCCGCGAATGGCGCGAGGGCGCGATCGCCACGGCCGCGCGCCTCGCCGCGGTCGGCGTGCGCCCCGGCGATCGCGTCGTCCTCGCCGGGTTGAACCAGCCCGCGTGGCCGATCGCCTACTTCGGCATCCTGCGCGCGGGCGCCGTCGCGGTCCCCGTCGACCCCGGGATCGAGGGCGCGCCGCTCGCGAACATCGTGCGATCGTCGGGCGCGAAGGTCGCGCTCTGGGACGCCGAGGTCGAGGGCAAGGGCGGCAACGTCGCGTGCAAGCTCTGCCCCGAGCTCCGCGTCTACGATCTCGAAGACTTCACCGACGGCGGCCCGCACGCGCCCGACGCCGATCTCCCCGCGCCGGAGATCACCGCCAAGGGCCAGGATCTCGCGAGCATCATCTACACGAGCGGCACCACCGGCGAGCCCAAGGGCGTGATGCTCTCGCACGCCAACTTCACGGCGCTGCTCGCCGCGCTCGCGCCGGTTTTCCCGCTCAAGGAGACGGATCGGATCCTCTCCGTCCTCCCGCTCCACCACACGTTCGAGTTCGCCTGCGGGCTGCTCCTGCCGATGTCGCGCGGCGCGCGGATCGTCTACCTCGACGAGCTCAACGCCGATCGCCTCGGCGAGGGGCTGAAGCAAGGTCGCATCACCGGCATGGTCGGCGTGCCCGCGCTCTGGCAGCTCCTCGAGCGGCGGATCCTCGCCAAGGTGAAGGAGCAGGGCCCCGTCGCGAGCACCGCGTTCAACTGGGCGCTCGAGCTCAACCGCCTCCTCGGCAAGCAGGCCGGCGTCAACCTCGGGCGCCTCTTCTTCGGCAGCGTCCACGAAGGCCTCGGCGGTCACACGCGCTTCCTGATCTCGGGCGGCGCCGCGCTCCCGAAGGACACCGCGAAGCTCTTCAGCGGCATCGGCCTCCCGCTCGCGGAGGGCTACGGCCTCACCGAAGCGTCGCCGGTCCTCGCGGTCGCAAAGGCTTCGGTCAAAGGCAAATACGGCGACGTCGGCAAGGCGATCCCCGGCGTCGAGCTCAAGATCCACAACCCCGACGAGCGCGGCGTGGGCGAGGTGCTCGCGCGCGGCCCCAACGTGATGGTCGGCTACGCCAACAACCCCGAGGCCACGGCGCTCGCGCTCGACGCGGGCGGCTGGCTCCACACGGGCGACCTCGGCAAGCTCGACGCGAAGAAGCGCCTCACCATCGTCGGCCGCCAGAAAGACGTGATCGTCGCGGCCAACGGCGAGAACGTTTATCCCGACGACGTCGAGACGAGGCTCGGCAAGATCGACGGCGTGAAGGAGCTGGCGATCGTCGGCATCGACGACGGCAAGGGCGGCGAGCGCGTCGCGTGCCTCGCCGTTCCCGAAGGGGATCCCGCGCCTGGCACCGACGACGGCGAGATCCGACCGCTGAGCCGCGCCGAGCGCCACGAGCGCGCCATGAAGGCCCTGCGCGAGGCCGTGCAGGCGCTCCCGAAGGCCTCGCAGCCCGCGGTGATGCACCTCTGGGACGCCGACCTCCCGCGCACCGCCACGCGCAAGGTGAAGCGCTCCGAGGTGAAGGCGGTCCTCGCCAAGCTCGCGAGCGCGACCGAGATCCCCGCCGCCGACGGCAGCGGGATCGAGACGAGCCCGGTGCGCCACGCGGTCGCCGCGATCGCCAACCGCAAGGCCGCCGAGATCACGGGAGCCACGCGCTTCAAGGCCGATCTCGGCTTCGATTCGCTCATGGCGATGGAGCTCGCGGCCGCCCTCGAAGCGCAGCTCGGTCGCTCGCTCGACGGCGCCCGCCTCGCCCAGTGCGAGACGGTGGCCGAGGTCGAGGCGCTCGTCGGCGCCCGCACGATCGAGTCAGCGAGCACTGCCGTGGAAAAGAAGGAGGACGAGCCGATCATCCTCCCGGCCATCGTCGCCGACACGGCGAAGCGGATCATGTCCCGCTTCCAGATGGGCTTCTACGACAAGGTGATGGAGCCCAAGGTCACGGGCCGCGCCTACATCCCGCACAACCGCAACACCATCGTCGCCTCGAACCACTCGAGCCACCTCGACATGGGCTTCGTGAAGTACGCGCTCGGCGAGTACGGCGAGGGCCTGGTCTCGCTCGCGGCGCAGGACTACTTCTTCGAGGGGGGCCGCCTCCGTCGCGCCTACTTCGAGAACCTCACCAACCTCGCCGCGTTCGATCGCAAGGGCGGCCTGCGCCAGGCGATCCGCCAGGCCGGCGAGGTGATCGATCAGGGCAAGACGGTGCTGATCTTCCCCGAGGGCACGCGCTCCACCACCGGCGCCATCCAGGAGTTCAAGGCGGTGATCGGGCACCTCGCGCTCGCCCACGACGTCGACATTCTCCCGGTCTACCTGGGCGGAACGCGCCAGGCGCTGCCGAAGGGGCGCAGCATCCCGGTCCGTCGCGACATCGTCGCGCGCATCGGGCCGCCGCTCGAAGTGAGCGAGCTGCGCCGCCTCACCGCGGGGATGAAGTCGGCGCAGGCTTCGCGCAAGATCGCCGAGCTCACCCAGCTCGCCGTGACGATGCTCCGCGACGGCGGTGCGCTCGATCTGCGGCGCATGAAGAGCCTCGACGCGCCCGCGCCCGTGAAGGAGCACCCGCTCGTCGGCCTCTTCCGCGACCTCGAGCTGCGCTTCGTCGCCGGCAGCGCGCCCAAGCCGATCACGTTTTACTTCACGCTCGGCGCCGAGACCGAGGCCAAGTGGACGCTGCGCATCGGCCCCGACGGCGCCGCGGCGCGCATCGGCAAGCCCGAGGGATCGCAGGCCGACTGCGTGCTCAAGACGTCGCCGGAGATCTTCATCAAGATCGTCCGCGAGGCCTACACGCCGAGCCCGATGGAGTTCATGACGGGCGCCATCAAGTCCAACGACATCTCGCTCCTGCAAACCTTCCAGAAGGCATTCGATCTCGCATGAGCCGCACGCTCGTCACCGGCGCCACCGGGTTCCTCGGTCGTCACCTCGTCGCTCAGCTCCGCGACCGCGGAGATCAAGTCACCGCCCTCTGCCGCGGAAATGACGCCGCGCTGACGGCGCTCGGCGTCGACGTGGCGCGGGGCGACGTGCTCGACGCCGCCTCGGTGCGCGCCGCGGCCGATGGCTGCGACACGCTCTATCACTGCGCTGGCAAGGTCTCGCGCCTGCCCGAAGATGCCGAAGAGCTCTACCGGATCCACGTCGACGGCACGAAGGTGACGCTCGACGCCGCGCGCGACGCGGGCGTGAAGCGCGTGGTGATCGCCAGCACGAGCGGCGTCGTCGCCGTGACCAAAGATCCCGACGAGGTCCGCGACGAGCGCGCCGAGACGCCGATGGATCTGCTCGCGGGCTGGCCGTATTACCGCTCGAAGCTCTTCGCCGAGAAGGCCGGCCTCGACCGCAGCGGCCCCGGCTTCGAGGTCGTCGCCGTCAACCCGACGCTGCTCCTCGGCCCAGGCGACGATCGCGGATCATCGACGGGCGACGTGGTGAAGTTCCTCGAGAAGAAGGTGCCGTTCGTGCCCGCGGGCGGCCTCTCGTTCGTCGACGCGCGCGACGCCGCCGCGGCGATGATCCTGGCGATGGAGCGCGGCCGCGCCGGCGAGCGCTACCTCGTCTCCGCGGCCAACCTGACGATCGAGGCCTTCTTTTCCCG
>JANYGI010000185.1 GCA_025362495.1 Byssovorax sp. | reverse complement strand
TTGGCGAGGTCGTCGGCCAGACGGTCCGGCTCCGCTTCGACCCGCAGGACAAGGCCGTCGATTACCGCGTTTACGTGCTGCCGAAGAGCGGTGAAATCACCGGCGGCACCATCAAGAACGCGACGTACCGGTGCGCGGGTGACTACGAGATCCCGCGCCCGGCCCTGGAAGACGCCGAGCAGGAGCAGAGCGGCACCTTCCGCACGCGGATCAACAGCGCGGTCGACGGCTTCAAGCGCGTCACGAGCGATGCGCAGCTCGGCTATGTGGCCACGTCGCCCGCGGCGGATCGGATCCCGGTCTACGCGCTGGGCGACTCGGCGCCGGACTCCGACAACGTCGATTGCTATCACATGCGCTGGCCCGAGAGCCGCGTGAAGAAATACACCACCTCCGAGGCCGAGCGCACCAAGCTCCTCGCGCAGCACTGGCGCGACGACGGGATCGCGTTCTACGCCTTGAAGTCCGGCGCGGCCGGCGCCACCGTCGTCTCTCTCGCGAACAGCAGCGAGAACTCTCCGCTCTATGTCACGCCGGGGCCCGAGTACGATCAGCGCAAGAGCGGGGGCGCCCTCGAAGAGGCCTTCTCGATCGACAGCGCCGCTCTGCCCGGGCTCGAGCCGCTGATGCGCGTTCACTACGAGCAGGGCTGCGGGCGCGGCCACGACGAGCTCGTCGCGGGGGTGGCGCGGTTCAACAAAGCCTACAAACAGGGGACGCAACCCGTCGCCGCGCTCCACTGGAGCGGCCTGACGGAAGAGACGACTCTGGTGGTCGAGGCGCTGGACGATCTCTGTCCGTTTCAAGGCATCTTCTCGCCCATGCCGCGGCCGGCGCAGACGATTGGCACCATCGATTATCCGGCGTTCCTCACGGCCGACGCGATGCGCGCCACGTCGCCTTCGGGCGAGCTGTTCCTCGGCGGTCAGGGCGCCGCGACGGCCACGCCGCACGCGGTCGCCCGGGCCTGCATCAAGGTCGCTCCGACGGCGCCTGCCGCGACCGAGTGGCACTACGATGGACAGGTCGAGACCTACACGGCCGAGGTCTCCACCGGATTCCAGAGCTGGTCAGTCTCCAGCCCCACGTTCGACGTCAACCTCTACGCCGCCGAGACGAACGAGTGGGGGATCGGGAGCGCCTTCGGCGAGCTGCGCACGACCCTGGCCGACTGGGCCGCGGACACGGGTGGCAAGATGCGGATCGCCCCGAAGACGCCCGCCGCCCTCGTGGACGACAGCTTCCTTCACGCGACGATGGAGGTCGACATCGTGTCGAGCGACCGGCGCTATCCGCAGATGCTGATCAGCGATCAGAGCACCCCGATCCAGGACAACCTGGCCAAGGGCGGCACGGTCGTGGTGCAGACGCGCGGCGGCAACACCAGCCCGACGCGAGCCGAGATCCAGTTCTGCGATCATCGGGTCTGGGAGGTCAACGATCAGTGCCCGTCGTGGGATCTCTACACGCTCAACGACGGCAAGGACTTCCTCTCGCCGTACCCGGAGATGAACGGCCTCGGCGGCGTCGACCGGACGGTGCTCTTCGACGTCTACGCCTCGACCAAGCGGGTTTACCTGTACACCAACGGGATCCAGTACGGGTGCGTCGATCTGCCGGCGGGCAAGCTCGCGGCGGGCAAAGCGACGGTGACGTTCGGCGACGTGCTCTATCACTCGGGCGTCGATCTCGGGCCGGCCGTGCCGATCATGCCCTGGTATCTCTTCCACATGGCGCACATGCAGACCGAGACGTCACGGCACTTCTCCAACCTGGCGTTCACGACCAAGGTCGCGGCGCCGAGCTGGGACGAGACGCGGACGCCCTGCGTCGGGGCGGACAAGATTCATGAGACGAACTGACCACCTCCCGGGTGCGTGGGGGCGCGCTCTCCCGGGTGCGATCCTGGCGGCGAGCCTCTGCGCCTGCAGCTCATCGGGTACGTCGCCTAGCGGCGCGGGCGGCTCCAGCGCTTCGAGCAGCGCTGTCGGCTCCAGCGGATCCGACGGCAGCGGGGGACAGGGAGGCTCCGAGGCGGTGCCGGTGTTCACCGACGCCGAGCGCGCGACGCTGGCCACGCTGTCCCCGGATACGCTGCCTCTGCCGCCTGCCGACATCAGCAATGCCTGGAGCGACGATCCTGCGGCGGCCGCCCTCGGCAAGAAGCTCTTCTTCGATCCTCTGTTCTCGGGGGTGCTGTGGGAGGGGGACAACACCGGGACCAGCACCACGCTGGGCAACCTCGGCGACACCGGGAAGGTGGCTTGTGCGGGCTGCCATCAGCCGGAGGCGGCCTTCGCCGACGGGCGCTCGCTCGGCCACTCGGTCTCGCTCGCGGCCGGGTGGACGATCCGCCGCTCCCCGTCCCTGCTCGACGTCGGACAGGCCCGCTTGCTGATGTGGGACGGCCGCAAAGACAGCCTGTTTGCCCAGGTATTCGGCCCGATCGAGGCCCGCAACGAGATGAACTCGTCGCGGCTCTTCGTCGCGGAGCAGGTCTTTGCGCGCTACCGCCCCGCGTACGAGGCCATCTTCGGGATCATGCCCGCGCTGGGCGACGCGACGCGGTTTCCCGTGCTCACGAACGCAACGACGGGCTGCCAGGGAGTCGGCCCGACGCCGGACGCGTGCCACGGTATGCCCGGCGATGGAGCCGAGTTCGACGGCATGAAGGCCGTCGATCAAGACGCGGTGACGACGGTCGTCGCCAACTGGGGCAAGGCGATCGCGGCCTACGAGCGCGGCCTCGCGTGCGGCCCCGGCCGCTTCGATGCGTGGGCTCACGGCGACGCCACGGCGCTGTCGCCGGCCGAGCAGCGCGGCGCCCGGCTCTTCCTCGGCAAAGGTCGCTGCGCTGACTGCCACTCCGGGCCGTTCCTCTCGGACCAGAAGTTCCACAACCTCGGGCTCAAGGCCAGGACGGTGGCGGTCGTCATCCTCGATCCCGACGACCCCGGCGCCTCGACTGGCCTCCTGCAGGCCCTCGCCGATCCGCTCAATACGAAGAGCAAATGGAGCGACGGTGACGACGGGCGGCTCCCCGCGAGCGTGGGGCCGGAGATGCTCGGCGCGCTGCGGACACCGACCCTGCGCTGCGTGGCCAAGCGGCCTTCGTACATGCACACCGGGCAGATCCAGGCGCTCGATCAGGTGATCGATTTCCTCTCGACCGGCGGCGATCCGCACGGCTTCGTCGGCAAGAACGAGCTTCAGCCGCTGGCGCTCGGCGCGGGCGAGAAGAGCGATCTCGTGGCATTTCTCCGCGCGCTCGACGGCGCCAACCCCTCTTCTGGACAGGCGCCCTGAGCGCCCGCCTCCAGAGAAAAGAAGAACGCATGAACCTCCCGGGCAAAGCCATCGTCGCGCTCCTCTTTCTCACGGCCGGCGCCTGCTCGTCGTCGTCGTCGACCACCTCGACCACCTCGACCAGCTCGGGCGCCGGGGGCGCGGGCGGCGCCGCGGGGGCGGGTGGAGCCACGGTATCCTCCAGCGACGCGCAGAGCTCCAGCGGGGCGGGCGGCGCCGCCTCGACGAGCAGCGCGGCGTCGAGCTCGACAGGCACCATGGCCATCTCGGCCGAATGCAAGGAGTACTGCGACTGCTACGCGGCCAACTGCGCCATGCTCCAGGCCATCCCCGGCGGGATGAGCTGCCCGGCGTTCTGCGCCGGGTTCACCCCCGATCAGTGGACGTGCCGCAACGCGCACTGCAGCCTGGTCGTCCCGGAGATGAACCCGAACCACTGCCAGCACGCGGTCGGCATCGATCAGTGCCTGTGAACCGACCGGGGCTCCGCGACAGGCTCGCTCGGCGCAGTCGAAGTTCCGGGTGCAGGGCTGGGCCGCGCTCGAGGGCCTGTCGCGGTCGACGCACTCGGGAATCTTGAACGTGTAGCCCCGACGAAGGGTACGCGCGAGAATCCTCGAATGAAGATCCAGCTGATTTCACCCACCGAGAAATATCGAGAGAGCTTCTTGCGTGGGTGTCGTGAATTCCAGCACGAAGGCCTTCCCTGGTGGTCCGGAGGCGACCTCGAGACCGTCGAACAGGACTTCGCCGCATTCGTGGCCAAGAAGCTGGCCGACTCGACCCGGAGAACCGAAACGCTCGTTCCCAAGACGCATCTGTGGGCCGTGGCGGAAGAACAGTTCGTGGGTCGGATCTCCCTTCATCACGAGCTGAACGACGCCCTTCGCGCCGAGGGCGGCCACATCGGCTACGACACCGTACCGTCCTTCCGGGGCCGCGGAGTCGCCACGGAGATGCTGCGTCAGGCTTTGCCAGTCGCTCGCGCGCTCGGACTGACCGCCGTGCTCCTCACGTGTGACGACACGAACGCGGCCTCCATCCGCGTCATCGAACGAAACGGAGGCGCATTGAGGGAGACGAGGCCCCTCGCCACGAACAGGCCTTTGAAGCGCTACTACTGGATCACCCTTCCATGACAGCCGCTCCTGCTCGGTCCGGGGAAGGACCAGCGCAGTGGACAGGGGCTCACGCCGCCACCCGGCACGGGGACGACGACGGCGAACAGGAGGCGTCAACCGCGCGAGCGCGTGAGGTCGGCGACCGCGCGCAGCAGCTGCTCGCGGTCTTCGTTCTCGCCGATCAGCCCGCGCTGCGACGTCGCGGATCGTCCTGACGACGGAGCCTTTCCTCTTCGTGCAGTGGAATGCTGAGTTGGCGGGCATTCAATCGCCGTGAAGCGGCTCGATGTACGTCCCGCCGCTTCGCGGGCCGGCGCGGACTGTCCCGACGCGCTGGTCTGGTCGGTATTGCACGACCGGGCAGCGGCGCGTACGCCGCTGCGATGCGCGGCCGGTCGTCTCCGGCCCGTTCCAGGTGGAGATCATGAAACGCCGGCCGCGATGACATCCCACCTGCGCCCGGAGATACGGACTCTGGTGCTCTACACCTTCGTGCCGCCACCCGGCGCGGGGACGACGATGGCGGACAGGAGGCGTCCACCGATCTTGCCATCGCGGCGGTAGGAGTGGAATCGATCGCTGTCGTGCACGGTGCAGCCGCGGACGTCGTCAATCGCGGCGCCCGCGATGCCCTCCCCTTCGAGCTGAGCGCGGACGATCGCGCGGAGGTTCACATGAGGTTTGTCGTTCGTGCCCGCTCCGATCACCACGACGGAGTCGCCGAGCGAAGAGCAGCCCGCGAGCTCGGCGGCGACGTCGGGGCCGACCTCGAAGCAGCACGTTTCGATGTGCGGGCCGATCGCCGCGACGAGATTGCCGCGCGCGCCGATCAGATCGCGGAGGGCGCGGACGCCCGCGGCGGCGACGTTGGCGACGGTGCCCTTCCAGCCGCTGTGGATCGCGGCGACCGCGCCCGTGCTGCGATCGGCGATCAGGATCGGGACGCAGTCCGCGGTGCGAACGCCGCACGCGACGCCCGGCGCGCGCGAGAGCGTGATGTCGGCGACCGCGCGCAGCACGTCCTCGCGCGTTTCGCCCACGTCGATCACCCGCGCGGCGACACCGTGGACCTGGCTCACGACGTGGAGGTGCGACGCCTCCACGCCCAGGATCCGGGCCGCAAGCTCGAAGTTTTCGCGGACGGCCGCCGGATCGTCGCCGGTGCCCGCGGCGAAATTCAGGGTGTCCCACGGGGGCCGGCTCACACCGCCGGCGCGGGTGAAGAACGCGTGCGAAAAGCCCGATCGCGCGAGCAAAGGGCTCTCCAGCGCCGCGGGGATCGGGGCGCCCGGCGTGGGCTTGCAATCAGGCGTTCTGGAGCTTTGTTCCATGGGCTCTCTTCGCGCATAGACGAAGCGGGCCACCGGCGTGCTATTTTCGGCCGCCCATGGCCGCGCAAGACCCGAACATTGGCCGAGACCTGCTCGATGGCCAGTTCCAGATCTTGCAGAAGATCGGCTCCGGCGGGATGGGCTCGGTCTACAAAGCCGCCCAGCCAGCGATGAATCGCATGGTGGCGGTGAAGATCCTCCACCCCAAGCTCACCAACCGGAAAGACCTGGTTTCGCGCTTCCGCCGCGAGGCGCGGGCGATGAGCCACCTCACGCACCCGAACACCGTGAAGGTGTTCCTGTACGGCGACCTCGACGACGGATCGCTCTACATCGTGATGGAATACCTGGAGGGGAGGAACCTCAACCAGGTCGTCCGCAAAGAGGGGCCGATGGCGTGCGAGCGCGCCGTGCCCGTCCTGATCCAGGTCTGCGGCGCGCTGCAAGAGGCGCATCTCCAGGGCATCATTCACCGGGATTTGAAGCCCGAGAACATCTTCCTGTCGACCAACGGCGGGCTGCGCGACTACCCCAAGGTGCTCGACTTCGGGCTCGCCAAGGTGACGGAGCGCGAGCTGCGGCCCGGGTCGATCATGCTCACGCAAGAGGGCATGGTCTTCGGGACGCCGGAGTTCATGTCGCCCGAGCAGGCGCAGGGTAAATCGCTCGACGCGCGCAGCGACATCTACTCGCTCGCGGTGATCTTGTACGAAGTGGTCACCGGGAAGCTCCCGTTCGATGCGCGCACGCCGATGGAATACATCCAGATGCACGTGACGCGGCCGCCGATCCCGATCGACGAGCGCGTGCCCGGGCGGCGTTTTCCGGATGGCTTCAACGCGATGCTGACGAAGGCGCTCGAGAAGCGGCCCGAAGATCGCTACGCGTCGGCGGCCGATTTCGCGCAGGCGCTGAAGCCGTTCGCGGGCATGGGCGGCAAGGGTTTCACGGCGATGATGCCGCGGGGCACCGCCGAGTCGATGGCCCACAGCTACGAGATCTCGCAGGCCTCGCCGATGGCGCAGGAGGTGAACCTCGCGCCGGCCGCTGCCGCGTTCGAGCCGCCGCACGCGTCGATCCCCAACCTGCAAGTCAACGCGCCCGTGTCGCGACCGGGCGTGGCGCGCACCGTGAAGATGTCGTCGCCGGGCGCGCTGCCCGTCACCACGCCGCAGGGCACCGTGCCGCAGGCCGCGCTCGACGCCGCGCGGAAGAAGCAGGCTCAGCCGTCGATCCTGGTGCTCGCAGGGATCGCCGCGGGCTGCCTGATCGCGGGGATCTTGATCACCATGGCCGCGCTGCGCTTCTTCGGCTGAACGGGGCCGGATGACGGTGGCACCCTCCCGCGTTCCCCGTCACGCTCGCGACCCCGAGCCTCCGCGGTAACGCATGTCCGACGATCCCGAGCACGAGCGCCCCGCCACGACGAAGCCCATGGTCGCGCCCGCCGCGCTCGACGCGACCCCGCGATCGCCGTCGGTCGACGTCGACGACACCGCGCCGGATCCCTCGCCGTTCGGCGTCGATCCGACGCCCGAGCCCGCCGTGGGAAAACCGTCGATCAAGACTGAAAAGAAGGGGATCCCGGCGAAGCGAGCGCCCGGCCCGAAGCGCTCGCGCCTCGCGGCGTGGTCGAAGCGGCTCGGCATCGGGATGCTCGCGCTGCTCGTCGCGTCGGGCATCGGCGTCGCGCTGGTGATCCGTCACTACGAAGCCGACCTGCCCTCGCTGCGCGCGCTGAAGAGCTACAACCCGCCGCAGGTGACGCGGGTGCTCGCGCGTGACGGGCAGCTCCTCGGCGAGCTCTTCGTCGAGCGGCGCACCCTGGTGAGCATCGAGTCGATCCCCCCGCAAATGAAGCTCGCGGCGCTCGCCGCGGAGGACGCGGGGTTCTACGAGCACACCGGGCTCAACTACCTCGGCCTGCTCCGCGCGCTGATGGTGAACCTGCGCGGCGGCCGCCTGCGGCAGGGCGGCAGCACCATCACCCAGCAGGTGATCAAGAACGTCCTGCTCACGCAGGAGCGGACCATGGATCGCAAGATGCGCGAGATGATCCTCGCGCGTCAGATCGAGGCCGAGCTCGGCAAGGACGAGATCCTCGAGCTCTACCTGAACCACATCTATTTCGGGCACGGGCGCTACGGCGTCGAAGAGGCGGCGCGCGTCTACTTCGGCAAGAGCATCCGCGACGTGACGCTCGGCGAGGCGGCGCTGCTCGCGGGGATCATCAAGGGGCCCGAGGTGTTCTCGCCGCGGATCAACCTGCCGCGGGCGATCGAGCGACAGCATTACGTGCTCGCGCAGATGGTGCAAAAGGGCTTCGCGACGCCGGAGCAGGCGGAGAAAGCCAAGAGCGATCCGGTGGTGCTGACGCCGGAGATCGAGGTGCTGTCGGAGCTCGGCCCCGAGGTCGTCGACGAGGTGAAGCGCGTGCTACGCGCCGCCGTCGGACCCGAGGCCGATCGCGGCGGCTTCACCGTGACGACGACGATCGATCCCGCGCTCGAGGCGGCCGCGCGCGCCGCCGTGCGCAGGAACGCCGACGACTACGCGAAGCGCCACAAGCTGATCGCGCCGCTGACGATCGGCCGAGGAAAGAAGGACAAAGAGCCCACGCCGTTCGAGGGGACGCCGTCGGGACACCGCTCGTTCCTCGGCGTCGTGACCGGCGCCAACGACACGAAGAACCTGCTCGAGGTGCGCGTCGGGACCATCACCGGCGCTGTCGATCTGAGCACGGCGACGCGGTACAACCCGAACAGCTTGCCCGCGAGCAAGTTCGCCGAGATCGGCAAGGTCGTGCGGGTGAGCCTGTTGACGACGCCGCCCGCCGAGCCGTCGAAGATCGAGGCGGCGCTCGCCGCTGCGGGCAGCGCGGCGCCACCGCATCCCGTCGAGATCGATCCGAAGGCTAAAACGCCGGCTCCGGTGAAGCTGCACCTCGAGCTGGGACCTGAAGGCGCGATGGTGGCGATCGACGTGCGGACGCGCGAGGTGCTCGCGCTCGTCGGCAGCTACGAGGGCACGCGCGGCGGGCTCGATCGCGCGACCAACGCGCACCGGCAGCCCGGGTCGACGTTCAAGGCTTTCGTCTACAGCTACGCGATCCATGCGCGCCAGATGACGGCCGCGTCGATCGTCGAGACGAACCCGCAGGCGCTCCACGGGTACAAGCCCGACAACTACGACGAGGGCGAAGGCAAGACGCCGAAGCGCATGCGCGACGCGCTGGCGGAGAGCGTGAACGTCGCGGCCGTCTGGTCGCTCGAGAAGGTCGGCGCGTCGAACGTCGTGGCCTGGACGCACGCGCTCGGCGTGGAGTCGAAGCTCGGCGCCGATCTGTCGCTCGCGCTCGGCTCATACGAGGTGACGCCGCGCGAGATGGCCGGCGCGTACGCCACGCTCGCCGCGGGCGGCGTCTACGAGCAGCCGATCCTCGTGAAGAAGATCACCGGGCCCAACGGGGTGGAGGTGAAGCTGCCCGATCCCACGCCATCGCGGCGCGTGATGGACGAGGCCGAGGCGTACGTGATCACCAGCCTGCTCACCTCGGTGGTGCAAGATGGCACAGGCAAGCGGGCGCGCGCGCTCGGGCGCCCGATCGCCGGCAAGACGGGGACCTCGAATCAAGCGAAGGACGCGTGGTTCGTCGGCTACTCGACCGACGTCGCGTGCGCCGTGTGGACGGGCTTCGACGATCCGACGCCGCTCGGCGCCGGGGAGGCGGGCGCGTCCGCGGCGCTGCCGGCCTTCGTAGACTTCATGCGCGAGGCCCACAAGAAGCGTCCCGCGGCCGATTTTCCCGTACCTGCGGGCGTGTCGCGTGTGGCGATCGATCCCGACACCGGGCTCCGCGCCTACGCGGGCCAGTCGAACGCGATCGACGAGGTGTTCCTCACCGGGACCGAGCCGACCGAGACCGCGACGCCCGACGCCGGCGTGGACGACGCAGGCGGCCCGAGCGACGCGGGCGCGCCGGGCGCGGACGACGCGTCGGCGCCCACAAAGCCCGCGGAAGAAGCGCCTGCTCCGTTCTAGATCGGAATGGTGCTGATCGGGGTTGCCTGCCCCCCGCGCGCTTGGCAGTCTCCGCGCCCCCATGGCCCGACCCAAGAAGCAGGAATCGACCCCGTCCACCACGAGCGCGAGCGCTCCCTCGGCTCCGAACGCGGCCGCCGACGCGTTCGCGAAGATCGAGCCCGAGCTCGCCGCGCTCACGCCGGAAGAGATCGCGCCGATCACCGTCGACGTCTCGGCCGCCGTCACAGCCGTGCTCGCCGCTGCGCCGAAGATCCTCGCGTTCCGCGACGCCATCGTCGAGCAGCTCCCGCTCCACCCCATCGAGCAGCTCGACGAGCTGGCGACGTACGCGCACGGCGCCTGGTACGCGCACCTCCTCCACACGTACGCCAACGGTAGCCCCGAGGCCGCCAAGGCGATGATCGACGAGGCGCAGAAGCTCCGCGAGGATCTGCTCGTCGCGGCCGAGGCGCTCGCCCACCGCGGGATGCTCGACGCCGACGCCGTCGCCGCGATCCGCAAGGGCCACGGCCACGCCGACACGGCCGGCGATCTCACCGCGCTCGCGGTGCTGTTCAAGGCCTCGTGGAGCAAGATCAGCGCGAAGACGGCCGTGGAGAAGTCCGAGGTCGATCGCGCGGAAGAGCTCGGCCCGGCGGTGATGGTGGCGATCGCGGTGCGCAAGAGCGGCGCGAAATCGACGGACGCCGAGGGGCAGCGCGCCCGCGCGTTCACTCTCCTCGCGCGCGCGTACGACGGCTGCCGTCGCGCGGTGAGCTACCTGCGCTGGAGCGAGGGCGACACCGACACGATCGCGCCGTCGCTCTTCAAGAAGCGGGCGGGCCGCAAGCCCGGCGGCAAGAAGGAAGACGAAGCGGCCGAGGCTGCTCCCGAGGCCGCGGAAGCCAGCGAGGCGAGCTGATCACGTCGTCGCTCGCGTCGGGCTCTCGTTCGCGGAGCCACGACGCGGGCACATCTCGGGCACGTGCCCGGCACGTGCCCGAGGGCTCGGCGCTGCAGAGCTCGCGCATCTCGCGCATCTCGCTCATCGAACGCGCACGCTGCTGCGGACCGTGACCGGGGCGCCGTCGAACGGGCCGACCGAAGCGCTGCGCAGCGCGCGTGCGATGCAACCACCGACCGCGGTGCCGACGAACGGCCCGCCGTCGACCGTGGCGGTCGTCACACGGCCCGAGGGTGCGAAGGTCACGCTCACGGGCATCGTCCCGCGCAGGTCGTCATCGGCCAGGCACGAGGCCGCGCGGCGGCCAGCCACCGAGATCGCCACGGCAGCGGCAGGGCGGCTGATGTCCGTGCCCGCAACCGGCGGCGCGGCCGCGAGCGGCGGGATCACCATCCGAGGCGCGATGGCCTCGGGTGACGGCGCCACGGCGGCCCGCGCGCGGACGCCGGTCGGCGCAGCCACGATGGGCGCGGCATCGACCGGGGCCGCCCCCTTCGGATCCGCGGAGATGTACACCGGATCGAGCATCACCATCGAGCGCGGCGCGACCGCCACGCCCTCTTCGACTGCCTCGACCTTCGTCGGAGCCGCGGCCGCCGGGGTGGGCGCAGGCGCGGCCGTGTGCGGCGCCGACATGAGCCCCAGCTCGACCACGAGCCCCAGGGCGAGGACGGACATCCCCGCTGCCGCGCCGGTCCAGAAGGCATTTTCGCCGCGTTTGCGGCTCTTTTTCGCCGTCGTGTCGTACGGCACGGTGAGCTCGTCCTGAGCCACCAGCGCGCTCTCCATCGCCATCGGCGCGATGCTCTCGATGATGGGCCGCTTGCGCGCCTCGATCGTCGCGAGATCCCGCGCCAGCGCCTCACCCCGCTTGCTCAGCGGGCCCTCTTCGCGATCGGCCAGGTCCCAGTCGCTCGGTCGGATCGAGCCCTGGTGTGCCGGCGCGGCTCGTCGGGCCGCAGAGAGCCCGCCGCTGAGCCTCGCAATCTCCCAATCGATCTCCCGGTCACTACTCGCGGTCATTGTCGTGTCCTCCACGCTGCGAGCAATGCAGTGCGCGTGCCAGGTCCGCCTACATCCTGCGAGATGCCCTCTCGATTCACCCCTCCGCTCCGGGGAGACCACGCCGACGAGGCGCGAGCGCCGGTGAACCGCCGCTGGCCACGCGCCATCAGAAGCCCGCGGCTGGTACGGCAGTGCTATGGTCCCGCCGTATTTCCCTTATCGGAGGATTGCTCATGATCTCACGTCGTCGTCCCGGGCTCCGCATCACGCTTCTTCTGGCCTCGCTCGCCGCGCTCTCGGCGGCCTGTGGCGGGAAGGTGGTCGTCGAGTCCTCGGGCGCGACCGGCGGCGGCGGCGCGGGGGGCGCTCCCGGCGTCACCGTCTCCGTCGGTATCGGCTCGTCGGCGGCGCAGAGCGGGCCGGGCGGCGGCCCGGGCGCCTGCTCGGGGCTGGAAGCCGACGTGAACGCGACCCTGGCGGCCGCGCAAGCGTGCAACCCGGCGCTCAGCGTCCCTCAGTGCAGCGGGACGAACACGGCGATCGACACCTGCGGCTGCGTGGTCGTCGCCAACGACTCGGCCATCGACGCGGCGCAGCTCGCGACCATGGCTTTCAAGACCTGGGCGAGCGCCGGCTGCGGTCCGTTCAGTTGCTTCACCTGCCCTCCGCCGCCGCCCTCGCCCTGGTTCTGCGAGCCCGTCTCGGGCACCTGCAAACCGACCTTTCAGAAGTAGTGAGCGTCGCGGAGAGGGCGAGTCGGCCAGGCACCCCGGGCGCTCCGGCCGAGACGCCGCGCCGACGAGCCTGATCCATCCGCCACGCCCCCGCGCCCCCGCGCTGCTCGCATTCACTTCAAATAAAACAGTTCCGCGCGCCACCAGCGCTGGTGCGCCTCTTGCTCCGCGCCGCCTCGATGCGTCGATTTTATCTTTTCTTCCTCTTCCTGGGCTTCGCCGTCAGCAACACCGCTGGTTGCTCGTGCAACGACGGCTGCAGCTTCGGGCCGAAGCAGGCCTGTGACTTCAGCGGCCTCAATCTCGGTGGTGGCTCTGGATTCGGCCTCGGCGGCTCGTTCAACGTCACCAGCGGCAGCGGTGGGAGCAGCCTTTGCGCCCCGGGGGGGCGCGTGCGCCGGCGGCGGCGTCTGCTCCAGCGACAACGTCTGTTGCACGGCCGTCCTCTGCGGGGGCGCCTGCTGCGGAGCCGACCAGCTCTGCGCCTTCGACCACTGCGCTTCGCCCGGTAACACCTGCCATGGGACGAGCGATTGCGCCGTCGGCAGCGTCTGTGACTACACGCTCGGGGCTCCCTCGCCGCCGTCCGACGCGGCGACCTGCGAGCCCACCCCGCAAACGGGGCTTTGCCTCCCGAAGCCGCCGGACTGCCTGAAGGACGAGACCGAAGCCGCGTCGTGCTTGCCAGTCCGCCACGCTCCGCTGCCGCCGACGATATCGACAGCTCCACGGACAACGAGATCGTCGTTTGCACCCTCGATCACCGCGTCCGCGCCTACCGGGCCGACGGGACCGAATTCTGGCTCAGCCCGCCCACCACGGCCTGCAAGGCCCCCGCGATAGCCGATCTCGACGGCGACGGTCAGGTCGAGATCGTGATCGAGTCGAGCATCCTCGACGGCAAGACGGGCGCGATCCTCCACACGCTCGCGCCGGCGAACGACGCCCCGGTGGTGATTGCCAATCTCACCGGCCAGAAGGGCGCCTCGCTCGCCATCGTCACCGGATCACGCGTCTACGATTACAATGGCAAGGTCGTGGCCGACCGCGGCCTCGCAGCCGGGTTTGCCGCCGTGGCCGACCTCGACGGCGATGGCCTCCTCGAGATCGTCGCGACCGGCGGGGCCGTGGGCGATCACACGCTCACGGTGTGGCGGCTCAATCCCTCGGATCCCGCGGGGTTCACCGTCGTTCGCGACGGGCTCGATCTCGACGGGCCGCTCGGCGACTCCTGCGCTCCGAGCGTGCCTGGCTCCTTCGAGGGCGGCGGCGCGCCGGTGATCGCCGATCTCGACGGCGACGGCGGGCTCGACGTCGCGGTGGCGAGCGGACACGGGATCCTCGCCTTCAGCGGCACGGCGCTCCTCGAGGCCGGAGTGCCCACCGAGGAGACGATCCTCTGGGCCAGTCAGGCCGCCACCTGCACGGCGCGCCGAGCGGGCCTGTCGGCCTTCGACGGTGACGGCAAGAGCGAGGTGCTGATCGCCGACGAGACGTCCTTGCGCGTCTTCGCGGGCGCGACCGGAGCCGAGGTGTTCACCCTGTGCAACACCGGCGCGGCGGGCCTGGCGTTCCCGGTCGTGGCCGACGTGACGGGCGATGATCGGGCCGAGATCGTCCTCGTCGCCAGCGCCATGAGCGGCTTCACCTGCGGTGGTCAAAAGAACGCGGGTATCCGCGTCCTCGGCGCGCCGGGCTACGCAAAGACGGGTAGGATCTGGAACGAGCATGGCTATCACGGGATCAACATCCTCGAGACTGGCCACATCCCTGCATTCGAGGGGGCGCTGCTCCACGGCTTCCGCGAGGCGGCGGCGAACAGCGACGCTGTCGATCTCGACGTCGCCCTCGTGACCTCGTGCACCAGCGACAGCAGCTTCCTCGTGACGGTGCGCAACATCGGTCGAGCCCGGGCGCCCCTCGGCGTACCCGTCGTCCTGTCGGGCGGCATGGGCGTCGGCGTGGAGCTCGCCAAGGCCACGACGGACAAGTCGCTCGCGCCTGGCGAAGCGGAGCTGTTCCGCTTCGATCTCGATCCGATGGTGGCCAACGACGGCCTCCGCGCCGACGTCGGCGTCAAGGCCTCTCCGCAGTCGTTCGACGAGTGCCGCGAGGCCCAGGCGCGCAGCAGGCTGGCGAACCAGACGACGATCAGCGCGTGAACGAAGCTCGACACCTCTTCTTGCTCGAGCCGGCCGTCGACGAGCTCGCCCGGCTCGTCTTCCGGCAAGGACTCTCACTCGGCCAGCGACATCGGCGGCGCGTTGGGGGCTACGGTGAGCGCGCTCTGGGTCACGGGCAGATCCTAGCACCAAAGGCGGGGGCTCCGCGCGAGGGCGAACGGTGGGGCCCAGTGCTTACCGCGCCCCGCCGGTCGGCGACTGTGCTCCCATTGGCGCTTACCGCGCCCCGGCGACCGCTTACCGCGCCCCCGCGACCGCTTACCGCTACGGCGTGACCGGCTTCGCTGCCACCGGCCCGGGTTCCGGTGCCTTCGCGGTGCGCCGGCCCAGCACACCGCGTGTCGCCGCGCCGGGAGTGAGCTTCTTCACCGCGGGGTGCTTCGCGTTCGCCTCACCGAAGAGACGCATGGCTTCCTTCATCTCCAGGAGAACGCCACCTTCGGCGAGGTTGACGAACGGGGGATCGTTGCCAACGACGTAACCCTCCAGCTTTGCGCCCGCGGCCGAGCCGGTGAGCGCCTTGGCCGCGTCGACTGCCGCCGTCGCGAGATCAGCGGTGAGCCCCGCTTCGGCCGCGAGAAACACCGAGTCGTCGTCTTTCAGCGCGAGCCACGTTCGGGCGAGGGCGGCGAGGTTGGCGAGCGACTCGCCGAGGTGGTCGTCGAGATCGATTGTTCCGACCGCTTCATCCAGCAGGTCGCCCTCCGGGGTGCGCGATCCAGCGAAGGTCCGGAGTGGGCTCAGGAGATTGTCACGCGCGGTGAGCGCCTCGTCGCGGCGCGAGGCGGCCGTGCCACGCACGGCGCCGACGTTCTTGTTCTTCGTTCGAACGACATTGAGCTCTGCGGCGAGCAAGGTGAGGGATTCGAGGAAGTAGACGTAACGAGCGGGGGAGTAGGACTTGAGAGCGCCGGCGCCATACTGGCGGAGGGCGGCGTCCATCTGCGTTGCCCAGGTGATGCCGTCCTGGAGGACGCCGATGCCCTTGGTGCGGGCTCCGAGCTTGCTACGATCGAGATCGTTTCCGAGCTTCTGGAAGGCTCGGCGGTGCTTGGGATCGAGGGCGGGCCAGCGGGGGAGGAGGCTTGCGAGGGTGGCGCGGCCCGTGGATGGGTTGTAAGCGGGAGACGTGGTCTCCTGTGGCGCCGGCTTCGCCGCGGGGGATTTCCTGCTCGGCGTGGGCGCGGCAGGCGGCTTCTTCGTCTTTGTGGTTGCCATGGAAGCGAGGCTATGCGGGAACACGCGGGACGCGCAAGAGGGCGCACGAGCAAAAATCCAGGCTGGGTCCTCTCTCTGGATCCGCGGGCTGCATCGACGGGCGCGCGGCCGGGCTCGCCTCTCTGAGCGGCGCGTGGGCTCCGCCCTGCACCTGGCCCGAGAAGGTAAGCGTGGGACTGGACCCCGGCGGCGCTTCGGCCTAGAAATGGCGCGTGTTCACCGACGTCCACCTCAAGAACTTCGCGGCGTTCTCGGACTTCCACTGGTCGGAGCACGGGCAGATCAACGTCGTCGTCGGGGAGAACGACACGGGCAAGTCGCACCTGCTCAAGGTGCTATACGCCATCGCCAAGACCGTCGAGATGAACGCGGCCAGGAACGCAGGGACCTCCCGAGTCGACGCACAAATAGCTTTTACCGGCAAGCTCCGGTGGACATTCCAGCCCCAAAGTCTGGACGCGCTGATCACGAACGGCGAGACGAGCCTGCGGGTCGAAGCGCTGCTCGCGGGGAAGGCGTATTCGTGTGCGTTCCAGAGGACTCTCCCCAAGCAAGGGACCAAGCGCATCCTCGTCACCGGATTCTCTCGGCAGCCTGGCACGAACACGAGCGCTATCTTCTTGCCTCCAAAAGAGGTGCTGACCATCTTTGCGGCCATCGAAATCAGCCGTGGGAAGTATGAGATCTATGGCTTCGACGACACTTACTACGATCTGCTCAAGCTCCTGCGAGTACCTCCGACTCAGGGCGATATATTTCCAGAGCTTCTGACAATCGCGGATGGGCTTGATGAGTTCGTCGGAGGGCAGATCGTCAGGAAGGGCATCTCCGATGAATTCTTATTCCAGCGTGGGGATCAGACGTACACCATGCCGCAGACGGCAGATGGGATCAAAAAGATTGGCATCCTGACCAATCTGATCAAGAACCGGAGCCTCACCAAAGGCACGATCCTCTTCCTCGACGAGCCGGAGACGAACCTCCACCCGAGGGCGATCTCCGTCTTCACCGAGATGCTCTTCAGCCTCGCGCAGGCCGGCGTCCAGATCTACCTCGCGACCCACAGCTACTTCGTCCTCAAGAAGCTCGAGATCCTCGCCAAGCGCCACCAGATGAGCATCCCCTTCTGCTCGCTCACGCGAAGCGGCGAGGAGATCGAAGCCCAGTTCAGCGATATGCGCGACGGTATGCCCGAGAACCCGATCATCGACGAATCGCTCCGGCTCTACGAAGAGGGGTACAACGTCGATATGCAGCGCCTGGGGAAGTGACGCTCATGCCGGTATTCCTCGACCCTGCGAAGAATCACATCGAACCGGGCTTCCTCTTCAATCCGCCGCACGAGCACGCCTTCCGCCTTTCGGACAGCGCGCTCGCCGACACGCTCTTCAAGCGCTTCGGCGTTCACGAGATGGACTTCGCGTGGTGGGACGAACCAGCACAGACGATGAACCTGCTGGAGGTGAAAGACTACTCAACGGCTCCTTTCGTCGCCGAGCATTATGTGAACGAGTGCGCCCAGAAGGCGACGGACTGCCTGCTCCTCCTCGCGTCGATGTGGTACGGACTGCCCTATGGCCCGAGCGTGAGCGAATGCGTGCCGGACGAGTGGCATACCCGGCCAGTCGCTCCTCCGCGATTGCACTTGTTCTTCGTCCTCAAAGAGCCACCGTCGGCCGACGCCCGAGCCACGAAGGATCCTTTTGGCATGAGCGCGCTCGAGGACAAGGTACGAAACAGGATGAGAGGCAGGATCGAGCTTCTCAAGCTGACCCCGGCGACAAAGCTGTTCCTGATGAACCATCGTATCGCCGCGGGTCGTCTGCTCCCGATCACGACCGAGGAAGACTTCGTCCGGGAACCCGAGCCCGCCCGCACGAAGCACCCACGCAAGCGCTGACTCACGCACCGATTGTCCGACTCCCACGCACCTCGCAAACCAGCACATCCGCAGGATTTGTCGCATACCCGCCAAGCGCTCACCCCCGCCAACCCTCCCTCCCGCGCGCGGAGAATGGTAACCTCGCCCCGTCGAGCACGGGTGTAGCCTCGACGCAACGGAGGCAGCGATGGTGGACAAGAAGGTAGCGCTGGTGACGGGGGCGAGCACGGGGCTCGGGCGAGCCATCGTGGAGACGCTGGCGCAAAACGGGTACGTGGCCTTCGCGGGGATGCGCGATCCCGAGGGCAAGAATCGCGCGGCGCGGGACGAGCTCGCCGCGCTCGCGATCCCCGTGGTCGCGCTCGACGTGACCGACGACGCCTCGGTGGACTCCGCGGTCGCCGCCGTGATGGAGAAGGCCGGGCACATCGACGTGCTGGTGAACAACGCCGGGATCTCGATCGCCGGGCTCGCCGAGTGCAGCACCGTCGAGCAGAGCAAGCAGCTCTTCGAGACCAACTACTTCGGGCCGCAGCGCCTCTGTCGCGCCGCGCTGCCCGACATGCGCCGGCGCCGCTCCGGGACGCTGGTGTTCATGTCGAGCATGGGTGGCCGGACCTTGATGCCCAACTCCGCCCATTACTGTGCTTCCAAGGCCGCCCTCGAGATGATGGCCGAGAGTTACTACAACGAGCTCGCGACGCTGGGGGTCGACGTGCTCATCCTGGAGCCGGGGCTCTTCCGCACCCGGTTGATGCACAGCATCGGGTGGCCCGACGACAAGGAGCGGGCGGCGGAGTACGGCGATCTCGCGGGCATGGGGCGCATCGGCGTCGACATCGCCAGGAACATGGGAGGCCCCGATCCGAAAGACCTGGCCACTGCCCTGCTGGCGCTCCTCGACAAGCCTCATGGGCAGCGCCCGCTGCGCACCCTGCTCGGCGACGACGCAGCCCTGGTCGCGCCGGTGAACACCGCCTCCGATGAGGTCGCCAAGGCCTTCCGCGCCATGTGGGGCGCCGCCTGAAACAGGCTATCAGAGCCTGTTGAACAGGCTCAATCGAAGCCGTCGATCGGCCCCGCGCCCTCGCGGACGATCCGCACGTCACCGTGACTCAGATCCACCACGGTCGTCGGAACGGTCCCCCCGCCCTCGCCGTCGATCACCAGGTCGAGCCCGGGGAACTCCTGATCGATCTCCCACGGATCCACCAGCGGAGCTTCGCCGTGGCGGGCCGCGGTGGTGCTGATCAGCGGCCGCCCGAGCGCGCGCACCACGGCGATGGCGATCGGGTTGTTGGGCACGCGGATCCCCACCGTCTTGGCCTTCATCTGCACGATCTTCGGCACCTCGCGGGTCGCCGTGAGGATGAAGCAATAGGGCCCCGGCAGGAAACGCTTCAGCACGCGATAGACGTCGTTCTCGACGACGGCATAGCGGGCGATGTCGGCGAGATCCGGGCAGATGAACGAGAGGTTCTGGTCCCGCGACATCCCCTTGATCTGATAGAGGCGATCGATCGCCTGCTTGTTCATCAGATCGCAGCCGAGGCCGTAGACGGTGTCCGTCGGGTAGCCGATGACACCACCCTTCTGGAGGATGTCGACCGCCCGCTGGATCTTCCGGGGCTCGGGCGTATTGGGATTGATGGGAAGAAGCACGATGAAGCACGTAGTGCCCGGCACGATCGAAGTAAATCGATCGTGCCGAGGGGGACGCGCTACTCCTTGATGGCCTCGCTGCCGCCGATGATCTCCATGAGCTCCTTGGTGATCGCGGCCTGGCGAGCCTTGTTGTACTGCAGCGTGAGCGAGCCGATCATCTCCTTGGCGTTCTTGGTCGCCGCGTCCATGGCCGTCATGCGAGCGCCGAGCTCGCTGGCCTGGGACTCGTAGAGAGCGCGGAGGATCGAGATGTCGAGGTACATCGGCATGAGCTGCGTGAGCAGGGCCTCACGGGTCGGCTCGAAGATGAACTCCGTACCGACCCACTCGCCGCCTTCGACCACGTCGACAGGCTTGGTGTTGCCCGCCGGGACGCCGGCCGGAGCGACGGGGAGCAGGGGCTCGCACGTCACCACCTGGGTCATCGCGCTCTTGAACTCGCTGTAGATGACGTAGATCGCGTCGACTCGAGCCTCGACGTCCTTGGTGAGGAACGGCGCGAGGATCTTGGCGCCGATCATCTTCGCCGTGTCGTGGCCGAGCTTGTCCCACACGTTGGAGACGAACTCGAGCACCGGGGCGCCGCGACGGGTCATGTAGTCGCGGCCCTTGCGGCCCACGACGATCATCTGCACGTCTTGCCCCTCGGCCGTGCGCGTCTTCCACTCGCGCTCGGCGCGCTTGTTGATGTTGGTGTTGAAGGCGCCGCAGAGGCCGCGGTCGCTCGTCAACACCAGCAGGAGCACGCGCTTCTCGGCCCGTTTGACCAGGAGCGGGTGAGCGGGCTTGTCTTCGTAGCCAACGCTCTCGGCGATCTCGGTCGCGCCGTCGGCGATGACCGCGAGCGCCGACTCTTCGCCGGCAGCCGCGGCGGCCTTCGGCTCGGCCGTGATCGACGCGAGGACGGCCTGCGTCTTCACGGCGTACGGCCGCAGCTCGGTGATGCGGATCTGCGCCCTGTTCAGCCGAGCCCCCGCGACCATCTTCATGGCGCGGGTGATCTTCTGCGTCGACTGGACGCTTACGATCCGCTTGCGAATCGCCTTGAGCGAGGGCACGGGTCAGTCGCCTTTCTTGGACTTCTTGGCCTTCTTGGGGGCCACGACCTTGGGCGCGTCTTCCTCTTCCTCTTCGTCGTCGCCGGCAGCGGCGGCCGCGAACGAGCCCTTGCTCGGATCGAGGATGAACTTCTTCTTGAACGTCTCGATGGCCTTGCGAATCTTGGCCTTGAGCTCGTCGTCGAGCGCCTTCTTGGTGAGGATGTCGCTGAAGACGTCGGGCTGCTTCGCGTCGAGGTGCGCGTAGAGCTCCTGCTCGAAGCGGCCGAGGACGCTGACCGGCATATCGTCGAGCAGGCCTTGAGTCCCCGCGAAGAGGATCACGATCTGCTTCTCGACGGGCTGCGGGACGTACTGGCCCTGCTTCAAGATCTCGACGAGGCGAGCGCCGCGATCGAGCTGCGCGCGGGTCTTGGCGTCGAGGTCCGAGGCGAACTGCGCGAACGCGGCCATGGCGCGGTACTGCGCGAGGTCGAGGCGCAGGGTGCCGGCGAGCTGCTTCATCGCCTTGATCTGCGCGTTGCCGCCGACGCGGCTGACGGAGATACCGACGTTGATGGCGGGGCGAACGCCGGAGAAGAACAGATCGGCCTCAAGGAAGATCTGCCCGTCCGTGATACTGATGACGTTGGTCGGGATGTACGCCGAGACGTCGCCGGCCTGGGTCTCGATGACCGGGAGCGCGGTGAGCGAGCCACCCGAATGGGGCTCCTTGATGATCTCGTAGTCGCTGGCCTTGAGCTTGTCTTCGAGCGCCGGCTTGAGCTTCTTCTGCTCGTCCTCGCTCGCCTTGGCGAACTGAGCGCCCGCAGTCGGATCGACCAGCAAGTACGCCGAGGCCTTCGCGGTGCTCATGCCGTGCGCGCCGATGTGCTGCTTGCCGTCGACGCCCTTGTAGGTCTTGTCGCCGCCCTCGATCTTCGTCCCCTTCTTCACGACGTAGAAGATGTCGGCCATCTTCGCGGCGCGCTCGAGGAGGCGGCTGTGGAGATAGAAGACGTCGCCCGGGTACGCTTCACGACCCGGCGGGCGGCGGAGGAGGAGCGAGAGCTGGCGGTACGCGACGGCCTGCTTCGAGAGATCGTCGTAGATGCAGAGCGCGTGGCGGCCGGTGTCGCGGAAGTACTCGCCGATGGTGACGCCGGTGTACGGCGCGATGAACTGGAGCGGCGCGGTGTCGCTCGCCGTCGCGCAGACCACCGTGGTGTATTCCATGGCGCCGGCGGCCTCGAGGCGATCGACGACCTGGCGCACCGTCGAGAGCTTCTGCCCGATGGCGACGTACACGCAGAAGACGCCCTTGCCCTTCTGGTTGATGATCGCGTCGATCGCGACGGCGGTCTTGCCCGTCTGGCGATCGCCGATGATCAGCTCGCGCTGACCACGACCGATCGGGATCATGGCGTCGATGGCCTTGGTGCCGGTCTGCATCGGCTCGGTGACGGGCTGGCGCTGGATGATGCCGGGGGCCTTGACCTCGACGCGGCCGCGGAACTTCGTCTCGATCGGGCCCTTGCCGTCGATCGGGATGCCGAGCGCGTTGACGACGCGGCCGACGACGGCCTCGCCGACGGGGATCTCCATGATGCGACCCGTGCGCTTGACGGTGTCGCCTTCCTTGATCGCGCTGGTGTCGCCGAAGATGGCCGCGCCGACGTTGTCCTGCTCGAGGTTGAGCACGAGACCGGTGAGGGTCGGACCGTCTTGCGGGATGAACTCGATGAGCTCGCCGGCCATCGCACGGGAGAGGCCGTGCACGCGCGCGATACCATCACCGACCGTCAGCACGGTGCCCGTCTCGGTGACGAGCGCCGCCTTGTCGATGTTCTGGATCTGCTTCTTGATGATCTGGGAAATCTCTTCGGCTCTCAGCTGCATGGCGACGTCCTTACTCGGCTTCGGTAGATGACCCGCGTGTCGCGGAAATCTTTAGTTTTGAACCCTCGGCGAGAGGGCTTTGGCGCGCGAACAGCGCGCATGGGGTTTGGGGCCGCTTGCGGCCCCATCGAGACAGAGGGCCGCTTGCGGCCCCATCGAGACAGAGGGCCGCTTGCGGCCCCATCGAGACAGAGGGCCGCTTGCGGCCCCATCGAGACTCAACTGCGGAGCAGCGACTCGCGGAAGCCGTTGAGCCGGGCTCGCACGCTGCCGTCGATCACCTGATCGCCGAGGCGCGTGATCACGCCTCCGATCAGGGCCTTGTCCTGCTTGTGCGTGACGACGACCGTCTTGCCGGTGGCCTTCTCGAGCTCGGCCTTGAGCCGCCCGAGGTAGGCCTCGGTCAGCGGGCCCGCGCTCGTCACCTCGGCGCGGACGACGTTGCCCTCGATGTCGACGAGCCGCGCGACGTGGCGAGCGATCTCGGGGACGGCGAGGATCCGGCGCTTCTTGCTCAGCAAGCGGAGCGTGTTCTTCGCCGTCTCGGAGAGGCCGAGCTTGTCGGCGACTTCGACGATGATTGCCTCGCGCGAGGGCTCGGGGACGAGCGGGTTCTCGAGCACGCCGGAGAGCTCGTCGTTCGCGGTGTAGAGCTCGGCGAAGGCCGTCATGTCGCGGCTGAGCGCGGCGAGCGTGTTGCTCTCCTTGCCCAGCTCGAAGACGGCGCGGCCCCAGCGGCGGGCGATGTTCTCGTGGCTCATTTCACTGGCCTCCCGGAGCGGCGGCAGAGGCGCGCACGCCCTTGATCGCAGGCCCGACGGCCTTGAGGTAGTCCTCGGCCATGCGGTCGAGATCGCTCGCGCCGACCTTCTTCACGAGGAGCTCTTCCGCGGCAGCGGCGGCGCCGAGCACGGCCTGCTGCAGCAGCTCGGCGCGGGCCGTCTTGCCCTCCTGCTCGATGCGGAACTCCGCGTCGCGACGCATGCGGATGCGGCGCTCTTCGGCCTCGGCGAGGATGTGCGCCTTCTCTTTTTCGGACTGCGCCGCGAGCTCGCTGCGAAGCTCGGCGAGCTTCTCGTCCATGCGCTCGAACTTCTCTTCGTACTCGTCGAGGCGGACCTTGGCCTTCTCGTAGAGCTCCGTCGCCGTGTCGATGTCGGCCATGATCGTCGTCTTGCGCTTGAGCAGCGCCTCGGCGAGCGGCTTGCGACCGAACTTGTAGAGAATGAACCCGAGGATCCCGAAGTTTATCACGGTCGCCAGGAACGGCGGCGGCGCGTTGTCCTTGTCGCAGGGATCCTTCTTGTTCTCGTAGCGGAACAGGAGCTGGTTGACGAAGCTGTCGGACTTCGCGCGCTCGTTGTCGACCATCAGGAGGCCACGCCACCAGTTCGGCGGGGGCGGCGGATCGGCCGCGCCGTGGCCGGGGCACCACTCGTGCTCGCCCCCGCCTTCTTCCGCTTCTTCGTGCGCGACCACGCGCTGCTGCGCATGCGGGTTGAAGCCGGGCGGGAGGCCCGGCGGCATGCCACCCGGCGGCCGTACGCCCGGCGGGAACTGCGGGCGCTGGCCCCCGGGGACACCTCCGGGGAGACCGGGACCACCCGGCGCCATCGGCCCACCGGGCTGGCGGAAACCAGGCGGCAGCTGGCTCGGATCAATCTTGCGGATCTGGACCTGACCGGGCTGCGCCGGCTGGCCGGGCTGCACGACCTGACCGATCTGCGCCGGAGCCGGTTGCTGCGCGAAGGCGACGCCGACGGCGAGCGCGAGGCCGAGCCCGAGGGCGGCGGAAACACCGCGAATACGAGGCGATTTCATCAGCTCACCTCCCGATCGAGGATGCGTGACGCGATCTGCGCGGCGAGCTCGGGGCGAGCGGCGTCGAGCTCTTTCTTGAGCGCGGCGACGTCCGCGGCGATGCGCGCCTTGCCGATCTCGAGGATCTTCGCGGCTTCGGCGCGGGCCTCGGCCATGATCTTGGACTCGAGCGCCGCGGCTTCGCCTCGCAGCTTCTCGCGATCGCGGCCCGCTTCCTGGCGGACCTTCTCGAGCGCGGCCTCGTAGCGCGTGAGCAGCTCGCCGGCTTCGGCGTCCATCTCGCGCGCCTCCTTCTTGGCGCCTTCGGTGCGCTTCTCGCGCTCCTCGAAGACCTTCAGGAGCGGGTCGAACAGGAGCGGCTTCAGCACCGTGATGAAGGCGGTGAAGAGGACGAACTGCGCGAGGAACGTCAGATCGAAGTCGACGCTGATCGCGCTCGCGAGGAGGTGGGGAAGGGCGTGCAGGGTCACGTTGATCCGGGTGGGAAAGGCTTGCGGCGCGGGGGGACTACCATACGGCGACGAGAGCGGGAAGCCCTTCTAGGGTGCAGAGCGCGGCGGAGGATAGTCCCATCGCTCTGCCGCCTCGTTCGAGAAGGATCCGACGGGTAGGCCAGCGCTCGAGGCGCCGCCAGAAACCCGCGAGAAAATGCCGCCGCGACGCGATCGAAGCCGCCTCGCCGGGTCGGTTCAGGCGATCCAGTCTTCGACGCGGAGATGCGGAAACCGCGCAAAATCTGCTGGTCTACGCGTCACCAGGGTGAAGTCGTTCGTCACGGCGATCGCCGCGATCATCACGTCGTCCGTGTCGCCGTCGAGAGCGACGGTGGCGCGGAACTTCGCGAACGACTGCGCCGCGATCATGTCGAAGGCCGCGACCTTCACCGAGGCGACGAGGCGGATCACGTCCTGCATCACCTTGGGGTTCCGCGTCTTGCGCGCGGCGATGAGGATCTGGCTCACGGTGATCACGCTCGTCCAGCGGTCGCGCGCGGGCACCGTCGTGAGGCGACGGACGAGGCTGCGCGAAGGGACGGAGCGGAGCACCTCGGAGAGGGTGCCGGTGTCGAGGAGGTAGGCCACGCGTCAGCCTCGGTGCCAGAGGCCGGTCTTCGAGAAGTCGGTGACGATGGAGTCGACGAACGCGTCGTGCCGGCACGCGCCGCAGAGGGCGAGCAGCGGATCGACGCCGCCGATCGAGGGGTCGGGCACGTCGATCTTGTCGAGGTCGGTCATGGGGACGATCGCCGCGATGGCGTGGCCGCTGCGGGTGACGAGGGTGCGCGCCCGAGCCCGCTCGGCGGCGTCGACCGCATCGAGGCAGTGGCTGGGGAGATCGGCGAACGGGATGCCGTACTTTTGAACCACGCGGCGAAGCTAGCGGAAACGCGCTGCGGCGTCAGCAGTCGGCTCAACCGAGATCGGACAGGCTGAAAGCGAGCTCGGCCACGCCGGCCGTCAACAGAGCGGCAGGGGCGCGGCGAAACGCGGGCGGGGCGGCGTCTTCTTCGCGGATGGCGCGGGCCGCCTCGGGGTTGCGGAACCAGTCCTCGTCAAAGCGCTCGACGAGGGCGCGGCGATCGAGGGCGCCCAGCAGGAGGCCGAGGAAGTTGGTCGCGTCGGCCGGCGAGAGCCGCGGGACGACGCCGGCGAGCGCGGGCGGGATCGGGGCGCCGAGCGACGCCGCGGTGATCTCTTCGAAGCGGTTCGCGCGAGCGCCCTCGGCGAGCGAGAGGAGGCCGCGGAAGAGCGCGCGCGACGCGGCGAGGCGCACGGCGACGGCGAGCGATCGCGCGACGCCGCGAGCCTGATCGCGGGCGGCGTCGCGGCCGAGCCCGAGCATGCGGCGACCGAACACCGGATCAGCGACGAGCGATCCGAAGAGCGCCGAGCGACGCGCGCGCCGGAGATCGAAGGGCGCGCAGGCCATCGAGAACGGTAGGCCGCGCGGCCCGTCGGCGTCGGCGAGCGCGGCGCCGAACGCCGCGAGCGCGCGCGCGAACGACGAGGAGCCGAGTGCGCGCGGCAGCGGACCGAGATCGAGGCGCAGCCCCTCGGTGAGCGACGTGGAGTGAAACAGGCCTTCGATCCAGCGTGATCCGAGCCGAGCCGGCCACCCTTCGGCCTGCGCGCGGCCCACGCCCGCGTCGATGGCCTCGTCCCACGATCGTTCGGCGCGGGGCGCGAGCTGCTCGGTCGCGCGCAGCGCCTCGTCGGCGATCGCGGTCAGCGCGGCGGCGCGCGTCGTCGCCGGCGCTCCCTCGATGACGACAGGATCTATCGGTATTTCAAGGCGATCGAGATCGGCGGGCAGGCGCCGAGCGGCCTCGGCCCGGCGCTCCACGTAGATGCGCGACGCGTCTTGCACGGCGAACGCGCCCTGCTCCAGCACCTCGGCGAGGAGGCGACGACGACGCGGCTCGGGCTCGGCGATCACCCGCCCGAGGAGATCTCGCGGCGAGAGCTGGAGCCGCCCGAGGTCGGTGCGATCGATGGTGATCGCCGGCGCACGACGGGCCGCCGCGATGCGCTGCGAGTCGGCCCAGAGCACGCGATCGAGCGTCAGCGCGAAGACCCACTCGCGGATCGCGACGCGGTGCTGATCGCTCGGCTTCGGCAGCAGCGCCGCGAGATCGAGAGGCTGCCCGGGCTCGCGCGGCGGGACGGGGCGCGGCGCGAGATCGAGGAACATGTCGCGCGAGCTGACGCGGCGCTCGTCGTCGAGCGGATCGTAGTCGACGGCCTCGCCGCGCTCGAGCGAGGCGCGAGCCGCCCGTGATCGCGAGGAGGCGCGGGCGATTTCGCGGTCGAGGATCTCGAAGGGGATGTCCATGATCAACCGTGGATCGAAGGGCGAACGCCGAGTCGCGCCGCGATGACGCTCTCCTGGCGAGCGAGCACGCCGAGCCGCGCGCGCACCGCGACCTCGTCGCCCGAGGAGGCCTCGATCGCGAGGTCGACCATCGTCGTGTAGTGCCGGGCCTCGCAGACGAAGAGGTCCTCGTAGAAGGGGGCGAGCGCGTCGCCCCGCGCGGCGAGCGCGTCGGCGAGGAGGCGGAAGCGCTCGCACGATCGCGCCTCGATCAGCGACGCGACGAGGAGCCGATCGATGAGCGAGGCCTCGGGCGTCTGCTTGCCGCTGATGTTCGAGGCCTTGCGCAGCTCGGCGACGTACTCGTCGACCTCGGGCTTGCCGAGGGGGATGCCGCGGCGCTCGAGCTCGGCGACTACAGCGCGGAAGTGCCGGAGCTCTTCTTCGGCGATCGTCGCCAGGGCGCTGGCGAGGCGGGTCGACGCGGGCCAGCGCGTCGCGAGCGAGAGCGCGTTCGACGCGGCCTTCATCTCGCAGTGGGCGTGATCGGCGAGGAGCTCGGGGAGCGACGCGAGGGCCATCGCGGCCCAGCGCGGATCGGTCGAATGAAGAAGGCAGAGCACGGGCGCGCGACTATCGCACGGGTCCCCGCGCCCGGCACGCGGCTACGAGCCTATCCCGGTAGAGCTCCCGTCGCCGTCCGGCAGAGCCGCGGCGCTCGCCTGCGTTGCTCGGATTCGACGTGCGTTCGCACTCCTTCATCCTCGCGCCTCGGCGAGCTTGCGTCTCTTTGGCCGGCTCGGTCCGCTCTACCGGGATCAGGCTCTACATCGTCGGCTCGATGTCGCTCGTCTGGGTCTTGGTGAGGCCGGACGACTCGAGGAAATACGCGATGCTGAAGATGATCGTCGTCACGCCGGGCTGCGAGAGCGTGCGCTTCGCCGCGGCCTCGATCGAGAACTCGGGGCTGATGTAGCCGAGGCCCGCCGAGAGCGTGTGGAGCTTGGCGCCTTGATCGAAGCGGTAGCCGAGCCGGATCGGGACGTGATCGGCGACCAGGTACTCGCCGCCGCCCATCAGCCGCGCCGTCGGCTTCCCCCACGAGCTCAGGTCGGCGATGCCGTCGGCCTCGAGCGAGAGGTTGGCGTTGGCGAAGCCGAGGCCGCCGCCGACCGTCGTGGGAAGGAATCCGTTGTTCGGGTACGTCAGGTTCTGGCCGACCGCCGAGACGAAGATGCTGTCGCCGAGCCGAATGTTGATGCCGACGTCGAACGTCAATGAATTGACGAGCGCGAAGCGTGAGCTTCGACCCCCGGGCGGATCACCGAGCCCGCCGGAGATTCCATCGAGCGCGAACGGGGCCTTGACGGCCTCTTGATCGAGCTTGAGGTAGCGGCCGCCGAGGCCGATCGAGATGTGATCCGAGACCGGGTAGGCGAGCCCCGCGCGCGCATCGAGGAGCGAGCGATGGGTGCTGGTGGGATCGACGAAGCCACCGGCGAACGAGGCCGCGCCGGCGAGCCGCCCCGTGACCGAATCGACGACATTTCCACCGTAGAGCTGGCGGCCGGCTTCGGGTGAGAACTGGGCCTGGGCCTCGATGTGATAGACGCGCGTCGTCGTCATGGCGGCCGGGTTCAGGTACAGCGACGAGGTGCCGCTGCCGAGCGACCGGAGCGCGCCGCCCATCGCTCCGCTTCGCGTCGTCTCGTTCTCCCCGTAGTTGTAAAGAACTTGCGCGGGCAGCCGATCGGGGTTGAACGGGTCGGGATCAGCGGCCGCGGAACCCGATCCGAGGAGCAGCGCCCCCGCCAGCGCCGCCGCGGAGGTGCTGGAGACCGCTCTGCAGGAGGTTCGAGGGAGACGCATCCAGGGGTCCGTAGCGCATCGAGCGGGTGGAGGGACAAGTTTGCTACAAACTGGCCCTTCTTCCCCGGTTGATCTCGGAACTGTCCGTAACACTGGATGAATTTCGCTCTTGACGCCCGGAATCGTGTCCGATCACAGGGGGCGTCGCGGAGGCCGTCCGGAGGCGCCTCCCGGCGTCGGGGCGGCGCGTCGCGAACCGCGCTTCGCGGCACCGCAATCGAGAAAAAAAGAACAGCGAATCCAAGTAGTTATACTTATTTTGCCAGTTTGGGGATGGACTCCCGGACCCGGCCGGTGCTACCTCAAAACCGTCTTTCGGGAGCGGCGGAGCGTCGCCCCCGGCGGTCGAATCGAGCTCCGGCCGTCCCGAACCTCGTCCCCCGCAGGGGCACGGAGAGCAGGGGCGGATTGTTCTTCATTTGCGTAAATGAGCCCCGGCCCACTGGTGGGTGGTGCCGAGGGGAAGCTATTGCCGACGTTTGTCTCGATGTCTCGATGGGGCCGAAATCCGCCTCGAAATCCCAGGCACGCGACGCGTGCGTTTGTCTCGATGGGCCGCCTGCGGCCCCAAACCGCCGACGCGACACGCGCTGCCTCGGGGCCGGGTGACGACTCGATACGCAATGAAGCAACCAACGACGACTCGACTCCCCAGAGGCCTCTCGATGCCCTGTGGAAGACCTGTGGAAAACTGGGGGCTCCAGGCAATGCCTGGCGGTTTTCTCCCGTAATTTCTGGGCAGTAGCAACGACTCCCACGGGCCTTGGGTCTGTGGAAAACCTGGGGCGACCGAGTGACACCGGCCGCCCTGTCGTGCCTTTTCGTGCTGGCGGTGATGACGATTCCCAGAGACGACGCGCGGTCTATTTTCGATCAGGCGGTGGAGCACACGCGTGGGCTCTCACCTGCCACGTTCGATCAGTGGTTCGGAGGGGTCCAGTTCGACGACCTCACCGACGGCGTGCTCACGTTGCGCGTGCAAAACGAGTTCGTCCTCGAGTGGGTGAAGGCGAACTTCCTCCCCACGCTGGCCGAGAAGATCCGCGCGCTGACGGGGTGGAGCGTGCAGGTCGCGTGGACCGTCGATCCGCACCTGGCCTCGCCGGTGTCGACGCGATCGCTGATCCAGCCGGTGCGCCCTCGGGCGATCGCGCTGCGGCCGATCACGCTCCGGCCGCTCGCGATCGCCGCCGATGCCGCCGTCGGCGGGGCGGCCGCGATCGCGGCTCCGGCTTCGCTGCGGCCGCAGATCGCCGCGTACGCCGGTCCGTCGCGCGGCCCCACCGAGGTCGTCCGCAGCGAGGGCGAGCCTGCGCCCGCGCCCGTCCTGGTGCGCCGCAGCGCCATGCCGGAAGACATCAACCCGAAGCACAACTTCGCGACGTTCGTCGTCGGCCCGTCGAACCAGCTCGCCCACGCCGCGGCGATCGCGGCGGCCGGCGGCGGCGGCGCCCGACGCTACAACCCGCTCTTCATCTGCGGCGGCACCGGCCTCGGCAAGACCCACCTCATGCACGCGATCGCCAACCGCGTGCACGACGAGCACGCCGGCGCGCGGATCATCTACGTCTCGGCCGAGCGGTTCACGAACGACTTCATCACGGCCATCCAGCACCACAAGATGGACGACTTCCGCGCCCGCTACCGCAGCGCGTGCGACGTGCTCCTGGTCGACGACATCCAGTTCCTCGCGGGCCGCGAGCAGACGCAGGAAGAGTTCTTCCACACCTTCAACGCGCTCCACGCGATCGATCGGCAGATCGTCGTCACGAGCGACAAGTACCCGCAGAACCTCGAGCGCATGGAAGAGCGGCTCGTATCGCGCTTCTCGTGGGGCCTCGTCGCCGACATCCAGGTCCCCGAGCTCGAGACGCGCGTGGCGATCGTCCGCAACAAGGCCGCGATCGAGGGCTTCGCGCTCGACGACGACGTGGCGCTCTTCCTCGCGCAGATGATCCGCTCCAACGTGCGCGAGCTCGAGGGCACGCTCATTCGCCTCGCGGCGAAGTCGTCGCTCACCGGGCAGCGCGTCGATCTGGCCTTCGCCCGCGCCGAGATCTCCGCCGCCTCGCCGAGCCTGCGCGCGCAGACGATGAGCGTCGAAGACATCCAGCGCGCCGTCTGCCACCACTTCCACCTGCGCTCGATCGATCTCACCTCGAAGGATCGACACAAGAGCATCGCCTTCGCGCGCCACGTCGCGATGTACCTCTGCAAGCAGCGCCTCAAGTGCAGCTTCCCCGAGATCGGCCGCGCCTTCGGCAACCGCGATCACACGACGGTGATGAGCGCCGTGCGGAAGATCGAGGCCCAGCGCGACACCGATCCGCAGGTGCGCGCGCACATCGAAGCGCTCGAGCGGCGACTCGCCGACGAGTAGCTCGCGGCGGCATCTCCCTGCGCTCACGGCGCGCGATCGCGGCTTGCGATCACGAGAAACCGGTGCATCCTCGCGGCGTAGGAGCACGGCATGAGGCAGATCGCAGGCGTCGTTCTGATTGCGGGGATCCTCGGTTGCAGCGGCGCGACGACGTCGCCGTCGCGCGGTGGAGGCGCCGACGCGAAGCCCGTGGCAGCGGCGCCTGCCACGAATTTGCCACCGCTCTCGTACCCGCTGGCGACGCTGCCGCCCGCGAAAGAGCGCGGCGACGTGGCCGGCTTCGAGGGCGCGTCGGCGTGGATCAACGTCGATCACCCGCTCACGAAGGACGAGCTGCGCGGGCGCGTCGTCATCGTCGACTTCTGGACGAGCTGCTGCATCAACTGCCTGCAAACGCTGCCGATCTTGCACCAGATCGAGGATCGCTTCCGCGGGCGCGCCGTCACCGTCGTCGGGATCCACTCGCCGAAATTCGACGAAGAGAAGCAGGCCGGGCGGCTGCAAGACGTGGTGCGCGACAACCGGATCGAGCACCCGGTGGCCGTCGACGGGAGCATGGCGATCTGGCGCGCGTGGGGCGTCGAGAGCTGGCCGACGGTCGCGGTGCTCGACGTCGAGGGGCGCGCCGTCTGGGCCGCGTCGGGCGAGCCGGCTCTCGAGGAGCTCACGAGCGTGGTGGCGGCCGCGCTCGACGAGGGGCAGCGCGCGAACAAGCTCGCGAAGGGTCCGCTCCGCGGCGTTCGCGTCGAGCCGATCGAGAACAAGCCGCTGCGCTACCCGGGCAAGGTGCTCGCGCTGAAGGACGGCGGGCTGGCCATCGCCGACACCGGCCACGATCGCCTCGTCGTCGTCGACCGGAGCGGCAAGGTCGAGGCGACGATCGGATCCGGGCTCGCTGGCAAGGCCGATGGATCGTTCCAGGAGGCCTCGTTTTCAAGGCCCGAAGGCCTCGCCGAGGTCGGCGCGGATCTCTTCGTCGCCGACACCGGGAACCACACGCTCCGCAAGATCGATCGCGCCGCGCGCGTGGTGACGACGGTCGCGGGCACCGGCGAGATCGGCCTCGGAAGGCTCTCGACGGAAGAGCGGCCAGCGCGAGCGGTGGCGCTGCGATCGCCGTGGGATCTGCTCGAGGTGCGCGGCGCGCTCTACGTCGCGCTCGCGGGCTCGCACCAGATCGGGCTCTTCGATCCGAAGCGCGAGACGTTCCGGCTCGTCGCTGGCAACGGGCACGAGGCGCGCGTGGACGGGCCGCTGCTCGACGCGTCGTTCGCGCAGCCGAGCGCGCTCGCGACCGATGGTGCCGAGGTGTTCGTGCTCGACAGCGAGACGTCGAGCGTGCGCGCGATCGACGTCGCAAAGGGGCAGGTGCGCACCGTGGTGGGCGAAGACCTCTTCGTGTTCGGCGACGTCGACGGCGACAGGACCAAGGCGCGGCTGCAGCACCCGATCGGCATGACGTACGCGGGCGGCGCGCTCTACGTGGCCGACTCGTACAACTCGAAGGTGAAGCGCGTCGATCCGCGGACGGGCACGACGCGCACGGTGCTCGGCGCAGATCTCGGCGAGCCCGCGGGCCTCGGCTCGTCGGGCTCGACGCTGTTCATCGCCGACACCAACCATCACCGCGTGCTGCGCTGGCCGCTCGAGAGCAGCGCGAAGGCCGACGCGGTGGCGCTCGGCGATCTCGCGGCGCCGTCGATCGAGACGCCCCCGCCCGTGGTGATCGACGCGCGCGATCCGACGATCGCCATCGGCCCGCTGCGGATCCCGCCCGGAGCCGCGAGCAAGGTGCACGTGCGCTGGGACATCCCGAAGGGCACCGGCGTCAACGACGAGGCGCCGTTCCGCGTGGTGTGGGCGACCGCGCGCGGCCTCGCGCGCGTGCCCGCGCCGACGCGCGAGAAGGGGACGCTCGCGAAGGAGGGCTTCGAGATCGAGGTCGAGCCCGTCGCCGGCGCGAAGACGGCCGAGCTCACCGGCGTGCTCGACATGGTGGTGTGCGACGTGGTGACGCACGCGGTGTGCTTGCCGGTGCGCCGCACGCTCGCGGCGTCGTTCGCCGTGGAGCCCGGCGCCGTGCCCACCGCGGTGACGATCCCGCTGCCCGCGGCCGCCGTGCCCTGACGAGTTGAGCTGGACCGCGGCGGCGAGCAGCCTATAACGCCGCTCCATGAGCACCCTCGATCTCGATCCCCTCGCCCGCGTTCGTGATGCGCTCGCCCGCGCGCGCAAGGTCGAGCGAAACGATCCCACCGCGATGTCGCTCGCGACGGCCGACGATCGCGGCAGGCCGTCGGTGCGCATGGTGCTGCTGAAGGACGTCGACGCGCGCGGGCTGGTTTTCTACACCAACCGCGAGAGCCGCAAGGGCGTCGAGCTCGAGCAGAACCCGTTCGCCGCGCTCTGCTTGCACTGGCCCGTCCTCGGCGAGCAGGTGCGCGTCGAGGGCCCCGTCGAGCGCGTCTCCGACGCCGACTCGGACGCGTACTTCGCCTCGCGCGCGCGCGGGAGCCAGGTCGGTGCGTGGGCCTCGCGGCAGAGCCGCCCGCTCGGCTCGATGGCCGAGCTCGAGGCCGAGACGCTGGCGGTCGAGGCGCGGTTTCCAGGGGAAATCCCGCGTCCTTCGCACTGGGGTGGCTACCGCGTCGTCGCCGAGCGCATCGAGCTCTGGCACGATCGCCCGAGCCGGCTGCACGAGCGGATCGTCTTCGAGCGCGCCGGCGAAGGGTGGACCACGACGCGCTTGAACCCGTGATCGCGATCGCGATCGTGATGGTGAGTCGCTAGGCCTTCGCGGGCGCGGCGACCGTCGCGAGGGCTTCGCGCGCGTCGTCGGCGACGAGGCGATTGCCGTACTCGAGCGCCTGCGCGAGCACCTGCCCGAGCTCGCGCTGGGCGTCGGCGGCCTGGCCGTTCTGGAGGTGGAGCATGCCGAGGAGGAAGCGCCCCTCGAGCCCATCGGTGACGTAGCCGCGGCCGTCGACGTAGCGAACCGCGTCGCGGAGCTGCGTCTCGGCGCCGTCGACGCCGCGCATGCCGTCGAGGTACGCGAGGTGGATCCGGTTCAGCGTCGCGAGGCGGTCCTGGCCCGCGGCGTCGGCCAGCTCCTTCGACTCGGTGAGCGCGGCGTAGGCGCGGGGCAGATCGCCGAGGCGGCGCGCGGCGTCGCCGAGGTTGTGGAGCGTGACGATGAGCGAGGCGCGGACGCCGGCGGTGCGCGCCAGATCGACCGCGTGCTCCGAGGCCTCGACCGCGGCCTTGTAGTCGCGCGCGTAGATGTACGTGAGGACGCGCTGCTTCTCGCGATCGACGGCGGCCGCGAGATCGTCGGGCGCGTCGAGGCGCTGCGCCTCGTCGATCAAGCGCAGCGACGAGGCCACGTCGCCCGAGGCGGCGCGCACGCTCGCGGCGGCGAGGAGCACGCGCGAGCTCTGGAGCGGGCCAAGCGCCTCGAGCTTCTCGATGGCGCGGCTGGCGCGGGCGAAATCGCCGCTGCGTGACGACGCCTCGAGCTCGACGGCGAGCGCGCGACCGCGGAGCGGGCCGTCTTCGCCGGCGAGCGCGTAGGCCTCGTCGAGGCGGCCATAGGCGCGGTCGTAGAGGTTGATCGACGCCAGGGCGCGGGCGACGTCGACGCGACCCATGACCCGCTCCTGGAGCGAACCGACCGCGTCGATGCGGCGGAGCGTGCGCTCCGCGATCCCCGGTAAATCACGCCCCGATCGCACGCGCGTCGCCGCGTCGGCGAGGGCGCTGAGCCAGAGGCCGAGCTCCTGCGCGGGGCGCTGATCGTGATCGGCGAGATCGAGCGCGCGGCCGAGGAGGCGCATGGCCGGCTCGAGCTGGGCGACGCGCATCTTGTGGAGCGCGGCCTGGGCGAGGAAGTCGGCGGCGCGATCGCGATCGCCGGCCTCGTAGAGGTGGTGGCCGATGCGCTCCGAGTGATCGATCCCGTCGCTGCCCAGCACCGCGATCAGCGACGCCGCCGTCGCCGCGTGGAGCTCGCGCCGCGCCTCGGGCGGGATGGCGTCGAGCACGATCTCTCCGTGGATCGGCGACGCGAAGCTCACCTGCGCGGGGCCGGTGATGCGAATGAAGTCCTTCACGAACAGGGCGGCGATGGTGCGATCGACCTGCGCGACGCTGAGCTTGAGCATCGCCGCGAGCACCTGGGTGAGGATCGGCTCGCCGAGGATCGCCGCGGCCTGGAGGACCGCGCGCTCCCCCGATTCGAGGCGCGTGACGCGGCCGGCGATCAGCGTGCGCAGCGTGCGCGGGACGGCCGTCGCGCCGTCGAGCCGCGCCTGCGCCTCGCCGCTCTCGACGGTGATCGCGCCCGAGTCCGTCAGCTCTTTCACCAGCTCCTCGAGGAAGAGCGGGTGGCCGCCGGCGCGATCGCGGCAGAACGCGAGGAGCTCCGGCGAGAGGATCCGCGCGCCGACGCGGGTCGCGATCAGCCGCGAGCCGTCGTCGTCCGAGAGCTCGCCGAGCGTGAGCCCGTGATGGGCGACGTGCTTGGTGACGACCTCGGGGACGTCCTCGCGCGTCGACAGGAGGAACACCGCGCGGAGAGAGCCGCTCGACGTCGGCGAGGCCGAGGGCGCGGCGCGCGACGCTTCGCCCGACGACGAGCTCGGCGCGCCGCGGCCGACGACCGAGAGGATGGTGTCGATCGTGGACTGGTCCATCGCCTGCGCGTCGTCCCAGCAGAAGCAGTGGAGGCGATCGTCGCAGAGGCTCTGCACCATGCGCGCGAAGGCGGTGCGCAGCGTGAGGGCCGACTCTTGCGGGGCCCGCGGGCCGCCGCCTTCGAGCGTGGCGCCGAGCTCGGCGAGCACCGCGGCCGACTCGTCCGAGTGCAGGCCGAGGGCGCGCAGCCGCGGCAACACCGCGAGGATCCGCGCCTCGTCGTCGCCCTCTTGCACGCCGCAGAGGACGCGCAGCATCGCCGAGAGGCCGCTCTCGGGGACCTCGGCGCCGTTCTTGGGGCACGACGCGATGTAGAAGCCGACGTTGTAGTTCCCCTTGGAAAGACGGCGTTCCATCTCCGCGAGGAGCCGCGTCTTCCCGATGCCCTTGTCGCCCTGCACGCTGACGAGCTGGGCGCGGCGGCGCGTGGCGCTGGCGAGGATGTCGCCGAGGCGCTTGAGCTCGTCGTGGCGGCCGATGAAGCGGCCGTAGAGGCTCGACGGCGAGCGCGCCGCGGTGATCACGCAGCCGCCCTCGGGCGCGCTGTGACCGGCGCCGGGGAGCTCTTCGGCGGCGAACTCGGAGCGGATCACGCGGCCGGCGAAGCGCGAGACGGCGACGCGCCCCTCGGTCGCGCGCGAGAGCGACTGCGCCGTGGCGATGAGCGAGGCGAGGCGCTCGTCCTTCACGGGCTCGCCCTGCACGTCGATGACGATGCGCGCCGCGTGGATGCCGGCCGAGAGCTGCGCGCCGCCGCGGCTGCGGAGGATCACGAGGGCGGCCCGCGCCGCCGACTCGGTGTCGCGACCGTCGGCGTCGCCGAGGCCGAAGAGCGCCACGAGCTGCGACGCCTCCTCCTCGACGAGCCGCGCGCCGTAGCGGAGCAGGACATCGCGCGCGCGATCGACGACGGGCGACGCCGAGCGTGCACCCTCGCGGCCGCGATCTTTGTCCGGGAGCGCCAGCACCAGCGCCGTCACCTCACGCCGCTCGCCGATCTCGGTGGTGCGCGTGAACTGCCCGGTTTCGCCGGAGCGCGTGAGCTTGAAGAGGCCCGTCGACGTGGCCTTGCTGGCGCCGCCGCCGTTGGGGCTCGGGCTCGGCACCTCGACCGGCGTGCGCTCGTTGGCGCCGACGTTGGGCACGTCCTCGAACACCGCGACGCTGTCGAGCTCGGGCGCCGACGAGACCTCGTGGAAGCCCTCGAGGAACTCGGCGAGCTTGCTCGGGCCGAAGCGCTCGCCCGACGCGTAGAAGTAGCCGAGCAGGTGCTCGTGCAGCTTGCCCGCGTCGGCGAAGCGATCGTCCGGCTTCTTCGCCAGCATCTTCACGACGAGCTCGGTCAGCGCCCTGGGCGTGCCTTCCCGCAGCAGCTCGAGCGGCGGGTACTCGCTCGCGTGCACGCGCCGCGCGGTCTCGAACACCGTGGGCGCGGTGAACGGGTTGCTCCCCGCGAGCATTTCGTAGAGCACCGTGCCGAGCGAGAAGAGATCGCTCCGCCCGTCGACGGGCTCGGCCTTGGCCTGCTCGGGGCTCATGTACGCGAGCTTTCCGCGCACGCGCCCGGCCCGCGTGTCGCCCGCTTCGTCCTCGATGATCGAGTCCTTGGCCTTGGCGATGCCGAAGTCCGTCACCTTCACCTCGCCCTCCCACGAGAGCAAAATGTTCTGCGGCGAGATGTCGCGGTGGACGATGCCGAGCGGGCGCCCGTGCTCGTCGCGGCGGCGGTGCGCGTGATCGAGCGCCTTGGCGACTTCGGCCGCGAGGAACACCGCCATGCCGAAGGGCACCTGGAGCTTCTGACGGCGGCACCGCGCGAGCAGCGTGGCGAGGTCGAGCCCCGGCACGTACTCCATCGCGATGAAGTAGCTCGTCGCCTCGCCCGCCGGATCGTCGACGCGCCCGAGGTCGAACACCTGGACGATGTTGGCGTGCGAGAGCCGCACCGCGAGCTTCGCCTCGTGGACGAACATGTCGACGAACTTCGGGTGCGCGGCCAGCTTCGGCAAAATGCGCTTGATGACTAGGACTTTTTCGAAGCCCTCGACGCCGAAGCTCTTGGCCTTGAAGACCTCGGCCATCCCGCCCTCGCCGAGGCGCTCCAGGAGGCGGTAGCGACCGAACGTCTGTTCCACGAGATGAGCCCTGGTTGCCGGGTGTGCTGTGAGCGCCCGGCGAGGCCGGCCGCATGACTTCGATCCTGGTGTCAGCCCGAAGGCTCGTCGGTGGCCGCGCCGTCGGCTTCGCCGCCGTACATCGACTCGGCGATGCGGAACGCGGCCCCTTCGAGCTTGGTGTACGCGGCGCGGAGCGAGTCGAGATCGCCGCTGCCTTCGAGGAGGCGGCGCAGCGTCGCGCAGTCGCTGCGGATCTCGAGGATCACGCTCTCTTCGAGCAGATCCGAGTAGCCCTCGATGGCCTGCTCCGTCGTGTACGCGAGCGTGTCGGCCTGGTTGCGCAGATCGGCGAGCTCGCGACGGAGCGCGTCGGTCTGCTTGAAGCGCTCGCCGTCGGTCACGAGGCGATCGACCTCGTCGGCGGTGAGGCCGCTCGTCGGCGTGACCTTCACCTCGGTGATGCGGTTGGTCCCGAGATCCTTGGCCTCGACGCGGACGATGCCGTTCTCGTCGATGCGGAACGTGACCTGGATCTTCGGCAAGCCGCGCGGCGCCGGCGGGATCCCGCTGAGCTCGAACCGCGCCAGGCTGCGGCAGTCGGCCGCCATCTCGCGCTCGCCCTGGAGCACGTGGATCGGGACGAAGTTCTGGTTGTCGACGCTGGTGGTGAAGATCTCGCTGCGCTCGGTCGGGATCGTGGTGTTGCGGCCGATGAGCTTCGTCATCACGCCGCCGCCCGTCTCCACGCCGATCGAGAGCGGCGTCACGTCGAGGAGCAGAACCTCGTCGACCTGACCGACGAGCGCGGCGCCTTGCAGCGCGGCGCCGACGGCGACGACCTCGTCCGGGTTCACGCCCTTGTGGGGATCTTTGCCGAAGAAGGCCTTCACCGCGGCCTGCACCGCGGGCATCCGCGTCATCCCGCCGACGAGCACGACGGTGTTGATCGCCGTGACCGGCAGGTGCGCGTCCGCGAGCGCGGCGCGGCAGGCGTCGATGGTCCGATCGACCAGCGGCGCGCAGAGCTCTTCGAGCTCGATGCGGCGGAAGGTTCGCTCGAGGTGGAGCGGCCCGCCGGCCGGGCCGACGGTGATGAACGGGATGTTGATGTCGGTCTCGAGCGCGGACGAGAGCTCGTGCTTTGACTTCTCCGCGGCCTCTTTCAGGCGCTGGAGGGCCATGCGATCGCGCCGCAGATCGACGCCCGTCGCCTCGAGGAAATCGTCGGCGAGGCGATCGATGATCAGCTGATCGAAGTCTTCCCCGCCGAGGTGGGTGTCGCCGCCGGTGGCTTTCACGCTGAAGACGCCGCCGGCGATCTCCAGGATCGAAATGTCGAACGTGCCGCCGCCGAGATCGTAGACCGCGATCGTCTCCTGCGCGGTCTTGTCGAGGCCGTACGCCAGCGCGGCGGCGGTGGGCTCGTTGACGATGCGCCGCACGTCGAGGCCGGCGATGCGCCCCGCGTCCTTCGTGGCCTGGCGCTGCGCGTCGTCGAAGTACGCGGGCACGGTGACCACGGCCTCGGTCACCGGCTCGCCGAGGTAGCGCTCGGCGATGAGCTTCATCTGCTCGAGCACCATCGCCGAGATCTCGGGGGGCGAGTAGTTGCGGCCCTTCACCTCGACCCAGGCGTCGCCGTTCGTCGCCTCGGCGATCGAGTACGGCGCGAGCTCGATCTGCTTCTGCACCTCGAACGCCGAGAATTTACGGCCCATCAGCCGCTTCACGGCGTAGATCGTGTTCTGCGGGTTGGTGACGGCCTGGCGCCGCGCGACCTGGCCGACGAGGCGCTCGCCGCTCGAGGGGAAGCCGACGACGGACGGCGTCGTGCGCGCACCCTCGGCGTTGGGGATCACCTTCACGTCGCTCGCGGAGCTGACGCTTGTCGACTCGACCACCGCGACGCACGAGTTGGTCGTCCCGAGGTCGATACCAATCACCTTCCCCATAACGTGGCGGGAGCATACATCAGGAATCGTCAGGCGCTGCCTGGAGATACAGGGCGGTTTCCTCCTCCCGAGCAATGCCCGTCCCGACCTGGGTGGAGGGCGATGCGCCGTCCGCGCGACCGGAGATCGAAGCCGAGGCGTGTCACCGTCGAAGCGTGCGAACCACAACAATCACTCAGGTGATTTGTTGCGAGCTCCATGACCCGGATTGCTTCGATTGGCGTCGACTTGCTGCGCCCGTGCTCGCTGAAATCGGCGCAGCTTGCTATCCGGGCGCTTGTTTGATTCAAGGAGCCATGGCCCGCCCTGTCAACGCCGACGCCAGCGCCACCCGCGGGCGCATCCTCAGCAGCGCCCTCGACCTCTTCGCCGACGGCGGCATGGATGGCGTGACGACGCGCGAGGTCGCCGCCGCCGCGCGGGTGAGCCTGGCGATGATTCATCACTACTTCGGCAACAAAGAGGGCCTGTACCGCGCCTGCCTCGAGTCGACGCAGGACGAGCTCCGCGGCCTCGGCGGCGAGCTCGGCGCAGCCCTGGTCGAGCAGAGCGCAGCGCCGAGCGCGATCCTGGCGCGAGCGATCCGCATCGGCTTCCAGTTCGCGCGCGCGCACCGGCCTGCCGTTCGCCTCATGCAGCGATCGATCGTCGACGCGGGCGAGGTCGATCCGCAGATCCGCGCGACGCGGCTCGTGCCGTTCCTCGATCAGATCTCCGACGCGCTGGCGCTGATCACCGGCCGCCCCGCCGGCCGGCTCCGCCTCGCGATTCAGAGCACGATCTTCCTCGTGGTCCGCTACGCGATCAGCCACGACAGCGAGCTCGCGCTGCTCGCTGCCGTGCCCCCGGCGCACGCCCACTCGACCTCGGCGGCGGCGCTGGTGCTCATCGAAGACCACCTCGTCGAGGCGGGGCTGGCAATGCTCGGGATCGCGGCTCCGATCACGAGCCCGAGCTGACGCGTCAGTTCACCTGGACGGGCGGGCCCTTCGAGACGACGACCATCGCGGGGCGGACCAGGAAGTCGCCGATCGCGTAGCCGGCCTGCACCTCGGCGACGATGGTCCCGGCCGGGTGCTCCTTCGACTCGAGGTGCTGGATCGCCTCGTGGCGCGCGGGATCGAAGGGCTGACCGACGGTGGCGACGCGCTTGATGCCCATGCGATCGAGCGTGTCGACGAACTGCTTCGTCACCATGCGGATGCCATCGGCGACGGCCTTGGCGTCGGCGCCCGACTCGGCGTGGGCGGCGGCGCGCTCGAGGTTGTCGAAGATCGGGAGGAGATCTTTGATCGTCGTCTCGCGGCCGCGACGGGTCGCGTCGTCCTGCTCGCGCCGCGCGCGCTTGCGGAAGTTGTCGAAGTCGGCCGCGGTGCGCAGGAGCTGGTCGCGCAGGCGCGCGATCTCGGCCTGCGGATCCACCCGGAGCTCGCCTACCGGCGGGACTGATTTCAGCTTCGGGCCAGCGCCTTCCACCACCTCGGCCTCGAGGACCTCGGAGGCGGTCGGCTCGGTGGCGTCGGTCTTGTCGTCGGGCGTCTCGCCAGCTTTTTCGTCGGTCTCGCTCGTCATGATCGGCGGCACTATAACCAGCCTCGATCCCCTGGCAATCACGGACCGTGCCGCGGGCGGATCAAGCGCCCCGCTCGCCGTGTTTGCCATGGCGGGGCGCCGGGCGTAGATCGCCCCGATGAGCACTGCCGCCAGCACCTCCACAGGCGCCGAACGGGAGCACGTTCCCGCGGTCGATCCCCTCATTGCGGTCGGACAGAGGCGCCTCCTCGGGAACTACCGACAGGCTCCGATCGTCCTCGACCGCGGCAAAGGCTGCGAGGTCTGGGACACGCAGGGGCGGCGGTATCTCGATCTGTGCGCGGGCGTCGCGGTGTCGGCCCTCGGCCATGCGCACCCCCGGCTCACCGCGACGATCGCCGAGCAGGCCGGCCGGCTGATGCACGCCTCGAACTACTTCTACAACGCCGAGAACCTCCGCCTCGCTGACGAGCTCTGCGCGAAGCTCGGGTACGACCGCGCGTTCTTCTGCAACTCGGGCGCGGAGGCCAACGAGGCGCTGCTGAAGATGGCGCGCCGGCATTTCTTCGTGAACGGGCAGCCCGAGCGCTACCGCCTGATCGCGATGCACAACTCGTTTCACGGCCGCACGATGGGCGCCGTCGCGCTCACCGGGAACGCCAAGTACCAGGAGGGCTTCGGGCCTCCGCTCGCCGGGGTGACGCACGTGAATTACGGCGACGCCGCGGCGGTCCGCAAGGCGATGGGGCCCGACGTCGCGGGCATCGTCGTCGAGCCGGTGATCGGCGAGGGCGGCGTGATCCCCGCTCCCGCGGGCTACCTCGCGGAGCTGCGCAAGATCGCCGACGAGCACGGCGCGCTCTTGCTCATCGACGAGGTGCAGACGGGCATGGGGCGCACGGGGCGCTGGCTCGGGCAGCAACACGACGGCGTCGTCGCCGACGCGGTCTCGCTCGCCAAGGGGCTCGGCGGCGGGTTCCCGATCGGGGCGCTGCTCATCAAGGAGAAGCTCAACGGCGCGCTCACGCCGGGCTCGCACGGATCGACGTTCGGCGGCAACGCGCTCGCCTGCGCGGCGGCGCGCACGGTGATGGCCGTGATCGAGCAAGACGGCCTGCTCGACGCGGCGGCGAAGAACGGCGAGCACCTCGCGCGTGGCCTCGCGGCCGTCGCGGCCAAGCACGAGAAGAGCTGCTCGGGCGAGCGTGGGCGCGGGCTGCTCCGCGGGCTCGTGCTCACGGGCGGCGCCGACGTGCGCACGCTCCTCGGCGCCGTCCGCGATCGCGGCGTACTCCTCACCGTCGCGGGGGCCAACGTCCTCCGCTTCACGCCGCCGCTCGTCGTCACTCCGGCCGAGCTCGACGAGGGCGTGGCCCACGTCGACGCCGCGCTCACCGATCTCGGCTGGTGAAGCGCGACCTCATTTCGCTCGCCGATCTCGGCGCCCCCGGCGTGCGCGAGATCCTCGAGGAATCAAGCCGTCTCGAGCGACTGCGCGGGACGGCGGCGCACCCGCGCCCGCTCGCCGGCCTCAGCGTGGCGCTGCTCTTCGATCTGCCGTCGACGCGGTCGCGGCTCGCGCTCGAGGTCGCCGCGGTGGAGCTCGGCGCGCACCCGATCGTCATCACCGGCGAGGCCTCGCAGGCGTCGCGCGGCGAGCCGATCGAGGACACCGCGCGGGTGCTCGGCCGCTCTGTCGCGCTGGTCGCGTGCCGCACGCCGAAGCACACGCGGCTCACGGCGCTCGCGGCCGCGTGCGCGGCGCCGGTGATCAACGCGCTCACGCGCAAGAGCCACCCGCTCCAGGTGCTCGCCGATCTCCACGCGGTCCGCGCCGCGCGCGGTCGCGTCGACGGTCTGCGCTACGCGTGGCTCGGCGACTGCACCAACGTCGCGCGCTCGTGGATCGAAGCGGCGGGGCTGCTCGGGCTCGATTTCACGATCGCCTCGCCCGCGGGCTACGGCCCCGGCGCCGCGGATCTCGCGCTCTCCGGCGGCGTCACGGTGACGGAAGATCCTCATGCAGCCGCGGCGAACGCCGACGTGATCCTCACCGACACCTGGGTGAGCATGGGCTTCGAAGACAGCGCCGAGGGCCGTCATCAGGCGCTCTCTCCCTACCGCGTGACGCGCGAGCTGCTCGCGGGCGCCGCGCCCGGCGTCAACGTGCTCCATTGCTTGCCCGCGCACCGCGGCGAAGAGATCGACGCCGACGTCCTCGACGGGCCGGGGAGCCTGGTGTGGGACGCGGTCGCCGCGCGCCTGCACACCGCGAAGGCCGTGCTCGCGTGGGCCGCGGCCGCTCGGGTGCCCGCCGCATGAGCCTGGACGAGCCGGATCTCGCCGACGATCTCGAGCCTGATTTCCCGGCAGAAGCGCCCCCTTCGACCAGGGTGCCGCTGCCTCCGCCGCGCCTCGCTTCCGGTCCGGTCGTCGATCCCGTCGCCTGCTCGGGGTGCGGAAAATTCATCGATCCGCTCCGCGCGGGGCACGTCGCGATCTTCGACCTGCGCTTCCATTTTTTCTGCAACTACGGCGTCTGCCGCGCGGTGTTCCTCGGTGACGCGCCGGCCGCGCCCGCGCCGAGCCCCACGCCGCGGACGCTGGTGCGCGACGAGGCGCTCGAGCAGCTCAGCGACGCGATCCTCCCGGCGTATGCGCCCGGGCCCGATCGCGATCTCCCCGACGTCCCCGCGCACGGCGAAGATCGCGCGCTCGTCGAGCCGATCGCGCAGACCATCCTCAGCGAAGAGCCTCCGCTCCACGATCCGAACGAGCAGCGGGACATCGGCGCGCTGCTCCTCGTGATGGCCATCGTCGCCGGATCGCTCGCGGTCTCGCTCACGCTCGCGGGCGAGGCGCGGCTCGTCGTCGTGTCGCGGATCATCCTCGCGGCGGTCGGCGTCGGCATGCTCCTCGGACGCGCGGCGACGACGGTGCGCGACGCCTGCGATCCGCACCCCGGCCCGATCCTCGCGTCGTCGGGCGCGTCGCTCGCGGTCGCGATCTGGGCGACGCTCGGCAAGGATCGCGCGCTCGGCGCCGAGGCCGCGTCGCTCGCGGGGATCCTCGTCACGGCCGCGGCGGTGAGCGCCTGGCTCGCCGAGAGCGCGCGTCGTCAGGTCAACGCCGAGCGCGCGTGGATCGAGACAGCGCTCGCGGTCCCCGGCCGTCGCGCCTTCGGCGAGGGCGAGGTCGAGACCACGGCCGCGACCGATCGCACCGGCGATCGCCGCACCCCGAAGCCCATCGCCACGCCGCGCGATAAGGTCTTCGATCTCCGATCGGGCGAGCAGATCATCGTCGAGACGGGCGAGGTCGTCCCGGTCGACGTCACCATCACGGGCGACGACGTCGAGGTGCTCCCGTGGATCGGCGCGACCACCCCGGCGCGTCGTCGCACCGGCGATCCGGTGGTCGCGGGTGCGCGCGTCGTGCGCGGCAGCCTCCGCGGGATCTGCACGTGGGCTGGCCACGATCGCGCCTTCGCGCGGATGCTCGTCGATCCGCGTCGCCGCGCCGACACGCTCGCGCCGATCGCCCAGGCCTCGCTCGCGCTCGCCGAGCGCTGGGCCATCGTCGCGGCGATCATCGGCGCCTTCGCCGCGGCCGTCGCCCACCGCAACGCGATCGAGATCGCCATGACCACCGTCGCGGTTCACGCCGCGCTCGCGACGTCGGTGATCGCCTCGATCGCCGCGACGCACGTGGCGCGCGGCATCCTCCTCGGCCTGCGCCGCGGCATCGTCTACAAGAGCGCCGACGCCTGGGATCGCGCCGGCCGCGTCGCCGTCGCGGTGTTCTCGGCCCGCGGGACGATCCTGCTGGGCGAGCCCGAGCTGGCCGAGCTCGAGAGCGTCGCCAACGCCAGCCGCGGCTCGGCCTTCGCCGCGGCCACCGGCAAGCTCGATCCCTCGCAGATCCTGGCCTTTGCGGCCGGCGCGGAGCGGAGCGAGTCGCACCCGATCGCGGCGGCCATCGTCCGCGCTGCCCGCACCCGCGGCCTCCGCCCGGACGGGGTGCGCAACCCCAACATCGACGCGGGCATGGGCGTCACCGCCGTCAGCTCGTCGGGCGAAGAGCTCTGCGTGGGCAGCCGCGGCCTGATGATGGATCGACGGATCTCGATCGCCTCGGCCGAAGCGCGGATCGCCGAGCTGGAGAGCCTGGGACGCACCGTCGTCCTGGTGGCGCTGGGATCACGATTGGTGGGGTTGCTCGGGTTGCAGGACGGTTTGCGGCCCGGCGCTCGCGCCGCCGTTCAGCACCTCCTGGATGCGCAGATCGAGCCTGTCTTGATGTCGGGTGACTCGCGCGAGACGTGCGAAGCGATCGGCCGATCACTCGATATCGATCACATCCGGCCCGAGGTGCTGCCCGCGGGGCGCGCCGCGGAGGTGCGGAGCCTGATCGAGAGCGGGTTGAGCGTCGCGGTGCTCGGGCACGCGGGCGTTGACGAAGCAGCGCTCGGCGCGGCGGACGTCGCGGTGGCGCTGGCGGCCGCGGGCTCGACGCCCGGCGATTTCGCGGTGACGCTCGCTTCAGATGACGTGAGGGATGCGGCGCTCGCTCTGGCCCTCGCGCACCGAGCGCGGAACGAAGCGCGGCTCGGGCTGGCTCTGGCCGCAGTCCCCGCGCTGATCGGCGCGACGGCGATAGCCTTCGGGATCTTGCCGCCGGCGTTCGCGCCGATTGCCTCGCTCCTCGGAGGGGCCATGGCCGTGGCGCACGTGAAGCGCACGAGCTGAGGCGCGCGACCTCACCCGACGTTGAAGAAGGGGTCCGGGCACGACCTCGGGATCGATTGCTCCGTATCCAGGAAGCTGAAGTTGCCGGAGAGCCCTTTTTCTGCGGGTGACGTCAAGATCAGCTCGAACGCGGCCGTGTTGCGGCAACCGCCTCGGCTGCCGCAGACTCCGAGGTTCATGTGGCGAAGCTCGAGGTGCCCTGTCACCGGCTGGCACTCCGCGGGGGCTGACATCGTGACGCCGCTCTCGCACATCGTATCGGCCCCGACGCGCGTCGGGGATCCGGTCCGGCAGGCGCAGACCTGGGCAGACAGGGGTTCCAGATCAAACGACCCATCCGTGTCGGGCAGGTCCGCCGAGAAGACGAGCCTGGCATCCTTGCCCGGGGTCGCCGCGAGCGGAGCCATCCAGTTCACGAACACGCCGTCCGTGAGGCTGGCGCTCGCGAGGGGACCGCCGGGCGCGAAACCGACCGAGGTCGGCGTCCCGTCGAGGAAGGCGTAATCGAAGTGACCCTGGATCAGCTTCTCCTCTTCGGTGTCGGCACAAGGGTGCGACGAGCAGGCCGGGAGCGTGAGCGCGAAGGCGAGAGCGGCCACCGCGCGAGCCGAGGAGAGCGAGCGGAACGTCATGCACGAGAGCTGAGCAATCCGGCGGCCAGCCAGCTCCGCGGCCGTTTCGTGCGCCCTGCGCGCAGGCGGCGATGCACCGCGGCGGCGATCGCCATGGCTGCGCGAGGTTTCCGCCGCGAAGGCGACCGACCTCGCCGGTAAACGCGCCTTCGCGCCCGAGGGATGGTGTTCGGTTTTTCGTCGCCGCCACGGACTCGTGAAGGCAGGTCTCGAGGTCCGGCGATCTCCTGCGTTTGACGCGAGACGCGCCATCGAGGTCACCCGGAGCGCCATCTCTGGCGCGAGTCACGGTCTCCAGGCCATGTCGACGCCTATCGAGGCTATCCATGGGTACTATTCAGGTCAAGCATACGCTTTGCATTGCATCGATGGGTACTCTCCAGGTCAACCTGGCGGCTCGACTTGACGCAATCTGACCAATCGAGGAACATGGAGCAGCTCATCGAGGAAAGCCGACCCCCATGCCGCGCGCTCCCGCCCCGCCCTCCCCGCCCGTGGAGGGCTACACGATCGATCAGATTGCCCACGCCACGGGCCTCACCGCGCGCACCATCCGCCACTGGACGGCGCGTGGCCTCATCGAACCTCCGCCGTTTCGCGCCGCGGCCACGCGCTATGGTGGGGAGCACCTCGCTCGGCTCCGCGCCATTCAGCAGCTCCGCGAGCAGAACGTTCGCCTCGACGTCATTCGCGCTCGTCTCGACGCGCCCGCGGCGCCGGTAGCTCCAGCGCTGGTGCGCCCACCGCCGCCCAGATATCCTCTCGAGCGCTGGGAGCGCATCGTGCTCGTCCCCGGCGTCGAGCTCCACGTCAACGCCGCTGGCGGGCCCATGTTGCGGCGCATGGCGGAGGAGATCTATGCCGCTTACGGCCCCACGCCGGCAGAGGACGTCGACGAGTGAATGACGTCGACTGGCACGTTCAGGCCGCCGACTCGTCCACCACGCCCGCTCCCACCGATCCCAGGAACCCCTCGCGCAGCTCCTCGTCGCGCAGGCTCGCCGCGAGCACGTCCACGATCAAGCGCGCTCGATCGCGGGCCCGCTGCGCCCCGACAGGGTCGTTCAGCGCGGCGCATACCCGCGCTCCGGTCGCGTAGAGGCGATGGGCCACGATCGGGGTCGGATACCGGTCCAGCACCTCCAGCGCGGCGCCCAGCGCGCCCTCGGCGGCGTCGGGATCACCGTTGGCGAGCGCCACCTCGGCCTGGATTTCCAGCGCCAGCGCCAGGTATTTGCGGGCCTTGTAGCGGATCGCCAGCTCCCGCAGGGTCGAGGCGTGCTGCGCGGCAGACAGCGTATCTCCCTGGGTGAGGTGCCTGCGCGCCAGCCTGGCTTCGGAGCGCAGCGTGACGCGCCAGCGCATCCACTCGTCGCGGGCCAGCCGCGAGCTCACGTGACCGAGGACGGTCATCGCGTCCTCCGCGTCGCCCCCGTCGAGCAGCTCGCCGCGACCCGGGTCGATGAGCGAGCTCGGCTCCAGATCGGCGGCGCCGAAGCGACGGGCCACCTCGAGGCTGCGCGCGTCGCAGGCGCGCGCGCGATCCTCCGCGCCGAGCTCCCGGTAGAGCCAGCCAAGGCAGCTCGGGAGTCGCGTCATCCAGTACGGGCTCGCGTTGCGCTCGGCGAGCATCAACGCCCCTTCCAGCGTCTCCAGCGCGTCGGACATCCGGCCCAGGTTCCCCTGCGAGAGGCCCTGTCCGAAGCGAGCCAGGAGGATCGTGTGTCCATCGCCGGCGGCCTCGGCCAGCCGCTCCACCTCGGCCAGCACGCGACAGGCGCTCTCGTACTCGGCCTCGTAATAATGAATCAGCCCGCGGAACCCCAGCGCGACCCGACTGGCCTCGTGACCGGCGAGCGCGATGGCCTCGTCGAGCAGCAAGGCCGCGCGATCGAGCTCGCCCAGGCAAAGGTGGTTGAGCGCGGCGATGGTGCGAGCGCCGGCGCGGAGCGCGGCGTCACCGGAGCGATCGGCCGCGGCGAGGGCCTGCGGCACCCGCTCGGCGAGCCCGTCGATCCGCTGCGCGAAGAACAGCGCGCGGCTGAGGCCGTTGAGCGCCGCGCTCTCCTGCGCCGGCGTGCGCGCGACCGCGGCCATCCACTCGAAATCGCGGATCGCCGCGTCGAAGCGCGTCAGGTTGAGGTGGACCTCGCCGAGCTCGGCGAGCAGCGCGAACCGTCGCTCCTCGGTGCCGGTCGGGGGCAGCCGCTCGACGAGCCGGAGCGCCGCTTCGAGGTGATCCGCGGCCTCGGCGTGCGCGCACCGGGCGATCGCGTTGCGCCCCGCGAGCGAGTAGCTCTCGACGGCGCGCGCGAGATCGCGCCCTTTTTCCCAGTGGATCGCCAGGCGAGCGGCGATGCGCGGCGCCTCCGCGCCGTGGTGGTGCGTCAGCCGCTCGGCGACCTGATGATGGAGCTGCGCGCGCCGCTTGGGCACGAGATCCTCGTAGAGCACCGCCGCGTAGAGGGCCTGGACGAAGCGATAGCGCGTGGTGATCGTGTGATCCGGCAGCGCCTCCTCGCCGCAGCAGACGATGAGCCGGTGGGCGCGGGCGAGCCGATCGAGGCGCTCTTCGAGCTCGATCTCGTCGACGCCGAGGCTCCGGGCGAGGATCACCGAGAGGAACTCGTCGCTCTCGACGCTGGCGTACTGGAGCGTCCGGCGCGACTCTTCGTCGAGCGACTGGAGCTTGCGGCGGATCAGGCTCTTCACGTCCTCCGGGGCGTCGAGATCGAGCTCGCTCACCGGCCGCGCGAGGCGCCAGCGCACCACCTCGCGCGCCTCGGCGTCGCGCACCCCGCTCATGGCCGGCGGCGTCGGCGAGAGCGGATCGACGACCGAGGATCGCACGCCGGTGAGCTCGCCGCGATCGACGAGCATCCGCACCAGGGCCTCGACGAAGAGCGGGTGTCCGCCGGTCCGGCGCTCGATCACGGTGGCGAGCGAGGCCGCGAAATCGTTGGCCGGGAAGCGGAGATCGAGGTGGCGCCGCAGCGCGACGAGATCGAGCGGAGCGAGGGTTACCTCGTGGCAGAGCTGGCGAGCTTCGAGCTCCATCTTCGCGAGCAGGAGCGGCCTGTTGACGACGTCGAGCTCGTCCGGTCGCAGCGTGCCGACGACGAGGATCCGCTGCGTCGGCGCGCGCTGCGCGAGGTGCCGCGCCAGGTCCACGCTCGACGCGTCGGCCCACTGCAAGTCCTCGAGCACGAGCAGCACCGGGGCCACCGCCGCGAGCGCCGCGAAGGCGTCGCCGAGCTCGCGCATCATGCGATCCTTGGTGGCGCCGAGCGTCTCGCGCCGGAGCGCGGCCATGGACTCCGCCGAGTCGGCGCAGGCCGGTAAATGAAGGCACCACGTCGGCGCGTGCGCGCGGAGCACCTCGATCACGGGCGCGCGCCGCGGGCCGGCGAGCAGGTGCTCGAGGGCGTCGAGGAACGGCAGGTAGGCCTCGCCCGATCCGTACTGCTCGACGCACGCGCCGCGGGCGATGAGCAGGCCGGGGAGGGCCACCTGCGCCTGACGGACGAACACCTCCACGAGCGTGCTCTTGCCGGCCCCCGCGGTGCCCACCGCGAACGCGACGGAGCCCGCAGACGCCGCCATCCGCTGCAAGATCGCGACGAGGCGCCCGAGCTCGCCGTCGCGCCCGACGAACGAGGCCGACGGCTCGCCGAGGGCGCGGTGCGGCGCCGACGAGAGGTCCACGTCCGACGGCTGACGCACCGGCGCGGCCGAGCACAGCGTCGTCGGCTCGGACGACGCGAGGTCGGGCAAGAGCGCGAGGAGCTCGGCCGCGGTCGACGGTCGATCGATCGGGGCGCGCGCGAACACCCGCGCGAAGAACTCGTCGACCGCGCCCGGCAACGAGGCCACGTGCGCGCGCGCCGAGGGCGGCGGCCCCGCGAGGATGCCGGCGAGGATCTCCATGATCGTGCCGCCGGTGAAGGGGATCTCGCCCGTGAGCAGCTCGAAGAAGCACACCGACAGCGCCCAGAGATCGGCCCGCGCGTCGACCAGCGACGAGTCCATGATCTGCTCGGGCGACATGTACGCCGGGGTGCCGAGCACCATGCCTCGCTGCGTGGTGGCCGAGTCGGCGACGCTGGTCTTGGCGATCCCGAAATCGACGAGGCGCGCGCGGTGCTGCCCGTCGACGCGATCGACGAGGATGTTCTGCGGCTTCACGTCGCGATGGACCACGCCGGCCTCGTGCGCGACGGCGAGCGCGCCGAGGAGGCTCTTCAGGAACATCACGGCCTCGCCGAGCGGCCGCGGCCCGCTCTGGCGGATCCAGAGCGAGAGCGGCGTGCTCGTCGTCAGTTGCATGACGATGCAGGGCCGCTTGCGCCCGCTCTCGTCGGTGATGGTGAGCCAGGCGAAGATCGGCACGATGGCCGGGTGATCGAGCGACGCGAGGATGCGCGCCTCGCGCTGGAAGCGGCTCGACATCGCCGGATCGGCGTCGACGTCCGCGCGCAGGACCTTGAGCGCGACGAGGCGGTTCAGCGTCAGATCACGGGCCTTCCAGACGACGCCCATGCCGCCCGATCCGAGGACGGATTCGAGCTGATACTGGTCGGCGACGACCGTTCCGGCGGATAGATCCATGATGATCCCCTGACGACACTGCTGGAATCGAGGAGCCTCGGGCCCCGCGCCCGGGCGCAGACTCCGCGCTGCGGAGACGCCTGTCGTTTCAACCCTAACACCCCACCGGGCGACGCTGCACCGCGGCTCGAGCGACGCCGCGACGCGGGAGCATGTTCCGCGCGCGAAGCCCGTCCACCGGGACCGTCCACCACGAATGCACAGCAATGAGGCAGCGCGAGATCACCGAGGATCACAGGAGATCTGCGCCATCACCCGATCGCGACGTCAGCCCCCGTCGCGCTCCCAGGCCTGGAATCAGGAGTGGCACTCATCCCGAACGAGGGATCTCCTGACTCGATGGTACGGGCGAGCGCGCCGCCCGCGGCGGACCCCGCGAGACTACATATCGCTGTCGAGCAGGAGCTGCGTCAGCACGTAGTTCACGATCAGGAGCGAGACGCAGCTCTCGACCACGGCGCGCGTCGTCGCCACGCCCACGCCGCGGGCCCCGCCGGCGGCGTAGAAGCCGTGGCGGCAGGAGATCGCCGAGACGATGAAGCCGAACACGGCGGCCTTGATCACGCCCATGAACATGTCCTTGGGCTGCACCGTGTCGCGGATGCTCTGCAGGAACACGCCGAAGTCGCCACCGAGGAGCAGGATGCTGACGAGGTACGAGCCCATCATCCCGACGGTCGTGTAGAGGATGCAGAGCAGCGGGACCATGATCACCGAGGCCAGCAGGCGCGGCGAGAGCAGGTACTGGATCGGGCTCACGCCCATGGTGGCGATGGCGTCGATTTGCTCGGTCACGCGCATGTTGCCGAGCTCGGCGGCCATGGCGCTGCCGGCGCGCGCCGTGACCATGATCGCCGAGAAAACCGGCGCGAGCTCGCGCGTGAGCGATACGGCGACGATGCCGCCGACGCGGCCCTCGGCGCTGAAGGCGCGGAGCGCGTAGGTGGTCTGGAGCGTGACGACCATGCCGCTGAAGGTGCCGGTGAGGCCGACGATGAAGATCGACTGCACGCCGATGAAGTCCATCGCGGCGAACATCTGGCTCACGCGGAAGGGCCGGCGAAACAGCCAGATCACGGTGCGACCCGTGAGCGAGATGATGTTGCCGATGTTGTCGAGCCAGTAGAAGACGCCCTCGAAGGCCGGGCTCTGCCACCAGCGCGTCTCGGTCTGCTCGCCCTCGCTCACGGTCGGGGTTCTATCACGCTTCGGTCCGCGAGCGCTGTGGCGAGGGCTTTGCCGCGCGGCCCCGTCCCCGCGACGCGCGCTTCGCGGCCCGATCCGCCGGGCGCCACGGCGAGCTCCAGCACGAGCGCGTCGCCGCCGAGCGCGTCGAGGTAGGGCTCGCCCCACTCGACGACCAGCGCCGCGCCCTCGCCGCGACGGTCGCGCAGGCCGAGCTCGGCGAGCTCGCCCGGCTCGTTGAGGCGATAGAGATCGGCGTGTGCGATCGGGATCTTCGCCTCGATTTCATGGACGAGCGTGAACGTCGGGCTGGTGATCCCGATCGACGGCGGGACGCCGAGGGCGCGCGCGAGGGCGCGGGTGAAGAACGTCTTTCCGGCGCCGAGGTCGCCCTTCAAGATCACCAGATCACCCGGTAACAGAAGCTCGGCGAGGGTGGCCGCGAGCCGGGTCGTGCGTCGCCGGGTGGGCAGAGCAATGGGGGGAGAGAGCACGCGCGACCTCAGAAGCGGAGCGAGCCGCCGAGGGTCGCGCCGACGAGCAAGAGCGACCCGCTCGACGCGGGGATCCAGCGCAGGTTGCCGAGCTGCGCCTCGAGCTGGAACGAGGGCGAGAGGGCGTAGGCCACGTCGAACGCGGCGCCGAGGACGGGGTGAGCGTCGCTGGATCCGCTGTAGATCATGCCGTTCGGTGAGGTGACGTCGGGGCCGGCGAGGCGGACGAACGCGCCCACGAGCAGCTCGGGCCCGAGGAACCACGAGTTGCCGCGGAGGCCGCCGTCGCTGCCGCGGGTGA
>JANYGI010000155.1 GCA_025362495.1 Byssovorax sp. | reverse complement strand
GCATGACCTTGACGCGAGCCTCTCCAGGCTCGGCGCGGCGGCTACGCTTCTGACTCCCTCGGGAGCAGCACAGAGAACGTCGTTCCTGCTTCCACGGTCGACACGACGCTCACCGTTCCCTCGTGGGCCTTCACGATGGCGTCGACGATGTAGAGCCCGAGACCGACGCTCCGGGTCTTGAGATCGATCGTGTCGGTCGCTCGCTGGAGCGGCTCGAAGATCTGGCCCAGGCGCTCCGCCGGGATCGGCGTGCCCTGGTTGTGCACCGTGAGCTCCACCGTCTCTCGCCGCCCCACGAGGTGAACTGCCACGAGCGTCCCGCTGGTGCCGTATTTGAGGGCATTCGTGACGAGATTGGTGATCACCTGAGCGAGCCTGTCGGCGTCCCAAGTGCCACGAACCTCTCCCTCGCGTGTCACCTCGACGACGCGCTCGGGGAACATCGCCTCCGTCTCGTGAATCGCCGCGATCGCGACATCGTGGAGATCGACAGCGCGCCGCTTGAGCGGAATGCGGCCACCGCGCCGCGCCTGGGTGAAGTCGAGGAGGTCGGTGATCATCCGCGTCGAGCGCTCCGCCGACGCGTGAATGCGCCGCGCGATCGAGGTCACCTCGCCGCTCTCTGCCAGCTCCAGCAGGGCAGTCGCGCCGAGCAGGATGGCGCCGAGCGGATTGCGCAGATCGTGGCTGACGATGCCGAGGAGGTGCTGCTCGAACCGGGTGCGCTCCTCCAGCTCTTCGCGCACGCGCTTGGCGTCGTCGATGTCGGCGTTGGTCCCGAACCAGCGGACTATACGGCCCCGCGCGTCGCGCAGCGGCTCGACGCGGGTGATGAACCAGCGGAACACGCCGTCAGCGCCCCGCAGCGGGAACTCCATCTCGAACCGCTCGCCGTTCGTGAGAGACAGCATCCACCGGCGGGTCACCTCTTCGAGCATCCCGGGATGGTGGACAACCTTCCATCCCCAGCCCTCCATCTGCTCGAACGTCGTGCCCGTGTACGCGTACCAGCGGTGATTGTAGAAATCGATGTGCCCGTCGGGCAGTGCCGACCAAGCCAGCTCCGGGAGGTTCTCAGCCAGCGCGCGAAAGAGAGCGTCCGCCTCCTCGCGCTCGCGACTCAGTCGGGCGGACTCGGCGAGCGACTGCTCCAGCGCCCGGCGCGCCAGAACCTGGCTCGTGACCTCGAACGCGCAGACGAGGATGCCTTCGATCTCACCTCCGCGTGCCCGAAGAGGCGAGTAAACGAAGTTCAAGAAGACGTCTTCGAGCTGGTTGCTCGGTCCCCGAGCCAGCCGCGCCAGTTCCTCCTTGCCCTCGTAGGTGATCCCCGTATCACGGACTCTGTCCAGGTAGCCGATGAAGGGCTGGTCGATGATCTCGGGGAGCGCCGCAAGGAGCGGCTGGCCAACGATCGTCGGCTTCTTGCCCCAGATCTCGAGCGCCGCCGAATTGGCGAGCTCGATCGTGTGTTCGGTGCCGCGCAGGATGGCAATGGGGAACCGCGCCTGCATGAAATGGCCGTAGAGTCGATTGCGCTCCGCTTCGACAATGGCGCGGTCTTCCTCGGCGCGCCGCCGATCGGCCTCGACGACCCGGGCGCTGGTCATCGCCGTCGCGAGCTTTCCAGCGACACGCGAGAAGAAGTCGCGATAGCTTGGATCGAGAGCGCGTCGAGGGCTGACTCCGACGATGAGCGTCGCGTACGGTCGCTCCCGCTCGGGATCCCGGATCGGGAGGACCACGGCGGCGCGGGCCGGCTCCGGCCATGGCCCCCCCGGCAGAGGGCCAAAGCGGACACCGAGGTCCGTCACCGTCTCCATCTGTCCGGTCGAGGAGACCCGATGTAGAGGCCAGCCGTCGCCGGCGCGGAGCACCGGAATCACCGGAACCCTCTCGGGCGCCCCCTCCTCGAGCCCCATTCGAGCGACCAGGCGGGCGGCCTGCCCATCTTCGGGCAGAAAGTAAATCAAGGCGAACGGGATGTCCTCTCGATACGCCTCGAGGACCGTCAGCGCAGTCACGCAGACGCCCTCGGGGGTGGTGGGGCCGCGCGCCATGCCATCGGACAGCGCTTCGAGCGCTTGCAGGCGCCGCGCTTCAACGACAGTTTCCGTCGTCTCTACCACGATGACGTGGACGCCGCCGACCCCGCCGCTCTCGTCCAGAGCAGGGCTGTACGAGAACGTGAAGAAGCACTCTTCGAGGTAGCCGTTCCGATGCAGCGGAAGCATCCAGTCCTTCGAGGCGCAGGCTATTCCACGGCGGACGTCGTCGAACATTGGTCCGATGATGTGCCAGCTCTCGGCGAACGTCTCCGCGGCGCCGGCGCCCATCGCTGCCGGGTGCTTGGAGGAGCCGAGTATCGGCCGATAAGCATCGTTGTAGATCTGGGTGTACTCGGGGCCCCAGGCCAAGTACATCGGGAAGTGGGACGCCAGAACGAGCCCGGCCACGCTGCGGAGGCTCTGCGGCCAGCTCGTCACCGGCCCGAGCGGGGTGCTCGTCCAGTCTGTCTGACGCGCGAGCGCTCCCATGTTTCCGCCGTTTTGCAAAATGGCGTCCACGCCCAGAGCATGCATGGCCTCGCCTGTTATCATGGCCGCGAAGGCTCGTCCACGCGCTCCATGGGTTGCTGCTCACTCTTCAGGTGGCCCAAGCCTGACGTAGCCAGATGACTGAGCAGGATCCTCGCTCAAGTAGCCGCGACCACCAGGGAGCGACCAGCGGGACGCCACCGAGGGAGGCCGATCCCTGGCGGTCGCATTTACCTATCGAGTCGTTGCAGGATCGTGCTCGCTGATTCAGACGCGGGGCCTCGCTGAGCGACCCACCGAGCGAGCTGCGCTCTGGGCGCCTCGTCGGCACGTATCGACAGGACTCTTTGCCGCGACGCTGGCGCGCAGATCCAGCGACGCCCTCGCTCGCCTGCCTGCGCGGTTGGTCGGCGCGCGGGTAGGCCGCCCTCTCGTGAGTGCGTGGGATGCAGGCGGGTCGCGTCGAACCCCGCGGGGCTCGGGTGGTGCCCGATCGGGCACCATGCGTGCCCCGATCGGGCCTTGAATCGTGCCCGATCGGGCTTGCGTGGTGCCCGATCGGGCTTGCGTGGTGCCACGCAGGCCTCCCGTGGTGCCGGCCAGGGCTCGCGGACGGCGCTGGCTCGCTCGAAGGCCGCGGCTCAGCCCTTTGCGGCGGGCAGGTTCGCTTCCGCGTTGGCCTTCCGCGTCGCCGCAGCTGCGCGCGCGATGGCCGAATAGAAGTTGATGACGGGCGCCACCATCGACTTGAGGCGGTCGTTCGTCTTCGCCATGGCCTTGGCGATCCCGTACGCCTCCTTGATCGGATCCCGCACCAAGGCGCGGAGATGCATCACAGTATCGGACATCCCGCCGAACTTATCGGCGCTATCGAGGAGCTGCGCGAGGATCTCGGCCCGCTGGATCCGGTCGCGCATGAGCGACGTCTCGACCTTGGTGGGATCGATGCCTTCGTCGAGATCGGCCAGCGCCTCGAAGAACGCGGGGAACGCCTCCATCACGGAGATCACGACGAGATGCATCGGGCCCTCGCCCTTGCGGATACGACCGTTGGAGCTCTTGCGCTCTTCGTCGGTCATCACCAGGAGACCCGGGAAGAGATCGAAGGCTTGCTGCATGAAGGAGCGTGCCTGACCCACGCGACGCTCCAGCTCGTCGAGCGGCATGTCGAATACGGTGCTCCAGGCCGGTGATGCCGGGTTATGCGCCTGATCTGCCGTGTCTGTCGTGTCTGCGTTCTTGAGTTTCACCATGGCTCGTGCTCTCCGCGCTGCCGTCCATTCACGACGAGACCATGCTTGCTTGCAGGCGGTCAAGGAAAAATCTGGAAGCCAGACCAGCTCTCGTGGCTTGCTCACGCACAGCGCAGCTTCGCTCGCGCCACGGCACGTTGCGTGGGCGCGGGCCTCGGGTCCGCTCCCTCACGGTCGCCATTCTGTACGTCGCCTTGATCCACGAAGCTGGCAGCGGCCCGCGACGAGCGTGAGTGTCGGCGCGTGGAGCTCGCCGCGCAGCCTCAGCGCTCTGCGTCGCCGCGGGCCGGCGGATCACGTCGTGAGCGCGGATCGACCGGGGCGCCGGGCGCGCGCGCCGCGGCCGCGACGTCGTCGACGAGCCGCGCCGCGAGTCGCGCGCGGGCCTCGCGCAGCGCCTCGATCACCAGCGGCCGCGCCGGGCGACCGAGGCTCCGCGCCTGGAGAAGGACGGCGATCGCTTGATCGAAATCGTGGAGCTCGCCCAGGCGCTTCTGCATCTTCGCGGCGTCCTTCGCGAGGCGCGCCGACTCGCCGGGGAGCACCTCGGCGAAGATCTCCGCCGTGTACCTGAGCCGCTTCTCGCGGATGCGGAGCGCGTGCATCGCCGCCGGATCCGCGGTGGAAGGGGCGAGCGTCGCGGCCTCGCGTACCCCTTCGATCGCCGCGTCGATCGCCTGCCGCGCCACGTCGGACGCCGCCTGTTTGCCCTGCTTGCGCGACCGGATGCAGCTCTCGAGCGCGGTGAGCGCGTGGTCGAGCGAGGGCCGCGCGCGCGTCGTGTCGGCGCTCGTGAGCAGCTCGATCGCCGTCGCGCGCAGCTCGCGCTCGTGGGGCCCGCGCGATCGAACCCACGCGTCGAGGGCGCGCCGGGGGCGTCGCGGCAGATCGAGCGAGGCCAGCGTCTCGTGGAGCACCTCCTCGTCGCGGACGATCCCCGTGGCCTGCGCGAAGCGGCGGAGCTCGTCGCTGGCGGCGCGGATCTTCCGCTTTCCATAGATGGATCGGGCCGGTCGGAGCAGCGTGCGCAGGCGACGCAGGCCGACGCGGAGATCGTGGATGGCCTCGGCGTCGTAGCCGACCCCGCCGCGCGCCTGCCCGCCCGCGGTGGCGGCGACGCGGGCGTCGGCCTCGCGGATCGCGGCGCAGAGCTCGGCCACCGCCGGCGCGAGGAGCTCGTGGGCGGTGATCACCGGCTCGTGGTGGTGATGCGAAGAAGCACGCTCGGCCATGGTGATCAGGTCCGCGTCAGCGTCACCATCACCAGGGGACGCCGCCCGGTGTGGCTCTCGATCGCGCGGCGGGTCGCCAGGCGCACCGCGTCCCGGAGCGACTCGTCGAGCGTGCGGATGCGCGGATCAGCCTCGTTGATCGCCCGCGCCGCCGCGCTCGAGGCCTGGCGGAGCGCGCTGGCGAAGGCCGCGTCGACGACGCCGCGCGAGATGATCTCCGGCGATCCGATCACCACGCCGCGCCGATCGAGCACCACCGAGACGAGGACGATGCCGCTGCGCCCGAGCTGAGCTCGCTCGCGCAGGACCTCGTCGGAGATGGTGTCCCCGTTGGCCGCCGCGACGCGACCGACGGGCACGCGCGCGCCCTTCGTCGGCGCCGATCCCGAGGCCACGTCGAACGTCTCGCCGTTCTCGGCGACGAGGATCTCGGCCACGCCGGCGTCGCGCGCGAGCTCCGCGTGGCGCATCAGATGATGAAGCGTCCCGTGCACCGGAACGAACGCGCGCGGACGCGTCAGCTCGATCATCCGGAGCTGCTCGCTCCGGTACGCGTGGCCGCTCGCGTGGACGCCGGGATCGGTCACCTTGGTGACGAGCTTGACGCCGAGGCGGAGGAAGTCGCCCATCATGTCGAACACGGGCCGATCGTTGCCCGGGATGATCCGGCTCGAGAGGATCACCAGGTCGCCCTCGTCGAGCCGCAGCGCGGGGTGCGTGCCCTGCCCGAGGCGCGTCAGCGTGCTCATCCGCTCGGCCTGGGTGCCGCTGGCGATCACCAGCACGCGCTCCTTCGGCATCGCCCCCACCATCTCTGACGGCAGCAGCAGATCGCTCGGCCAGTCGAGCCGCCCCAGCGCCTGCGCGATCTTCACGTGGTTGCCGACGCTGCGGCCGAGCAAGCAGATGCGCCGACCCGTCGCGACCGCGATCTCGCCGAGCAGCTTCAGCCGCTGCACGTTCGAGGCGAAGACGCCGATGATCACCCGCGCTTTCGCGCCGGCCACGAGCGCCGCGAGCGCCCGCCCCACGCTGGCCTCGCTCGTCGACGTCCCGGCCGAGTCGACGTTGGTGCTGTCCGAGAGCAAGAGCCGCACGCCCTCGTCACCCAGCGCCGAAAAGCGCGCCTCGTCCGTCGTCTCGCCGTCGGGCGGCGTCGGATCGAGCTTGAAATCGCCTGTATGCACGATCATCCCCGCCGACGTCCGGATGGCGAGCGCCGTGGCGTCGACGATGGAATGGGTGACGCGGATCGGCTCGATGTTGAACGATCCGATCTCGAACGTCCGCCCCACGCGGGTGTGGATCAGATCGATCTCGCCGGCGTCGAAGCCGTGCTCGGCGAGGCGCAGCTTGGCGAGCTCGATGGCGTGCGGCGGCCCGTACACCGGTACATCCAGCGTCGACAGCAGGTAGGGCAAGCCCCCGATGTGGTCCTCGTGCCCGTGGGTCAGGACGATGCCGAGGACCCGATCACTGCGCGCGTTGAGGTAGTCGAAGCGCGGGTGAAACACGTCGATCCCGAGATCCGTCGACGGGAACGTGACGCCGCAGTCGATGAGGAGGATCCCGTCGTCCTGCTCGATCGCCATGCAGTTCATCCCGACCTCGCCGAGGCCGCCGAGCGGCACGACCCGCAGCGCCCCCGGGCCCGGCTGGGCGGTAGGCTTCGTTTCGGCGCGGGGGATGGATCGACTCAAGGTACCTCGGAGGTCAACGGCGGCAAAAGGGCCCGGAGCATACATGCATCGGCCGCTCCTTCGAAGCGTCGTCGGCCGCGGAGCAGGAGGCGTCCCCCGGATTTTCAGCGCATGCTTCGCCGGCGTTCGGGCCTATCGATCCGCCCTCCCGGCATCGCTCGCCCGGCCCACGGAGCCTTCGTGATTGTCGCGTTCGTCCTCAACCTGCTCCGCGTCCTGCTCTTTCCGCTCCACGCCTTCCGTCGCGCGCGCGCCGCGCCGAAGGGGGCGTGGCTCACCCTCACGCTCGACGGACCGGTCGCCGATCTGCCGCCGCACAGGGCGCGCTGGTCGCTGCTCCGTCGCGTCCGCCGGCCCCCGCTCTCGATCGCCCGCCTGCGCGAGCTCACCCGCGCCATGGCCGACGATCCCCGGGTGCGCGGCCTGCTCCTCGACGTGCGATCCCCGTCGGGCGGGCCCGCCGTGCTCGCCTCGCTGCGCGACGTGATCTCCGAGATCCGCGCCGCCGGGAAAGACGTGATCGCCTACCTGCCGTACGGCGCCGACAACCAGTCGCTCTATCTCGCGTCGGCGGCGCGCGCGATCCTCGTCGGCCCCGAGACCACCGTCGCGCCGCTCGGCTTCGCGGCGCACGGCCGCTACGTGCGCCGCGCGCTCGATCGCCTCGGCGTCGAGCCCGAGGTCTTCGCCAAGGGAATGTACAAGAGCGCGGGCGAGTCCCTGGTGCGCGACACGATGAGCGACGCCCAGCGCGAGCAGCTCGGCGCCCTCCTCGAGACGCACCACGACGCGCTCACCGCCGCGCTCGCCCGCGGCCGCAACGTCGCGCGCGAGGTCGCCGCGCGCTGGATCGAGTCCGCGCCCCACAGCGCCGCGTCGGCCCTGGATCTCGGCATCATCGACGGCATCGCCTACGAGGACGATCTCGATCGCTTCCTCGCTCCGAGCGGCGGCGCGGCCCTCCGCACGCCGGCGGCGCGCTACCTCCAGCGCCGCCTCGGGACGCGCTTCCGCCCGCTCCGCCGCCGCCCCGTGATCGGCGTGATCGAGGTCCACGGGCCGATCGTCTCGCAGGCGCGGATGGCCCTCTCGCGCGTCGCGGTCGAGGGGCCGATCATCGCCGCGATCCGCGCCGCCCGCGCCAACCCGCTCGTGCGCGGGATCTTGCTCCACATCGACTCCCCCGGCGGGAGCGCCCTCGCGAGCGACCGCATCTACCACGAGGTCCTGCGCGCGGCCGAGGTGAAGCCCGTCGTCGCCTACATGTCGAACGTGGCCGCGAGCGGCGGCTACTACATCGCCGCCGGGGCCGACGTCGTCGTCGCGCAGCGGCAAACGGTGACCGGATCGATCGGCGTCGTCGCCGCGCGCTTCGTCGTCGGACCGCTGCTCGAGCGCCTCGGCGTCTTCACCGACGTCGTCAAGCGGGGCGCCCGCGCCGACCTCTTCTCCCCCTCGCGCCGCCTCGACGAAGACGAGCGCGCCCTCTTCCAGGGCGAGCTCGACGCCTTCTACCAGACGTTCCTGCGCGCCGTGGCCCGCGGGCGAAACAAGCCGATCGAGGCCATCGAGCCCCTCGCGCGAGGCCGGGTCTACAGCGGCACCGACGCCCACGCGTGCGGCCTCGTCGACTACCTCGGCGGCTTCGAGCGCGCCCTCCACGAGATGCGCGACCGCCTCGGCGACGCCGGAAAAGGCCTGGAACCCGCGGTGATTCGCGCCCCCTCCCTGGTGCTCCCCCCGCCGGCGATCGTCAACATCCCGGCTCCGCTCAATGCAGCGATGGAAGCCCTGGGCCTCGCCCCGATGCTCGAAACCCTCTCCCTCGGCCTCGACCGCGACCACGGCGAGCGCGTCCTCGCCTACTGGACCGGCGTGGAAATCCGCTGAAAACCCCGAGCGATCAGCGGATCTCGAGACAGTTGCCCACCCCCGCCCCGTGCTCGGCCTGCGGCCTCCGCGCGGTGCGCCCCTCCCAAATCGCGCGCCGGGCGCGCTCAGGGAGGGGGGCCGTGACGCCGCGGCTGTCCACAGGAAGCCCCCCACT